>JANJTV010000117.1 GCA_024710905.1 Anaerolineales bacterium | reverse complement strand
ATGCTGGCCGGGGTGGCCAGCTCGCTGCTGGCCTGGATGGCTCCCAGCCTGGACTGGTTCTACGCGGTCTTCCTGATCTCCGGGCTGGCCAACGTTTCCTACTGGACCATCGGCATGGCCTTTGTGACCCATTTCAGCGGGGAAAAAGAGCGCCCGATGTACATT
The DNA here is from genome assembly GCA_024710905.1 of Anaerolineales bacterium. Taxonomy (GTDB): domain Bacteria; phylum Chloroflexota; class Anaerolineae; order Anaerolineales; family Villigracilaceae; genus JANJTV01. The sequence continues at coordinate 5,218 of JANJTV010000117.1, read as the reverse complement.
GGCATCTCAAATACGCTCGTGGCCCCGGCAACCATTTTTGCGCCGGTGCTGGGTGGCTGGATTGCCACCGGGTTTGGTTATCAAATGACCTTCCTGCTCTCCGGGCTGATCGGCGTCGCCACACTGGGGATTCTCGTGTTCCTGGTGAAAGACCCGAGGAAGGTTATGGCTGTTTAAGACCCAATCACCCTCCGTTGCAGCGCCGGATGAGTTTTTGAGGGTTTTGCAATCGCGCCAAAGGCATGTATACTTTTATTTATTGCCAAAAATCGGGGCTGCTATGAGCAAAGAAGCAAGGGCGCGAATAAAAATCAATGAGTTGCTTATAGAATCTGGCTGGCGTTTTTTTGACGGGCCCGAAGGGCGGGCAAATATCGTCCTTGAGAACAACGTCAAAATTGCCGAAAGCCAAGTTAATGATTGGGGGGAAGATTTTGAAACCAGCCGCAACGGATTTGTAGATTTCCTGTTGCTGGACGAAAAAGGCTTTCCGCTGGTTGTTCTGGAGGCAAAATCCGAGGGGAAGCACCCACTGGCTGGCAAAGAACAGGCTAGGCAATATGCCCTGGCGCAACATTGCCGGTTTATCATCCTGTCCAACGGCAATTCGCATTACCTGTGGGACACCCAGCGAGGCAACCCGGTTGCAATAACAAAATTCCCCTCCCCAGGTTCGCTTGAGGGATACGCCGCCTTCAAACCCAACCGCGAAGCCCTGGTGCGGGAGGTGGTGGAACGGGATTATATTGTTCGCACCCAGAAACCAGATTACCAGAATGACCCGGCCTGGAAACAGGAGAGCACGCGCGAACAATTCAGTCAAAATAACGGGCTGAGATTCCTGCGCGAATACCAGCTTAGGGCAGTAAGCGCCATCCAGGAAAATGTAAAAAAGGGCAAAGACCGTTTCTTGTTTGAAATGGCAACCGGCACCGGGAAAACCCTTGTTTCGGCGGCTGTGATTAAGCTCTTCCTGCGCACAGGCAACGCCCGGCGCGTGCTCTTCCTGGTAGACCGGCTGGAGTTGGAAAACCAGGCAAAAAAGGCATTTGTAAATTACCTGAAAAACGACTACCAGACCGTTGTTTATAAAGAGAACCGCGACGACTGGCGGCGGGCCGAGATTGTTGTTTCGACCGTGCAAACCTTCCTGGCCAAGAACCGTTACAAACGTTATTTTGCCCCGGACGATTTCGATCTGGTGATTTCTGACGAAGCACACCGTAGCATTGGTGGGAACAGCCGGGCGGTTTTTGAGTATTTTATCGGCTACAAACTCGGCCTGACTGCCACGCCCAAAGACTACCTAAAAAATTACAACCCTGAAAACCTGAATGATCCGCGCGAATGGGAACGGCGGGTGCTGCTGGATACTTATAAAACCTTTGGTTGTGAAAACGGCCTCCCGACCTATCGCTATTCCCTGCTGGATGGGGTAAACGATGGCTTCTTGATTAACCCGATTGTTGTGGACGCACGCACCGACATCACCGCCCAGATGCTTTCAGACCAGGGTTACGCTGTGCTGGTATCACAGGCCACAGACGAATCGGGGGAGGACGAAGCCGGGCAGGTTGAAGAAACCTTTATTAAAAAGGATTTTGAAAAAACCTTCTTTTCAGAGGAAACCAACCGGGTATTTTGTGAAACCTTGCTGCAACACGCGCTTCGAGACCCGATCAGCGACGAGGTTGGCAAAGGCATTGTTTTTTGCGTCAGCCAGAACCATGCGGCCAAAATAACCCAACTGCTTAACGAAATTGCAGACCAGTTGTTCCCCGGCAAGTACCAGTCTGATTTTGCCATGCAGGTGACTTCGAGTGTACAAAACGCCCAGCAATTCGCGCTAAATTTTGCCAACAACAACCTGGGCGGTTCAGCCAATTTCATCACCAGCTATAAAACCGCCAAAACTCGCCTGGCTGTAACAGTTGGCATGATGACCACCGGTTACGATTGCCCGGACATCCTGAACCTGGCCCTGATGCGCCCGGTTTTTTCGCCAACCGATTTCATTCAGATAAAAGGGCGGGGAACACGCAAGCACCGTTTTGATGACCAGGTGGCTGACCCGCAATGGAAGAAGAAGCTCGGCGCACAGGAAAAACAGCAATTTAAGCTGTTTGACTTCTTTGCCAATTGCGAATATTTTGAAGAAGATTTTAATTATGACCAGGTTTTGTTGCTGCCCAAACCCCGAAGTAAGGAGGCAGCGGCCCCCGGAGTGGAAGGGAACACGCCAAAATTTGGCTATGCAACTTTTGAGAGCCAGCGCCCGGATGCCCTGAAAGCCATGGCCGAGACGCCCATTGGCCCGGACGGGATGCGCGTGGATCGCATGTACTTCCAAAAGTTTGAGCAGCAGGTTAAACGGGATGCGTTTGCAGCGCAGAAAGCCGAGGCAGGAGACCTTGAAGCAGTGATTCGGCACATTGAGGAAAATATCTTCGACAAGCCGGAGGAATACTTCAATCTCGAAAAACTGCGCGCTTCACTGAATGTTGACCGGCGCGTTTCGCTGCGCGAGATTGTGGAAGTGATCTTCGGGCTAAAGGCGTACTTCAAAAGCCGGGAGGAACTGCTGGATGAAGAATTTGATAAATTTGACAGCCGTTTCATGCCCGATGAAACACAATTTGCGCCTGCCAGGAATTTCTTTAAGACCTATGTGCTCGACCCCGAATTCCGCCAGCAGGTGGATGAAGGTAATTTTGCCTACCTGATGGGCAGCCATGCAGGCGGGGGCATCCTGCGCAGCCTTTCGGCTGAGTTACGCCACAAGATTATTGAGTACATCAAGGATTATGTGTCGTTCAATCAATTTGTATAAACCGTTGGGGCGGCTTCGCCTATCCGTCCGACCCTACAATAATAAGGATATTAAATGTTAGATTCTGAAACCCGCCGCCGCATCGACTCTGCCAGAGACATTCTCGTGGGCAAAGTGCCCGACCCCAAAAGCCAGGTGGAGCAGATTACCATTGCGCTGGTCTACAAGTTCATGGACGACATGGACAGGCAATCCATTGAGATGGGCGGCAAAGCCAGCTTTTTTAAGGGCGAGTTCGAGAAGTTCAGTTGGGGCAACATCTTTAACCCGCGCCTGGGCGGCAATGAAATGCTGGCCTTATACGGCGAGGCCATTACGCGCATGAGCCAGAACCCGAACCTGCCGCAGCTCTTCAGGGATATTTTCAAGAACGCCTTCCTGCCTTACCGCGACCCTGAAACGCTGAAACTCTTCCTGAAAACAATCAACGAGTTCACCTATGACCACTCTGAAAAGCTGGGAGACGCTTTCGAGTACCTGCTTTCGGTGCTAGGCTCACAGGGAGACGCCGGGCAGTTCCGCACCCCGCGCCATATTATTGATTTTATGGTGCAGGTGCTCGGGCCGCAAAAACACGAGACGGTGCTCGACCCAGCCTGTGGCACGGCAGGTTTCCTCATCTCAGCATACAAGTACATCGTCCAATCGGCCCAGGGGTCGGGCAAGCCGCTCAACCCCCAGGACAAAAAACGCATCTACGAAAATTTCACCGGCTACGACATTTCGCCCGATATGGTGCGGCTTTCGCTGGTCAACCTGTATTTGCACGGCTTTGTCACGCCGCAGATTCACGAATACGACACGCTCACCAGCGATGATCGCTGGAACGAGTATTACGATGTGATTCTTGCCAACCCGCCGTTCATGTCGCCGAAGGGCGGCATTCAACCGCACAAACGTTTCTCGGTGCAGTCCAACCGCAGTGAAGTGCTGTTCGTGGATTATATGGCGGAGCACCTCACGCCGAACGGACGTGCCGCCATCATCGTGCCCGAGGGCATCATCTTTCAATCGGCGGGGGCGTACAAGCAGTTGCGCAAATATCTCATCGAGCAGGATTATCTGTGGGCGGTGGTCTCGCTGCCGCAAGGGATGTTCAACCCATACGCAGGCGTGAAGACTTCGATTTTGTTTTTGGATAAAGCCTTTGCCAAAAAGACTGACAAAGTTCTTTTCTTGAAAGTCGAACAAGATGGATATGAGCCTGGAGCACAGCGAAAACCTCTTTGTAATGACAATGGCGATAAACCTGAATTTTGTCCAAAGCACAGTGACCTACCTTATGTTTTGAGCAATTTACAGGCATGGCAAAAAGCCGTTTTGGATGGAAAACCCGATTCTTACCACCAGACAACTGCTTCTGCTTTACTGGTTTCTACTTCTCAATTCACGGATGACAACGACTACAATCTAAGCGCAAATCGTTATCAGGAAGTTGTTCGTTCAGGCAAGCAAACTCACGAAATGGTTTCACTGGCTTCGTTATTCGAATTGTCGAGCAAAAAGGTTGGAACCAAAACTGATACTCCTGTAATGTCTATTACCATGAACTATGGCTTGATAGACCAAGATGAAAAGTTCAAGCGACGAATTGCGAGCAAAGATATTGAAGGCTATAAACTCGTAAATAGAAACGAGATGGTTGTAGGCTTTCCGATTGATGAAGGCGTTATTGGATTTCAACAAAAATATGATGCGGCTGCCGTTAGCCCAGCATATGATATTTGGAAGTTGAAAAGAGAAGATGTAAATCTTGATTTTCTGGAAACCATTCTGCGCTCTGACCATGCAAGGCACCTTTATCGTGGAAAGATGCGTGGCACAGCAGGGCGTCGCCGCACAATAGAAAAGAAAGATTTTCTTGCCATCGAAATCCCCCTGCCGCCGCTCGAAATCCAGCGCCAAATCGTGGACGAAATCGCTGCCCATCAGCGCATCATTGACGGCGCACGTCAGGTCGCCGAGGGGTGGAGTCCTAATATTGAACTTGAACTTGCTGAATCTCTGCCAGATGGAATTGATGAATGGGAATCCATTAAGTTAGAAAAAGTATTCAGGTTGTCGAGTGGAAGATTCCTACCAAGTAAAGACCGCAAAGAAGGAGAATATCCCGTTTATGGTGGAAATGGCATTACTGGATATCATAATGAGTTTTTTACCGAGGCTGAAACTCTTGTAATCGGCAGGGTAGGAGCATATTGCGGAGCAGTCCACATAACTAAGCCAAAATCTTGGATAACTGACAATGCTTTGTATGTTACTGAATATCTAATGGAGATTGAACAAACATATTTATTTTATTTGCTCCAATCTCTAAATCTAAATCAGTATTCCAAACGGGGCGGGCAGCCATCAATATCTCAGAGTTCCGTCTATGAATTAAATATT
>JANJTV010000090.1 GCA_024710905.1 Anaerolineales bacterium | reverse complement strand
GATTCCGCCCAGGGAAAGGTCGCCTGCCAGGGGGTAGCCCGCCGCCAAAATACGGCTGGTGGCCGTTGAACCACCGGAACCAGTATGGGAAATAATCCCATTGGCTGCCATGTAATCGGCGTGGGCCTGGGCAACGCCCATCAGAATCGGGCTGATGGTATAAGGCGCCAGGCCGTTGGAAGCGCGCAACGAGTTCACGGCGGCAATCAGCGAATAGGCATCGGTCACCACCCCGGCCGGCTGGGCGTGGGCGGCCGGCAATGACCCAAAAAAGGCAATCACCACCATAACCAGCACAAACAAACGATTCATACTGTCGATTGTAAATCTTTTTTCTCAGGCTATAATTCTTTTAACGTAATTCTTAACCAGAGGAGAACACATGGCAGACCAGATCATCAACCCCCGCACCAGTGACTCGGACGAATTTGACATCCCCGGCCCACAGCAAATCACCATCAAGCTGCCGGGAGCACTGAAATCAAAATACAAGGTCAAGAAGAAAGATTTTATCCCCGAGCCCGAAACTTTCAGCGAGGACGGTGACACCTATACCATTACCTGGTTCAATAATTATGAGTTAGAGTTGATCGGGAAAGCCGGGAAGAAAAAACTCAAATATGACCTGAAACTCAAGAAGAAAGGCGAGCATCTCTTCCTGCGGGACGAAAATGGCAACATCACCCGCCTGGCCTTAAGCCCGGCCAACGCTGGTAACGGCGATGATATCAGCGTTTCCCTCGATATTGCCGATCCGTCTTCCGGCTGGGGAACCAAAACCGGCTAACCCCCCCTGCCCTCCCAGGCCTGCAACAGCGCCCGGCGCCATGGAACATTTTCAACCACCATGCGCCGGGTTTTCTCGTCATCAATTCCCTTGATGCCTTCTTCAAGGGCGCCCACTCCGGCTTGTAAAATGCGCCCGGCGCGGTCATCCCCCGCCGCCGCCAGGGCCGCATAACAATAGTAGTAAACACGTAGGGGTTCTTCTGTTCCGTCAAGCGTCATGCCAGAATCCAGCGCCGAGAGAATTTCGTTAACAATACGGATGGCATCCGGCAGGTTCGCCTGCTCCAGGCAGGTTTGCACCAGACCTGTCAGCGGCTCAAGGCGGAGGTTTGGCTGGCCAAGCTCCAGACGGATCTCCGCACAACGATTGAAATCCTCCCGCCCTGCGGGATAATTTCGCTCCAGCAAGTAAGCATATCCACGAAATAAATACGCCCAGGCTTCTGTCGATCTGTCATTCAGCGCACGGGCCACTTCCATGCCCTGGTTGGCATACAACAAGGCATCTTCCGCATGACCCAGGTAACCTGCCAGGCTGCTCAGGTTGACAAGGGAGTTGCCAACAACGTACAAATTCCCGACTTCGCGGGCAATGGCCAGGGCCTGCTGCTGGTATTCGCTGGCTGCCGAAAAATCACCCAGCAATGCAGAGATCCAACCCAGGTTGCCGAGCACCAGGCTCTGACCAGGACGGTTGCCCATGCGTCGTGCCAGCTCCAGCGCCAACTGGTAATACTCACGGGCAGAGACATAGTCAGCGGTCTGGGCAGCCAGGTTGCCCAGATTATTGATAGCCTGCGCCTCGATATAAAGGTCTTTCGATTCGCGGGCAAGTTCCAGGGCTTGCATGAAATATTCCTGTGCAGGCTGCCTTTCAAAGCGTTCTGTGCAAACCAGGCCAAGGCCATTAAAAATACCAGGCAGGTATTTTGCCAAGCCGCCTGCCCGGGCAAGCTCCGCATTCTCGGTGCCAATTACCAGGGCTTCATCCAGCCGCCCCAGGCGCAGCAAGGCCTGGGTGACCGAGATATTAATATCTACCAGAATTTGGCGGTCATTCAGGAAAGCCGCTTCAGCAGAATACTTTGCGGCCAGGTCGAGCACCTCCTGCCAGTTGCCACGCGAATGATGAAAAGTGATCCGCAGGCTTTCGACTTCCAGCCGCAACGCTTCGTCGGCCAGTTGGTTGGCGAGCAGGGCCATTTCATCCAGCGTTTCCTGCTGCAATTTGGTTTCACCGATCGCGGAAAAAACTGAATTGAGTACCTTCAACAATTGGTAACGGGTAAGCTGGTCCTGGCGTGACAAGAAATGTAGGCCACGCTCGGCATAGGCCCGAGCCTGTGCAAGTTGGTAGGATTCTTGTGACTGGCGCGCAGCCAGCAAAAGGTACTGGCAGGCCCTGGACTGGTTGCTGGCTTGTTCAGCATGGTGTGCCAGTTCACCATAATGGGCCTGGAGGTCATCGCGGTACAGTTCTTCCATGGCGGCAAGGGCGAGGGCATGCAACTCGCGCTGGCGTGACCGCAATTGCATGGAATAGGCTGCATCACGCAGCAGGGCGTGCCGGAAAATGTAACGGATCTCATTCAGCGGCAACCAGATTTCCTCCGCCTGGGTCGTATGAACCGCTTCCGAAAGCCCGGGTGCATTGAGCATACGCAGCAACAGGCGCAGCTCAAATTCGCGACCCAGCACGGCCGCCGAAAGGACGATTTCACGCAGGTCGCGGGTAAGGCGGTCGAGGCGGGAAACCAGGATGGAATGAATATCTGTGGATACCAGGGCAGCCTGCTGCTGACCGACTAGGGCAAACTGGTTGCCTCGCAGCTCAAGGGAGTTGCTTTCTTTCAGGTATTGCAACACTTGTTCAACAAAAAATGGGTTGGCTTCAGCACGCTGTTGCAGCAAGGCAATTAATTCAGGAGAGGCCGGAGAGCCCAGTACGGATTCGGACAACCTGGCCAGGGCTTGGGCATCCAGCCCGGTGAGGTGAATGACCCGGGATGGGTCAGGGTAGGATTCCCCCTCAGGGCGGGAGGTGGCCAGGATGGCAATCGGAAAGGCTCCGGCTGAGTCTGCCTGAAGGGTATGTTGGAATTCGGCCAGGAAATCACGCGTAGCCACATCCAACACATGCGTATCTTCAATTAACAGCACCAGCGGGGCCTGCACACTCTCGGCACAGAACAGGGCTTCGAGTGCCAGGAAGGTATTTTCATAACGTCCTCTGGCGTCCAACTGGCTGTAAAGGGAGTCGGGGGAATATAAGTTTAGCAACGCTGCAATAAAGGACGTGGTGCGCAGCAACTCGGAACGCAGGGAGTCATCCGCGGTGTGCCGGGCAAGCCGCTGGATGGCCTGCTCAACAAGGGCCCAGTTTTGAGCATCATCGAACTGCTCTGAAACACCAAAGTAGCCGCGCAACCAGTAGCGGAGGGGGTTAAACGCCTCCCGGATGATTTCATCGGTCTGGCAGAGCGCCCAACGAACGTTCGCCAGGGCCGGGCTTTGTTGTAATTGGCTGAGCAAACGGCTTTTGCCAACACCCGCATCACCGATCAGTATGCAAGAACCGGCAAACCTGCCGGCAGACAATGGGGAAAGAAATTCTGTCAATTGTTCGAGTTCCGCCTGGCGACCCTCAAATGGCAGGCGATAAACCTGCTCGCTGGCATCCTTGCGATGGGTCAGCAGATGAACTTTTTGCGGGGTGGCAAATCCCTTAAACGAGCGTTCTTCCGGCTGGTTAAAGTCGTATTCATGAGAAACCCGCCGGGCAACTTCGTCATCCACCCAGATCTCGCCCGGTTTGGCAGCCTTCATCATGCGGGCTGCCAGTGAGATGCCCCAGCCGTAACCAGTGTAATCCTGACGCAATGCGGAGCCGATAAACCCGGCGTAGGCCATGCGGTAACTGACACCGGCAGAGAAGCGTAGTCCGGACTCGCGCTGGAGATCGAGCAGGAAATTCAGGGCACGCTGGATGTCGTTCTCGTAAGCGACCGGCGCACCCCAGAACAGCAAGAGGTTGCAACCTTTGTCGCCAAAATCCAAGCGCAGGAAGAAGCCGCCATACAGGGCTTGCAGGATGAAAATATGCTGCATGAAGGCCTGCAGCCCCTCACCCTGCTGGATCTGCTCGGGGATGTCTATAAAGACATTGACCAGCGGCCGAAATTCACCACGCGCATTCAGGTCAAGAATCTGGGATGAGAAAAAAGCCAGCATGGCCTGGCGGTCTGGTTCAGCCTGCGGCAGGCGCGCCGGAAGCGGCAGATGAAGCGAACAGGTATCCACACGGGTGTAGCCGTCCCGCACCGGTCCGCTGATATAGTCCCGAACCGCACCCGCCATGGCGGCGTCCAGCCAGATTTCGCCGGGCACGGCCTGGTGCTCGGCCCTGGCGGAGTTATCCATGCCAGGACCACGAAAACAGTAACTGGCCCGGTCGTTATTTATGGAACGGAAAATTTCCCAGATCGACTCGCCCAGCGCAAGGCCAATCTTGACCGAGATGGCAAACTCCCCCATGCTGGTAGGCATCAACGGGCGGGCGAGGAAGTGCGCACGAATGAGCTGTGCGGCCGCCAGGCAGCGCAGCGCCGCGGGGGATTGGCCATCCTGCTCCGGGAAAATCACTGAAACCGCGTCACCGATGTAACCGACCACAAACCCATTTTGCGCATACACAGCATCCACCAGCGGCTCAAAGACAGCCTGCATCATGCTGGCCAGCACTTCTGAGCCTGCATAGCCATGCTTCGACAGGGCGTCTGACATGGCCGAGAAGCCTGACAGGTCAACAAACATACCCGCGCCGGGGATGCTCCCCTGCTGGTTGCCTGCCTGGAACTGATCAAGGATGAAGTTCGGGACGAGTTTTGGCAACGGCGACTTGTTTTGCATAGTTCAATATTGTAGCATCACCGACTGCAAAGCGTTTCATGGTTTAATAAACCCATGACCGACAAATTTGAAATTCGCACCTGCCGTGCCTGTCGACTGCGTTACCCCCTGCCTGCATACCACCCATTCGGGGTGCGTTGCCCGATCTGCATGGGAGAAACAGACGTGAACCTGACCCAAGTCATCAGCGCGGAACCGCCTGCCCAGTTGGAAACGTCATACAGCTATTTTACAATTCTGTTGGATAACATCCGCTCCGCCTGGAATGTCGGTTCGATCTTAAGGACCGCTGACGGGCTCGGGCTACCCCGGGCTCACCTGTGTGGCATCACCCCCACGCCAGACCAACCGGAAGTTCGCAAAACAGCCCTGGGCGCAGAGCAAAGCGTGGCCTGGTCCTATCACAAGGACGGGCTTGCCTTTGTCCTGGAGCAGCAAAAACAGGGCGCATTGGTATTGGCCCTGGAGCAAACCAGCCGCTCGGTGGCCATCCAGGATGCCAGCCCGGTACAAGAAAAAAGGCCAGTGATCCTGGTCCTGGGAAACGAAATCAGCGGGGTTGATCCCGGCATCCTCGAAGCGGCTGACGCACACGTTCACATCAACATGCGGGGCAGCAAACGTTCATTAAACGTGGCCATTGCCTTCGGCATTGCCGCCACCCTGTTGTTGCAGCGTTAACCTTTCAGCAGCTCGACATCCGCATCCGTATTGTCTGGCAGGTCCAATGCCGGCATTTCGCTAAGCGAGTTCAATCCAAAATGCTGCAGGAATTCCGGGGTTGTGCCATACAGGATCGGGCGACCCGGCCCATCCGCCCGGCCAACCTCCTGCAGCAGGCCCTTGCTGAGCAGACTCTTGATGACACCATCACTGTTCACACCGCGCACCATATCCACCGCCGGCCGGGTCACAGGCTGCTGGTAGGCAATGATGGCGAGTGTCTCCAGGGCGGCGCGGCTCAGGCGACTGGTGGCCTCCAGGCCCAGGAAACGTTCCACTGCGTCGGCCATTTCCGGGGCACTGGTCAGTTGCACACGCCCGGCATGGCGCTGCAGGCACAGCCCGCGCCCCTTCAATTGTTCCTCCAGCTGGGCAAGCCCTTTTTCCACCTGGGTGGGCGTCATCTCCAGGACCTGGGCCAACTGGCCCGAGGTCACCGGTTCGCTGGCAACAAAAAGAAGCCCCTCCAGCAAGGCGGGTAGGTCGAGCTCCGGATTTTTTTCAAGTTCGCTCATGCTATAATTGCTCCGCTTAAAAATTTAGAAAATACAGGTGCAGAATGAAAAAATACAACTTCTCCATTGCCTTGATACTCCTGATCTTCAGCTCGCTGGCCTGTACCATGTTCGTGGGTGGGCCGGACTACCCGGAAGGCGTGATTCCGATTTCGACAGAGCAGGTCGGCTCTCTTGAGCAGCAGATCGAATCCGCCATGAGCCAGGGCCTGCAATCCGGAGTTGTTACACTGACGATCAACGAAAGCCAGTTGACCTCCCTGCTGGCCTACCGCTTGCAGGCAGACGCCGAACCGTTCATCACTGAACCGCAAGTATACCTGCGGGATGGTGAAATCCAGATTTACGGCAAAGCTGTGCAGGGCAACTTCCAGGTAAATATTGGCATCCGTATATCAGCCAGCGTGGATACTGAAGGAAAGCCGTTACTGGCGGTAACCTCGGTGGATTTCGGGCCGCTCCCTGCCCCGGAGGGCATCAATAACGCCATCAATGCATTGGTGGCCGAAGCATTTACCGGCGCACTTGGCCCAGCTGCCATTGGTTTCAGGCTTGACACCATCACCATTGCCGACGGTGTAATGACCCTGACCGGCCGGGTGAAGTAAGCGGCATTATACCAGCAACCACCATGAAGCCACCTGCGGCATCCATCCCAACCTTGCTACGAGCAGCCATTGGCCTCTCTGCAGCCAGCCTGCTGATTCTGGCGGGTTGTTTTTCGCCGCAAATTTCCCAAAGTGCCGTCCAGATCAACGTCACCATTGCGGTGGACGGGCAGCAAATCCCCGTACAGGTGGCCTCCGCCAGCACCGTGCAGGATGCCATCACCGCAGCCAACCTGACCCTCGGCGCACTGGACAAAGTTGAGCCGCCGCCGTACACCTTGATGAGCGACGGCGACAACATCCGCATTGTGCGGGTAAGCGAAGAATTTTCAACCCGCGAAGAAACCCTGCCCTTTGAACGGCAGTCCATCCGCAACGAAACCCTCCCCCAGGGGGAAACCCGCCTGATCCAGAATGGCACAAATGGCGTGCTGGAACTGACCTCCCGGCGCGTCTACGAAGACGGACAATTGGTGAGCGATTCGGTTGTTAAAACCGTCATCGTCACCCCGGCCATCCCAGAAATCATCATGGTCGGGGTGCAATCACCATTTGTACCCTTGCCCATCCCCGGCAAGCTGGTATACATCGCAGGTGGGAATGCCTGGTTAATGGAAGGCTCGACGGCAAACCGCCGCCCGCTGGTCACCACCGGCGACCTGGACGGACGCATCCTGAAACTTTCGCCTGATGGAAGCTGGTTACTCTACACCCGGAAGAGCGAAAAACCCGCCGAAGAAGAAATTAATACCCTGTGGGTGGTGAACATCCAAGATCCCGAGGCCACACCGATCAGCCTGAGAACACCCAATGTCATTCACTATGCCGATTGGGACCCCAAGACCTCGCTGACCGTTTTGTACTCCACGGTGGAACCGCGCGCCACAGCCCCAGGCTGGCAGGCGAACAATGATCTGTTCCGCATGCGGTTTGGTGAAAAGGGGGCACTCGGAGCTAGGGAAAAAATCCTTGAAGCAAACACCGGCGGGGTGTATGGCTGGTGGGGCACAGACTTTTCCTGGTCGCCTGACGGTCGGCGCATGGCCTACAGCAGGCCTGACGGCGTTGGACTGGTCAGTTTCCAGGACAAAGAGATCATCACCGTACTGGAGATCACCCCGCTGCAGACCCACAGTGATTGGGCGCTGATTCCCGGCCTGAGCTGGGGTGCAGACGGTAATACCTTGTTCGTCGTCACCCACCCTCCGTCACAGGGGCTGGGTAACCCAGAAGAATCGCCGTATTTCGACCTGAATGGCCTGTCGCTGGAGAGTGGTGCTGACGCCCGGCTCGTCCAGCAAAGCGGCATGTTTGCCTACCCGGCCTCCTCCCCTGCCCAACTGAGCGAGGAAGGCCTTGAATATTCCCTCGCCTACCTGCAGGCCCTGTTGCCGAACCAATCGGACTCGAGCGGCTACCGCCTGATGACCATGGACCGTGACGGCTCCAACAAGCAGGCGCTTTTCCCGCCGCCAGGCTCTCCAGGCCTGTCCCCCCAGAAACCCATCTGGGCGCCCCGTCCGATCGGTGACCCCGGCGCGTTGTTTATCGCTATAATCTACCAGGGAAACCTGTGGCTGGTGGATACAAGGACTCAGCAGGCATACCAGGCGACCGGCGATGGCCTGATGGTAAAACTCGACTGGAAATAACCTACTCTCGGAGGAACATGAATATTCTCATCACAGGCGCAGCCGGATTCCTGGGCTCCCACTTATGCGACAAGCTGATCGCCGATGGACATACGATCGTCGGCATGGATAATTTCATCACCGGCTCACCGGACAACATCGCCCACCTGGCCGGGAACGATAAGTTTGTCTTCTACAAGCACGACGTTTCAAACTACATCTTTATCCCCAACAAAGTGGATGCCGTCCTGCACTTCGCCTCCCCGGCCAGTCCCAACCCGCAATCACCAGTGGCCTATTTCAACCTCCCCATCCAGACCATGAAAGCGGGCGCGCTGGGCACACACAACACCCTGGGCGTGGCCAAGGCCCACCAGGCACGTTACCTGCTGGCCTCGACCAGCGAGATCTACGGCGATCCCACCGTTCACCCGCAAAGTGAAGATTATGCCGGCAACGTGGACCCGGCCGGGCTACGCGCTGTGTACGACGAAGCCAAACGTTTCGCCGAGGCCCTGACTCTGGCCTATCACCGCCAGCACAATGTGGATACACGCATAGTGCGTATCTTCAACACCTATGGCCCGCGCATGGATATGGAAGACGGCCGCGCCCTGCCAAACCTGCTCAAACAGGCCCTGCTCGGCCAGCCGCTGACCGTCTACGGCGATGGCGCGCAAACCCGCTCCTTTTGCTATGTAGACGACCTGGTGGATGGCATCGTCCGCCTGCTTTATTCCGATGAACATATGCCGGTTAATATCGGTAACCCGGTAGAAATGAGCATCAAGGAATTTGCCGAGATTATCAACAACGTCACCGGCAACAAGGCAGGCATCACCTACGTCCCGGACGCCCGTTCCGCCCGCGACCCGCAACGCCGCCGCCCCGACATCACTCGCGCCCGCACCCTCCTGGGTTGGGAGCCACAGGTCAGCCTGGAAGAAGGCATCGAAAAGACCATCCCCTACTTCAAGAGCAAACTGGGTCTTGCATGAGCATCCTGCAAGACCCCGCTGAGCGCAAACGATTCTTTAAATTTGCTGCTGTCGGAACCTTTGGGGCAGTGGTGGATTTTGGCATCTTCAACCTGCTCAGCACCGTTTTGCTCTTCAACACCCTGCTCTCCAGCATCCTCTCATTCATTTCGGCCATCTCCAGCAACTTCATCTGGAATCGTTTCTGGACCTACCCGGAATCGCGCTCCAAGCCTCTCTTTACCCAGGTGGCGCAGTTCGGCCTGGTCAACCTGATTGGCCTGCTGATTCGTACGCCGATCTTCGCCTTCCTGCAACCCTTCCTCGGAGCGCGCTTCCGCATCCTGCATACCGAAGAGTTTGGCCTGAACCCGGAATTCCTCGGTCACAACCTGGCTCTGGCCCTGGCCGTTGGGGTGGTCCTGTTGTGGAATTTTTTCATCAACCGCTACTGGACCTATAACGATATTGCCAGCTCGGAACTCTAAATCAAAACTATAATAAAAGCATGGCAACAAACACTATCATCCCCTTATTTAGCAGTCGCGGCGAAGTGGAAGGCTACCTGATCTACCCCCACCTGTTCAACCGCCAGGGCGAATGGATCGGCTGGGTCACCTCCCAGCGTGAGGTCTATTCTGTCCTGGGATATTACGTTGGTGATTTAACCAATGACCGCCGCATCGTTCGTAAGCGTGCCATGGATGAAGAAAAGCCCCGGCTGGCCACCCCCAGGCCGCCCGCCCGATTAAGGGTGCCTCCCACCACCCCGCTCTCCCCAATGATGGGAGACCTGCCCCACAGCCTGATCGATGTCTTTGAAGAAGAACCACAGCTGCTGCACACCCTCGACTCCGGTGAAATGCGTCAGGATCTGGATTGAACCCTCATGACTGAACTTGCCGCAAAAACCATGCAGGCCTCGAGTGTTACCCTCGCCCAACTCATGCAGCCGGAACACGCCAATAACCATGGCAATGTACATGGCGGTTGGATCATGAAACTGGTCGACGAAGCCGGGGCGCTGGCCTGCATGCGACATGCCCAGCGGCGGGTTGTCACCGTCGCCGTGGACAGCATGTCCTTCCGCCAGCCGATCCGCATCGGCGACCTGGTCACCCTGACCGCCCGGGTCACCTACACCGGCCGCACTTCCATGGAAGCCGAGGTACGCGTCGAGGCCGAAAACCCGGTCAGCGGCGAAAAGACCCACACCAACACCGCCTACCTGGTGTACGTCGCCCTCGACGATAACGACAATCCGGTCGGCGTACCTCCCCTGCTGATTGAAACCGAAGAAGACCAGCAAAGTGCTGAAAAAGCCCGCCAACGGCAGTCCGCCCGCTTAAGTCGCAAGGATTAATCATGGACGACCAGCAGCAACCCACCTCCCCACCGGAAGAACAGGGCGGCGAAACCATCACCGCCTATCGTTCGCTGCGTGAACTGCTGGACCGCGCCTCGCACAAAGCCTTTACCACCGGCTACGACCAGATGGGCGACTCCGGTATCGCCGAGGCACTGCCCTTCCCCTTCCTAGCCATTGTCGGCCAGACCGAAATGAAACTGGCCCTCATGCTCAGCCTGATCAACCCGAACGTCAGCGGCATTTTATTGATCGGCCCGCGCGGCACAGGCAAAACCACCGCCGTGCGCAGCCTGACCAACATGCTGCCCATGGTGGAACGCAGCACCTGCTTTTACGGCTGCCTGCCCGAAGATGTCGAATCCGGCGGCCTGGATGCTGTCTGCCCGGAGTGCGCTGCCAAGTTTGGGCGCGGCGAACCGCTCACGGCGCCAGACCGGGTTCGGCTGGTGGAATTGCCGCTTAACTCGCGCATCGAAGATGTGGTCGGCGGCATCAACGAACGCGCCGCCGCACACGAACGCCTGCGCCTGCGACGCGGAATCCTGGCCCAGGCAGACCGCAACCTGCTTTACATCGATGAGATCAATCTGCTGCCCGACGAGATCGTGGATGCCATCCTGGACGCCGCCGCGCAGGGCATTTACACCGTGCGGCGCGGACCGGTGTCGGCCACCTACCGGGCGCGCTTTGTGTTGGTGGGATCGATGAACCCGGAGGAAGGCCGGCTGCGTCCGCAAATTCTGGACCGTTTTGGCCTGCGGGTGGTGGTGCGTGGCCTGGACAGCGCCGAACAGCGCCTGGAAGCCTATCGCCGCGTGCAAGCCTACCTGCAAAATCCGCGTACTTTCATCCAGCAATTCATGCCGGAGATCAACACCGCCAGTGCTGAGATCCAGGAAGCCCGCCAGCGGTTAAGGAAAGTAACCCTCCCGGACAAGGTGGCCAACAAGGCCATCAAACTGGTGCAGGATATGGGCATTGACTCACTGCGTGCCGAGATCACCTGGTTTGAGGCCGCCCGTGCCTATACCGCCGCCGACGCCCGCGATACAGTCACCGAAAAAGACCTGCAAATCATTGCCCCCATGGCCCTGCGCCTGCGCCGCTCCGATTTTATGATCAATTACTTCGACGCCCAGCAACAGGAAGAAACAGAACTGATAGAACGTCTGGGGAAACTGACCGGTAAGAAATAACCCGTTATGATCCAGAAATTCCTGGCTGCCCTGCAACCCGTAACAGGCCACCGGCATTTTGCGGTGGCTGTTTTGCTGGCCTGCCAGCTTCTGGCTGGCCTGTTGACCTTCACGCATTACGGACTAAGCTGGGACGAGCCGCTTTTTTACAACTATGCCGATAGCATCCACCTGGCCTATACCCCGCAGGCCTGGCTTGACCCAACATTTGATTTTGAACAGGTCTATGGCCGCAGCGCCGGTGACCACAAAACCTACGGCCCGGCATATATATTACTAGCCCGCCCTGTCCAACAACTTATCCAGGACCTGGGCACAGACATGGCCGCCGCCTGGCACCTGGTAAACTTCCTGACCTTCGTGCTCGGCACAGCTCTTTTTTACGCGCTGGCCCTGCGCTGGCTCAACCCCTGGCCTGCCCTGGCCGCCGCCACCCTTTTTGCCCTGCAACCGTTGCTCTGGGGACACGCGTTTATTAATCCCAAAGACATCCCGTTCATGGTGTTTTTCCTCGCCGCAGTCCATGGCGGCATCCGCCTGGTGGATGAACTCGCCTCCGGCAACGGGAACGCGCCCCGGGGTAGCCTGCTGGCAGCAGGCATCCTGCTTGGGCTGGCAACCGCCATCCGCGTCATTGGCCCATTTGCCGGGGTGCTGGTGATACTTTACGCGCTGACCCGCTTCCAACCCCGCTTTATTTTCCCCCTCCTTGGTTATGCCGGGCTGGCCGTCCTGGTGATGCTGATCTTTTGGCCCTTCCTTTGGGGTAATCCGATCCAAAACCTGCTGACAGTCTTCAAACACATGTCAGACAATCCGACCGACATCCCGGTGTTGTTCCTCGGCCAAATTTTCACCGCCGACCAAATGCCAACACGCTACTTCCCCATGATGCTGCTCCTGACCCTGACTGAGCCGGTCTGGCCGCTGGCAGCGGCTGGCTTTGGCCTGACGGCCTGGCGCGCACGGGCGCAAAAAGACCTCGGGGCGGCCCTGCTGGTGTGTGCCTTTTGGTTTGGCACATTGTTCCTGTATGTCGTGTTACGCAACCCGGCGGTTTACGACGGCATACGGCATTTCCTGTTCATCCTGCCGCCGGTCTTCCTGCTGGCCGGTTTCGCGCTGCAATGGCTATGGCAGAAACTGCGCGGCTGGAGGTTTGCACTGGTATGGATCCTGGTCCTGCTGCCGGGGCTGATTGGGATTACGGAATTGTTCCCGTACGAATATGCCTACTACAACCGCCTGGCAGGCGGTACCGGGGGTGCGTTCCGTACCCACGAAACAGAATACTGGCTGACGTGCTACCGCGAATCAATCGAATGGGTGCGTGAAAAGATGCCAGACTCGAAAATCTACGTCCAGCGCCGCCTGGATATTGCCGAGTATTACGCGGGCGGGCAGGCCGTACAAACCCTGGACGGCATTGACGAAGGCGACCTGGTGCGCGGCGACATCCTGGTTTTCTCTACCCGCACAGATGCAGACCGGCGCACGGTTTTCAGGGGCCTGCCTAACATCCATAAAGTCAGCCGTGCCGGGGCCGATTTTTGCGTGGTAAAAGTGCAACCTTAAAGGTGAACAAATGACCCTCCGTGTAATCTCAGGCAAGGCCAGGGGCCGCAAGTTGAAATCGGTGCCTGGGGACACCACCCGCCCGGTGACCGACATGGTCAAGGAGGCGCTTTTCAACATTCTTGGCGCGGACGTGATCGACTCGCGCTGGTGGGACGTGTTCGGCGGTACCGGGGCGATCGGCATCGAGGCGCTCAGCCGGGGCGCGGCCTATGTGCGCTTCAGCGATCTGAACCGCCTGCCGGTGGAGGTCATCCGCGAGAACCTGGCTGCCTGTGGATTCGGCCAGCAGGCCGAGGTGATTCGCGGGAACGCCTTTTCGCTGCTCAGCAATCCTCCGGGAGAACCTTTCGATTACATCTTTATTGCCCCGCCGCAATACAAGGAAATGTGGTCGGAGGCGCTGCTGCACGTGGACAGCAACCCCGGCTGGCTGAGCCAGCAGGCCGAGGTGATCGTGCAAATTCACCCGCGTGAATACAAGGAGATTGCCCTCGAGGCGCTTGAAAAAGTGGAAGAACGCAAGTATGGCAGCACGCTGCTGCTTTTTTACCAATTGAAAGAAGATAAGGAGTGAAGCATGTTGGACACTATAAAAATCGCAGTTGGCATCCTGACCGCCTTGACCGGCCTGCTGGGCATTCTTAACCCGGCGGCGGTCAGTAATTTTACCGGCCTGACAGCGGCTGGCTCGCGCGGCATTGTTGAGATCCGTGTGGCGCTGGGAGCCCTGTATGTTGGCCTGGGCCTGGCGCCGATCTTCCTACGCCAGAAGGCGGGCTACCAGGTGCTGGGCTATGGCTACCTGGCCATGGCCGTCGTGCGCATCATCACCCTGTTCACCGAAAAGAACTTCGAGACATCGAACATCGTCAGCATCCTCATCGAGGTGATTTTCGGGCTGGTGTTGGTCTGGTAGACCGGGGAAGCGCATTCGGCCTAAGTTACGGGCAGCGCGGGTCGGGGCGGATTCCCGCCGGGCCGCCAATGATTTCGGTCACCGGCAGGCCGTCCCAATCGGCGGGAACCGGCAAATTGAGGAAAGACGCAATCGTTGCTGCCGTGTCAGTCGTGTTGACCGGCGCGGCGATTTGCTTGGGGGTAATGCCCGGCCCATTCGCCACCCAGGGAATGGTCATGTCTTCCGGATGACTCGAGCCGTGCGCTTCACCACGTCCGCCATGATCAGAAGTTACGATGATCAGCGTCTGGCTGCGTTGCCCGGAGGCCTCCAGCGCTTGAAGCAGAGTACCCAGGGCTTCGTCGGCGCGGCGGGCCACGCTGAACTGCTCCCAGGACAGCCAGCCGTATTCATGGCCCATCCAATCCACGGTGGGAAAGTGAATAAAGGCCAGGTGAAAGCCCTGCTGCAGGATCGGTACAGCCTGGGCGGCAATCACCACATCACGGTCGTTGATGTATAAATACGTATCCAACGTATCAGGCAGGGTCAGCTGGCGGATCTTTTCCTTGCCGACGATCATCACGGTGGACAGGCCCGCCTCATGCGCCAACTGGAAAATGGAGGTGCCATTGGCATATCCCTGCTGCGGGTCGTAGTCGTTCCAATCCACGCCATGTTTGTCGGGGCAGGTGCCCAGCAGCATGGAGGCATGCGCCGGTAGTGTGGCGCTGGGGTGAATGGTCTGCGCGCCGAGCGAATAGGCCCCGGAAGCCATGAGCGCCTGCAGGTTGGGCATGGGTGCCATGGCAATTACCTCCGGGCGCAGACCGTCGATGCTGATCAGCAGCACGCGCCGGATCTCTGGCGTGGGGGATGGCGCGGGCGTCCGGGTCTCGGTTGGTTCGGGGGTCCGGCTGGGGGGTTGGGTCGGCGAAAACACCTCGGGGGAGCCTGCCTGGCCCGGCTGGTCGGTGGGGATTGGCGCGGCCGGGAGGCAGGAAGAAAGCAACAGGACGACAAGCACGGACAGCAAGAGTGGTTTCATGAAATCCCTTTGAATTCGCAATCTTATCATTATCCACCCGCTTGCCCGGCGTGATAAAATATTCTCACACCAATGCCTACCGAGATGACCATGAATCCTATGAACCTGCCGCGTAAAGACCTGCCCTCCCCCAAGGACATCATCCCGAAAGCCTTCCCGGGCGTTTCGCAATTGGAGTTGGACGAACTGATCACCCGCAGCCGCGTGGTGAACTACCCGGCTGGTACGATGCTGTGCGAGGAAGGCAAGATCGAGGATAAGTTTTACATCCTGCTGGATGGCAGTGTCAGCGTTTCGAAGACGGTCAACAACGTGGAGCAGCGCCTGCTAAAGTCGCTGGAGGCGGGGGACTTTTTCGGCGAGATGGCCCTGATTCACAATGCCCCGCGGGCTGCCACGGTGACGACCAGCTCACAGGTAACGGTGCTGGAGATCGACAAGGAAAATTTTGATCGCGTCCTGCAACGGTCCAGCAACATCTCGATGGCAATGGTGCGCGAGATCTCCAGCCGCCTGCGCGAAAACGACGAGATGGCGATCGAAGACCTGAAGATGCGCGCCTCGGAGCTGGCGGAGGCCTACCAGAAACTGGCCGAGCAGGAGCTGGCCCGCCGTGAGTTCCTGACCAATATTGCCCACGAGCTGCGCACCCCGCTGATGGCGGCCGGCGGCTTTTTACAATTGTTGCAAAAGGGATTGATCCCGCCAGACAAACTACCCGCCACGATCGACACCGTCGCGCGGAACATCCAGCAAATTACCACCCTGGTCAACGATATCCTCTTCCTGCAAGAAATGGACCTGATCCTGCCGAAGTTCCAGCCGGTGGACATGGTAAAGATTGCCAACGAGGTGGCCGAGAAATATGGCGACAAGGCTGCCGCCAACCTGCTGACCATCGAGGTCGAAACCAAGGGAGTGCTGCCGCAGGTTTCCGGCGACCCGAAATCGTTGGAGCGGGCTCTGACCGCGCTGGTGGATAATGCTGTCAAGTTCAGCCCGAACGGCGGCAAGGTGATCATCCGCTTCCGTGACGAGGACATGTACCTGGCGGTGGACGTGGTGGACGAGGGCATTGGCATCCCGCCCGAAAACGTGACCCGCATCTTCGACCGCTTCTATCACCTCGAACGGACTGGCGAGCAGTTGTTCAGCGGCATTGGGCTGGGGCTGGCCATTACCAACCAGGTG
>JANJTV010000061.1 GCA_024710905.1 Anaerolineales bacterium | reverse complement strand
AGATGGTGATGCCTGGTGACAATGTGAACCTGACGGTGGAACTGATTGTGCCTGTGGCGTTGGAGCAGGGCGTGAAGTTCGCCATTCGTGAAGGCGGCCTGACTGTTGGCGCCGGTGTCGTCACCAAGATCCTCGCGTAAGGAATGGGCAAAAGATGACGAAGCAAAAAATCCGTATTCGTATCAAGGCCTATGATCACCGCGTGTTGGATCAGTCGGCCAAGCGTATTGTTGAAACCGCTGAGCGCTCTGGCGCCCGCGTAGTTGGCCCCGTACCCTTGCCAACCAAGAAAGAACGGTTTACAATACGACGCTCGAGTTTCATTGACAAAGACTCTCACGAGCACTTTGAAATCCGTACCCATAACCGTCTGATTGACGTTCTGGATCCGGACTCCAAGACTATCGACATGCTCATGCGCCTGAATCTTCCGGCCGGTGTCGATATCGAGATTAAAATCTAATAACGTTTCGTTGGTCAATCCTCCTACTGGTCTGACGGCAATCCTTGTCAGGCCAGTAGGGTTGAGTACGACAAAGCAAGAGTGGTGACGCACGTGGGCCTACAAACCAAATGGCCGCGACTCACACACTGACTGCCTTGTTGAGAGATGATGCAGCTAAAAGCCCATGCTGACAGTCTCGTAAATCTTTGTGAAGGAGAAAATTGAGTATGTTGAAAGGGCTTCTTGGTAAGAAGATCGGCATGACCCAGATCTTCGATGAGACCGGTGTGGCTTATCCTGTCACCATCATCGAAGCTGGGCCTTGCTATGTTACCCAGATACGGCGTCCGGAGCGTGAAGGCTACTCCGCGGTGCAGTTGGGGTTTGCCGAGGTTCATCCGAAGCGCTTGACTGGTGGCGAACTTGGTCACTTGAAAGCCAATGAACTTCCTCCCCTGCGCATCCTGCGAGAGTTTCGTTCAAAAACCCCGGACGTTAATGTTGGTGATGTGGTCAAGGCAGATGTATTTGCTATCGGTGAACATGTGGATGTGATTGGCACCAGCAAGGGCAAGGGTTTTGCTGGCAGCGTTAAGCGCTATCACTTCCGTGGTGGGCCGAAGACCCATGGTCAGTCTGATCGCCATCGTGCGCCAGGCTCCCGCGGTTCTGGTACCACTCCGGGCCGTGTATACAAAGGCGCTCGCGGCGCTGGCCACATGGGCGACGATCGCGTCACTGTCCAGAACCTGAAAATTGTTCTCGTGGATGCCGAACGCAACTTGATCGGTGTGCACGGCGCAGTTCCCGGCCCCAAAGGCGGCCTGGTAGTTATCAAGGAGGCGCGCAAGCAGTAGCCTGCCGCGCCGCATATGGGAGCAAGAACTATGAAGGTTGACGTTTTTAACATGGAAGGCAAGAAGATCAAGCAGGTTGAATTATCTGCGACTGTCTTCGAAGCCCCTATTAATGTAGATTTGATGCACCAGGCTTACATTCGCCAGATGGCCAATGCCCGCCTGGGTACGCATGACACCAAGACCCGACACGAAGTTGCCGGTGGTGGCCGCAAGCCCTGGAAGCAAAAGGGGACTGGCCGCGCCCGCCAAGGTTCCACCCGTGCCGCTCAGTGGGTTGGTGGTGGTCGTATTCACACCCCCCATCCTCGCAGTTACGAACAGCGTATGCCCCTCAAGATGCGCCGTGCTGCCCTGCGCTCGGCCCTGTCTGTCAAGGCTGCAGAAGCTGGCATTATTGTGGTGGATGAGTTGAAGCTGGCCGAGCCCAAGACGAAGTTGATGTCCCAGGCGTTGAACCGCCTGGTGGGCGAATCGACCGCTTTGGTGGTGATTCCTGAAAAATCCGCCGAATATGATGGCGTTGTGCGCTCTGCCAGCAACCTGGATGATGCCAAGGTGCTGTTGGCCGGTTACCTCAACATTCGCGACCTGCTGGGTTACGAAAAGGTGATCTTGCCGCTCAAAGCGCTTGATGTGCTCACGGCTCACCTCGGATAGGAAGTAAAACCATGACGACTATTTATGAAATCCTCCGCCGTCCATTGGTAACCGAAAAGACCAACTACCAGTCTGGCAAGTTGAACCAATTCGTTTTCGAAGTGGCCGACTTTGCCACCCGGACCCAGGTCAAGGATGCCGTTGAGACTTTGTTTGATGTAAAAGTTGATCGCGTGAACATTATCAATACTGCGGCCAAACGTGGTCGACGTGCCCGTAGCCGCCGTTTGCTGATCCGCCGCCCTGGTTACAAGAAAGCTATTGTGACCCTGAGCGAGGGCCAGACTCTTCCGATTTTTGAAGGGGTGCAGTAATGGCTGTAAAAAAGTACAAACCGATTACTCCCGGCCAGCGTGGCATGACAGGGTACTCCTTTGATGAGATTACCAAGTCTGAGCCCGAACGTTCTTTGATTGTCCCCCTGCGCAAAACCGGTGGCCGCAATATGCACGGCCGCATCACGGTTCGCCATCATGGTGGTGGTCACAAGCGTTTTATCCGCCTGATCGATTTCAAGCGCAATAAGATTGGCATTCCCGCCAAAGTTGCCGCTATTGAATACGACCCGAATCGCACTGCCCGCCTGGCTTTGTTGCACTACGCCGATGGTGAGAAGCGCTACATCCTTGCCCCGGTTGGTTTGAAGGTTGGAGATACGGTGATGTCTGGTCCTGCCGCCGAAATCCGGCCCGGGAACAGCCTGCCGATTTCCAATATCCCGGTAGGTACGATGGTACACAATATTGAGATGCGTGAGGGCAAGGGCGGCCAGATGGTTCGTTCTGCTGGCACCGCCGCTCAGTTGCTGGCCAAGGAAGGTGATTTTGCCCAGATTCGCATGCCTTCCGGTGAAGTCCGCCTGGTGTTGCAGAAGTGCTACGCAACCGTTGGTCAGGTTGGCAACCTCGAGCATGGCAATATTAAGCTGGGTAAGGCTGGCCGAAAAATCCACCTTGGCATCCGCCCGACCGTTCGTGGTACTGCCATGTCTCCCCGCGACCATCCCCATGGTGGTGGTGAAGGTCGCCAGCCAACCGGTATGCCCGGCCCCAAATCTCCCTGGGGTAAGCCCACGCGTGGTTATAAGACGCGCAAGAACAAGCTTACTGATAAGTACATCGTGCGCCGCCGCAGCAAGAAGAGCCGCTAGGTTGTACTGGGTTAACAGAAAGCATTTGAGGAACGAATAATATGTCCAGATCGTTGAAGAAGGGTCCGTTCATTGACCCGAAACTGCTCAAAAAAATCGAGGCGATGAATCAGCGCAGCGAGAAGAAGGTTCTTCGCACCTGGAGTCGCGCCAGTGTCATTTTCCCGCAGATGGTGGGGCATACGATTGCTGTGCATGACGGTCGCCGTCATGTGCCGATCTATGTAACCGAGAATATGGTGGGCCATCGCCTGGGTGAGTTTGCGCCGACGCGTACTTTCCGCGGCCACCTCGCTGAGAAGAAGGGGAAGTAAGCCATGGCTGATATTCGCGCTCACCTGCGCTTCCTGCCGGTTTCGGCCCAGAAGGTGCGCATGGTTATTGACCTGGTTCGCGGCAAGGATGCCAATTCTGCCCTGGAGATGTTGCGCTTTGTCCCCAATCGCGCGGCTGAACCGGTTCGCAAGTTGCTCACTTCCGCCGTGGCCAATGCCGAAGAAAACTTTGGCGTTAGCCGTGATGATTTGTTCGTGGCTAAGATCACTGCAGACGAAGCTCCCACCCGCAAGTGGCGTCGCTTTGGTGCCCGCGGCCGCTTCAAACCGTTGCTTCGCCGTTCTTCGCATGTGACCATCATCCTGCAGGAACGAAAAGGCTAAAGAGGTAAGGAGAATATATGGGTCGTAAAGTACATCCCGTTGGGTTTCGTCTGGCTGTGAGCCGTGCCTGGGAAGGCCGTTGGTTCGCCGAAGGCGCTCAATATCGTGAATACCTGAAGCAGGATTTTGCCATCCGCGACATGGTGCAGGATATTTCTCCCCGTGCTGGTGTTTCCCGAGTTGATGTGGAACGCTTTCCCGGCAAGGTGAAAGTAACCCTGCATACAGCCAAGCCTGGTATTTTGATCGGTCGCAAGGGCGAAGGCGTCAAGAAGGTACGTGAGGGCCTCCAGCAGTTGGTAGGCAAGAAGGTTGACCTTGATATCAAGGAATTGACCTCGCCGGATACTGATGCATTTCTGGTTGCCAGGAACATTGCCGACCAGATTCAGCGTCGTATTGCTTATCGCCGCGCCATGAAGCGCGCGATCCAGCAGGCCATGCGCCAGGGTGCCCAGGGTATCAAGATTGAGGTGCAGGGCCGCCTGGCTGGCGCCGACATGTCTCGCGCCGTCTGGTTGCGTGAAGGTCGTGTGCCGCTGCAAACCCTACGCGCTGATATAGACTTTGCTCGCACTGAAGCACACACCACTTATGGCCGCATTGGCATCAAAGTCTGGGTTTATAAGGGCGAGATGAAGACCGAAATTGAAGAGAAAGTTGAGACGACCGAAGGCGTTTACGTAAGCGAGTAAACCCTGAGACGTTGATGAAGAGAGGTATGCCATGTTGATGCCAAAACGTGTTAAGTGGCGCAAGCAAATGCGCGGGCGCATGAAGGGTAAAGCCCTGCGTGGGGCTGAAGTCAGCTTCGGTGAATTTGGTCTCCAGGCTCTGGAACCCGGTTGGATCACCGCCCGCCAGATTGAGGCTGCTCGCCGCGCCATTGTTCGTGAAATGAAACGCCGTGGTAAGGTCTGGATTCGTATTTTCCCAGCCAAGCCTTATACCCACCGCCCTGCGGAAACTCGCATGGGTAATGGTAAAGGCGGCGTGGAATATTATGTCGCTGTTGTGAAACCAGGCCGCGTGATGTTTGAGATTAGCGGGCTGGACTCGGAGACTGCTGTGCAGGCCCTGAAAATGGCGCAGTATAAATTCCCCATCAAGACCAAAATCGTTGCCCGTCTCGATGCGGTTGCTGGAGAGTAAGAAATGAAGACTAAAGAAATCCGTGCTCTTTCGGCAGAAGAAATCAAGGCTAAGATCGCCGACACCCGTGAAGAATTGATGAAACTTCGTTTTCAGCAGGTGACCGGTCAATTAACAGACTCGAGCCGTTTGCGAATTCTGCGTCGTGATATTGCCCGACTTGAAACCATCGCGAACGAAAAGTCGGCTGAATAGGAAGGTACTCTATGAATACTCGTCGTCGAATTACTGGTATCGTTACCAGCAATAAAATGACCAAAACGGTTGTGGTTGAAATTGCGCGAACCTTCCGCCACCCGCTTTACCGCAAGGTGGTCCACCTGAGCAAGCGTGTCAAGGCTCATGATGAGATCGGCTGCCAGGTCGGTGACAAAGTTCAGATCGTGGAAAGCCGCCCGTTTTCCCGTGACAAGCGCTGGATGGTTGAAACCATCATCCAAAAAGAAATTCGTACCGCTGACAGCGGCGTGGAGGTCTAGCCATGATCCAGCAGGAATCTCGTATCAAGGTTGCTGATAACAGCGGCGCCCGCGAACTGCTTGTCATCCATGTGCTGGGCGGTTCCATGCGCCGTTATGGCCGCGTGGGCGATGTGGTGGTTGCCACTGTCAAGCAGGCTGCCCCGCAAGGCGCTGTCAAGAAGAGTGAAGTGGTCAAGGCTGTAATCGTGCGCTGTTCCAAGGAATGGCGTCGTGAAGATGGTTCTTACATCCGTTTTGATGACAATGCCGCTGTGGTGTTAGATAGCGATGGCCAGAACCCCAAAGGTAGCCGCATTTTTGGCCCGGTAGCCCGTGAGTTGCGTGAAAAGGGCTTTATGAAGATTGTTTCATTGGCGCCGGAAGTGTTATAGGCTGGGAGCGAAGAGATGAAGGTAAAAATTCGCAAAGGTGATACTGTTGAAATCATTAGCGGCCGCCTGGAAGATAAGGGCAAGCGCGGTGAAGTCATTGGTGTCATAATCGATGAACGTCGTGTAACCGTGCAGGGTGTCAATATCCGCACAAAGCACCAGAAGCAAACCCAAACCCGTCAGGGTCGCACCATCAACCCTGGCCGTATTAAGTTCGAAGGCCCGATTGATATTTCGAATGTAATGTTGGTTTGCCCGAAGTGTGACAAGCCCTCCCGCGTTGGTATTCAGCGTGATGAGAGTGGCTCCAAACGTGTCTGCAAAAACTGCCAGACTCTCATTGATTAACGAGTTCTGGACAGGGAGCAAATTATGAATCGACTTCGTGAACGTTATCAAAAGGATGTGGCTTCTGCACTCCAAAAGGCATTCGGTTTCAAGAATGTAATGCAGATTCCTCGCATTCAAAAAGTGGTCATTAATATCGGTTTGGGTGAATCCATGGATAATCCCAAAGCGCTTGAAGCTGCGATTGGCGACCTGACCACGATTGCTGGCCAAAAACCGATCCAGACCAAGGCTCGCAAGAGCATTGCGAACTTCAAGTTGCGTGAGGGCCGCGTTATTGGCGCCAAGGTAACCCTGCGCGGTGAGCGCATGTGGTCGTTCCTGGATCGCCTGATGAATATTGCCCTGCCTCGTGTGCGCGACTTCCGTGGTGTTTCCCCGGATGCTTTCGATGGCCGCGGCAACTATACGCTTGGCCTGCGCGACCAGTTGATCTTCCCGGAAATTGAGTACGATAAGATTGACAAATTACGTGGTATGGAAATTACCATTGTTACAACGGCAGAGAATGATGAGCAGGCCCGTGAAATGCTCAAGTACCTTGGTATGCCTTTCAGGAAGGAAGCTTAACTTATGGCGAAGAAATGCATGACGTATCGTGAGATGCGCCGCAAGTACCCAACCCGGGTGCGAAACCGCTGCAACCGCTGTGGTCGCCCGCGTGGTTACATCCGACGTTTTGGCCTGTGCCGGATTTGCTTCCGCGAACTGGCTCTGGATGGCAAGATTCCTGGTGTTATGAAGGCGTCCTGGTAACCCGGGCGGAGGTGATGGTATGACTATTAGTGACCCGATTGCTGATATGCTGACCCGCATCCGTAATGCGATGCTTGCTGGTCAGACTCTTGTTGCGATGCCGAGTTCCAATGTGAAAGCGGAGATTGCGAACATTTTGAAAGAAGAAGGCTTCCTCGAGTCGTTCGAAGTTGCCGATGGTGAACGTCCCGGTCAAAAGGTCTTGCGAGTCAAGATCAAATACATTGGTGAGCGTCGTGAACGCAAACCTGTACTTACTGGCCTGGTTCGCGTGAGCCGCCCTGGCCGCCGTGTTTATACCAAGAAACAGGATATCCCCTGGGTTCTTTCTGGTATGGGCGTGGCCATTCTCTCGACCCCCAAAGGTATTATGACCGGTCAGCGTGCCCGGTCCCTTGGTGTGGGCGGCGAAATTTTGTGTAAGGTTTGGTAGGAGGTGGTATTGTGTCTCGCGTAGGACGCTTGCCCATCGCTGTACCTGCTGGTGTTCAGGTTGAGTTCAAGGGTTCCCTGGTCAAGGTTAAGGGCCCGAAAGGCGAAATGCAGCGTGAGTTCTCTCCGCTGATAGGTCTCGCCATGGAAGACGGCCAGATTAACGTATCGCGCCGCTCCGATGCTCCTTCTGAACGTGCCCTGCATGGTACGACCCGGGCTGTATTGTTCAATATGATTCATGGTGTTAGCACCGGTTTTGAAAAGGTGCTTGAGTGGGATGGCGTTGGCTATCGCGCTGAAATGAGTGGTGAAAAGCTCATGTTGTTTATGGGTTACTCACACCCAATCACTGTAGAGCCGCCTGCCGGTATCAAGTTTGATGTTGATGCCAAGGTGCGCCAGATTAAGGTGATGGGCTATGATAAAGAAGTGGTTGGCCAAGTTGCCAACAACATTCGCGAAGTCCGCCCGGTGGAACCCTACCTCGGCAAAGGCCTTCACTATCTTGGTGAGCGTGTTCGCCGTAAAGCCGGTAAATCTGGGAAAGGAAAGAAGTAGCATATGGCTGACAAATCTCGTGCTGCAGCTCGCCAGCGCCGTCACCTGCGTGTGCGCAAGAAAATTTTTGGCACCACAGCCTGCCCGCGCCTGAGCGTTTTCCGCAGCCTGAATGAAATTTATGCCCAGGTCATTGATGACATGGAAGGCCAGACCCTGGTTTCCGCTTCAACTGTTGACTCGGAATTGCGCGCCAAGCTTGGCAAGCTGAAAAAACTTGACCAGGCTCGCGAAGTTGGTAAGGCTGTTGCCCAACGCGCCAAGAACAAGGGCATTGAAATGGTCGTCTTTGATCGCGGTGGTTTTCGCTACATGGGTCGTATCAAGGCCCTGGCCGATGGCGCCCGCGAAGGCGGTCTTGATTTCTAGCCCTGATTGGAGATTTATATGTCTGACTTTGAAGTTAAAGAATTAGAGCAGCAGGAACAGTTCGAAGAGCGCGTGATCGAAATCGCCCGCGTGGCCAAGGTTGTAAAAGGTGGCCGCCGTTTCCAGTTCCGTGTGACTGTGGTGATCGGTGACGGCCATGGAAAGGTGGGGATGGGCATTGGCAAGGCCAATGCCGTGCCCGACGCCATGCGCAAGGCTTCTGAGCGTGCCCGCAAGGATATTCGCCAGGTCTTTACTCTCGGCACCACCATTCCACATGAAGTCTTGGGACGGGTGGGTGGTTCGCGCATTTTGCTCAAACCCGCTTCCCGCGGTACGGGCGTAATTGCCGCCGGCGGTGTTCGCGCTGTTCTCGAGTCCGTTGGTATTCGTGATATTTTGACCAAATCCATGGGCGGGTCGAATGTACTCAACAGCGTCATGGCAACCTTTGATGCGCTGGGGCAGCTCAAGTCTCCCAAGGAAGAAGCCGCCCGACGTGGCAAGGCTGTGGAAGAACTGATGCCGTTCTGGGAACGCAGGAGGAAGAATGGCTAAAAAGGCTGAATCCAAAAAATTGCGGGTAACCCTCGTCAAAAGCCCCATTGGTTATGACGAAACCCAGAAGAAGACTGTTAAGGCCCTGGGGTTGCGCCGTATGCACCAGACCATTGAGCATGTTGACACCCCCGCTTTGCGCGGTATGCTGCGCAAAGTGGTTCACTTGGTACAAGTTGAAGAGTAGGAAAATAATGAAACTCCATGACTTAACCCCTAATCCCGGCTCGAAAAAGCAACGCAAGCGCGTGGGCCGTGGTATCTCTGCGGGCCAGGGTAAAACCAGCGGCCGCGGTACTAAAGGTCAGGGTTCCCGCTCCGGTGAGGGCGGCCACCTGTACCGTCAGGGTGGTAACCTGCCTTTCTTCCGTCGCTTACCGTTCATGCGGGGTGAAGGTTTTACGCCCCCCAACCAGGTTGAATATAACGAGATCAATCTCGATCAGCTTGGTGATTCCTTCAAGGCTGGCGCGGATGTTACCCCCGAAGCGCTGGCCGGGGCGCGCCTGTTGCGTGATCCTCGTAACCCGGTCGTGATCCTGGGCCGTGGCGAGATCAAGGTCGCCCTTAAGGTTCGTGTCCATCGCGTCAGCGCCAGCGCCAAAAGCAAGATTGAAGCGGCTGGCGGCAGCGTTGAAATTATTGCCTAAGGAGAATTCGACCTATGAAGAGCACCTGGTCGGCCCTGCGGTTTCTTTGGAAATCTGAAGATATTCGCCGGATGCTATTGGTGACACTTGGCCTGCTGGTCATTTATCGCCTGGCAGCCAATGTGCCCGTGCCCGGGATTGATTTTGCGGCCCTGGCCAGCCTGCGCGCCAGCTTTGCGGCTCAGGGTGGAAACTTCTTCAACTTCCTGGACCTGCTATCGGGTGGTACGGTGTCACGCTTCTCATTGCTTTCAATGGGTGTGTACCCTTATATTACTGCCCAGATTATTATCCAATTGCTGGTGCCGATCATTCCCCAGTTGCAGCGTCGGATGGAAGAAAACCCAACCGAAGGCCGCAAGTTGATGGAACGCTGGACGTACTACCTGGTTGTTCCCATGGCAACTCTTTCAGCGATCGGGCAAATCAATATCTTTAATTCATTTGCCTTGCAAGCCCAGATTGGGTACATCATCAATTTTGACCTGATTAACAATTTCCTGCCATCATTTACTGCCCTGACAGCTATGGTGGCTGGAACGATGTTTGCGATTTGGCTGGGTGAGCTAATTTCTGAGTACGGCATTCGGGGTCAGGGTCTTTCCCTGATTATCTTTGCCGGGATTGTTTCGCAGATGCCTACCAACCTTGGCGCCATCCTTGCTGATGAGCAAAACCGTATCTGGTTGCTGTTGATGACGATTGTGGTTGTTATTGCGACCATCTTTGTCATTGTTTACATCCAGCAGGGACGCCGACATGTCCCGGTGATGTATCCGGGCCGTCGGATGGGCAATCGTATGTCCATGCCCGTCAAGGCTTCTTTACCCCTCATGGTGAACATGGCCGGGATGATTCCGCTGATCTTTGCCAGCGCCTTACTCCAATTCCCAACAATTCTTTCCTCCTGGTTCATTAATAATGAGAACCAGCAGGTTGCCCAGTTTGCCCTGAATGTCTCCAATACATTCAGTGGTTCTGGCGCGAATGCCTGGGTTTACTGGCTGCTTTATTTCTTTATGGTTGTCCTGTTCGCCTTTTTCTACACGGATGTTTTATTCAGCCAACAGAACTATGGCGAGAACCTGAAGCGAGTCGGTGCTCAAATCCCGGGTGTGAACCGGGGTGCTCCAACCCAAAAATATCTGACCCGCGTTCAACGCCGTATCACCCTGCCGGGTGCATTGTTCCTGGGCCTGATCGCCATCCTGCCTTACCTGCTCAGTCTGTTGTTGCAGAGTATCGGCATCGGTTCACTGACCTCCTCTGCTGGCCTGTTCCTGGTTTCTTCTTCCGGCTTGCTGATTGTGGTGGGTGTCGTTCGCGATACTTTCTCCACGATAGACGCTGAGCTGAAACTGCACGGCTACCAAGATTCGATCCTTGTCCGTTAGGGAGGGAATTAATGCCCACATACATCGTTATGCTTGGCCCTCCTGGTGTAGGGAAGGGCACACAGGCAAAAGTGCTGGCCTCGCAGTTGGAATTGCCGCATATTTCTTCCGGCGATATCTTCCGGGAGAACTTAAAAGATGGTACGGAAATGGGCAAGTTGGCGCAAACTTACATGAGCAAGGGTGAGTTGGTGCCGGATGATGTAACGATTGCTATGATTCGCGAACGCTTTGAACGGCCGGATTGCAAGAACGGAGCCATCCTGGATGGTTTCCCTCGCACTCCCGCCCAGGCGGTCGCTCTGGATAAAATGCTGGCTGTTTTTGGCGGCAAGGTGAACATGGTGCCGTTTATCATGGCACCGGATGAAGTGCTGATTGAGCGCCTGACAGGTCGTTGGACCTGCCGTGCTTCCGGGCATATCTTCCATGAAAAGTTCAACCAGCCTCGCCAGGCAGGAAAGTGCGATATTGACGGTTCAGAACTTTACCAGCGCGAAGATGATAAGGTTGAGACGGTGGTAAAGCGTATCCAGGTTTACCTCCAGCAGACAACCCCCCTGATCGAGTTCTATAAATCGCAGGGGACTCTGGTCGAAATCAACGGCGCACAGCCGATTGATGAAGTATCGGCCCAGTTATTGTCTTTCTTGAATAAGTAACACTTTTGTGAACTATGGACTGGGAACGCCAAGTTAACATCAAAAACCCGGCAGAGATTGCGATCATGCGTGAAGCTGGTCGCATTAATGCCACTGTCCTGGCGACAGTCCGTGCTCTTTTACAACCCGGTGTTTCAACAGCTGAGCTCGACGCGGCTGCCGAGCAGGTGCTGAAGAAACACGGCGCTGTATCCCCGTTCAAGGGCTATGGTCACCCGCCATTCCCCAGTTCCATTACAGTCAGCATCAATGCGGAATTGGTACATGGTATCCCGAGTGCCACCCGCCTATTGAACGAAGGGGATATTGTCTCGATTGATTGTGGGACGTATTTCCAGGGATATGTGGCAGACTCAGCCTTTACTGCGGGCGTGGGCAAGGTTTCTCCCAAAGCCCAAAAGTTGCTCGAGGTCACTGAGAAGGCCCTCTACGAGGGTATAGCAAAGATGCGCCCCGGTAACCGCACGGGGGATGTATCAGCCACGATACAGCAATATGTGGAACGCCATGGTTTTCATGTTACGCGCGAGTATACCGGCCATGGCGTAGGCAGGGAAATGCACGAAGGACCCCAGGTGCCGAATTATGGCAAGCCCGGCACAGGTGTCCCCCTGCGAACAGGAATGGTAATCGCGCTGGAACCGATGGTGCTAATCGGCACACATCGAACAAAAATATTGGCAGATAAGTGGACGGTTGCTTCTGCCGATGGATCATTGACGGCGCACTTTGAGCACTCCGTTGCCGTTACCGAAGGTGAGCCCCTCATCCTGACTGTCCCCTGATCCATACGGCAAATGCGCCTGAAACTGGACAAAAAGACAAAAGTACGTATAATTAAAGCTTCGTCTGCCGCCTGTTGTTTTGGCTGCAAAGGAGAAGGAAGGCAATTATGAAAGTTTCACCATCCATTCGAAAACGCTGTGCAAAGTGCAAGGTTGTTCGCCGGAGCGGCCGGTTATTCGTTATTTGCGAAAATCCCAAACACAAGCAGCGACAAGGGTAAAAGAAAATGGCACGTATTGAAGGCATCGACTTACCTCGTAACAAGCGTGTGGAAATTGGCCTGACCTATTTGTATGGGATTGGCCCTACTCGTTCACGCGTTATTCTTCAGGAAACCAAAATCAATCCTGATACTCGTATCAAGGATCTGACCGAGGCTGAAGTAGCCGCCCTGCGCGAATTCATCTCCAAGAACTTTAAATTGGAAGGTGACCTTCGTCGCCAGGAGCAGCTCAATATTAAACGGTTGATCGAAATTGGCTGTTATCGCGGCCTGCGTCATCGCCGCAATCTTCCTGTTCATGGCCAGCGTACGCGCACGAACTCTCGTACTCGCAAGGGTCCCAAGAAGACTGTTGCCGGTCGCGGTCGTCGCCGTGGCGCCAAGAAGTAATCAGAGAAAAGGTAACGAGGTAGTATGGCACAAAGCGTACGTCAGGCGCGCCGTTCCACCGGCGCCAAGAAAACAAAAAGAATGTTGTCCGCGGGGCAGGTTCACATTTTTGCCTCCTTCAACAATACTATTGTTACGATCACCGACACCTCCGGCAATACCATTGCCTGGGGGAGCTCCGGCTCGGCTGGCTTCAAGGGTTCCCGTAAGAGCACGCCGTTTGCTGCGCGTCTCGCCACTGAGCAGGCCATTAAGGCTGCCCAGCAGATGGGCTTGCAGGAAGCCGATGTGATTGTGAAAGGTCCCGGCCCTGGACGCGAATCTGCAATTCGCGCTGTCCAGGCCATGGGCATCAAAGTTAAATCCATTTCGGATACGACACCCGTTCCTCATAACGGCTGCCGTCCCCCGAAGAAACGCCGCGTGTAATTCAGGAGAGAGGTACGATACATGGCGAAGTATCTTGGGCCGGTTTGTAAACTATGCCGGCGTGAAGGTGAAAAATTGTTTTTGAAGGGTGATCGTTGCTACACCCCGAAATGTGCTTTTGAGAAACGCGAGTTTGCTCCTGGCCAGCATGGTAAATCCAGTGGCCGTAGCAAGAGCATGTCTGGCCGCGAGTCCGATTATGCGCGCCAGTTGCGCGCTAAGCAGCGCGCCCGACGCGTATATGGTGTCCTTGAGCGCCAGTTCCGCCGATACTATGCGGTTTCGCTCAAGCGCCGCGGCCTGACTGGTCTCAATCTGCTGCAGATTCTGGAATCCCGCCTCGACAGCGTAGTCTACCGGCTCGGTTTTGCAACCAGCCGCTCCCAGGCCCGCCTGCTGGTAACCCACGGCCACTTCACTGTAAATGGCCGCCGCACGGATATCCCCTCCATGTTGCTTTCCGCCGGGGATGAGGTTCAGGTCCGTGAAGGTTCTCGTGGCAGCACTTACTTTAAGGATTTGCCCTCCCTGGCCGAAGCCCGAAACTTCCCGGCCTGGTTGACCCGTGACGCAAAGACCCTGACCGGAACAGTCCAGCGATTGCCCGAGCGTGCTGAAATTGACGGCAGCCTGAACGAACAATTGATCGTCGAATACTATTCCCGGTAATAGTTTTGTCGGCACCCCCTGGGGTAAACTACTGCTGTTTTCTCAGAAGAGAGAGGTGAACTGTGACCGGCTTAACGAATATGGTCATGCCGAAAATCGAGCGTGAAGCAGAGGCTCGAAATTACGGAAAATTTATTATCAGCCCGCTGGAACGTGGTTACGGTGTTACTGTTGGTAATGCCCTGCGCCGGGTTCTGCTTTCCTCGTTGGATGGAGCCGCTGTCTCCTCCGTCCGTATTTCGGATGTCCTGCATGAGTTTAGTGACATTCCCGGTGTGCGTGAGGATGTTGTTCAGGTGATGTTGCAAATCAAGCAATTGCGCCTGAAATTGAACGGCGTGGACAGCACCCGTATGCACTTGGAAGTGCGCGGCGAAGGTACAGTCACGGCGGCAGACATCATTGCGCCGTCGGAAGTGGAAATCATCAACCCCGACCTGTACCTGTTCACGGTCGACAACCCGAAGACCCGCCTGGATCTTGAGCTGACCGTTGAACGAGGACGCGGTTATTCCCCGTCCAACGAACGCAATGGCCACCTGCCGATTGGCGAACTTCCGGTAGATGCCATTTTTAGCCCGGTCAAGCGGGTCAACTGGGAAGTGAACAATGCCCGCGTGGGCCAGAGCACCAACTATGACCGCCTGACAATCGAGATTTGGACGGATGGGACGATTTCCCCGGAACGCGCCCTGAGTTCTGCCGCCAAGATTATGATCGAGCACCTGAAGTTTGTGGCGGGCATTAACGAAGAATCCTTAACAATCACCTTGGAGAAGGAAGTCACCGGCTCACGCCTTTCGAGCGAAATGGCTGAAACTCCTGTGGAAGCCCTCGACCTTTCGGTGCGTGTTTTCAACTCGTTGAAGCGCACTGGCATCACCACTGTCGGCGATGTTCTCGACCTGCTCGAAAAAGGTGAACAGGCCGTGATGAGCATCCGCAATTTT
This sequence comes from Anaerolineales bacterium, assembly GCA_024710905.1. Taxonomy (GTDB): domain Bacteria; phylum Chloroflexota; class Anaerolineae; order Anaerolineales; family Villigracilaceae; genus JANJTV01. The sequence continues at coordinate 27,325 of JANJTV010000061.1, read as the reverse complement.
GGTGAAAAGAGCCTCGATGAACTTCGCCAGAAGATGATCGAAAAGGGCTATATTAAAGAAGAAAAGACGAACGCGGAGTAATATAAGATGCGACATCAGGTAGCTGGATACAAACTTGGGCGCACCAAGGGTGCACGAATTGCGTTGCGCCGTAACTTAATCAAACAACTCTTCACCCATGAGCGGATTACCACGACCCGTGCCAAGGCTGAAGCCATCCGTGGCGATGCCGAACGCATGATCACTATTGCCCGCCGCTCTGCCGAGGCCGAAGAGGTTGCCAAGGTCAATGCCCGCCGTTTGGTTACTTCCAAACTGGGTGGCGGTAACGAAGTCGTCAAGAAGCTGTTTGACGATATCGCCCCGCGCTTTGCCAGCCGCAATGGTGGCTATACCCGCATGCTCAAACTTGGGCCTCGCCAGGGTGATGCTGCCGAAATGGTTATGCTGGAATTGGTAGAAGAGTAGTCTTGGAAGTTTGAGCAGCAAGCCTGCTCATGCGATGGAACGTTACAAACTTATTCTCGCTTATGATGGCTCCGCTTTTGCAGGGAGTCAACGCCAGGCGAAATCCCGTACGGTGCAGGGAGAGTTGGAAAAGGCCCTTGGCCAATTGGGATGGCGTGAGAAATCCGTCATCCTGGCTGGCCGGACCGACAGCGGTGTGCATGCCAGTGGGCAAGTTTCCAGCTGTGAATTGGACTGGCCCCACTCGCTCGAGGCGCTTCAAAAAGCGCTTAACGCCCTGTTGCCAGCCGATCTGGTCGTCAGGGATGTACAAGTTGCCAACCGCGACTTCCATCCCCGGTTCGATGCGCTCACGCGCCGGTACGAGTACCGCCTGTTTTGCCAGCCAGTGCGTGACCCTTTACAGGAGAAATTTGCCTGGCGGGTGTGGCCTGTAGTGAATGGGGAAACCCTGACACAGACTGCGAACAGGTTGGTTGGCCGATATGACTTTGCCGCTTTTGGTTCCCCGCCCCGGGCCGGAAGCAGCACAGTGCGGTCAGTAAGCCTGGCAACATGGCGGCAGGAACAATCTGCGTGGATTTTCACCGTGGAAGCGGATGCCTTTTTGTACCGGATGGTACGGAGGATGACCTTCCTGCAGGTGGTGGTTGCGCAGGGAAAACTCCCAGCTGAGGCGCTTTCTGATGCGTTGGAAGGCAGGCTGGGGGGGAGCCAGCTCCCGGCTGGCCTTGCCCCGGCATGTGGTCTGACTTTGGTGCATGTTGCTTATCCCTGAGCGGGAATTTTGTTGTGTCAATTAAAAGAACGAATTATGTAAGTGGAGAGACGACCGTGTATAAATCGTATTATCCTAAGGCTGCTGAGATCGAGCGCGATTGGGTTGTTGTGGATGCTGCAGGTGAGAACCTAGGCCGCCTGGCGACCAAGATTGCTGCGCTGTTGCTGGGCAAACATAAGCCCACTTTCACTCCCGGCGTGCCGATGGGCGACAATGTGATTGTAATTAACGCCAAGCACGTTACCGTGACTGGCAAGAAGATGGATGAGAAGGTGTATTATCACCATTCTCATTACCCCGGCGGCCTGAAGGCTGTGACGCTGCGCGACCAGCTCAAGACCCACTCGGACCGCGTGATCCACTCTGCTGTGTGGGGCATGTTACCGCACAACAAGATGGGTCGTGCGCTGTTGAAACGCTTGAAAGTGTATGCCGGGTCTGAACACCCGCATGGCGTTCAGGTTGATAAGGAATAAAGGAGTACGCCGATCATGTCGCAATATTTTGAAGGTATTGGCCGCCGTAAGGAAAGCACCGCTCGCGTGCGTGTGATGAATGGGTCTGGCAAGTTTGTGGTGAATGACAAGGAAGCCCAGGAATATTTCACCCGCCAGGGTGACGTCCAGGCTGTTCTGGCTGCGTTTTCAGCCGTCGGCCAGGACCGTTCCGGCTATGACATTTCTGTCGTGGTCAAGGGTGGTGGTGTTTCCGGCCAGACGGATGCCGTGCAGCTTGGCATGGCCCGTGCGCTGGTAAAGATGAACCTGGAATGGAATTCTTCCATGCGCAAGGCTGGACTGCTGACCCGCGATGCCCGCATCAAGGAACGCAAGAAACCTGGTCTGAAGCGCGCCCGCAAGGCCCCGACTTACACCAAGCGTTAGTCTGACATCTGTATTTCATCACAAGAGCGTGAACGTACTGGCAATTGCCGTGCGTTTACGCTCTTTTATTTGCTCTGGTTGGGCAAAGCACAGTAGAATGGCGGGGTTGTGAAGGAAAGTTTAAACGGAGGCATTTATGGCAGGAATAACATTATTGGGGTTGGGGCCGGGGGATGCGAGTCAGTTAACGCGTGAAGCCTGGGAGGTGCTTTCCCAGGCAGGCGAGGTTTGGTTGCGGACAAGGCAGCACCCTGCGGTTGATGGGTTGCCTGCTTCTCTGGTTGTGCACTCGTTTGACGAATTGTATGAAACAGGTGAGTCATTTGACGCGGTATATGCCCGGATTGTGGAGCGAGTGTTGGCGTTGGGCGCGCGACTGGATGGAGTGATTTATGCAGTGCCCGGGCACCCATTTGTTGCTGAAGCTACCGGCCCCAAGATTATGGAACAGGCAAATCAACGTGGCCTGGCGGTGCGTGTGGTGGAGGGAATTTCTTTCTTGGAGCCGGTTTGTTCGGCCTTGGGGATGGATTACTTCCCACATTCAGCGCTGGTGGATGCCTTCGAGTTGGTGACACGACATGTGCCGAATTTCCCACCGGATGCCCCGGCCCTGGTCTCTCAGGTTTATAACCGAATGGTTGCTTCGGATGTCAAGTTGACCTTGAACGCTGTTTACCCGGATGAGCACCAGGTGACCCTAATTCATGCGGCGGGGACAAAAGCCCAATTGACAGAGAAACTTCCGTTATTTGAGATGGATCGCTCCGAACATATTGGCCTGCTGACGGTTTTATACGTCCCGCCGCTTGCAACGGGGTCATCTTTTGAGCAATTCCAGGAAATTATTGCCCGTTTGCGAGCCCCGGATGGCTGTCCCTGGGATCAGGAGCAAACCCACCTGAGCCTGCGGCAGCACTTGCTGGAGGAGGCTTATGAAACCCTGGCGGCAATTGATTCGGGGGATATTGCCCAGATGCGCGAAGAGTTTGGCGACTTGTTATTGCAAATTGTTTTGAATGCCCAGATTGCCAGTGAAGAAGGCGAGTTTGGCATGGCCGATATCATTAAGGGGATTCACGATAAGATCGTTCGCCGTCACCCGCATGTTTTTGGGGATATGGCTGTGAGTGGTGTTAATGAAGTATTGCAAAACTGGGAGAAATTAAAGGCTGCCGAGCGTAAGGAGAACAAAGATTCATCCAACGGTTTGCTGGATGGCGTACCCCTGACCCTCCCCGCCTTGAGTCAGGCGCAGGAATACCAATCGCGTGCGGCGCGGGTTGGGTTTGATTGGCCGAACGTAGATGGGGTGCTGGATAAAATCCGTGAGGAGATTGATGAAGTGGAACAGGCGGGCAGCCCTGAAGCTTTGGCTGATGAACTGGGCGATTTATTATTTTCGATCGTCAACCTGATACGCTGGAAGGGTGTAGAAGCCGAATCTACCTTGCGGGCAGCAAATATGCGTTTCAAACGTCGCTTTGGATATGTGGAAAAGCGTGCAGCTGAACAGGGACGCCCCATGCCAGAGCTGGGCGTGGACGTACTGGAGCAATTCTGGCAGGAGGCAAAATCCCGGGGATTGTAGCCCCTGCATCATGATGATGAAAATGAAGTACAGGGATCGGGCTGACAACAGGCCAGCGGATTGTCCATCGTCATGAGGAAAAATTCTGAGTGGAGTCTGTACCCGACCAGGTTCGTACTTTTTTCTGACCCATTGGGTAGATTCTACTTCGTACTCCAAACGACGACCCGATTTTTCCCTTTGGATTTGGCTTCATACAGTGCCTGGTCAGCCTGGATGATGACTTCTTGGGCTGTACTGCCATGAATGGGAAAGGCCGCCACACCCAGGGAAAGGGTGGCGGAAATTTGCAGATCGTTCAGCCTCAGGGTGGATTGCTCGAACAGGCTGCGGATGGATTCGGCACGACGCGCGGCAGCTTCAATGGGCATATCGGGGAACGCCACCAGGAATTCTTCCCCGCCATAGCGCGCGGCAATATCCGTAGAACGGGTGTGTTGGCGTAAGAGTTCGCCGACTTTTTTGAGCAGAAAGTCGCCAATTTCGTGCCCATAGGTGTCGTTAAAATTTTTGAAGTTGTCTACATCCAGCATAATAATGCTCAACATTGCGTTTTTCTTGCGGGCGATGCTGATCTTTTTGGGCAGGTTCTCGTTCAAGAAGCGGCGATTATGCAGGTCAGTGAGCGCATCCCGGTAGGCTTGCTCACGAAGTTCTTGTTGAATGGCCTCCACTTTAACGAGCTGGTCTTCAAGGTCTTCTTGCATTTTCCGGCGCTGATCAATTTCGTCGCGGGCTTTTTCGTAGGTTTTACTGTTTTCTATGGCAATGGCGGCCTGGGTGGAGATTGTTTCGAACAGGCGTACTTGCTCCGGTGAGTATTGGTTGGGAGTATAACTCTGAATGGAAATGACACCAACCACTTTGTCGCGCACAATTAATGGCACACCAAGGTAGGTGCGTGAGTCACGTCCTCCGGCATGAATGATCTGGTATTTGCCCTCTATTTTTCGGTCAAGCACATCGGGAATGTGCAGGGTTTTACGGCTCAGGATGATCTCGCCGCTCAGGCCGGGTGTAATGCGAATATCGCGTGACGGCATTTGCACATAGCGCCCTTCGTCGTAAAACAGCGGGTGGTGAACTGTGTGAGTGACTTCGTCATAAATGGCAATGTAAAACGCATCGAATGCGAGGAGTTGCTGGCATTTTTCCATCAACTTACGCATGACTTCTTCCATGCGAATGTTGGAGGATACGTCCAACCCCAGCTCATACAATATGGATAATTCATCTGCGCGGCGGCGGGTTTCTTCGAACAACCTGGCGTTTTCTATGGCTGCTGCTGCGTGTGATGCTACGGTTTCAAAAATCTGGATGTGCTCGGGTGAAAAAGCGCCAATTTTTTTTGCTTGCAGGGTCATTAACCCGGTGACTTTATCACCTTTCATGAAGGGGATTCCCAGATAAGACTGTCCAGATTCATCCTTGCGATTTCCCAGCGGGATGGTTCTCTCCCCGCTAACCTTACTGGTGTCGGGGATGTACTGGGTATGTTTGCTTTCGATCACCTGGCTGCTGACGCCGGGGAGTTTGCGTAAGTCGCGGGTGAAATCAGGTTGGATTTTGTTTCCCTCGTACAGTGCCAGGTATTTCAGGGCTTTGGCATTTTCGTCGTAAGTGGCAATCCCGAAGGTGTCGAACGGGGCAATCTGGTGACAGCGTTCGCGGAGTGTTTGCAATAGTTTGCCTAATTCCAGGCCGCTGGAAAGGTCCCGGCTGATGGCATACAGGATGGCTAACTGCTCAGCCTTGCGATTGGTTTCAGATTCTGCACGTTTGCGTTCGGCCAGCTCACGCTGCGTTTCCTCGTAGAGTTGGGCATTTTGTATGGCGCTGGACACATTGGATGCAATTGCGCTAAGGGCATTGATCTCTTCATCGGAATAAGCATGTTCAAGGTCGTAATCCTGCATGCTGATAACCCCTAGTGCTTCCTGTCCCGCCAGGATTGGCACACCGAGCCAGGTCTGCGGATAGCCATAATCTTGAACGTACGTCATGACGCCGCCAAGTTCCCGGGCCTTGTTGGGAAAATCTTCGTCGATCAATAAGGTTTTTTTTGTGTCCAGTACAATGCTGGTCAGTCCTTGCCCGCGCTTAAAAGGTTCGGGCTTCATCAGGTTGCCCTTTATGGACCAGTAGGGAATCTCAATCAGGTCGGTTTTTTTGTTCAGCAGGGCAATCAGGACAGATTCCGCGCTGAAAGATTCTTCCAGCGCGCCTCCGACCAACCTGGAAAGTTGCGTCAGGTCCAGTTGGGCAGCGGCTGCCATGCTCAGTTCGCTAATGACCGTAATTTCATTAAACCGTTTTTGCAGCAGGTCTTCTGTGCTTTTGCGCTGGGTAATATCTTCTTTGATGGAAACATAACTGGCAATTTTATTGTTTTCGTCAAAAATGGGAGCGATGATACAACTCTCCCAATAGGTGGACCCATCTTTGCGTTTGTTGAGGATTTCACCGCGCCAGGTTCGGCCTTGGGTAATATCTTTCCAAAGGGCTTTGTAAGTTTCTTCTGGGGTCTGGCCCGACTTAAGCAGGTTGGTGTTTCGCCCGATGACCTCCTCGGGCTGATAACCTGTCAGGGTGGTAAATTGCGGGTTTACGTACTGGATAAGTCCCTGGGTATCGGTGACCACCACTGCGGTTGGGCTTTGCTGGACAATCTGTGAGAGTTGACTCAGCCGCTCTTGCAGGAGCAGGTTCGGGGTGATCTGCCGCAGGTAAATAATCCGCGAAGGCAGTTGGGATTTGCTGCCCGAGATGGAATTTTCAAGGAGTTCATAGTCCCGTTCTATGTGGTCTGTGGGTGATTTGATTTTGATGCGGGCAGAATGTTGGCTGGCAAGCTGGGATTCTATTTCATCCCATGCCTCGATAGCTTTTCTGGCTGGCAGGGAGAGATTGCCGCTGGATAACCCGAGCAGGCGGGAGGCGCTGGCATTGAAATCCAGCAGGCGGCCCTGGCCGTCCACGACAAGGATGGCATCTTGCAGGTTATCAACAATCTGGTGACGGGCAATGGGCGAAATTTGCAGCCACTGGTGACGCCAGAGCGAGTACAGGCTGAGCAGGCCTGTGAACAGCATCATGGATGGGATGATGTCGTAGTTGGGGATAATATAGTTCTGGAACAGGTTCTGCCAGATGCTGGCGCTGGTGGGAATCAGGATGGCAATGGTCAGGAACAAGGTTTGCCAAAAGTAAACTCCTTTACTTGTGGCCAGTGAGCTGATGTACAGGCCGATGGCAACCATGAGCATCCCATAAATAAAGGCCGCAATCATCCCTTCCCAGGGGCCGGTGGAGTACATCAGGGAAAGAATGCCACCATCTGAATTTAGCCAGTAACCACTGCGATAGTACTGGTGCAACCCTGGCACCCAAACAACCAACAGGTTGATGAGCGGGATGACATTGATCAGGTAAAAGACTCGTGAGTTGAGCCAGCGGGTTTGCTGGGTATGTTCGGCGGCAGTGATAAGTACTGCAATGGCAACAAATGGGATGATGCTGAGTTGTATTTTTGCCCAGATGATCTTGAGCAAGATGCCAGGGCTGATTAGTTCCAGGCCGTACGATAATGCCCAAACCGCAGCCAGGAACATGCTCATGCCAAATGCCATGGCCGGGCGATAATCCCTATAGCGCAGACTGTAAATACCTGCAGAGATTAGTGCGAGGGTACTCATCCATAGCGGGAACGAAATTAGGAGTTCCATCAAGTTAATCATACACAAAAATCAATTAATTCGGTATATTGCAATCTTGTTGGGTGGCCGGGGTTCAAAACCCGGCTGCGCCAGCTCGCCAAAAAAACCTGGAGGAAATATGCAATTAAAAAAACGTAATTGGCTTGTTGTAATAAGCACTCTCGTTATACTGGTTTTGCTTGCCGGGTTGGCGGGCAACAACGCTGTTCGTAGTTCCTTCCCGCAGGTCGAAGGTACCATCCAGCTTAAGGGCCTGGATGGCCCGGTGACGGTCTATCGTGACAGCCTGGGGGTGCCTCATATTTATGCCACCACAATGCATGACCTGTTTATGGCCCAGGGGTTTACCCATGCTCAGGATCGCTTCTGGCAAATGGATTTCTGGCGTCATACTGGCTCGGGCCGGCTTTCCGAAATGTTTGGTAAGGGCCAGCTCGAAACGGATATGTTCCTGCGCACACTTGGTTGGCGTGAACTGGCCGAACAGGAATACAATAGTGCCGACCCGGAAGCCAAGGCCATCATGCAGGCCTATGCCGATGGCGTCAATGCCTACCTGCAAGATCGCCAAGGTGCCGAACTGAGCCTGGAATACGTCATCCTCGGCCTGCTGACACCCAGCTACAGGCCCGAGCCCTGGACACCGGTTCATTCGCTTACCTGGGCCAAGGCCATGGCTTGGGACTTGAAAGGGAACATCAACCAGGAGATTGAGCGCGCCATCTTACTCAAAACTCTGCCTGCTGAGTATGTGGATGAACTTTACCCGCCCTACCCGGAGGATCACCCCGTAATTGTGCCGGTAATCGGCGAGAACGCTTCTGCGGCAAGCTCCCCCACGCCATATACCGCTGCTCAGGCCATTTCTATCTCCCAGCTGGATGCCGTACGCGTTCGTCTGGCAGCCCTGGAGGCCCTGCTGGGGCCTTCCGGCAATGATATTGGCTCCAACAACTGGGTGGTATCCGGTGAATTGACCAGCACTGGCAAGCCGCTGCTGGCTGACGACCCGCATCTTGGCATCCAGATGCCCTCTATTTGGTACCAGGTTGCCCTGCATTGCCACCCTGTATCTGATTCCTGCCCCTACAATGTGACGGGATTTTCCTTCGCCGGTGTGCCGGGGGTTATTGTTGGCCATAATGATCACATCGCTTGGGGTGTGACCAATGTTGGCCCGGATGTCATGGACCTGTTTATTGAAAAGATTAACCCGGAAAACCCCAACCAGTACGAATACATGGGTGAGTGGGTAGATATGGACATCCGCACCGAGACCATCCAGGTGGGTGGCGGCGAACCGGTTGAGATCGAAATCCGCAGCACCATTCATGGCCCGATTATTTCGGATGTTTTCGGGCCGTTAAAACCCAGGGCTGTAGCTACTGATGGCCCTGAACTGCCGTTTAATGAACGTACCGCCGGGGTGGAATTCCCTGAGCAGTATGCCATTGCCCTGCGCTGGACAGCCCTTGAGCCGACCAAAGTCTTCCGGGCTGTGTGGAGTTTTAACAAAGCAAAAAACTGGGATGAATTCCGTGCCGCGGCGGCTGATTTTGCCGTCCCTGCCCAGAACTTGGTATACGCTGACATAGAAGGCAACATTGGTTACCAGATGCCAGGAACAATCCCCATTCGTAAAAACGGGGATGGCCGCCTGCCTGTGCCTGGCTGGACGGGCGAATATGACTGGTTGGGGTATGTTGCCTACGAAGAATTGCCCTACGTCTTTAACCCCGAGTCAGGGTATGTTGCCACCGCCAACAACCAGGTTGAACCGCGAGAAGGGTATCCATACCTGATTTCAACGGATTACGACTGGGGCTATCGCGCCAAGCGGATTGTGGAATTGATCGAGAATGCGCCCGGCCCGATCGATGTCGCTTACTTCCAGAAAATGCACGCCGATGCTTACGATGGCTCTGCAGCTTTCCTGGTGCCTTACCTGCTGGATGTGGAGATGACACAGGCCGAGTTGGTGGGTACGCGCCGTTTGCTTGAAGGCTGGGACTACCAGATGACAGCCGACTCGGCCCCAGCAGCCTTGTACGCAGCTTTTTGGAATCGTTTCCTGACCAACACCTTTGCGGATGACCTGCCCGAAGGTATGGCCCCAACGGGTTCCAGCCGGTGGTTCGAGGTGATGAGACGCATTATTGACGACAATAACAGTCACTGGTTCGATGATGTGACCACCCCGGATGTTGTAGAAACCCGCGACCAGGTCATGCTTGCTTCGTTTGAGCAGGCTATTGTGGATGTAAAAATCCGATTGCGGGCCGACCTGACCCAGTGGCGCTGGGGCGACCTGCATGTGGCGAATTTTGAGAACCAAACGCTTGGGCAGTCTGGCATTGCGCCGATTGAAGCGCTCTTTAACCGCGGTGGGTTTGGCACGGGCGGCGGCGCTTCCATTGTCAATGCAACCGGCTGGCGGGTGGGCCAGGGCTTTGAAGTTACTTCTGTGCCCTCCTTTCGTATGATCGTCGATTTCTCAAATTTCAATAATTCACTGGGCATCCATACCACCGGTCAATCTGGCCATGCCTATCACCCGCACTATATTGATATGGCCCCGATCTGGGCCGGGGTGGGTTATGCGCCCATGTTGTGGAGCGAATCAGAAGTGAGTGGCGCAGCGGCCAGTGTTCTGCAACTTGTTCCGTAGGTGGCGTAAAATGAGTCAAAACAGGCCGGACAGTTCTGTCCGGCCTGTTTTGACTGTATTAGATGGCGAGTTTATTCCTGTGCTTTGTTGTCTTTCATGCCACGCTCAGCAATCATTTCGATTGCAATGACCAGTGCAAACCCGGCCAGCATCAGGCCAATGGCCAGGGCCACCTGTCCGTCAAATACGGCAGGCAGGATGTTCGCCTCTCCGGTGGCATCTTTCCACGGCCAGATCTTACGCAGGGAGCCGAGCATGAAGCCGATCAGGACGGCTACGGTGGCATCGTGGTAATGGTCAAGCAGCCAGCGTAAGATGTTGGCAAAGGTCAAGATGCCGGTGGCGGCCCCGGCGATGAACACGATGATGACAGGAATGTCAAACGAGGTGAGTGCACTGATCATGAACTGGTATTTGCCCAGCAAGACCAGGATGAAAGCACCTGAAATGCCCGGCAGGATCATCGCGCAGATGGCTATTGCGCCGCTCAGGAAGATGAACCAAAGGTCGTTCGGGGTTTCTGTCGGTGTCAGGCCAACCAGGACATAGGCAAATATTGCTCCGATTACTACGATCAGGATATTTTTCCAGTCCCAGGCCTTCACGCGGTTACGCACCACGTAAATCGATGCGATGATCAAGCCAAAGAAGACAGAAAAGATGAGGCTGGGATGCTCCTCGAGCGCCCATTCCATAAAACTGGCCAAGCTGAGAATTGATGTGCCTACACCTAGCCCGAGCGGGAGCAGGAACTTCCAGGGCAGGTCAGCAAAGGCCTGTTTGAATTTCAGCCGGAAAAAGTCTTTGAGGAAAGGTACGACGCTGCGGATCGAGTCAATCAGTTCGTCATAAATGCCCAGGATGAAAGCCATGGTTCCGCCGGATACGCCGGGTACGACATCAGCGCCTCCGACCAACAGGCCGCGAATATACAGGGTGAAATAATCCATCAGGGTTCGGTTTTTATTTTCCATTTTTTATCCTTGAAAAGATTCAGGCGGTGGTAGTATCGCCATCCGGATTGTCTGACTCGGCTGGCGGCGCAGAATTATACTCGATGGCTTCATCGGTTGCGGCTGGCTGCAAGTGTATGTTGATCGCTACCAGCCCGGCCAGCATGATCAGCACCAAGCCGACCAGGATATATTCAAACGGGATGCCCGTTTTTAGGTATGAAGGGATGTAGGCCTTGAATTCCTGGATGGTCAGTAGTCCATGCAGGATGCTGGCGGTATTCCACAGGCCATGGATTAAGATGCTCGCAGTAAAGAGCAGGCCCAGCCGAATGTACTTCCGTTCCTGGAAGGCGCCCGCCAATCCCCAGCCTACCAACCCGCAGTTAAAGATGTGTAAAAGGGATGTGCCGCTGCGTCCGACCACCAGTTCCAGCCAGGCGGCGGCATCCCCTCCCGCGCCTGCTGATGCGCCAAGGCTCTCAAACAGGCTGAAGCCCGCGCCGCTGAGTACGCCCAGTACGAAGCCATCGGTGGTGGAGAGCAGGCGGCCTCCTGTAAGCCATACGCCGATGGGTTTAAGCGCTTCTTCAATGGCGGGTACAATGACCGACATGAAACTGATGACACCAAACAGGGTCATGGGGGAGAATAACCAACGGATAAACTGGTTGAAAAACTCCAGTTCGCTGGTTTGTTCCATCTGGGCAGCCCAGTTGGTCATCTGCTCAGCCATTCCGGGGGTCAGCCCAAGGTAGAGTAACCCTAAACCCATCAGGAAGGCTACAACCATTAGTTCTGCAATGATAATAACCAGTGGGCCAAGGGTCATGCCCAGGCCTAGGGTATTCCAGCCTCGTCGAATGGAATTCCAGGGAAGTTTATGTAATGCCAACCGGGTGAACAAGATGATCGGGAAAGCGACCGCACCGAGGTTAGCGAGTGGTAGGAGCAGCCAATCGGCGGGGGCCAGGTCCGGGGAATAGTACCCCAGCGTGAGAGAGCCAGCCCACAACCCTGTCAGCAGCGGCAATACGATTCGGTCATCCACATGCCAGCCAAACAACCGGCTGTCTTCTTCCGAAAAGATGGTGTGAACGCTCAGGTAAAGAGGAATGAGTAACACCAGGCTTGAAAAGACCATGCCGCTGCCAAGCATGGCAATCGGCATGCCGGTCACGATGTCGTCTTCCAGGGCGCTGATGGTTGCGGCAAGCAGGCCCACCAGACCGCCGGTAAGCAGGCTGACCATGGTTAATGCAAAAAAGGCCGCCGCCAGACTATAAGCGATGTTCCGGTTGTTGGGGTTGGATGCGTTCATTCTTCCTCAATGGTAATGCTTAGTAGTGTGTCGCCGGGCGGCAAAACCTGGCCGGGGGTGGGCGAGCGCGGTGTAATTTGTTGCAAAATGCTCATGCCGCTGACCACTTCGCCGAAAATACTGTAATCGCCGTTCAGTTGTGGAAGGGGCATCAGGGTGATGAAAAACTGGCTGCCGTTGGTATTTGGCCCGGAATTGGCCATGGCAACCAAGCCAGGGCGGTCAAAGTAAATGGTCTCCGAGATTTCATCATCGATCAGGTAACCCGGTCCGCCCACGCCTGTGCCGCTGGGGTCGCCGGTCTGGACGACAGCCCCCTCCACGACGCGATGAAAGGTAATGTTATCGTACCATCCATTTTGGACCAAGAAAACAAAGTTGTTAACCGTGTTTGGCGCGCGGGCTGCAAACAGCCGCAATACCACTTCCCCCTTGTCGGTTTTTATCCGGGCTAAGTAGGTTTTTTGCGGGTCAATCACCACCTCGGGGCAGGTCTTGTACTGGCGTTCTCCCAGCGCAATCAGGCTGGTGATGTATTCCAGGCTGTATTCGTCACGCGGGCCGGTATAAATCTGGCCGTTAATCAGCAACAACGGGACGCCAGGCAGGCCGATGGTTTTCCCGCTTTCGAAGGCTTCCAAGGGGAATCCGGAGAGCGCAGGGTCGGCTGCATCCACGTTTAATTGAGCGATGTCCAGCCCTGCCAGCACTGCCAGGCTGCCCAGGTAGGTGGGGAATTCTTCAGCGGGCAGGTCCACCCATTCGGCATGATTCTCGTACAGCAGGTCGTGCATTTCCCAGAATTTTCCCTGCCGACCGGCAGCTTCGGCGGCCAGGCTGGCCTGGATGGTCTTGTCAAAGACTGTTACCAAGGGGAAATGCCTGAAGATCACCCGCACGGAATTGGGCTGGCGGGTTTGCAGGTTTTTCAGCGCCATAGCCAGGTTGGCACAGTTGCTTTCCTGAAAATCGCAATACATAATCAGGGTCACTGGCGCGTCTTGGGGACCACGCACCCAGTCACCATTGCTCACGGGAGCAAACAGGCTGGCTTCACTGGGCGCAGGGGTAGGGTTGACGGCCACTTGTTCACATGCGCCCACCCGTACCTGGGAGCCGACCGGCGTGGCATTTGGCCGGGAGGTCGAGGTGGCGGCCGGGAGAGTGGCTTCGATTGTTGTGGCCGGGGTGCAGCTTGTTGCAAACAGAAGGGCAGCCAGGCAGGCCAGCAGGGTCAATGGTTTCAGGGGGTTCAATGTGATTTTTCCAATTCCAAAAGCAGGTCTTCAAAGGAATCCATTTCGCCCATTATGTCGAGGAATTCTTTGAGGGTCTGGCTGCGTTCGCGCAGGGCACGGACGGCCGGGCCAACCGGGTCTTCCCCGGCTGCGCCGCCGGGTGTATCGGCATAAGCGCCATAAAAAGCAAAATACGCCTGGTTAATTTTTCGGATGGCATACCCATTGTTCCAGAATACCAGCCGCCTGGCTTCCATGTAGGCTTCCGCCTGGTCTATCTTGCCTTCCGCCAGCAGCCTGTCGGCAATTACCCGGGTCTCATACATTTCAGCTCGGAAGTCAAAGGCGGGTTCGTCCTGGTCTGTCGGGCGCAAGTGGAGGCGGACAGGCTGCTGTAGGGCATACTCCGGGTAGTATTGTTCAAGCACCCACTGGCCGATTTCCTTCCCGGCGATGGAGGCAACCGTCTCATTCATGGTGCGCAGTTCAGGGGTGGTGCTGTAGTTCCTGCCCAGCGGTTTGTTAAGCAGGTAGACATGGATCCACTCGTGGGCAATCACTTCAGCCAGCCAGTCCAGCGCGGAGGTGCGCATGACCATGGTGGGGTAGAGGGCAATGCCCCCGACCGGCACCACCAGGGTTGAGACGCCCAATTGTTCATCTGCAAGTGCTTCCAGCGCCTCGGCCTGTTCGGTGGTCAGATCCGGGTTGAGCAGGTAACTGGTTTCCTGCTGGATGACATCCCGGCGGGAGACGACCAGATTTTGTGGCAGGGGTGTCACATGGTACAGGACATGGGGAAATGGCTGGCCGCCCAGGGTGAGTCCGTAATAATCTGCTGCCTGGCTGATCTGGAATTCCAACACGGCTTCGGTGAAGGGGGAAATCTCCGCCAATCTGCGTGTAATCAATTCTTGTTCGACCTGAAACGCTGCCGCCGCCTGCCGGGGATTGGCTACATTCGGGTCGGCATAAATGATCTCGATCTCACGCTTGACGCGGTTCAGCTCATCGACCAGCTTCAGGTATTCCAGGGTCAGGGCGCGCTGCTGGTCAGGGGCAAAGTAATGCGGGCTGCCCAATATGCCATGACTGAATTTGACCCACAATGCGTTGATGGTCCAGGATGTGTAATCAAAGGCCTGCGGGCGGGCCAACAAGTCAAGTCGTTCGGGCAGGGTACGGATTTGAAAGGATGCCGGCCCGAGCAGAAGCAGCAGGGCGGTGATGAGAAGATAGGCAGGGAGGCGGGCCAGCCAGCGCATGCGCCGATTATACCCAAGCCGATTAAGAATAAACAATCTCCCGGTGTGTAAGGGAGATTGTTGGTGGTGTACGGGGGCCTTTATTCCAATGTCTTGAGATACTGGTCAATCGCCTCGGCAGATTTTCGCCCTGCGACCATGGCTGTTACCACCAGGTCTGGCCCGGTGACGCCGTCGCCGCCTGCATACACGCCGGGGCGGGTGGTGGCGCCGGTTTTCTTATCAGTCACGGTGATCAGGCCCCAATCGTGGGTTTCCAGGTCTGGTGTGGTTTTGCCAATGACCGGATCTGGCCAGTACCCGAGCGCCTTGATGGCTGTATCCACGGCGATGCTGAAATTGGAGCCTTCAACCGGGACGGGTTTGCGGCGGCCTTTGGCATCCGGTTCGCCCAGCTGCATCTCGATGCATTCAATGGCGGCCAGGCGGCCATCCGGGCCGGGGATGAACTTTACAGGCTGGGTCAGGAAGCGGAATTGTGCGCCTTCGTCTTTAGCCATCTGGCGGTCTTTGTAGCCGCCGGGCATTTCTTTTTCAGTGCGACGGTAGATGCAAATCACTTCTTCTGCGCCCATCCGCAGGGCGGTGCGCAGGCAGTCGGCAGCTGTATCGCCTCCGCCAATCACGGCCACACGTTTGCCAACCTGCGGGCGTTCTTTTTTATCATTCGGCAGGTAATTTTCTTCCACGTTTCCGCGAATCAGGAAATCGGTGGCTTCGTACACGCCGGGCAGGTCCTCGCCGGCAATTTCCATCGGTGCGTCAATGCCTGTACCGACACCGACGAACACGGCCTGGTAGCCCTGTTCAAAAAGTTGGTCAATCGTAATATCCTTGCCGACGTAGGTATTACCGACAAAATGCGCCCCGGCTCGTTCCAGGTCTTCCCACTTGCGGAAGAACGAGTCTTTGGGTAGTTTGAAGTTCGGGATACCATAAACCATCAAGCCGCCGGGGGCAGGTTTGGCATCGTAGATGGTCACAGCGTGGCCGCGTTCCAGCAGCAGGTGAGCTGCTGAAAGCCCGGCTGGGCCAGCCCCAACAATGGCAATTTTCCTGCCGGTGGCAGGCGCTTTTTGGATGACGTGCGGGTCGTTGGCGCGTTCCCATTCCAGCGCAAAGACTTCCAGTTGCCCGGTCAACACCGGGGTGTGATGTTTGTTCAACACGCAGGAGCCCTGGCAGAGTTGTTCGTGCGGGCAAACCCGGCCACAAACCTCGGGTAAGGAGGATGTTTGATGATAGATTGCTGCCGCTTCTTTAAACCGGCCCTGCTCAATCAGCCACATAGCTGAAGGGATGTCATTTTTTGTCGGGCAGGCCACCATACAAGGAGCCGGGTCCGGGCAATGGATGCAACGCGCCGCCTCGGCCATGGCGCGTTCTGATGAAAAGGAGATCACAACATCATCAAAATCGCAAACCCGCTCGGTTGGCGGGCGCAGGTTCAGGTCACTATAAGGTTTGTTGGCGCGTTCTTTTCGGTCAATCGTCAGGAATTCGCTGGGAACCGCTTGCATGGGTACGTCCTCCGCTGGCGCAGGGTTGAAAGATAAAAATTGATGTACAGATGATACCTAACCCTTACTGAATTAGTCAGCAACGGATGTCACCAAACCCGGCGACATTCGTCATAAATTCCCAGACCAATGGGGTCTTAATTCGCCGATTGCTTAAAAACCATCCCAATTTTGTTAATCTTGTAAGATTCTCATAAAATCCCTGTAAGAATGCCTAATTGTGCTGGCATTTGTCGTGTTCGATAGGTTAGAATCACAAGTTGTGTAAACTGTCCTTAAAGGAGACGCTGCATGAAAAACACACGGTTTTGGGTCATTGGCGGGGTCATTTTGGTTGTCGTGATTGCTGCTATCATCTTTTTTGTCAATCAGGGGAATGCTGCTTCAAGCGAATTCCAGACGACAGCCGCAGTACGTGGCGATTTGTTGTCCTCGATTGGTGCGACTGGTACGGTCCGCGCCAACCAGAGTGCGGAATTGGTCTGGCAGACCACCGGCAAAGTGGAATCGGTTAACGTGGTCATTGGCCAGCAGGTCTCCTCCGGGGAGATGCTGGCTACCCTCGACCGGACTTCTGTCAGCCAGAACATTGTCCTGGCTGAGTCGGAACTACTCAGCGCCCAGCGTGACCTCGAAGATTTGCGTGTCTCAAACCAGGGTCGTGCCGAAGCCGAACTGACGCTTGCCCAGGCCGAAAAAGCGCTGGAAGATGCCCAGAAAAAAGTGGATGCGATAGGTTTTGACCGCGCCTCCGAGACATTGATTGAGAACAAACAGGCTGAACTGGATATTCTAAACCAGCGAATTGCCCAGACTCGCCAGCTGTATAACTCGGTTGCCAGCCTGCCCACCGGCGATTCGCGCAAAGCCGAAGTAACCGCCCAGCTGACCTCCCTGGAATTGCAGCGTGACCAGCTGGTTGCCGAACTCAACTGGTACACCGGCCGCCCGGATGATAACGATATTGCCCAGCGCAGGGCCAACCTGGAGATTGCCAGGGCTAACCTGGCATTGGCCGAATTGCGTCTCTCCCGTTTGGTGGACGGCGTCGATCCGGTTGATCTGGCGGCAGCAGAAGCCCGTGTTGCTGCCGCGCAGGCCACCTTGAACCTGGCCCGCGTTTCTGCGCCGTTCAGCGGCACAATCACTCGTGCCGACCCCCTGCCCGGCGACCTGGTTACAGCGGGTGCGCCTGCCTTCCGTATCGATGATCTGTCGCGCCTGCTGGTGGATGTTTCCATCTCAGAAATTGATATTAACGATATTCGCGAAGGACAGGAGGTCACCCTGACCTTCGATGCAATCTTTGGCAAGACTTACAATGGCGCAATTGTGCAGGTCGGCCAGGTGGGCAGTGAC
The DNA here is from genome assembly GCA_024710905.1 of Anaerolineales bacterium. Taxonomy (GTDB): domain Bacteria; phylum Chloroflexota; class Anaerolineae; order Anaerolineales; family Villigracilaceae; genus JANJTV01. Next base: position 9,561 of record JANJTV010000061.1, on the reverse strand, counting down.
TCAGGCGGGGCGGTGAATTTCGTTGTTACCGTTGAACTGACCGATGCTGATGAACTGGTAAAACCTGGTATGACGGCTGCCGTCTCCATCACCATTCGTGAGCTGGAAGACGTCCTGCTGGTACCGAATCGCGCCGTCCGCTTTGTGGATGGCCAGCGGGTGGTCTATGTATTGCGCAATGGTGAATTGCAAGCGCTGACAATTACCCTCGGCGCTTCTTCTGATACGGTCAGTGAAGTACTGACAGGCGAACTGCAGGAAGGCGACCTGATTGTTCTAAATCCGCCAACCATTTTTGCTCCGTCTGGACCCGGGGCGGGTAGCGGCCCTGGCGGTGGGAACTAATATGGCTGAACCGGTTGTTATCGCCACGGATCTGACCAAGGTCTACAAAATGGGAGAAATGGAGGTCCATGCCCTGCGTGGGCTTTCCACAACCATTTATAAGGGCGAGGCGGTTGCCATCATGGGGCCAAGTGGCTCTGGTAAATCCACCCTGATGAATATCCTTGGCTGCCTGGATCGCCCAACCTCGGGAGAATATCACCTGGATGGTGAGCGTGTCTCAGAACTGACCGATGACCAGCTGGCTGACATCCGTAACCGCAAGGTTGGTTTTATCTTCCAATCATTCAACCTGCTGTCTCGCGCAACCGCACTTGCCAACGTGGAGCTGCCCCTGCGCTATGCCGGGGAGGTTCCCAATCGCAAAGAACGTGCCCGCCAATCGTTGATTTCGGTCGGCCTGGAAAACCGCATGACCCATCGTCCGTATGAGCTTTCCGGTGGCCAGCAGCAGCGCGTAGCCATTGCTCGCGCTCTGGTGAACGACCCGGCCATTATTATGGCGGATGAACCCACCGGCAATCTCGATTCGAAGGTAGGCCAGGAAATCATGGATTTGCTGCTGCAACTCAACCGTGAGCGCGGCACTACCCTGATTATTGTCACCCACGATCCAAAAGTGGCTGCCCAGACGGGCCGTGTCATCCGTGTGCAAGATGGCGTGATTTCAACGGAGGCGGAATGAGCTTCTTGCAAATCATGTTTGAGTCATTGGAAAGCCTGAACGCCAACAAAATGCGTTCCGGCCTGACCATTCTCGGCATTGTCATTGGTGTTGCCGCAGTGATCGCCATGCTGGCGATTGGCCAGGGCGCGCAGGATACCATTACCGGTTCGATTTCAGGCATTGGTACCAACCTGTTGTTTGTCTTTCGAGGCAATGATCAGGCCGATGTGCGCAACCCGCGCCCATTAACCATGCAGGATGCCGAAGCCCTGGCAGATCCGTTCGCTGCGCCTTCTGTGGCAGCTGTTGCACCGATTTTACAGGCCGGGAATATTGAAATCTCAGGTGGCGGTGAAACCAGCCGGGCAACCGTTAATGGTGTAACTCCCGAATATGGTTCTGTCCGCAATTACGATGTAACTGAGGGAACCTTCATCACCCAGGAGCATTACCTGGGGCGGGCTTCGGTCGTGCTGCTTGGCCCGGAGTTGGCGGAAAATCTTTTTGGTCGGTCGGCTGGCTTGGTCGGGGAAACTGTCCGTATTGAAGGCCAGCCATTTCGCGTAGCGGGCATCTTGAAAAGCCTGGGCGGCGGAGCATTTGGTTCACAGGATAACGTCGCCATCATCCCGCTTTCCACGGCCCGCACCCGTATCATCAATCGCGGTTCAGACCGGGTGGATGTCATCTTCGTGCAGGCTGTCAGCGCAGAACTGGTACCCCAGGCTGCCGAAGAGATCGCCCAGATTCTGCGTACCCGTCATCGTACCCAGGTGGGCGCAGACGACTTTACCGTACTAACCCAGTCTGATTTCCTCGAAACGGCCTCCACCATCACTGGCGTGTTTACCACCTTTCTGGGTGGCATTGCTGCCATTTCCCTGCTGGTGGGTGGCATCGGCATTATGAACATTATGTTGGTTTCCGTGGCCGAGCGTACCCGCGAGATTGGCCTGCGCAAGGCGCTTGGGGCGCGCAAACGGGACATCCTGATCCAGTTCCTGACCGAATCCTCCCTGCTTAGCCTGATCGGCGGCTTGGTGGGTATCGTACTGGGTTGGCTGATTGCTTTTGTCGTTGGGCAGGTTGCGACGGCAAGCGGTACGCCTTTCTCGCCGAGTGTTTCGCTCAGTGCAGTGTTGCTGGCCACCCTGTTCTCGGCGGCGGTGGGCCTGTTTTTTGGGATCTACCCCGCCAACCGGGCCGCCGGCTTGCAACCCGTGGAAGCCCTGCGTTACGAATAAAAGATGTGAATAACAGAAAGGCAGTGATGAACTGCCTTTTTTATTTGGAGGTGCATGAACATCATTGAAATTTCGCCCGCAAAATTGGAAGACTATGCGAGCATTTCGATGGCTTTTGAAGTCAGGGAGATCCTGGCTGTCGATTTGGTTGACTCCGGGCTGGGCGGGATGGCGTTCTCCCCCCGGCCTGTATCCCCTTACATCAAGGATTACGACACCCTTGGGAACCCGCTCACCTGGCCCGATGAGTTCGATATTGCCAACTGGGGACTCTTCCTGGCTGTGGAGGGTCAATCCACATTGCTGGGTGGCGCAGCGGTTGCCTGGAATACGAACGGGGTAAACATGCTCGAAGGCCGCCGCGACTTGGCCGTGCTGTGGGATATCCGTGTGGCCCCGCAGTCGCGCGGCAAAGGCATTGGCCGGGAGTTGTTTGTCCATGCGGCGGGCTGGGCGCGTGCGCGTGGGTGCACACAGATGAAGATCGAGACGCAGGATATTAACCTGCCTGCCTGCCGTTTTTATGCCGCCATGGGCTGCCAGCTGGGGGATGTGCGCCGCTTTGCCTATGCACAGGATGCCCGCGTGGCGCATGAAGTGCAGTTGAACTGGTATCTGGGGTTATAAGGCTTTTTCGGCGCCAATATGTAGGCTGACGGGCTGGAGGTGGTTTTGTACATAACCCAGCAGGGCATGGATGAAAAGTATCAGCCCGGCAAATTCCAGGGTTTCCTCAGCGGTGACAGCCAGGATGATGTACCTGCCATGTGCATGGCGCAGGAACTCGGCTGCCAGTTCGAACCCGATGGTGCCCAACAGGTAGGTGCCCCCGGCCAGGAAGAATAGCAAACGGGTCTCGTGGGGCAACTGCCAGACAAACCGCAGGAACATGAAGCCTGCTAAAAGCACCAGCACCCCGTAAGGCAAGACCCAGGCGTGACGGAAGATATCCCGTGAAACATACAGGTCATTAATCATGTACCCGATACGTTCGTGGATGCTCAGGAATTCATCCACGGTCAGGAAACCAAAGAGAAAGGCCAGTATCCGCCAGGATGGCCGCTGGTTGGCGGGGGTGGCCGGGTTGGCTGTGATGACCGCCAACAGCAGGGTGCAGGTCACCAGTTGTAGTACGGCAAACAGGGTGGGCAGGGTTTGTTCGCTATCAAGATTAAAAAAAGAATTAAAGCCCCAGTAACTCTGGTCTGTCACGCCAAAGTAACGCCTCGGGATGGTGGTAATGATGTGACCAATTATTAAGAAAGCAACAATCGCGCTCTGGAGAATGCTGGCTTTTCGTGGGGTAACGGAGATGTTCATGCCCCGGCCTCCTTCTTTTCCCAGTAATCCCGCATCAGGTCGCTGACCCAACCCGGCTGGCGCACCTCGCCGCGTGGCTGGAATTCCTGCATCACCGGCTTGATATCCAGCACCGGCGTACCGTCAATGGCATCCAGCCCCTGGACGAACAGGCTGCGCCCTGCGCGCCGCAGGATGCGCACAGTGGTCAGCCCCAGCCGGGTGGGGCGGTTCTTGCTGCGCTGGGCAAAGATCCCCACCCTGGGCCAGGCCGGGTTGTTGCGCGGATGTCGGGCGGCGGTTTCTATTTTTTCTTCTGGAACCTGGTGGAAAAAGAAGATGATTTCGGCGTGTGAGAAATCCTCCAGCCCGTACAGTGATTCCTCGGGCAACCAGCTTTCCAGGCGGATTTCGGAGAGCACCGGTCCCCAGTGGTCGTCCTCCGCAACCTGGCGCGGGCTGTGTACCACGCCAATGGCTTGCAGATGAATCTCAGCGGGCATGGCTATTCGCTAAAGGCGGCGACGGCCTGTTCCTGGGTGTCGAAGATCTCGATGAAATTCTCGTACCCTGCCACAGCCAGCACACGCCGAATTTCAGGTGCGGGGTTGAGCAGTTTCAGGCGGCTGGCCTTGGCCCCGCCGCTGCCGGTGGTACCAAGCATTTTATATACGATATGCAGGCTGCGCAACCCGGCGCTGGTGAGCGAGGTGACCTGGGCCAGGTCTACCAGCAGGTTTTTCATGCCGTGGGCGTGCTCGGCCTGGGCAATTTGCTCGAACTCCTCCGCGCTGCCCAGGTTGAACTGGCCTTCGAGGTGGAAAATTGTCACTGGCGCGCGGCCCTGGGCTTGGGAAATGCGGATGTTCATGATCTATACCTCGCTTGGGTTATGAATTTCCCCATTATACATCGGACGCAGTCTGCCGCCGAACACAAGATCTGCCATGCCGGTGCAAATTTGACCAGCTTGCCCGGTCAGTGTGGGTAACTATTTCGGGAGTAGTGAAGTTTTTCACCGTGCATGGAAACGTGAAACCCCAGCGGGATCAGGGCATTATCAATAGCTATCCTGGCTTCAGGGTTATGGATTTCAACAATTACGACCCTGGTTTGGGCCAGGCATGCAGGCGCTCCATCACGAAAGACTTGTTCTTCTGCACCTTCTATGTCAAGTTTAATCAGATCGACCTGGCCCATGCCAAATTGTTCAGCGTATGTATCCAGTGTATGGCTTTCAATGGCACCCTCCTCGGGTGAAGAAACCTCCCGGGTGCGGAATGCCCATGAAAGTGCCTGAGGGTTCTCAAAAGCGAGGTAGCTATCGTGGCTCCAGATGCCTCCCTGGATGACGCGGGTGTTGTGATAGGGTCGGAGATTTTCCCTGGCCAGGCTGGCGTTGGTAGGGCCTGGTTCAATGGCTAGAATAATTGCTTCTGGATACTGGATTGCAAAAGAGATGGAAGCGTAGCCTACATTTGCGCCGCCGTCGATGATGGATCGCGGGGGAGGATGAATATCCACCCTGGTTTCCTGTCTGCCGAATACCTGTAATAGGGAGCGAATGTCGCTATCTGTCGGCCTGCAAAGGACAGGTTGTGGAACCCCCTTCACCTGGAGTTTGACCAGGCTTTCCCGGGTGACATAGCGGGCAAAAATAAACTGCATTGCCTGCCGGAAACCCAAGAGGTTGAAAAAACTATAGATGGTATTGCCGACAGTTTGAATGCTCATGACGTGAGACGTTATTTTACTGTTTTGTTCTTCATCGCCTGGGATGAATCCTTGGGAGTATTTCCTTATATTTCAGGGAAGAAGGCCATACACGGGGCCGTCAACTGGATCAATCTTCGCCCCCGCCACCACCGTCCCCGCCGCTGTCTCCACCCCCGGCATCTGCCGACGAGTCAAAACTGTTGTCGAATGTATCCATGTTGTTGTCAAACGCATCGAGATCAAAATTGGAGTCAAATAACCCGCCGTCAAAATTGGTTGGGTCTGGTTTGTCGGGCTGGCCTGAGCCATCACTTGCGGAGTAATAAAATAGGGGCATGCCGTCTGCGCCGGATGAATGGTCGCGCAGGGCCTGGGACAGGCGCGCAGAATGCGCCCGGATCTCGCCGACCAGCAGGGCCGCGCTTCCCAGGCTGAAGACCAGCGCTGCGGCCTGGGCCGGGTCATTGTCCAGCAGGTCGGGGAGCGAATGTGCCTGGGTGATTTGTGTTTCCAGGCGCTGGCGGGTGAGTTCGCCAGTGGGGGTGTGGCAATATCTCGTGACCGGGATGACCCAGAGCACTTTTTCGGTGCATGTTTCCAGCAGGCCGCGCTTCACCAGGGCCGGCAGGATGTGATTCTGTTGGAAGCCGGAGAAGTCGCTCCCGAACGTTTTTTGCGCCTGTTCCACTACTTGGTTCATTTCCATGCCCGCACCGCTTAGCAGGCCCAGCACGGCCTGTAGGGGCGAGCCGGTGGGCAGCTGTTGGGAGGCCTCGGGAGTACGCTGGAGCAGGTCAATGGATTGGACACTCCCCAAGAAGCCTTTTTTCTCTTCGTGGCGCATGGTGAGGATACGCCGGGCGAGCAGTTCGGTCAGGGCCAGTTTCAGGGCTTCACGCCCCTGCGGCTGGTTGGGGTTGCGCAGGATCAATGCTTCGGGAGCGGTTAAGGGGGATGTGTCCATCGGTATTACTCTCCTCAATAAGATTCGGACTTGATCAATGACTTGCTATCAGTAAGCGGTGTTACGTATTATTTTACCCTTTCCAGCCGTCCTTTGCGCCGCACGATGTTCTTATAGTCCCACTGGATCTCGCGGGATTTTTTAAGCCATCTTAATAGGTCTGACTGATTAATCTTTGATACGTGATGATAAAAAATGGAGGCGTCTTTAAATTTTTTGCCCCTTACAGTCAGCCGGCTTTCGTCAAAATCGGCCCCGCTCCAGAACATCAGCCGGATGCCCGGTTTTTGTTTGCTGTAGCCAATAATCGGGTTGCCCTCCAGGAACCAGACCGGGTGGGCATGCCGGGTTTTGTTCTCGGCGCCGGGCAGGTTATGGTTAATTTCCTGTGCGAGTATGTCGCATAATTCCCTGTGGTTTGGCTCCAGCCCGGCGTTATATTGCTCCGTTTCAGGATTCATTGACAGTCTCCCGTTCTTTATCAGGCCATAGACTCAGGATTAACATTGTAAAAGAAAATATTACCAACGGAAGATTGCCGGCTGCGCCCGGAGCAGTTCCCACCGTCTCAATGGATTTATATGCCGGTATATAGGTGGCCCGCATGAGGTATTCAAACAGGCTGAGTAAATAGAGCAGGGGAATCATTGCGCGGTAACGAATGGCGGCCACCAGGTATATGATGCCGACAATTAACTGGGACAGGCCCCAAAACGCAAACATCCCTATGATGGTTGAAGCGGCGGATTCGGGATAGCGATCGATGGGGATGGTGGCGATCGATTGAGCGCCGCCATCAGCTGAAAAAATATGATGCTGACTGCGCCAGAGGGTCAGGGCTGTGAATAAATAAAATCCCCAAAGCGCGATCTTCAAGCCCGGGAACTCATTTGTGATTTGACGTGGGAATAAATTATCCAGAATCTTTTTGATCATTTTATGCGAAATGTCCCTTGTGGATTTATTTTTCACCAGGCGCCCCAACGGTTTGCGCACATTTAGGTGCGTTTTGGCGCGTATTGGAGAACAACAATCCCGCAGTCGAATGGGATCGATTTTACCAATGCCAGATCTTGCCTGCCGTTCAGTTCCTGGAAGATCGATTTTCCCTTCCCAAGCGCTGCGGGATTAATGAAAAGGTGAAACTCGTCGATCAATCCGTGCTTGATCAGCGCCGACACGAACGCAGCACCGCCATACGCAATGATGTCTTTGCCGGCCTGGTTTTTCAGCCGGGTGACTTCCTCCACCAGGTCGCCTTTTGCCAGGACGGTATTCTCCCAGCTTGATGTGTTGAGCGTTTTGGTAAAAACGACTTTGTGCGTGTCGGCGAATTTCTTGCCGTCTATAAATTCCGGGTGATTCGGGTCCGCAGCTACCGCAGCCCAGTAGGGGATGAAGCCTTCGGCGAGTTCCCGGCCCAGGATGATGCAATCAACCGGTTCGGTGAGATCGGTGACGTATTGTTTGAGTGCGTCATCCCACTCCCAGGTCATAAAGTCCAATTCGTTGTTTGGCCCGGCAATATACCCGTCAACGGTCATTTGCACCTGCAGTTTTAATGTCCTCATCGTTTCCTCCTCGAGAAATAATGGCGGTAGGGTCGATAGTAGAACATAAATTCTGCGCTGTCAATGGTGAATGTTGCCGGGTTTGCGCCTGGAAGGCTGGGGGTTGATTGATTTCCTGCTGCAAAACCCTCCTCCAAAAAAAGACCCGGCGATGTTTTCTATCGTTCCCGATCCTCTTAACTTAATTTTGGCTCAGGTCTTGACACTGCTGTTCTTTGGTACCCTGTTTTTATTCAAAGATACTTCATGCCTTGAATAACAACTTCATGATCTAAGAAGTGTAGGAACTTTTTCAAAAAACGCTTACAGTCGTTGTTAGTGAGATTGCTAGAGTTGGTGTAACATTCTTTCTGTAAAATGCTGAACCTTAACAAAAGTGGTGAGTCAGAAGTATCCTTAAGGCGTCGAAACCATACAAGGAGAACCCAATGACTCACCAAAGTGATTATACCCTTCCAGTGGACCTTGCAGAGAAGGGGCTGGAACACCTACCTGAACTGCTGCGTATCCTGATCAATCAGGCCATGCAAGCAGAAAGGGCAAAGTACATCAATGCAGGGCAATATGAGCGTACCGAAAAGCGCAAAGGTCACGCCAATGGATACAAACCCAAGACGGTCCGGACCAGGGTAGGTGAGATCACCTTTGCCGTGCCACAAGTGCGGGAGGGCGGCTTTTATCCTTCCGCCTTGGAGAAGGGCTTGCGAAGTGAAAGGGCCCTGGTGATCGCACTGGCCGAGATGTATGTTCAGGGGGTGTCCACCCGCAGGGTGAAAACGATCACGGAAGAACTATGCGGTGTGGATGTCTCCAGCATGCAAGTCAGCCGGGCGGCCGCTCAACTTGACGAAGTACTTCAGGAATGGCGGGAGAGGCCATTGGGAGAGATTACTTATCTCTACGTGGATGCCCGCTATGAGAAGGTACGCCAGGCCGGGCAGGTGCGCGATGCGGCTGTTTTGGTTGCCACAGGCATCACTCCAGAAGGCGAAAGGCAGGTTTTAGGGGTCTCGGTATCTCTCAGCGAGCACGAAACTCACTGGAAAGCCTTCCTGAAGAGCTTGAAGGAGCGAGGGATGACTGGTATGAAGCTGGTCACCAGTGACGACCATGAAGGCTTGGGAGCAGCCAGACGAGCGGTGTTGGGCAGTGTTCCCTGGCAGCGATGCCAATTCCACCTGCAACAAAATGCAGGAGCGTACCTGCCCAAACAATCCATGCGCCTGGAAGTAGCCGCTGATATCCGCTCCATGTTCAACGCTCCAGACCGACAGACGGCAGAAACATTTCTGCGTGCTGCCATCCAGAAATATGCTGTCTCAGCCCCGCGCTTATCGGCTTGGTTGGAGGAATATCTCTCAGAAGGGTTCACGGTGTTTGAGTTTCCTCTGGAGCACCAGCGCTCCTTACGGACCACCAATAGCTTGGAGCGGGTCAACAAGGAGATCCGTAGGCGTACCAGGGTAGTGGGTGTTTTTCCGAACGAAGCCTCCTGTCTACGGTTGATCTCTGCATTGCTGATGGAGATCAGCGAGGAGTGGCAGATCGGAAAGCGCTACTGTGCAGGCAAGTCATCAGATTGTTAATGTGCTGTGGATGCTTCTGACATGAATTTACAGAAAAATGGTTGCATAATCTGTTTGCAAAACTAGAAACTCTCTCATCATTATTGAATTTGTCTGTTAGTTCTTGAAAGTTCTCACTATACATGCTACTCGCCTGAGAATTTCCAATCCATGTTTTCTGTGGTGATAC
>JANJTV010000060.1 GCA_024710905.1 Anaerolineales bacterium | reverse complement strand
TTTCAATATCCATTGGCGTGCCGCGCCGTGACCCGGCATGGACCAGCCCATCGGTGAAGATGATGACCGTCAGGTCTGGCTCCAGGGGGATTTCAGTGATGACCGGTTTGGTATTGCGGGCAAAGCCAATTTGTTGGCTCTCGGAATCCAGTTTTTCAAGCCGCTCGGCGCGCATGACATAGACCGGCGAGGGGTTGTTGCGGGCTAGCACAATGGTGCGGGTTTGCATGTCCACCGAGGCGATATTGAGCGTGGAAGAGACCTTCCCGCCCTTCTCGGTGTAAAGCAGGTCCGAGGCGGCCCGGGCTGCTGCGCCGTCGCGCACCCCTTCGGCCAGCAGGCCGATCACTTTGCGCACGACCTGCATCGAGACCGCCTTGGCGCCACGCCCGGAGGACTGCCCGTCTGCCAGCACCACCGATAACCCGCCATTGGGGCGCTCGACCACTTCAAGCGTGTCACCGCTGTCGGAGACGGCATATTTGTTGGTCTTGGCGACTGCAATTTGAACTTCCATGCCTTTATTTTACTCCAGAGGCGGGCGGATAATTATTTTTGGAGCATGTCATTCAACAGGCTTCTCGCACAGCACGACCAGCACAAGGCTGTGTTGGATGTTCTCCTGCAGCAGGCGCACCTCGAAGCGGCTGGCGGTAAAAATGCCTTTTACCGCCTCCAGGACGGGTTCCGTTAAGTCTTTTCCCTGCCCGGTGATGCGGAAGAGCAAGCGGGTGGCTTTTTCGATCAGGGAGTTGCCGCCCGGCCAGGCCAGCGGCACCACCACCAGCCGCCCACCCGGCTGCAGCACGCGCCAGGCTTCCTCGAGCGTTTCTGGGGCCAGGATGTACTCGCTGGGGAAGGTGGCCACCACTGTGTTGACGGATTCGGCTGCCAGCGGCAGGCACTGCGCGATACCGCGAACCACGTTTGTGGGTAGCTCGCCGAGCAATAGCCGCTGCCGGGTTTTGCGGCTCATTTGGTGGCTTTCTTCGAGGGCCAGGCACCTATATCCCATTTTGTTCAGGGCCACCTGTAAATGTCCCGGCCCGGGGCCAAGTTCCAACACCACCCTACCGGTGATGTGCGGCAGGGCGGCCTGTGCCCAGTGCTGCCAGCGGCCCAGCGAAACGATCGCCGCCACCCAGTCGTAGGTAAAGGCGAAGGTGTGATAAAGATGATGAAAGAAGAAACGCATCAAGCGGCGCATGGCGGGAATGAAAACAAGGGTTTGCGGATCAATCCCGGCAAACCCTTGTTCTGGGTGGTAATAATTGGCTTAGGCGGCGTCGCCGGAGGCGGTGGATTTCTTGTTGCCGCGCGAGGTGACCTTCTTGGCGCTGTCGACCAGTTCCTTGCCGCGTTCGCGGGCGGTCAGGGCGATCTCCTGCCCACGACTGCGGGCAGTGGCGGCCAGTTCTTCAGCGCGGTAGCGGGCCTTCAGGGCGGCTTCCTCGGCCTGTTTCCAGGCTTCTTCGGCCTCGTGGGCGGCGCGTTCGCTCAATTCAATCGATCGTTCCTTGATCAGGGTGCGGGTTTCTTCGCCGGACTGCGGGGCAAAGAGCAGGGCCACAACAGCGCCGCTCAGGCCGCCGACCAGGAAGCCTACCAGGAAAGCTCCAAATTCATCACGGTCAGACATAGTATTTTTTTCCTTTCTTGCTTGGGTTATTTTTTCTTCAGGCCAACCATGTCGAGCAGTTTTTGGATGCCCGCCAGGTAGCTGTTGAGTTTGACGACCGGCTCCACCAGGTTTTCGGTCAGGAATTCGGTGGTGCCGCGCAAAGTGGCAATGGTTTCGTTGGTCGCATCGAGGATCGGTTTGACCTCGTTGTTGAGCAGGTTGACCAGGGTAGCCAGCTGGATGATTAGCACGACCATCGCCCCGCCGATAATCAGCGACTCGAGAGCCATGAAGATAATAAAGATGTCGCGAATTTTGTCGGTGGGGGTTTCGGGTTGCAACAGAAAGATGACCGCCAGCACGATCAGGATAATCAGCAGAACCCCGATGACGCTCAGGGTGATGACCAGTTTGCGGCGTTCCTGCTCAATTTGAGGGTCTGGCTGGGCGGGTTGTGGCGCAGTGCTGCTGGCCGGGAGGGCGGCTGTGGGGGTTGGGGTGGGTTCCGGTTGTTGTGCCATAAAAATATTATAGCATATTCGTTATGGCTATTTCTTTCTGCGTCCAAGGAGTCGCAGAATGCGCAGGAACAGGTTGATAATGTCCATATAGAGTGCGGCGGCACTGTCCACGGCGTTGTCCATCGTTTTGGGGATGCGGTTGGCGCGACCCCAGTCGTAGCCAATATAGCCGCAGAAGATGACCACTACGATCCAGTCCAGGATGTCGTGATGGATGCCGAGGATGAAGATTTCGATCAACTCAATGATGATCACCCCCAGCAGGGCCAGCGAAAGTGTGCCGATGATGCGCTCGAAAAATTGTGGGAAAGCCGAGCCGAGCGCCATCATGGTCAGGGTGACGAAGGCGGTCACGCGGAAGGCATCTAACACCAGGGAAGGATCGTAACCGCTGATCACGACGTTAATCACCAGCCCGAACGGCACGACCACCAGGTTGTAGCCGAGGAAACTCAGCCAGGGAGACCTGGATTGCTTAAACAGCGTCACGCCGCCAAGGCACAACAGGAAGTAACCGATGATGAAGATGCGGAAGTCAATGCTCTGGATTGACCCTGTTGAGATGTAGCGCACCATCAGCCAGTTGATGGCAAAACCCCAGAGCAGTACCAAGCCGATGATCAGGTTGTAGGCCAGTGGTTCAATCAGGTGGTCGGAATGTTCCTTGCTCATCTTGCGTTGAAAGACGCCGGTTTCCATGGGTGTTTATTCCTTATGATTTTCTGGGCGTGGTTGCGTTTGGCGCATTACCCACCTGCGCAGGATAAACAACAGGTTGAGCGGTGAGAGCAGCAGCATGAGTAGGATTAACAGGACCGGGGTGTACACCCGTTCCTTCCGCACGGCTTTTCGATCGAAGTATTCGTCCATGTAATGGGTTGTGCTGGCCGGGACAAGTTGGAGCTTGATCCAGCACGTCAAGGAGCGCAGACTCGCCAACCGGGGAAGGAGGCCCAGTTCCCGGGCGAGCCGGTCTGTGTAGGGGATGTGTTCGACAGGGTAAACGTTATTCGTGTCAATGGCGCTGTATTCCGTACACAGGGCCTGCCAGTCTACCTGTTGTTTGGCTTCTACATCGGGCGGAAGTTTCACTTCATTATGCAGGATGGCTGCAGCATAGCGGGCCTGCATCTCACTGATGGTGGGGATGTTGCCGATGATCGGGCGGGCAAACCCGATCAGGAACAGGTTCGGCAGCCGGGTGTGCACGCAACCCAGATAAAAATCCTTGAGCGCCAGTTGCCCGTCTGAGAGCTCCGCCAGCCGGGATTGGTATCCGGTAGACCAGACCAGCGCATCGGGGGTCAGCCGGAGGGGTTTTGTCCGATCGAAATCCCAAAAATCCTGCCAGTTTTCATCGACTACCGGGCCAATGATCTGCAGGCGTTCTTCGGCGACTGCGTCCAGGAAGTCATCGCTCTTGTTGTGAAAGACATTGAACAGGCCGCCTTTGGCGCGGGCCTTGAGTTTGAGATCCCATGCGCGGCGCCTGGCACGGGCCTGTTCGCTGGCCGTCCGTTTTATTCCCTGGTGGGGGAACCACTGGGCCAGCAGTTGGTCAAAGCGGATGCGGAAGGTGACAAAGTGTTCGCCAAACCAGTTGCGCGCCTGCTTGTTGAAGGAGAGCAGCAGCCGGTTGCGCAGGAAGTCAGACGGCACACCCCGAATGGGGTGGTACCGCGGGCTGACACGGATGCCTGAACGCAGGGAGAGATAGACGCGGTTCCCGTATTCGTGGCGGGCGAGGGTATTGGCCACATCCGCCGCGGATTCACCTCCGCCAATGACAACAACAGTTTTGTTGCGAATGCCTTCTGGGGTTTCGGTGGTTGGGATGGGAGTGGCGATGGGGGGCGGTTTCTGGTTGACCAGGCCGGTGCACAGGAAGACAGCATCAAAGGTCAGGGTTTCTTCCTGCCCAGGGTGTGCAACCACCAGCTGCCAGGCATGACCGTCGTGGGTCACCTGGCGTACCTGCGTCCTGAAGCGAATGAAGCCACGCAGGCTGAAATGGTCGGCGAAGGCTTCGAGATAATCGCCGAATTCCCCGCCACGGAAGAATTCGCTGTAATCTCGCTGGGGCGAAGTCTCCGGCCCCCATTTTCGGAAACAGGAGAACTGGGTGCTGTATTTGGTGGAGGTCGAGACGAAATCAGGGCGCTGGTCTCCCCAGCAGCCACGCAGGGAGTCGGTTTTTTCGAAACAGGTAATCTCGCTGTCCGGGAATTTTTCGGCCAGGTATTTCAGGGTGACCAGGCCGCTGCTGCCTGCGCCAATGACGGCAATCCTCATCAGGGTCCCTGTTATACGGCGGTCAGGCTGACCAGCACATAGTTAAACTGGCCTGATTCGGGGACGAAGAGCAGCAGACGCTGGCCTGGTTGGATGGCACTGGTTTTTGTGTATTCATCCAACATGATGAAGATGCTGGCTGCGCCGGTGTTCCCGGCGGTGCGCAGGTTGGTCCAGTAGGGCACTTCGCGTTCCGGAGAGAGTTCGGCCATGATCTGCTGGACGGACGGTTCGAAGTAATAGGAGGACATGTGTGGAAGTACAGCTGTGTAGCTGGACAGTTTCTCGTCGTGGGCCTGCAGGGCGCCCTGCACGGCTTTTTTGGAAAGCGGGGCCATGTATTCCGCCAGCGTGCGGATGTTCTGGGAGAGGATGCGTGTGTTGGTTTCAATGTGCATGCACAATGGGGCTTCATGGGCGAAGGACCGGGAATATGTCCAGTCGATCCGAAAAGATTGCCCGCCCTTGCGCGGCTGCGGCTCGATCAGGAAGGCACCCGCACCGTCCGAGAGCATGAAGCGCAGGAAGACCGACATGAACCATTTGGAGGATCTCACATCGCGCAGGATGGTAGGGAGATCGTAGGTGGTGCGAAAGGCACTGGATTTCAGTCCGCTGGAGGCGTGCTCCACGCCAACACACAGGGCTGCCCGGGCCTCCCCGGATTTCACCGCGCGGGCGGCATTGACGATGGCCTGAGCGCCCGAGGAGCAGATTCCTGCGTTCGAGTTAATCTCCAGCGCGTGGCTGACCAGACCTGTCCTTCCCAGCTGGTCGTGCAGTAGGGATGCCACGCCCGGAGCAATGTAGGGGCCATAGGTGGTCCCGGCGGAGAGGTAATCCGGCTGCGGGGCGTCCTGGCCCAGGCAGTTTTGAACGGCTTGCGCGGCCAGTTCGTACAGGTTGTGGGTGGCGGCTTGGCGGGTATCGAGCGCGTAGTGGCGGCTTTCAATGCCATTGGCCTTGAGGATGCGCTGCTTGATTTTCCCTTCAAGCGGTACCCTGCCAATGTAGCGGTGCATCTCTGCGTTGGAAACAGGTTTGCCGGGCAGGAAGGCGCCTGTACGGGTGATGTAGGAATCGGTCATGGCTGCCCCGCCTGTGGAATGCGGCGCAGTAATTCGTAGGCGAACTCGTCAAAGGCAATGTGGTGATACAGGTATTCGTTGGGGTCGGAACGGAAGGCATCGCTGTTGTAGTGCCCGCGGTTGCTTTCGGATTGCAGGTAAAAATCGAGATCGATCATGGCTTGCCTGTCCTCCGCACAGATGTGCTTGAGGCACCACAATAGCAGTGAGTCCGAGTCGAATGAGTTCAGCGCACGAATGGCGGTGTGATAATCGGCGACCCAGGTAATGGTGAAGACGATCACGATAACCACGTTGGTGACGCCAAAGAGTTGCAGGGAGTGCCTGCGATTCAGTTCCAGCACCTCGCGGCTGTACTGGTCAATGTCCTCCGGTCGGCTGGTGCGATAAAACGCGAGGTTGGCAAGGAAAGCTTCCTTGTCAAAACGCTCGAAGATCTCGTAGGAGAGGTCGTCGTGACAGATCGTCAGCCCATGCCGGACGATGTCCTCAATCGAGCGGACATGGAAATCCCCGTCTATGCCTTTGAGTAGTTCACCTGTTCCCGCCCGACGTTCCGGGGTTCCGGAAAGCAGGTAGCGGTACAGGATGGGCTCAATCTGTACATGGCGGATGAGCAATTCAAGCGCCTCGCGGGAGGCCAGATATTTGATCCCAAACGCGATCAGGCGGTCGATCAGGCGTCTCTCAAACCCCCAGGCCCGGCGGTGAAAAAGGAATTTCAGCGGGATTAACACCACCCGAATCAGGTAATGGGCATTGTTCAGGATCGGGCGGATGAAACGGTAGTCCCAGCGCTTCTTTTCCTTGTAGAACAACTCGTTGACGTAGTCTGTCACATAAGGGAATTTCTGCATGGCTAGTCGATTCTCCAATTGCACCATTCGTTGCTAATTTTCCTGAAATCATAACTTATAACCCACAACCCTGTGGTTTCGTTTCAGGCGGGCACCTCTTGACTCTGCTCCCGGGATTTGATAAGATAAAACTACCGAACGGTCGGTAGGGAGACTGGATGACACGCGATCACATACTTGAATCCGCTGCGCTGGTGTTCCGCCAGAAGGGCTATCATGGCGCTTCGATGGCTGACATCGCCGACGCGGTACAACTGCAAAAAGCCAGCCTGTACCATCACTTTGCCAGCAAGCAGGAGATCCTGGTGGCCCTGCTCGACCGCGCCCTCGAAATGGTCATCGACCGGGTCGGCGCGGTGACCCGGCAGGACTTGCCGCCGGAAGAGAAGCTGCGCCTGGCCACCCGTACGTATTTACATACGCTCAGCGAGCAGGGCGACCTGGTCTTTGTGTTGTTGCTCGAATATCGTTCGCTGGATGAAGACCTGTACCAGCATCACATTCCCAACCGTGACAAATTCGAACAATTATGGCGTGACCTGCTGCGCGAAGGCGTGCAGGCCGGTGTGTTCGCCTGCGAGAACATCCCGCTGGCAGCGCGTGGCCTGCTTGGCACGATCAATTGGACCATTACCTGGTACCGGCCCGGCGGCAGCCTGACGATCGAGCAGATTGCCGACCAGTTCGCCAGCCTGTACCTGCGCGGTTTGATGAGGTAATCATTTCAAAGGAGGCTGACCGATGTACGGATTTACTCCCAATGAAGAACAAAAAATGTTGATTGACGCCGTGGCGCGCTTTGCAAAGAACGACCTGCGCGTCGCTGCCCACGAGGCTGAGGAGGGCAAATCCCTGCCGCAAAAGCTGGTTGGCAAAGGCTGGGAACTGGGTGTGCTGCAGGCCTCCGTGCCAGAAGCCTACGGCGGTTTTGGTGAACGCTCGGCGGTGACCGGCGTGTTGGCTGCCGAAGAACTGGCCTTTGGCGACCTGGCCGGGGCGCTGGCCATCCTTGCGCCTGCCTCGTTCGTCATGCCGATCCTGCTGGCCGGTTCGGAGGAGCAGAAGCAGGAGTGGATTCCCCCGGTTATCGAAGCGGGTTGGCAGGCCTATACCGCCGCCTTGCTTGAGCCGTCGTTTGACTTCGATGCCAATGCCCTGAAAACCATGGCTGTTGCCGAAGGCGACTCTTACGTGCTGAATGGCGTCAAGACCTATGTGCCGTTTGCGGCGGAAGCCGAAGCCATGCTGGTGTATGCCTCGCTTGCAGGCCAGACAAAAGTCTTTCTCGTACCGGGAGGTGCGGCGGGGGTGACAGCCTCCGAGCGGATCAAGTTGATGAGCCTGAACGCGCTCCCGTTATACCAGGTGACGCTCGAGAACGTCCGCGTTCCCAAATCCAACTTCATCGAAGGCGATTTTGCACCCGTGCTGGCCGCCATGCAGGTGGCTAATGCTGCCTTGGCAGTAGGTGTGGCGCGCGCCTCGTTTGAATATGCCCGCGACTACGCCAAGGAACGCGATGCCTTTGGGGTGAAGATCGCCCAGAAACAGGCTGTGGCGTTTATGCTGGCCGAGATGGCGACCGAGATTGAAGCCACCCGCTTGCTGGCCTGGGAAGCCGCCTGGAAGCTGGACGCGGGCAAGGAAGACGCGGCAATTGCAGCCTACCTGGCCGCCACCAGCGCCGTCGATATGGCCATGATGGTGACTGACCGCGGCGTGCAGATCCTTGGCGGGCACGGCTATATTCGTGACCATCCCGTGGAGATGTGGATGCGCAACGGGCGCGGTTTTGCGACCTTTACCGGGCTGGCGATTGTTTAGGAGGCAGAGATGAGCATCGAATTTGAATCCCCGAAACCTGTAGAAAACATGCGCTTCATGCTGCAAACCGTGGCAGACAACATGATGCGGCCGCACACCCGTCATTTTGACGAACACGAGCATGAAATCCCGTTCAGCTACATCGAGTTCATGCACTCGGCCATGAAGGCCACCGGCGCGGGTTCGCTGGCGCCCAGCGATGAGAAAAAAGAAGAAGACCCCAACAAACCCAAGCGACCGCCCATCGGTTACCAGCTGCTGGCCAACCAGATCGAAATTCTGTCGTGGGGTGATGTGGGCATGTACCTGGTCACGCCCGGCGGCGGGCTCGGTGCCGCGGCGGTCCAGGCGGCCGGCTCCCCCGAGCAGCGTGCCAAATTCCTGGCGCGTTTTGCAGGCGAAAAACCAACCTTCGCGGCCATGTGCATGACCGAGCCACAGGCTGGCTCAGACACCTCCGCCATTCGCACCCGCGCTGTTTTAGATGAAAAGACCAACGAATGGGTCATCAACGGCGAGAAGATCTTTGTGACCGGTGGTGAGAAATCCTTTATCGAGCGCGAGCAGTTTGGTAAGGGCTTTATCGTGGTCTGGGCCTCGATTGATCCTTCCGCTGGCCGGGCAGGCATGCGTTCCTTTGTGGTGGAAGCCGGGACGCCCGGTGTGACCATCACCAAGCTGGAACACAAAATGGGCATCCGCGTCAGTGACACGGCCGCCATCTCGCTTAGCGATGTGCGCGTGCCGTTTGAGAACCTGCTTGGTTCGCCGACCGTGGAAAAAACCACCACCGGCTTTAAGGGTGCCATGGCAACCTTCGACGCCACCCGCCCGTTGGTGGCCGCCTCCGGGGTGGGCGTGGCCCGCGCCGCGCTGGAAGAGCTGAAGAAATTGCTGGCTGAACAGGGCATCACCATCCGTTACAACCTGCCGCGCCAGAAACTGACCAGCATTGAAAAAGATGTGATCGACATGGAAATCATGGTTCGCTCGGCCTGGTTGATGGTGATGAAGGCCGTCTGGATGGCCGATAACAAGCAGCCCAACGCGCTTGAGTCTTCGATGAGCAAGGTCAGGGCGGGTGACATCGTGACCCGGGTCTCGCAGAAAGCCGTTGAGATCATGGGCCCGCTTGGCTACAGCCGTGAGTGCCTGCTCGAAAAACTCTTCCGCGATGCCAAGATCACTGACATCTACGAAGGCACCGGCCAGATTAACCGCCTGGTGGTTGCCCGCCAGATCCTGGGCTACAGCGGTTCGGAATTGCGCTAAAGGAGTTGCCATGAAATACCAAATCCACAATGCGGTGGTGATTGGCGCCGGCACGATGGGTGCAGCGATTGCCGCCCACCTGGCCAATGCCGGCGTGCCCGTTACCCTGCTGGATATTGTCCCGAAGGATGCCGGGCAGGACAAAGCCGCCCGCAACAAAATTGTCAACACCGGGCTGGAGGCTGCCAGGAAGAGCCGCCCCGCCTCGTTCTTTTCGTCTGATCAGCATGCCTTGGTGCAGGTTGGCAATCTGGAAGATGATTTTGACGTGGTCGGCAAAGCCGATTGGGTGATCGAGGTGATCATTGAGAACCTGAAGATCAAGCAGGATCTGATGACCCGGATTGACTCGATCCGCAAGCCGGGCAGCATCATTTCCTCAAATACCTCCGGCATCCCGCTCAAGGATATTGCCGCCGGGCGCAGCGAGGACTTCAGGAAACACTTCCTCGGCACGCACTTCTTTAATCCGCCGCGCTACCTGAAACTTCTGGAGGTCATCCCGACCGCCGATACACTTCCCGCTGTGCTTGAGAGCATCAGCCACTTTGGCGAATACCGCCTGGGCAAGGGCATTGTGCTGTGCAAGGATACGCCCAATTTCATTGGCAACCGCCTGGCCTTCGGCACCGGCGCCTTCGGGATGAACTTCATCATGGAAAACGGCTACACGGTCGATGAAGTGGATGCCATTACCGGGCCGCTGATCGGCCGGCCCAAGACGGCCACCTTCCGTTTAATTGATTTGGTCGGGGTGGATGTCTGGGCGCACGTCGGCAACAATCTGGCCCCGCTCATCCCGCACGATGCACTGGCGCAGGAATACCTCAAGGCCGAGAAGCCGACCACCTTAATCCGCAGCATGGTGGACAATGGCTGGCTGGGCAACAAGACCAAGGTCGGCTTTTACAAGGAAGTACGCGGCGAAGACGGCAAGAAAGAGTTCTGGTCCTTGAACCTGCAAACCATGCAGCATGAAGCCCCCTCCAAGCCGCGCTTTGACTCCATTGGTAAAGTGAAGGGGTTGGAGTCGTTGGCTGAACGGTTGAAGGCTTTCCTGGCCGAGGACGACAAGGCTGCAAAACTGGCCCGCGCCCTGACCCTGCAGGCCTTCCAATATGCCTCCAGCATCATCCCGGAAGTGGCCGATTCGCCCAAGCCGCTGGATGACGCCATGCGCTGGGGCTTCAGTCACGAGGCCGGTTACTTCGAGATGTGGGACATGCTCGGGGTGGCGGAGACGGTGACCCAAATGAGGGCCGCCGGGTTTGCTCCTGCCAGTTGGGTGGATGACATGCTGGCGGCTGGAACTACATCCTTCTATCAATACGAAAACGGCGCGCCGGTGGCGGTCTATGATGTCGCCAAAAAAGGCTATGTCTCCATCCCGCGCCCGAAAGGCTTGGTGGTGCTCAAAGAACAGAAGGTGGTAGCCCAGAACGCCGGGGCAACCCTGTACGACATGGGCGATGGTGTAGGCTGTGTCGAATTTCACACCAAGATGAATGCCTTGGACGAGGATATTTTCCAGATTGTCAGCCAGGCTTTTGACAAAGCCGAAACGGATTTTGACGCGCTGGTGGTTGGCAATGAAGCCGAGAATTTCAGCGCTGGCGCCAACCTGTTCATGGTGGTGGTGGCCTCCCAGCAGGGGATGTGGGACACCCTGGATGAAGCCATCCGTCGCCTGCAGAACCTGAACATGCGCATGCGCTACTTCCCAAAACCGGTCATTGTGGCCCCGGCCGGTCTGGCCCTGGGCGGCGGCTGCGAGGTGACCATGCACGCCTCGCGCGTGGTGGCGGCCGGTGAGCTGTACATCGGCCTGGTGGAACTGGGCGCCGGGGTCATTCCCGCCGGCGGCGGTACAAAAGAAATGATGCGCCGCATCATGAACCCGCCCATGCGGACCGAGAACGCCGAAGTGCTGCCCTTCCTGCAGCAGGCCTTCACCCAGATCGGCATGGCCAAGGTGGCAACCAGCGCGGAGGAAGCCCGCCAGATGAAGATCCTCGGCCCGACCGACCGGGTGGTGATGAACCGTGCCCACCTGCTGGCTGAAGCCAAGCGAGAAGCCCTGCACATGCTGTCGGCTGGCTATACCCCGCCCATTCCCGAAAAGATCTATGCCCCGGGGAGAGACTACCTCGGCGCGGTGCGGATTGGCGCATACATGTTCCGTGCCGGCGGTTACATCAGCGAATACGACAACCACATTGCCAACAAGCTGGCCAATATTCTGGCAGGCGGCGCGCTGAGCAAGCCGCAATGGGTCAGTGAGCAGTACATCCTGGACCTCGAGCGCGAGGCCTTCCTCAGCCTGTGCGGTGAGGAAAAGACCCAGGCCCGCATGTGGAGCCTGCTGCAGACCGGCAAGCCCTTGCGGAATTAGGAGGTTATGATGACAAGAGAAGCAGTAATTGTTGCAGCGAACCGAACCCCGGTCGGCAAGGCCAAGCGTGGCAGCCTGGCAACCGTTCGCCCGGACGATATGATGTCCGAAGTGATCAAGGACCTGCTCAAGCGGACCCCGTCTCTTGACCCGGCGGAAATCGAAGATGTGATCATCGGCTGTGCCTTCCCGGAAGGTGAGCAGGGCATGAACATGGCCCGCATGATCGTCCTGCGCGCCGGTCTGCCGATCAGTGTGCCTGGCGAGACCATCAACCGCTATTGTTCCTCCGGTGTGCAGAGCATTGCCCACGC
The DNA here is from genome assembly GCA_024710905.1 of Anaerolineales bacterium. Taxonomy (GTDB): domain Bacteria; phylum Chloroflexota; class Anaerolineae; order Anaerolineales; family Villigracilaceae; genus JANJTV01. Next base: position 12,909 of record JANJTV010000060.1, on the reverse strand, counting down.
CGCCTATGCCATCCTGGCGGGTGATATGGATGTGGCGATTGCCGGGGGTGCTGAGTCTATGTCCATGGTACCCATGGCGGGCTACAAGTTTTCACCCAACCCGTACTTTGCCCAGGACCTGCCGCATTACTATACCAACATGGGTCTGACGGCTGAGAACGTCGCCCGCAAATACAGCGTCAGCCGCGACGACCAGGACGCCTTTGCCCTGGCTTCCAATCAGAAGGCCGCCCGGGCGGTGGAAAGCGGCCTGTTCGACCCCGAACTCGTCCCGCTGGACGTGGAACTGAACGAACTGGATGAAAACGAGAAGATGGTCTCCCGCACATTTACCTTCAAGCGGGATGAAGGCCCGCGAGGCGATTCCACCCTCGACGGGCTGGCCCGGCTCAAGCCGGCCTTCCTGGAAGGAGGTTCCGTCACGGCTGGCAACGCCTCGCAGATGTCCGACGGCGCGGCAGGTGTGATCATCATGTCGGCTGAAAGAGCCGTTGCGCTGGGGTTGAAACCGCTGGCACGCTTTGTCTCGTTCGCCGTGGGCGGCGTGGAGCCCGACTACATGGGCATCGGCCCAGTGGTGGCCATCCCCAAGGCGCTTGAAAAGGCAGGCATTTCTCAGGAGCAGGTTGATCTGGTTGAGCTCAACGAAGCCTTTGCCGCGCAGGGGCTGGCTGTGATGCGTGAGCGTGGACTCGACCCGGAAAAGGTCAATGTCAACGGCGGGGCGATCGCCCTCGGCCATCCGCTCGGCTGCACCGGCACCAAGCTCACCACCCAGTTGATCCACGAGATGGGTCGCCGCAAATCAAAGTATGGGTTGGTAACGATGTGTATTGGCGGCGGGATGGGTGCCGCAGCAGTTTTTGAAAACCTGCAATAAGGTTGCAGGTCACCCAATTAACTAACTGATTAAATAAAAAGGAGTATCCTCATGCCCGTTACGATCGCTGATCTGATGTCCAAAATGCCCGGCGCCTTCATCCCTGAGAAAGCCCAGGGGCTGGATGTCGTCCTGCAGTTTGACTTTACCGGCAAGGAAGCCGGGAGTTGGAATGCCGTGATTAAAGACGGCGCGGTCAAGGTGGAGCAGGGCAAGCATGCCAGCCCGACCATGACGCTGACCGCCGACTCGGACGATTACATTGCCCTGTTCACCGGCCAGCTCGACCCGATGCAAGCCTTCATGCAGGGCAAGCTCAAACTTCAGGGTGATCTGAACCTGGCCATGAAGATGACCCAGTTCTTCAAAATGCGCTAGTACCGGAACTTCCTTAAGTTTGATAGGGATCGCCAGAATCAATACGGCGCGGAGAAAACCCCGCGCCGTATTTTTGTTTTCATCAACCAGATTAGCTTTTCAGGAATTCTTCCAGGGCGGACTTGCTGATGCGGTAGGCGCTGCCCAGTTTTTTGGCCTTCAGGTCGCCAGCCGTAATGGCAGCGATGACATCTTCTTCTGAGACGCGCAGGATGGCTGCCGCCTCGGAGGGGGTCATCACATCGGGCATGGCGCCGGCCGCAGCCGCTCCGGCTGCAGCACCCTGGGCGGTGGGTTGCTGGCTCTGGTTGGCCATGCCGCCCGAGAGGGCCTGGTTCATGATATTGCCAATGCCCATGCCAGCGCCGATTCCCGCCGTCAGGCCAGCCCCGCCGCCTTCATTCTTGGCGGCATCGCGCATGGCATCCGCCGCCTGCAGTTGGGTGTAGGTGGCCATATCCAGCATGCCCATGTTGCGCAGCTCTTCAGCCGATTTGTCAGAGGGTTTCAGGTTGCCGATGTAGAAGGTCTTAAGCGTCAGACCCATGGCGGCAAAATCGTCCTGGGTTTTGGCACGCACTCCGGCGCCGAGCTCCTCGGTCAGGCCGATCAACTCAACCACGCTCTTGCTGGCGGCAGTTTCGCCGAGCAGGTCCTGCAACTTGGAGAGCAGCATGGTGCGCAGGCGTTCTTCAATTTCATTGGTATGGAAGCGGGCCTGCTTGCCAACGATGTTGGTCACGAACAATTGCGGGTCGCTGACCTGGAAAGAGTACGTTCCGAAGCCCTGCAGCAGGGCCACACCCAGCCCCATGCCGGGGTTGCGCACGATGATCGGCTGCGGCGTACCCCACTTGCGATTGGCGAATTCCTTCAGGGAGACGAAGTAGACTTCCGCCGGGAAGGGGGTGCGGTCATTGAAGGCTTTGCCGATAAAATCGATGACCTTCGGGATGTTGGCCGTGGCAATCACGTGGCGGCCAGGACCGAACACGTCCAGGGCCAGGCCGTCGCGGAAGAAGACCGCTGCCTGCCCGTCGCGTACGATCACATTCGAGCCAATGCGATAGTCACCGATGCTGCTGTCGTCCGGGAAGCGGTGGACGATCTCGTCCACCATTTCATTGCGATACTCAATGACGTCAAAAATTCTGGCCATGTTTAATCTCCTTATGATTTCGTTGCAACGGTTTCATTATAGCCCATGCAGGTCGTGGATTCAAGTTCACCTGTGAAAAGTATACGCAGGATGGTGGCTTTTGTTGCGCGATTAACCGCGCATGGGTTTGCCGGTTGCCCGGGTGCGAATCATCATGATTTCGGCCAGGATGCTGACCGCGATTTCCTCGGGGGTTTCTGCGTGCAGTTCTATGCCCACCGGTGAACGGATTTTTTTGAGCAGCGCGGCAGGAATACCTTTTTCGACCAACGTTTTTTCGGTGACCGACCAGCGCCGCCGGGAACCGATCACGCCGATGAACCCGGCCGGGGTTTCCAGCAGGGCCGGCAGCCCTTCGATGTCGACGGTCACGCCCCGGGTGGTCAGGATCAGGTAGGTGCGCGGGGTGATGACCATCTGTTTGGGCAGCTCGGACATCGGGCAGGGATAATATTCATCCGCATCCGGGATGGCTTCTGGCGTGCAGAATTCGGGACGGTCATCGGAGGCCGCCACGCTGAACCCCAGCCATTTTGCCAGGTGGGCAACGGCCCGGCCAACATGACCTGCTCCGATGACAACAATTTTTTCAGGGGGCAGGATCGGCTCCACCCAGACCTCCACCTGACCGCCGCATACGCCGGGATCACCCTTGGCCGGGTCGGTCATGTTGTAGGATAGTTTGCGCGGCCTGCCATCAGCGATGGCCTGCAGTGCCTCGCGCAGGACGCGGTTTTCCAGTTCCCCGCCGCCGACCGTGCCGGCAAAATTTCCGTCGGCATACACCAGCATTTTGCTGCCGGTATGGCGGGGCGTGGAGCCGCGGCTTTCGATGATCGTACATAGTGCGCCGCCCTGCCCTTGCTGCTCCAGTTCGGCGGCCAGTTTAAGGATGGAAGGTTTCATGACTCGAGGATTTTCGGTAGGCTGCCCGTGGAGACCTTGGCGCTTTTGATGGCGTTTTGTTCGTGATCGTTGGCCATGCTGAGGAAGGCCGGATCGGTGTGCAGATTCATCCATTCGGCCACGGCGCGGTGATACTGCGCGCGGTTGCGGTTGGGGATCAGGCTGTAGGCGACATCGCGCAGGTAGGAATTCTTGAAGATGTATTCCTGCTCATCCGAGAATTGCGAGCCGCTGCGTGGGAAGGCCAGCTCGGCGCGTACCAGCTGGCGCAGGCCGTCCTGTACAAAACGTACGGCCACCGCTTCCGGGATGTTGACCATCGGGGTGACACCTTCCAATGGTTTGGAGCGAATCTGTTGCAGGATGGCGCCCACCCAGAAGATGCGCCCGATCACCGAGGCCAGCAGGGCCACGGTGCGCGCTTCACGCGACAGGTTATCCAGCCGGGCCTGCAGTGTGGCGCGCAACGACTCGGGGATCTGTACCAGCAGGCGATTTTGGATTTCATCCTCGGTCAGGTGCTGGTCGAGCAGCCCGGCCTTGATCAGGCTTTTGACGATCTCCTCCAGGAAATACGGGTTACTCTCGGCTTTCTGGGCAATTTCCTCCCGGATGGCGGCCGAAATGTTTTCCAAGTCGGGGTAGGCCTGGGCGATCAGGTCGGCGCTCAGGTTGAGCGGCGGCAGGTCAATGACCTTGGCCACGTTTCGCCAGTGTGTGTTGTGGATCAGGAACTCCGGCCGGGCGCTGCCAATGATCAACAATTGCATGGAAGGGCCTTCGTGCGTGAGCAGGTAATTGAGTAATTGCAGGCTTTCACGATCCGCCCATTGCAGGTCATCCAGCAGGATGACCGTTTTACGGCGGCCGGAGATGCGGCGCAGCATCTCGTAGGTCATCTCGAAGACCGTTTTTTGCTGGTTTTCACCCAGGCTTTCTTCGTAGAGCCCGATCATTGCACCGAGGACCCGTGTCACCTGCCCGGTGGAACCAGCGTCATTGCTGCCCCACAGGTCGGTGATCTCCTCGGTCCATTTGGCATCGTTGACATCCAGGGTTTCATCATCGCGCAGGCCAAAACGGTTGCGGATCAGCTGCCGCCACAGGTAATACGGGATTCGCGAGGTCTGGGTCAGGCCACGCGCTGAAAGGATGTTGATGCCGTCATACTTGGCTTCAAGCAGTCTGCTGTACTCCAGCAGCAGCCGCGATTTGCCAAAGCCCACTTCGCCATTGATTAAGAGCATGATCGGCTGGTGGGCCTGGTAGGCAAAATCGCCCAAAACTTCCATCTTTTTCAGTTCTTCATCACGCCCGACCATGTTGGTATGCAGGCTGTCTGACCCCTGGTATTGGATGCGTCCAGGGACAGCCAGGTGACCCTCCACGGCATAGGTCTGGATCTTTTCGGTTTTGCCTTTGATGGGGGTCGGTTCAAGCTTTTTTACCCGGAAGCTGTTTCGCACCATGCGCAGCGTGTTCTCGCCGATCACGACCGTGCCTGCTTCGGCACTTTGTTCCAATCGGCTGGCAACGTTGACCGTGTCACCGATGACCGTGTATTCTCGGCGCAGGCCAACATACCCGGCAAAGACCAGTCCGGTGTTAATGCCCACGCGCAGCTTGAGATCTGCAGCGCCGGGAATGGTGCTGGTACGTCCAAATTCCTCGATGGATTTATTGAGTTCCAACCCGGCCGCAACTGCATCTTCAGCGTCCTTGTCCCCGGCAAAGGGAGCGCCCCACAGGGCCATGACCCCATCGCCCAGGTGCTTGTCGATATAGCCGCCGTGGGTTTCAATGATTTTGTCCAGGCGGGTCCAGATTCCCTTGATCAGGTCGCTGACGGTTTCGAAATCCAGCTGCTCGGCCAGGGCGGTAAAGCCCTGCACATCTGCAAACAGGACCGTTGCCAGGCGCCGTTCTTCCGGGAACTTGGTATTTTTGGGGTCGATGTTCATGCCCGTGAGTGTAGCCCAAGACCGGGGTTTTCTGCATTGTGAAAATCTTGCAAATCTATTTCTCCAGCAGGCCAAGTACGGCGGGGAGCAATTGTTTTTTACGCGAAACGATGCCATCCGCCTGGCGCGTGCCGTCCTCCAACGGCGGGTAGGGCAGTTCTTCAAGCGCATGCGGTGGGTTGGCGATCAGCAGGCGGCTGGTGCTGCGCACGACATCGGTGATCAGCAACATGGTGAAGTCGTAGGCCTTGGACTCGCGCAGGTGATGCAGGGCGTCCTTCAGGGTGGGCAGGTGTTCGCCAATGGTCAGGATGTCGGTCACCTCCACCTGGGCCACGGCAAAGCGGAAGCCGCCGGCCTCGTAGCTTTTCATATCGGTGGAAACGATTTCGCGCGGGTCACGGGTATCCAGCCCGGCCCCGGCTGAAAGCAGGGCCTTGCCGAAGGTCTCGATCGTTTCCCCGGCCAGCGGGGATTTCTGTGTGAAGGCCCAGCGGGCCAGCCGTTCGGCAGCCTGCCGGTCGCGTTCTGTGGTGGTCGGGGAGCTCAGGATGAGCGTGTCCGAGATCAGTCCGCCCAGCAACATCCCGGCCAGGGCGGGTGGGGCATACAGACCCGCCTCGGCGATTTTTTCACAAACCAAGGTGGAGGTTGAGCCAACCACATCCACGGTAAAGCGGATCGGCGTGTGGGTGGTCGGATTGCCCAGCCGGTGGTGGTCGAGGATTTCGATCAATTCCGCTTCGTCGAGCGAGCCAATGGATTGGCGCGGTTCGTTGTGATCGACCAGCACCACCTTGATCCGCGGCGGGTTGACCACATCCTTGTGGTAGCACACGCCGATGTACATGCCGTTTTCGTCCACGACAAAGAAGTCGTTGTGGTTTCCGCGCAGGATGCGATTCATCGAGTCGCGGATGAAGGCCCCGCCCTGAAATTTCGGCACGCTGGTGTCCGCCATGTCGCCGCATGGCATGGCCAGGATCTCCGAGATCTTCATTTCGCTGCGCGGGTTCGGCCCGACCATCTTGGTCAGGAAATCGAACAGGCTCAGGCCGTTGATCAACCCGAATGGCCGGCCATCCTCGGCGATGACCGGGGCGATCCCATCCGCGCGGCTGGCAATGGCCCAGGCTTCGCGTAAGGGCTGGTCAGGCAGTACCGAATTGACCCGCCGTACGACCGCTTCAAAGCGCGGCGAGGCGTCGGTCATCAGTACCGGCCCTTCGAGTTCCAGGCGTTTCAGCAGCCAGGTGGTCTGCGGGTTATAGGCACCCAGGCGGGCGGCGACGGAATCCACCTTGTCGCGTTCGCGCAGGCACCAGGCGTAGCCCATGGCCGAGGCGATTGAATCGGTGTCGGGGTTGACATGCCCGACGACATAGACTTTGTCCATACGTTCTTGCATTCTCCAGGTTTATTTTTTCATGGCACGCCAGACTTTTTCAGGCGTGACCGGGTTGCTGTCAATATCGACGCCCAACGCATCAAAGATGGCATTCGCCACGGCGGGGGCCACGCCGTCCATCGGGATTTCCGCCACGGCTTTCACGCCAAACGGGTGGCTGGGCTCAAAGGTTTCCACGAAGATGGTTTCCAGTTCGGGCATTTCGTCCGCCCGGAAGATGTGGTAACGGTCCAGGTCGCGCTCACGGGCATTGCCCAGCCGGTCGTAGGTCATCTCTTCACAAACGGCATATCCCAGCGCCTGGGTCATCCCGCCCTCGATCTGCCCGGAGGCGGTCAGCGGGTTGATGATGATGCCAGAGTCTACCGCCATGACCAATTTATCCACGATGACCTGCCCGGTCTGCCCATCCACGCGGACTTCGGCGAACTGGGCGGCAAAGGGTGGCGGCGAAACGGGGGACACGTAACTGGCCACCCCCATGATCTGCTCCTGTTCCTGGCGGTGTAAACTGTCTAAAGCGATCTCCGCGAACGGAACGCTGCGCCCGTCCGGGGCGGTGGCCTGGCGGTTGACGAGCTGGATGTGCGGAATTTGCTCCTCGGGCAGCCCCAGCATCAGGGCAGCCCGCCTGCGAATTTTTTCCGCCACAATCTCAGCTGCTTTAACGGCCGCCGTCCCGCTGATATAGGTGGTGCTGGAGGCGTACGCGCCCTTGTCGAAGGGGGTGAAGTCAGTATCAGACGAGTAGGTGACCATATCTTCCAACGGCACGCCCAGCACCTCGGCGGCCATCTGGGCAATGACCGTGTCTGAGCCGGTGCCGAGGTCGGTGGCGCCGACCAGCAGGTTGAATGAACCGTCGTCATTCATTTTGATGGAAGCACCGCCCATGTCCAGGTAGGGGATGGCCGTGCCCTGCATGACCATCGCCACGCCAATCCCGCGTTTCATTGATCCAGCATTTCTCCAGGGCGGATTGCCAAATTTGTCGTCCCAGCCGATGGCGGCCTTGCCCTGCACCACACACTGCTCCAGCCCGACCGTGTGAATGATCTCCGGCCTCGGTTCGCGGCCCTCGTTCCAGGCGGTGGAGAAGGGATGGTATTCGCCGGGTCGGATGGTGTTTTTCAGGCGGAAGTCCAGCGGGTCGAGCTGCAGGGCGCGGGAGATTTTCTCCATGTGGCGCTCCACAGCCCAGTAGCCCTGCGGGACACCGTACCCGCGAAAGGCTCCGGCTGGCGGGGTATTCGTGTAGACGATGTCTGCGTGGAAGCGGATGTTCGGCGATTTACGGTACTCGCCATCCCCCACATACAGCGCCATGGATTTATGCCCGGTGTTGCCGGTGACGGTTAATGCATGACAGCCGTAGGCGCCGGTATCGGAAAGCACTTTCATCTCGTTGGCGGTGATGGTTCCGTCGCGTTTGACGCCGGTTTTCATCCACAGTTTCATCGGGTGTCGCGCGCGTGCCGCTATGAATTCCTCCTCGCGGGTGTATTCGTAGATGACGGGCCGCCGGGTGGCAATGGTCAGGTGGGCCGGCACGTCTTCCATCAGCACTTCCTGTTTGCCGCCAAACCCGCCGCCGATGCGCGGCTTGATCACGCGGATGCGTTTGACCGGCAGGTCCAGCACCGGGGCGAGCATGCGCCGCACATGGAAGGGCACCTGGGTGCTGGTGCGGATCACCAGCCGGTCGTCCTCATCCCAATGGGTGATGCAGACATGTGGCTCAATGTGGGCCTGCTGGACCTTGGGCACTTCGTACACGCCTTCAAAAATGTGGTCTGCGGCAGCGAAGCCTTTTTCCACGTCGCCAATGTCAATGCGGATTTCAGCGGCCAGGTTCTTCTCGGGGTTGGAGTCGGCAAAGTTCACGAACTCCGGCTCGTCGTGAATCCGTACCGCGCCGGGTTTCATCGCCTCGGTGGAGTCCAGGATGGCGGGCAGTACTTCATATTCGACCTCGATCAATCCCAGCGCTTTTTCGGCGATCTCCGGCGTTTCGGCGGCCACAAAGGCCACCCGGTCGCCGACAAAGCGCACCTTCTTATCCAGCGAAAAGGTGTCGAGCGGGCCGGGGATGGGATCGCTTTGCCCGGCGGTGGAATACACCACGCGCGGCAGGTCCTGCCAGGTCAGCACGGCGGCCACGCCCGGCAGGGCGCGTGCACGGCTGGTCTCAATGCGTTTGATCAAGGCGTGGGCATGCGGGCTGCGCAGCACCTTGGCGTGCAGCATGCCGCGCGGCTCGATGTCGGCCGTGAAGGCCGGTTTGCCCTGGGCCAGCTTGATGGCATCCACCTTTTTTTCGGGCTTGCCCACCACCTGCCAGGTGTCTGTTTCGGGCGCGACGACCATTTTGGGCAGGGTGCGGGTGGCGGTGGCCAGGGCCGGGCCATCCGTGCCCAGGGGCGAGTCAGGCAGGCCGGCAGGAATGGGGGCCGGGTCGTCGGAACCGGGGAAGTCCTGCTCGCCGCGCAGGACCCGGGCGGCCTGCAGGACGGCCTGGACCGGTTTCAGGTAGCCCGTGCAGCGGCAGAGCACCCCGGCAATCGCGTCACGCACTTCGGCCTCGGTCGGGTCGGGGGTTTTCTCCAGCAGGGCCCTGGCCGCCAGGATCTGGGCCGGGGTGCAGTACCCGCACTGGATGGCCCCATTTTCGATGAAAGCCTGCTGCAATGGGTGCAGACCGTCCGTTTTGCGCCAGCCCTGCTCCGGGTGTTCACCCAGGCCTTCGATGGTGACAATATTGTGCCCTTCGGCCTGGGCGGCCAGCAGCAGCCCGGCGTTGACGGGTTTGCCATCCAGCAGGACGGTGTCCGCGCCGGACAGCCCCTGTTCGTCACCAAACTTGACGCCGAAAAAGCCCAGGCTGCGCACCGCGGCCAGCAGCGTGGTGTGGGGCGGACCGTCCAGGGTGTGGTGTTTGCCGTTGATATTAAGGGAGATGTTCATGAGGGGCCTCCTGTCGCAGGGCATCCCGCAAGGCATTGATGCTCTGTTTCTTTCCATTTTGAGCGAACAACCAGGCTTCCCAGCCGTTGGCGGGCGCGCCGTTCAGCAGCGTTTTTGCCAGCCCGTGGATGGATCCTGTTTGCCCGTTGTGGACGAGTTTTCCGTCCGCGCGGATGGTGGCAGTGATGTGTTCATCCTGCGCAAGGTATAAGACCTGTCCGGGTTGGAGTAATCCGGTCTCCAGCAATCGGCCGAACGGGATGCGTTTCTGTTTGCGCGGCTCGTCGATTCTCAGGCTGTGCTCAGGCACGGGCTGGACAGCCTCGATGCGCGCCTGCGCCAGCCGGATGTAGTTCTCGTCGCGCTCAATGCCGATCCAGTGGCGGCCCAACTTTTTGGCCACTGCACCGGTGGTGCCGCTGCCAAAAAACGGATCGAGGACGACATCGCCGGGATTGCTGCTGGAGAGCAGCACCCGGTAGAGCAGGGCTTGCGGTTTTTGGGTCGGATGGCCCTTGGTGCCGTTCGTACGGACCCGTTCGCTGCCTGTCGCCAGCGGGATGTGCCAATCCGAACGCATTTGCAGGTCGTCATTGAGCGACTTCATGGCGTGGTGGTTGAAGGTATAGTGCGCACCTTTTTTCTTCTGTGCCCAGAGCAGGGTTTCGTGGGCATTGGCGAACCGCACACCCCTGAAATTCGGCATCGGGTTGGTCTTCAACCAGACGATGTCGTTCAAAATCCAGAAGTTCAGGTCCTGCACGATGGCGCCCACCCGGTAGATGTTGTGATAGGAGCCGATTACCCACAGGGTTCCGGTCTCTTTGAGCACCCGGCGGCAGGCAGTCAGCCAGTTGCGGGTGAAGGCGTCATACTCGGCAAAACTCTCAAACTTGTCCCAGTGATCATCGACGGCATCCACCCGGGTCAGGTTCGGGCGGTAGAGCTCCTGCTGGAGTTGCAGGTTATACGGTGGGTCGGCAAAGATGACGTCCACCGAGTTTTCAGGCAGCGAGGCCAGTACTTCGGTGCAATCGCCGTGCAGGATGCTGTCGAGCGGCAACAAACTTGCCAAAATTATTCCTTCTTTTTCCTTTGGATGGCTGCGCCGATGAAAAAGCCAAATGCAACACCCAGCACCAGGCCCAGGCCGAGGTTATCGAGCGCGGTGCCTAGGGCGACGCCGATGGCAATGCCGATTCCCATCCCGGCACCGGGATGCAGTTTGTTATCCGGTTTTTTCTCTTCGCTCATCTTACAAGACCTTGCGAACTTCAAGCAGGCCGGCTTTTTCGGCGTTGGCCTTCTCGATGGCGTCTGCCGAGCCGAGCACGACCACTTCGCCAGACTGGTTCAGTTCGGCCAGCACACGGGCAAATTGCTTGAAATCCTTGACGGTCGTGCCAAGCACTTCGTCGCGCATGGCCTGGCGCATCTCGTCGGTGTAGCCGGTCAGGTGGCGGGTCAGGCTGGTCCAGCCCTTGGCGTCGGGCAGCAGGTAGGCATCCATGCCGCCGATCGTGCCGATGATGGATTTGGTCAGTTCTTCCTGGCTGAGCTCCAGTTCGTTGAGGAACTTGACCGTGTTGTCGTAGTTCTCCAGTGTGGGCAGGATGTTCGGGTCGCGGTAGGACAGGTAGGTAAACGTCCCCGAATTCATGTCGAAGACACTGAAGCCGCCGTAGGCCCCGCCCTGCACGCGGACTTTGTCCCACAGCCAGGTGGTGCCGAGGGTATTGTTGATCACATTGACCGAGCCGTGCGGTTCATAGCCCAGCTGGTACAGGTTGGCACCCTTGCCGACGTAATTGACCTGGGCCGGGATGGTCAGGCCTTCGTTGGCGCGTTGGCCCTTTTGCGGCCAGCGGTTCTTAACGGGATCAATTTTCAGGGAAGGCAGGCTGGCCAGGAAGGCCTCCAGCCGGGGGGAGAGCGCCGCAAAGGAGGCCGAATCCGTGGTCAGGTTGAGCAGGCTGGCGCTGCGGTTGATCACCAGGCGGCGAACCGTTTCCAGTTTCCCCAGCACGCTTCCCCAATCCTTGTCGATCTCCTCGGCCAGGCCGCGCAGGAAGAACAGGTAATCCAACCCGCCGATCTGCTCGGCGACCCAGTCCGCTTCGCTGAAGCGCGCGCGCAGGCGCTGGTTGACCACGCGATGCCCGGCAGGGATCAGCCCGGCTTCGACCCCGGCTTTTTCCTCCAGCACGATCTGCTTGAAGCGTTCGCGGTTGTCGAAGCGGGCCCTCAGCAGCACATCCTGCAGGATGTCGAGCAGGGAACCGGCCTTGTCTGTGGTGGCCTTGCCGCGCAGGAAGAACCACAGGGCGCTCTCGCTGCTTTCGCGGATGGTGCTGGTCAGGGCGGATGAGCCGATGCCGCCGGTCTGGCTGCCGATGCGCTGGGTCAGTTGCACGTAATCCTGCTGGTCGGTGCCCATTTGCAGCAGGATGTTCCCGAGCAGGCCGACGTACGGCAGCAGTTCAGGCGGCAGACCGTGCAGGTCAAAGCCGATGTCAAGATAGACGATGCCGTTGGTGAACAGGTCATGGTAGAACAGGCGCGTCTCGCCGAACCTGCGTTCCTCGATCGGGATGGTTTTGATCTTTGGTTCGAGGTCGCCCAGTTTCAGGGAAGGGATCGTGGCCAGCGCCTCGGGGCTGTCAGGGGTTTCCTGGCGGCGTTTGAGTTCGACGGTGTTTTCGATCAGTTTCTGGATCTCGGCCTGGCTCATGGATGCGCGAGCCTGGGCCAGGCGTTCCATTTCGAGTGCTTCCTTGCGCTTGCCCTCCTCGGGGTCGGGCAGCAGGTGCAGGCTGGTGCGGTGCGGGTTCTCCAGCAGGTGTTCGCGCAGCAGTCCCTCAAAGTAGCCGCCCTTTGCCACAGCCTGTTTGATGGCGGCCAGGGGGGCTTCAAAGGCGATGGCTTCCAGCGGGTCATTGTCGTACAGCCAGGCGGCCAGCGCGTTGAGCATCAGGAACAACCCGCGCGGAAAGCGCCCGGTATTTTGCTCACGCAGGCGGAATTCAAGGGTGTTTAACGAGGCGGCGACGGTATCCGGGTCGATGCCCTTTTCAGCCAGTTCCGTTAAAGTGGCCTGGATGACGGACTCCACCTTGGGCAGGTTTTCCGGGGTCACGCCTTTCATCCCGGCCGAGAAGAAGCCCTGGCGCAGTTCCTCCTGGTAGCCACCGATCACGTCCTCGCCCAGGCCGGAATCGAGCAGGGCCTTCTTGAGCGGGGAGGCCGGGGTGGC
>JANJTV010000046.1 GCA_024710905.1 Anaerolineales bacterium | reverse complement strand
AGATGGTGATGCCTGGTGACAATGTGAACCTGACGGTGGAACTGATTGTGCCTGTGGCGTTGGAGCAGGGCGTGAAGTTCGCCATTCGTGAAGGCGGCCTGACTGTTGGCGCCGGTGTCGTCACCAAGATCCTCGCGTAAGTATTGAGTTAGTAGGAAAAAATGGCTTCTAAAAAGAAAGATGTTCGCCCGGTAATTACCTTGGCTTGCAATGATTGCAAGGAACGTAATTACACTACTGAGAAGAACCGACGCAACGATCCGCAGCGCATGGAGTTCAATAAGTTTTGCCCGCGCTGCCGCAAACACACGATGCATCGGGAAACCAAGTAGCCTTGTGTTGATCACTGGGGCAGGGCAACCTGCCCCATTTAGGCCAGTAGCTCAATTGGTAGAGCTCTCGTCTCCAAAACGAGCGGTTGTGGGTTCAAGTCCTGCCTGGCCTGCCTGATCGCAACGCCGTCCTCACCCAGTTTTGAGCGAGGCGGCGTTTTCACCGTGAAAGAATAGGAGTTTACCTTGGCCGAAAAAGACAAAAAAGAAGCCAAAGGCCAGCCCAATGCGGTTGTCCGGTTTTATAAAGAAACTGCCGGTGAGTTGCGCAAGGTCTCCTGGCCAACTCGCGAAGAAGCGTGGAAGCTGACCATGATCGTGTTGGTCGTGCTGGTGCTGATGGCTGCCTTCCTAGGTGGCATTGATTACATCGGCGGCCTGGGCCTGGACTTTTTGCTGGGCGTATAGCGTTCCCATCCGTTGCGCTTCTGAAAAAGAAAGCAAGGAAAATGATGACCCAAGGACCTGAGGAATTTGACACCCTGAACGGTGAAGAGCATGAAGATGCTGCTTTGCCACAGCCCGAACCTGAAGCTGTGATTGAACAGCCCGGGTCATCTGATGATTCTGGCGAAACCACCGAAGCTCTGGATGTCCCCGGTGAATTGGCTGAAGAATCGGATGGGCGCGGTTGGTATGTCGTGCATTGCTATTCAGGTTACGAGAATAAGGTTCGGCATAACCTGGAACAGCGTATTGAAACCATGGGGATGAAGGACAGGATTTTTGATGTGGTTGTCCCGACCCAGGAAGAAATCGAAGTCCGTGACGGCAAGCGCCGTACTGTGGAGCGCCATATCTTCCCCGGCTACGTGCTTGTAAACATGTTGCTCTCCGAGGAATCCTGGTATGTCGTGCGCAATACCCCTGGAGTGACCGGTTTTGTGGGCATGGGCAACACGCCCACCCCGCTGCGACCGGAAGAGGTCAACCAGATCCTGCGCCGTATGGAAGCGGAAGCCCCGCGCGTAAAGGTCAGCTTTAAGGTTGGCGAGCGCGTTCGAATCATTGATGGCCCGTTCAATGATTTCCGTGGTACTGTCTCCGAAATTGACATGGAGCGTACCAAGGTGCGGGTTTCGGTCAGCTTTTTCGGCCGCGAAACTCCCGTAGAATTGGACTTCCTGCAAGTTGAGAAAGCGTAACAGGCTTTTGGCCTGAAGCGTGGGAGGGTGACCCGTTTTCACCCGCTATCACCACAAGCCGGGATTTGCCCCGGTACAAGGAGTAAAAGGAATGGCAAAGAAACTTAAAGCAATTGTTCGTCTCCAGTTGGAAGCTGGCAAAGCCAACCCGGCCCCGCCCGTTGGCCCGGCCCTGGCTGGCCATGGTATCAATATCATGGCCTTCTGCAAGGAGTACAATGCCCGTACTTCCAACCGCCCCGGTGAGGTTCTCCCGGCTGAAATCACCGTTTATACCGACGGTTCTTTCACTTTTGTCCTCAAGACCCCGCCCGCCGCTGTTTTGATCCGCAAGGCTGCCAATGTGGCCAAAGGATCTTCTGTCCCGAACAAGGACAAGGTTGGCAAGATTTCCCGCGCCCAGATTAAAGAGATCGCTGAGCTCAAAATGAAAGATTTGAATGCGATCAACCTGGAAGGCGCGATGAAGCAAATCGAAGGCACCGCCCGCTCGATGGGTGTCACGGTGACCGACTAATTTGTGGGAGGGCAGGCATTGTGCCGCCCGTTATCACCACGGAGGAACTCATGGCTAAACACGGTAAAAAATATCTCGCAGCGCTTGCAAAAGTTGACATTGAAAAAGAATACACTCCTGAAGAAGCGATGGCGCTTGTCAAGGAGACCGCTTTCACCAAGTTTGATGCTACGGTGGAAGTCCACCTTCGCATGGGTCTTGACCCCCGCCAGGCTGACCAGCAGGTACGTGATGTAGTTGTGCTGCCACATGGCCTGGGCAAGCAGGTACGTGTGCTGGTTTTCGCCCAGGGAGATGGTGCTACCCTCGCCCGTGGCGCTGGTGCCGATCTGGTGGCAGATGATGACGAAACCCTGAATAAGATCCAGGCTGGTATGACCGATTATGATGTTGCCATTGCCACCCCTGATATGATGGGCAAGGTTGGCCGCCTGGGTCGTGTGCTTGGGCCGCGCGGTTTGATGCCCAATCCCAAGGCTGGCACTGTGGTGGATGCCCAGGACCTGCCCCGCGCGATTGAAGAAGCCAAGGCTGGTCGTGTGGAATTCCGCCTGGACAAGACCGCCAACATCCATGTTTCGATTGGCAAGGCTTCTTTCGACGAGAACAAACTGGCTGAGAACTACAATGCGCTCATGGAGGCCATTCGCAAGGCCAGGCCATCTGCCGCCAAGGGTAACTATATTCGCCGCATTACGATTGCTGCGACCATGGGCCCTGGTATCAAGGTTGCCTTCCAGAGCGCTGAGTAATTTTGTGGACCCCGGGCATGTGGTATCATTGCCCGTTGTATCCTGACAACTGACAAACACTTCGCCCAAGACGGCAGGCGCTCACTATAGAGTGCGCTTAATCCCCTGCCCAGGTGAGGACTGAGTTGAAAAACTCCCACAGGCAGTTTTGCCTGTTTCCCCTCGCGGGGAGTCTTTGCCTGGCGTTTGTCAGGCAAAGACTTTTAAGGAAAGGAGGTAAATACTTTGGCTCTCTCAAAGCAAAAGAAAGAACAGGTACTGGAGCAGTACAAGGATTGGATGGGCCGCGCCCAGGCAATGATCCTGACCGAATACACCGGTGTGACTGTGAAGGAACTGGACGTCATTCGCGCCAAGGTGCGTGAGACCGGTGGAGAATTCCACATTATCAAGAACACCTTTGCTCGCAAAGTGCTGTCTGCTGCTGGCCTTGATGTCCCGGCTGACTACCTGGTAAAGAGCACGGCGATCACCTTTGCTTTTAATGATGCCGCTGCCACCAGCAAAGCCCTGATGGATGCGACCGCCAAGAGCGAATCGATCAAGCTCAAAGGTGGTATCCTGGATGGTCGCGTGTTATCTGCCGCGCAGGTTAAGTCCCTGGCTGAACTTCCGCCCCTGCCTGTCATTCGCGCCCAACTGCTGGGTACCATCCAGGCCCCGGCTGGCAAACTGGTTCGCACAATTAATGAACCGGCCCGCTCCCTGGCTTCTGTGTTCCGCGCCTATGCCGACAAGGCCCAGGCTGCCGCGTAATCTGTTGATTGCGCAACCCTAACCAATCAAAAATAATTTCTTTCAAGAAAATAAGGAGTTCGTACGAAATGGCTGCTAATATCGAAAAACTGGTTGAAGAACTGAGCAAACTCTCTGTTCTCGAAGCCGCTGAACTGGTCAAGGCCCTGGAGGAGAAGTGGGGCGTTTCCGCCGCTGCTCCTGTGGCCGCTGTTGCTGTTGCCGCTGGTGCTGGTGCTGCCGCTGCTGAACCTGTCGAAGAGAAGACTGAGTTCGATGTGGTCATCAAGGACGCTGGCCCCAAGAAGATTGAAGTGATTAAGGTCATCCGACAGCTGACCAGCCTGGGCTTGGGCGAAGCCAAGACCCTGGCCGAAACCGCCGGTGGCAAGGTGCTCTCTGCTGTTGGCAAGGACGCTGCGACCGACGCCAAGAAGAAGCTCGAAGAAGCTGGCGCTGTCGTTGAAGTTGCCTAGTTTCAATTGAGTTATATAAAAAGGCGACCTGTTTATCAGGTCGCCTTTTTATTCATTAAGAAACTGCCTGCAATTGAGTTGCAGGCAGTTATCGGTTATATTCGTTTGTCGAGGCTACGGATGACCATGACCACTTTGCCTTTGATTTCCAGCGGGCGATGTTTTTCGATGTAGATCGGGGCCATGGTGGGGTTGGCAGGCTGCAGGCGGTAGCCGTCTTTTTCTTTGTAAAAATATTTCAAGGTGGTGGTGTTTTCGTCTGACAGCCAGATGGCCACCATGTCACCATTTTTAGCCTGGGAATTGTTGTCGATCTTGCGCATGATGACAATATCGCCATCATTGACCATGGCGTCGATCATTGAATCGCCTTGTACCTGCAGGGCAAAGAGGTCCTGGGTGTTACGGGCAGGCAGCAGGCTGCTGGCAATTTCCACGGCGTCTTCGGCGTCGTAGTAGTTGAAGTCAGACGCCGGGACGGGCATGGGTTGGGAGGCGCCGATCCGGCCAAGCATGGGAATGCGCAGCGAGTCGAGGGCTTTCTGGGCGGCGTCCTGCAGCGCCACAGGCACATTGATGCTCAGTTCGGCCAGTTTGTCTGGCATGGCCAATACGCCACGGGAGATTTTGCGGTCGCGTTTGATGTACCCCCATTTTTCGAGCTGGTTGAGGTAATAGTTGACGACCGAAGTGGAGGAAATCCCCGTCTCTTCGCCGATCTCTCGGATGGAGGGGGGGTAGCCTTTGTCCTGGTGTTTGGCGAGGAATTCCAGGATTTTCATGTGCCGCTCGCCGAGGCCTTTGGATTTGCGTACCATCATCATCATAGGTCTTCTCCTGAGCAAGTTGTCGCTCATGTGTTCTATGAACGGATGATACATGAATAAATGTTCTATGTCAAGGGTTTATCACCAGTATAAAGGAGAGTTTTCGCGAGAAAAGCGAAAACTCTCCTTTATTTAACGAAAGCAGGCTGCGGGGTAGGATGCCAGAATCGCCTTATTTCTCGCGGCGGGCTTTGGCAACCAGGCGAATCGGTGTACCGAGGAATCCGTATTCTTCGCGGATGCGATTTTCAAGGAAGCGCGTGTAGGTAAAGTGCAGCAGGCTGGGGTCGTTGACGAAGAGCATGAAGGTGGGCGGGTCGGCGCGCACCTGGGTGGCGTAGTAGATTTTGAGCTGGCGCCCGGCTTGGGAAGGGGCGGGGTGGCTGTCCTGCGCTTTTTGCAATACGGCATTAAGTTTGGAAGTGGTCAGGCGCACCAGGCGTTCTTCCTGCACACGCAAGGCGAGCGGCATGACCTGGTCTACCCGCTGGCCGGTTTTGGCGGAGATGAAGAGCAGGGGGACGTAATCTACAAAGTTGAGTTGCTGGCGGATGAGGCGGGTGTATTCATCCATGGTGTAGGTGTCTTTTTGGATGGCGTCCCATTTGTTGACCAGCACGACGCAGCTTTTCCATTCTTCGAGGATGTACCCAGCAATATGGGCATCCTGGGCGGTGATGCCTTCGATGGCGTCAATCATCAGCAGGACGACGTCGGCGCGCTCGATGGCTTTGAAGGAGCGCAGGACGGAGTATTTTTCGACGCCGGGATCAATTTTGCCGCGGCGGCGGATGCCTGCAGTGTCGATCAGGGTGACGGGCAGGCCGTCGACTTCAAGTTTGGTATCCACGGCATCGCGGGTGGTGCCAGCGATGGGGCTGACGATGGCGCGTTCTTCGCCCACCAGACGGTTGAGCAGGCTGGATTTTCCCGCATTGGGCTTGCCTACGATGGCGATCTTGATTGAGTCGTCTTCTGGTTCTTCCTCCTGTGCGGGGAAGGCTTTGACGAGTTCGTCGAGCAGGTCGCCGGTGTTGGTGCCGTGGATGGCCGAGATGGCGTGCGGGTCACCCAGGCCGAGTTCGTAGAATTCGCTGGACTGCAATCGGCGCTCAACGCTCTCGCATTTATTGACCACTACAAAGACGGGCGGGGTGGGCTGGCCGTTGATCATTTTCTGGCTTTTTCGCAGGATTTCAGCCACTTCACGATCGGCGGCGGTTACTCCGGTTTCACCATCGGTCAGCAGCAGGACGACATCGGCGTCACGGATGGCGATGCGGGCCTGGCTGCGGATTTCGTCCACAAAGTCTGCCGAGCCAATGGAGAGCGGGGTTTTCCCGCCGTGGGCCGGGTCGATGCCGCCAGTGTCAACGATACTGAATTCCACACCGTTCCATTCGGATTCGGCGAAGATGCGGTCGCGGGTGGTGCCAGGGGTGTCATCCACAATCGCCAGGCGTTCGCCAGCCAGGCGGTTGAAGAGGGTGCTTTTGCCAACATTTGGGCGCCCAACGAGGGCGACAACAGGTTTACTCATAAAATCCTTTTCTATGGTGAGGCAGGGCGGATAGTGACCTCGATGGTGGCCGGGTTGATGGATTGCATGCGCAGGTCGTTAATCAATAGTTCGGTTTGCGGTTCCACCTGGTGTACGCCGGGGGCGAGGCCGGTCAGGTCTACGGTGATGATAATGTCTTCGGGGGTGAGCTGGTCAAGCAGGGGCAGCGGTCCGGAAAGGATGATATCGACTTCGGCGGGGGCAATATCTGCCTGAAAGCCCTGTTCAAGGCCGACAATCTTGACCGGCAGATTGCTGAGCGACAGGCTGCCTTCGATGGCCGAGATACCGACCTGCACAATGACTGTCTGGCTGCCGATGATTGACACCCCGGCTGGCAGGATCAGGTTGAGGCGTGCTTCAATGTTCTGGGAGGCCCCGTTCAGGTTGAGTGTATCCGTTTCGACAAACCCTGGCAGTTCGTTCACCAGGTTGGGGTTGGATGAATATACAGTTACCACCGGTGGGAAGACGGAAATATTGGTCAGCCGGTAGCCGCTGGCTACATTGCCGCGCACATTTACTTTTATGGCAATGTCGCGATAGCCGCCGCGCTGGGTGATGGGCAGGTCCACGGTGGCAGTGGTGGGGGTCATGCTAATCCCTGTTACGGGCTGGCCTTGCGCATCCAGGGCAACCAGCTCGATGGCGCTTTGCTGGTTTTCGCGCAGACCGGTGATGTTGATAATGGCATGGACACGTTCCACCATTTCCACGGCGCTTTGCGGGCCGGAGAGCACCACTTCGGCCGGCTCAAAAGTGGGCAGGCCTGCCTGGAAGCCAATGGCGACTTCGCCAGAGAGCACCACATCGATGGGCAAGGTTCGGGTTGTCACCGGCTCGAGCAGGATGGTCAACTCGGCCGGGGTGATGGAGATGACCCGTACTGGCTGGGTGCGAATTTGCTCCTGCACAGGCAGGGTGTGTTCCCCGGCAGCCAGACCGGCCAGGTCCACGACTAATCGCACCTGCCCTTCGGAAGAATTGATCTGGTTCCAGACAGAGCGCGGGGCGCGTAAGACCAGGCTGGCCTGGCGGGCAGGCGTGCCAACAATCACCAGTCCGGGGTTCAGCCCGACAATCTCAATGTTTACCTGGCGCGGGTAGGTGCGAACTTCGTCCGGGTCGGCAGAAGAGACGGAGGTGATCCAGACTGCCATTGCCATGACAAAGGCCAGGCTCAGGGTACGGAAGTTGGTGACAAGCCACTTTAGCATCAGTATTTTACTCATCCCGCCGGAATAAGAACGGTAAATATCGTTTCAGCAGGCCCTGGCTTGAGAGAGGTTCAGGGCGGTAAAAGGCTGCCAGGATGTTCTGCAGCCGTTCCGGGTCGAGGCGGCGAATCATCCGCCCGGCGTGGGCAATGGAAATGGAGCCGGTTTCCTCGGACACGACGACTGCAACAGCGTCCGAGACTTCGGAGATGCCGAGCGCGGCGCGGTGCCGCAGGCCCATTTGGCGTTCCGGTGAGCGGGCCAGGATGCCGCTGGCAGAGAGGGGCATGACGCAGGCTCCGGCCAGTACTTTGTTCCCTGCAATGATTGCAGCGCCATCGTGCAGGGGCGTGTTCGGGTAAAAGATCTGCAAAAGCAATTCAGGCGTAAGGTTTGCGTGTAGCGAAACCCCTGTGTCGACGTATTCGTCCAGGCTGTCAAGGCGTTGCAGGATAATCAACGCCCCATGTTGACGGGCTGAAAGCCTCGTACAGGCACTGACTACGGACTGGATGGCAATTTCTATTTCCTGAATTTCTTTCTGGCTGGCGTTCCCTGGCATGAAGGTCCCGGCGCGGCCGATGCGCTCAAGCGCGCGGCGAATTTCGGGTGCAAAAATGACCGGGATGGCCAGCAGCAGGGCAGGCAGCGTGGTTTGGATTAGCCAGGAGAATGCTGGCAGGTCCACCAGTGTGGTAAGCAGGGCGAGCAGGACAATCAGCGAAAGCGCCCCGCGCAGCAAAACCATCGCCTGGGTATCACGCACCAGGTAAAGCAGGCCAAAAAAGATCAAGGTCACCAGCAGGATATCGATGACGCTGAACCAGTTGAGGCGCTGGAAGATGAAAAGAAAGTCGCTGAGAAAATCAGTCATGACAGGGAGCAGGCATTTCTATAAGGGCGGTTCAGGTGGCACGCCTGCCCAACTTAACCTGATTCCCTGTCCCCTGGCAGGCTTAAATGGGGCGCAATACGCGGTCTTGCCGCAATTGTTTAAAGAACAGGGTGGTGTTGGGCTGTGCCGATTCGATGGCGGCGTCTGTCCAGGCTTGTACGCCGAGGGTACTCGGTTCACGAAGTTCGTAGCCCAGTTGCTTCCAGGTGCCCTGGTGGCTGGCCAGGTTGGGCGGCAGGAAGAGCAGGGAGGCTTCGCATTGCAGTTCCAGCGAGGCATTTTCCACTTCGGTGATTAGCGTTTTCAGGGCATCTTCAACAGGCAGGGAATCCTCAATATAGAACTCGGTGGTGCGGGCGACCAGGTTTTCCACTTGCCAGCCAGCCACGCCCACAGTTTTACCGTCTTGTTGTAGGAGCATGAAGGCTTTTTCTCCAAAGGCAGCCATTACATCGTCCTGCTCCAATCTGCGGGCGCCGTGGCTCAGGCGGGTAACCAGTTCAGCAATGGCGGCTGAGTCTCGGGGGCGACCGCGCGCGACCGAGAATTCTCCGGCAGCGGGTTTGACCATCTGGATGGTGTCCGATTGCGGGTTGACCCGCTTCCAGGCTTCCACAACCTGTTTCCAGGTATCTTCGAAGGAACCGTGATTCTTGATAATCACCTGGGCGGCAGCGACTTTGTCGGCCTGGCTGCCCTGGAACTGGATGCGCTGGCTGGCTTCCTCCTGGCTCATGTTCCGTTTACCGACCAATCGCTGGTGTTGAATCTCAGCAGGGACATCCACCACCCAGATACTGTCGCAGGAGTCGGACAGGCCGCCTTCGAGCAGTTTAATGGCCTCGATGACGATGACCCGCTGGCTGGCGCGGTTAATCATGGCTTCGATGGCCTGGCGTACCAATGGGTGAATGATGGCTTCCAAGCGTTTCATGGCCTCGGGGTCGGTGAAGGCCAGTTTGCCAAGTTTGGTGCGGTCGATCTCGCCTTCAGGGGTGAGCAGCCATTGGCCGAAAGCATCCAGCACAGGTTTGTGGCCTGGTGCACCCCTGGCAATGGCGCGATGCGAGAGGGCGTCTGCGTCAATGCTGTAAGCGCCGAGGTGCTCGAGCATTTTCCGCACGACGCTTTTGCCGGTGGCAATGTTGCCGGTCAGGCCAATAATGTATTTTGTGGGCCACTTATTGCTCACAAAGCGCTCCTCAAGGGTGATTAATTGCTAAATATCGTCTTTTTATTATACCCGCCCAAACGTTAATTTGCGTCCTTTTGTGGGATTTCGACTGCGACCCCTGCCGGTTTGACCAATTGGGCAAGAAACGGTATGATGAGAAGTCCTCAGGCCGGTCGGGCGATCGCGGTCCTGCGTGTCGGGATCGAGGAAAGTCCGCACTCCAGAGAACACGGCGTCGGATAATACCCGGGGCGGGGCGATCCCCAGAAATGGGAACCAACCTGCCGGACAGGGCCACAGAAAACAGGTAGCCTTGAAAAAGGTGATAGTGAAAAGGTGGTGTAAGAGACCACCGGTGTCCGCAGTAATGCGGGCGGCCTGGTAACCCCCGCCGGGAGCAAGGTCAAGCAGGGACGAAGCTGTTTGCGAACAGTCGGGAAGTGGTTCGCTTCCTTATGTACCTCCTGTTCAGGAGGTCAGTCCCGGGTAGGCTGCTAGAGCGGTGCGGCGACGCGCCGCCAAGAGAGATGATCGCCCA
>JANJTV010000028.1 GCA_024710905.1 Anaerolineales bacterium | reverse complement strand
ATGAACTGTTCAATTGTCATCCGTGCTTATAACGAAGCAATACACCTGCCGCGCCTGCTGGAAGGCGTCAGACAGCAATCGATTCAAGATGTGGAGATTATCCTGGTTGACTCGGGCTCCACAGACGAAACGGTTGCAATTGCTGAATCATTTGGTTCGAAAATCGTTCACATCCTGCCCGGGGAATTTACTTTCGGGCGCTCGCTTAACCTGGGCATCCAGGCGGCCAGCCGGGAGTTGGTGGTCATTGCCTCGGCACATATCTATCCGGTTTACCCAGACTGGCTGGAGAAGCTGCTGGCACCGTTTGCCGATCCATTCATTGGCCTGGCCTACGGAAAACAACGCGGGACAGCAGAAAGCAAATATTCAGAACATCAAATCTTTGCCCGCTGGTTCCCGGATATTTCAGAATATCAACAAAACCATCCTTTTTGCAACAATGCCAATGCCGCCATTCGGCGTAGTTTATGGGAAAAACATCCTTATGATGAAAGCCTGACCGGGCTGGAAGACCTGGCCTGGGGTAAGTGGCTGCAAAGCCAGGGCGGTAAAATTGCCTATATCGCTGAAGCTGAGATTATCCATATTCACAATGAAACTCCCGGCGGGGTGCGCAACCGGTATCGCCGTGAAGCCATGGCCTTCAAGCAAATTTACCCGGAAGCACACTTCAATATCTATGATTTTTTCCGCATGGCAGCCAGCAATATCTTCCATGACCTGGTGTACGCCATTCGTGAGAAGGCCCTGGTCCGCCATTTGGGTAGCATCTTCTGGTTTCGGATTAACCAGTTCTGGGGCACATACCAGGGCTATCGCCAATCCGCAGAACTGACCTGGACGCTCAGGCAGACGTTTTATTATCCCCGCAGTGTGGATGCAGACAAGACCATTTCAAGGGGCGTGGAACCCATTCAGTATAATAAGGACCTCTTATGAAAAAAAATAAGCTGTTATTAATACTTTTATCTTTTGTTTACTTAATAATTCTACTCAGGACCGCCTGGATAGGTGATGATGCTTTTATTACTCTGCGGACAGTTGACAATTGGAACAATGGATACGGTCTCACTTGGAATCCCGCAGAAAGAGTGCAAACTTATACACACCCCTTGTGGATGTTTCTATTAACAGGATTTTATTATTTGATTGGGAATGCTTACTTCAGCACCGTTGGGCTTTCTTTGCTTGTCTCCTTGAGCGTAATGGTTATCCTTCTACACCAGCAAATAAAAAATGAAACATCCCTAATCCTTACATGGTTATTGGCAATCCTATCGAATGCTTTTATTGATTACTCGACATCAGGGCTGGAAAATCCCCTAAGCCACTTATTAATGCTGTTGTTCTGCATCCTATTCTTCAAAAAGAACGTGGAGAGTGAAAAGGATATTTTTTTACTGGGTTTGATTGCCGGACTGTCAGCTTTCAACCGACTGGATACAGTCTTAATATACCTGCCTGCCTTGGGACTGATTGTTTATAGGCGTTTTAACTTCAAAACCATTATTGCCCTTATTGTTGGTTTCATCCCCCTGATTCTATGGCTGTTTTTTTCCCTTTTCTATTATGGCTTTATCTTTCCCAATACATATTATGCAAAATTAAGTACAGGAATCCCAAAGTTCACCCTTATTCACCAGGGAGTAATTTATTATCTAAATTCGATTTCGCTTGATCCGCTTACATTAATAATTATTTTTAGCACTTTTATTCTTATTTTGACAAACGACGATCTTTACGAAAAAATTATAGGTTTAGGCTTGCTCCTTTACCTCGGGTACATTATTAACATAGGTGGAGACTTCATGAGTGGGCGCTTTTTCTCGGTCCCGTTTGTTGCAAGTATTTTGATATTAGGCAGGCACTTCATAAATTTGGAAGGGAAATACCCAATCCTGATTTCCTTAGGAGCCATATCCTTTGCCTTGATGGCCCCTAACCCATCCTTTGCAGCTCCTCAAACCTTTGACTTAGACTTGGCGGGGAGGTCAGGAATTAGTGATGAGCAAGGCTTCTATTACGGTTCTTCAGGTCTGATGCGCTGGGGACGTTATAGCAAACTTCCTGACCACCCTTGGGTAGATGAGGGGGTTGCTTTACGCAAAGAAAATGTTACGGTGTATATTGGCAAGGGAATTGGCTATTTGGGTTTCTATGCCGGGCCCAAGGTTCATATTGTTGATAGCCTTGCACTGGCCGACCCGCTCTTGTCGCGTTTACCGGTTCCCAAGAGCTACAAATGGGATATTGGGCATTTCTATCGGCCGCTTCCACCGGGTTATCTAGAAACCCTGGAAACAGGCGAAAACAAAATTATCGACCCGAATTTATCACTTTACTATGAGAAACTGACCTTAATCGTACGAGGTAATCTGTGGTCATCCGAAAGGCTGTTGACAATCCTAGAATTCAATTTGGGGGCTTACGACCATCTACTCGACGAATATATCGCATTAAACTCTGAATAATAAGAAGCGAATATATATATGATACACCTACCCATGTTTAAAACCATCGCAACCAAGGTAAGGGAAATTAATATTCCCCACATCTTAATTCCTGTTGGGGTCGGTATTCTTGCTCTTGGGACCCTTATCCCATGGCTGGGTTTTTATCAAGATGACTGGCATCACCTATACTATTTTTTACATGAGGGTTCATCGGGTTTACAACGGTTTTTATTTTTTGACAGCCGCCCGTTTTCTTACCCCATTTATGTTTTCTTGTTCAACTTGCTTGGGGCATCTCCCCTTTACTGGCACTTATTTGTGCTTATCACACGCATTATGATCGCTATTGTGTTTTTCAAGATATCGACCATAATTTGGCCTGATGCAAAAAAAAGCCATATGATTGCGACAGCATTGTTCCTTGTATACCCAGTGTTTCTCTTACAATCGATGGCAGTAATGTTTTCCCTGCACTGGATAATGTTCCTTGCTTTTATGGTTTCGCTTTGGGCAATGTTGTTAGCAATTCAGTCCCCAACCAAACGCGTTCCACTGACAATCCTTGCCCTCTTACTGCAGATTTTTCAGTTATTTATGATTGAATATTTTATTGGGCTTGAATTTCTTCGACCAATATTTATATTTTTATGCTTGAAAAACGAAAAAAACCTTGATCGGTTGTATTTAAGCGTCAAATTGTCGTCTCCCTATATTCTCTTTGCAATTCTCTATGTGATTTTTCGAACATCGTTTGACAGTTTTTTGGGGTATGACAGGAACTCACCCCAAGTTTTATTGGGCTTTTTCCAAACGCCGCTACAAACAATCCTTTTTTTTGTAGAATCTGGACTTCAAGATTTTTCTGAGATTTTTGTCGCGGCATGGTATGCAACTTTGAATCCAGGCTTGTTCGACATAAGTCGACCATCAGTAATCATCATCTGGGGCATTGTCATTATTAGCGCATTGCTACTTGGACGGTTGTTTTACCGCTTTAATGAAAACGCACACAATGAAAAAGAACTTTTCCGGGGACAAATTGAGATTCTGATTGTTGGACTCATTGCGACCTTACTGGGAGTATTACCGGGGTGGATGATTGGAAGAACCTTGCACACATCAAACCCCTTATGGAATGATCGTTTTGCCATGGCATCACTATTTGGTGCAGCAATGGTATGCACTTCCGCTACGACCATTGTCCTTGCAAACAGGAAACGCAGGGATGCTTTCCTCGCCTTGTTGATTGCTCTCGCAATTGGAGCCAACCTGCGCGCAGGTATAGAATTTAAGCAAGCTTGGGAAAAACAAACCCTTTTTTACTGGCAATTATATTGGCGAGCACCCAATATAAAACCCCATACAGCCTTTATTTCAGACAGTGAATTCTTGAGTTATATGGGAAACTACCCAACGGGATATGCCATCAACACCTTATACCCTAAACAAACAATCCCTACACACGTTGATTTTTGGCTTTTCTCATCTGGCGAAAATACAGGTGCATGGGACGATTTTCGAGAGGGTTCGATCTTAAGTAGCACCAAATATTCATCACGTTTTAATGGCTCAAGCAAAGATACAATCGCCCTAATCTTTGAACCTCAACAACAGCAATGCCTTTGGTTGCTAAGTCCGGATGATGTCAACTTCAAAACCTTACCACCAATGACCTATGAGTTTCTCCCCAACTCAAATCTGGGTCGAATTTACACAACCAACACATCATCCTGGAAACCACACCCAGACATATTTGGGCAAGAACCTTCACCCACTTGGTGCTACTTTTATCAAAAGGCTGACCTGGCTTACCAATACCAAGACTGGAGCGAAATCAGCGCCTTATGGGAGGATGCGCAGGCGGAGGATTTTGCGCCCAAAAACACAATGGAATACCTTCCTTTCATCGAGGCCTTTGGTCGATTGAATAACTGGGAGATGGCTGAAAAAATGACCATCCGCGCAAGCACACTCTCTGAAAAGGCCCGGCATCCTTTGTGCGCATTGTGGGATCGCATGAAAAACGAAACCCCCGACTCGCATAACAAACAGCTTGCCATTGAGGCCGTTGAAGATAGGCTGGCATGCAGCCCATGATAAACACAATCGCAGCCCTCGTCCCCATGCGCCACAACAGCCAGCGCGTGCCCGGCAAGAACTACCGGCCGTTGGCTGGCAAGCCGCTTTATCAATATATTATTGAAACCCTCCTGGCCGTACCAGAAATTTCTTCCGTAATAGTTGATACTGATTCCCCGCCTGTCATGGAAGGGATACGGCACAATTTTCCTCAGGTGCTCATTGTCGAACGCCCGGAACACCTACGAGCAGACACCATCCCAATGAACGATATCTTGCTGTATGATACAGCCTTGGCAAATGCGGATTTTTACCTGCAAACTCACAGCACCAATCCCTTGTTGCGATCCGAAACAATTTCTCACGGGATACAGGAATTCCTGGCGGGCTACCCCAAATCGGATTCCCTGTTTTCTGTTACAAGACTCCAGACCCGTCTCTACGACCAACACGGGCAGGCAATAAACCACAACCCAACGGAGTTGCTGCAAACGCAAGACCTGCCGCCTGTTTACGAAGAGAATTCCTGCATGTACCTGTTCACCCGCGAGAACCTGCTCAGGAAAAAGCACCGCATTGGCGATTCCCCACTCTTATTTGAAATACCACGCCTGGAAGCAGTGGATATTGACGATGAATCCGATTTTGTGATTGCGGACATACTCATGAAACAACGATTGGAGAAGTTTTCTTAATGCAAAGAAGTAAGTTTTGGGTTCAGGGTTTAGCTTTATTACTAATTGCTGCATTTTCGTATTTGCCACATGTAAAAAACCTTGGTTACTATAATGACGACTGGTACTTGATGTATGACGGCCTGGCAGGCGGCAAGCAATTTTTCCATGATGTCTTTAGCAGTGACCGCCCATTACGCGGCTACCTGCTTGAGTTTCTGTTTCCCTGGTTTGGGCTGAACCCCTTACCCTATCATATCAGCGCCTTTTTCTTCCGGCTCCTGAGCGGGATTGGAGCATTGTGGTTGGGTTGGCAACTGTGGCCGCCACAGAGATTTCGAAACCTGGCAATCGCTGTACTATTCCTAATCTATCCTGGTTTCCTTTCCCAGATTAATCCCATCGATTATCAGGCGCAAATACTTAGCCTGGCTGCCGGTATTTTTTCCATTGCTCTGACCCTGGCTGCCATTCAATCCGGAAAACTAGCGAATCGTTTGGTCTTCGCTGCTTCATCTATCCTGCTCGGTTGGCTATCACTTGGTTTGGTGGAATACTTTGCTGGTTTCGAAGTTTTGCGGTTGGTCGTGATTGTCCTGTATTTTATGCAACAACAAAACACGCCACCA
The DNA here is from genome assembly GCA_024710905.1 of Anaerolineales bacterium. Classification (GTDB taxonomy): domain Bacteria; phylum Chloroflexota; class Anaerolineae; order Anaerolineales; family Villigracilaceae; genus JANJTV01. Next base: position 23,061 of record JANJTV010000028.1, on the reverse strand, counting down.
AAAACCCGGGTACAGTTTGCGGCTCTTGCCAGCCTGCCTTTCCTTCTGACCCCGGCGGGATTCTTGTCCTGGCGGCTTTTCCTGTTCGAGTCCGAACGGCGTGCTACAGACCTGTCGGTACAACTGGCTGACCTCTTAGCCCAACCGGTTATAACACTCTCGTATTGGCTGATTACCCTGGCCGAGGATTTTCTCAGTGTTATCTTCATGGCGTGGACGCATCCTTTCCTGCGGCTTTCCTTTGAAATGGGGATTGGTGACACGGTCCAGGGAATATTGTTTTCAGCACTGGCGGCTACTGTTCTCGCTTTTCTAATCTGGAGCCCGACATTTGAACAGGGGACATCCATTTCCCGCAAGGAAGTTACTTCATTCCTGAGCCTCGGCGTGCTGGCAATCATCGGCGGCCTGCTACCCGTAATCATCGCCAACCGTTCTGTGGATTTCACCAACTTCACCCGCTACAGCCTGACTGCCGCACTACCCGCTGTGATGGTACTGGCAACACTGATATTGCTATTCAGGTCACAAACCGTTCAAAAAATCGTCCTTATCGGCCTGGTTGCCAGCGCAGTGATGACCCATAACGCCAATGTAGTGGCCGCCAGTGAGCGCACCGCATTAATGAATAATTTTTGGTGGCAGGTCGCCTGGCGTGCGCCTTCCATACAGGCGGGAACGTTGCTGGTGGCATCCTACCCAGCCGGGTTGCCCATTGAAGAAGACTATTTCGTCTGGGGCCCCGCCAACCTGATTTATTATCCTAGTTCGCAGCAGGGAAACCGCTGGGTGGAAACGCCCATTGCCGCTGCTACAACCGCAGACATAAACATCTTCAATATTTACCTGGGTGCGCAACCCGGCCTGAGCATTCGGCGCGGGAACTTAAGCAACCTTGATTACAATAATCCCCTGATTCTGGTTCAAAATGGGGAGCGCGAGTGTGTTCGCTTTTTCGATGGAACCCAGCCTGAATTGACTACGCATGACGAGAAAAAATTATTCTTGATAGCGGACAAATCCAATATTGAGAATATCATTGTTGATCTGCCCCCTGCCACAGTGCCCGAAATCGTTTTTGGGCCGGAGCCCGTGCATGATTGGTGCTATTATTACCAAAAAGCCAGCCTGGCCCGCCAGCAGGAAGACTGGAAGCAGGTCGTCAGCCTGGGACGCGAAGCGCGCGAACAAGGCCTGGGGGCGTCTGCCGCTGTCGAGTGGATGCCATTCATCCAGGCTTATGCCATCCTTGATGACTATGAAAGCCTGGAGCAAATTAGCCGGTTTATCCAACGGGATGATTTTCTCTCTTTGCAAGCCTGCCAGAACCAATCTACCTGGTCAGTCTCACCCGAAATGCGCACCCACCTGCAAAAAACCTTCTGCAAATAAAGAGCCTGCATGCCAACCATCCTTTTTACCGCCCCGTATATGATTCCCTTTGTCGACCGTTTCCGCCCGGTCTTTGCACACTACGGCATTGACCTGATCGAACCAGATGTGCAGGAACGTATGGAAGAAGATGACCTGCTGCGTTACGCCGGGCAATTCGACGGCGCAATCTGCGGCGACGACCGCTACACCACGCAGGTGCTCGAGGCCTGCACCCCACGCCTAAAAATCATCTCAAAATGGGGAACCGGGATTGACTCAATTCACGCTGAAACCTGCTCCCGGCTGGGGATTCGCATCGGGCGCACCCCAAACGCTTTTACACTCCCGGTAGCGGATTCCGTGCTGGGGTATATGCTCGCCTTCTCCCGACGTCAGCCCTGGATGAACCAGCAGATGAAAAGCGGCATCTGGGACAAAATCCCCGGTAAGGCCCTGCACGAGCAAACCCTCGGCGTGATCGGGGTCGGGGCAATCGGCAAAGCTGTCACCCGCCGGGCGCGTGCTTTTGGTATGCGCGTGATGGGCACGGATATTATTGATATTGACCACGTTTTCATTGCCGAAAGCGGCATTGAAATGACCTCCCTGCACCAGTTGCTGGCCGAATCCGATTACATCTCCATTAACTGCGATCTGAACCCAACCTCCCAGCACCTGATTAATGCCAATACCCTCCAGCACGCCAAACAGGGCGCAGTGGTGATTAACACCGCCCGTGGGCCGATCATCAAGGAAAACGACCTGGTCGCCGCGTTACAATCCGGCCGGTTGGGCGGCGCAGCCCTGGATGTTTTTGAAGTGGAACCCCTGCCCCATGACAGCCCATTGATGAATATGGACAACGTCATGATTGCACCGCATAACGCCAACTCCAGCCCGGCAGCCTGGGAACGGGTACACTGGAACACTATTAAGAACCTGCTGGAAGGCCTGGGCATTGATTCCAGCGGACTGCCCGCCCTGCAGCAAAAACATTCCGGGAGCTGACATGCAAAAAACTGTCCTGATTACCGGCGCAGGCGGCGGCATTGGTCGCGCTACTGTGGCTTATTTCGCTGAACGCAACTGGCAGGTCATCGGTGTGGATCGTTCCCCCGCCCTGCCAGATTTCCCATCCTCCAATGGTCGTTTCATACAGGCCGACATCTCCCACCCAGATGCCGCCGAACAAATCTTCAGCCAGGCGCGGGAATTCAGCCCCACCCTGGATGCTTTGGTCAACAACGCCGCCGTGCAGGTTGCCAAACCGCTCATCGAAACCAGTGTGGAAGAATGGGATTCGGTCATGGCTTCCAACCTGCGCTCGGTCTTCCTGTTCGTCAAGCTGGCCTACCCGTTGTTCAAACAGGCGGGCGGCGGCGTAATAGTCAATGTCTCCTCTGTGCATGCGGTGCAGACTTCCGCCAATATTGCTGCCTACGCGGCCAGCAAAGGCGGCCTGCTGGCCCTGACCCGCGCTATGGCAATTGAATTTGCTCCCGACAACATCCGCGCCAACGCCATCCTGCCCGGCGCAGTGGATACGCCCATGCTGCGCGCCGGCCTCGGGCGCGGGCATGTCGGCAGCGGCGACATGCAATCAAGGTTGGATAACCTGGCGCGTAAAACGGTCAACGGCCGGGTGGGCCAACCGGAGGAGATCGCCTCCGCCATTTACTTCCTGGCCGATGATACGCAATCGTCCTTTATGACAGGGCAGGCCCTGATTGTGGATGGCGGCGCAACCGCCCGACTGAGCACGGAATGAGCCTTAAATCATCCCCTTTTTACGCCTTCCTGCGTGACAGCTATATTACCCTGCGCGACCTGCCCCAGCTGCCCGCCGCCATGCTGCACCCCTGGCGGCGCGAGAGCATCCGGCGGCTGGCCGCGCTGAAAGACATTCACAAAGGCCGGCGCGCGTTCATCATCGGTAACGGCCCCAGCCTGAAAAACACCGACATGGGCAAGCTCAAAGGGGAAATCACCTTTGGGCTGAACCGCATCTACCTGATGTTCGCAGAACTCGGCTTTAGCACCACCTACCTGGTTTCCATCAACGACCTGGTCATTGAGCAATGCGCCCACGAAATGGCCGCACTCAGCCTGCCAACCTTCCTTTCCTGGCGCTCGCGTCGCTTCTTCCAGCACCTGCCTGGTGAAAACTTCCACCTACCGACCTTCCTCTACACCACCTACGACCTGCCGCGTTTCAGCCGCGATGTGCGTGGCCGCGTCTGGGAGGGCGCCACTGTTACCAACGTCGCCCTGCAACTGGCCTACCACATGGGCATCCAGAAGGTCATCCTGATTGGCGTCGATCATAGCTTTGCATCCAAAGGCCCGGCCAATACCACCGTTGTCTCCGAGGGCGACGACCCCAACCACTTCTCCCCGGCCTATTTCGGCAAGGGTTTCCGCTGGCAGTTGCCAGACCTGGAGACATCCGAAATCGGCTACCGCCTGGCCCGCCAGGCCTATGAACAGGATGGGCGGCAGGTCTTGGATGCCACCGTGGATGGCAAACTGGATATTTTTGAAAAAGTGGACTATAACAGCCTCTTCAAGTAAGTCCACACCCGGCAGTTACACCCTGCCCGGCCTCCCTGCACATGAAACTGACTCCCCCGCACCTACCTCCCGTTAAATGGGCTTTGCCCCTTCTGATTCTGCTCACCTTTGCGGCAGGTGCTTTCCTGCGCCTGTACGACATCACCGACCCGCCGCTTGATTTCCATCCCACCCGCCAGCTGTTTGGGGCCATCCGCGCCCGTGCCATCTACTACCAGACTGCTCCTGGCATCCCACAATGGCAGCGGGAAATGGCCTACAGCCAGCTCACCAACGAAGCCCAACTGGAACCCTTGCTGCTGGAAAACCTGACTGCCTACGCCTACCAGTTTACTGGCGAAGAACCGGGTGTCGGGCGGGCGTTTTCGGGCCTGTTCTGGTTGGTGGGCGGGCTGTTCCTGTTCCTGTTCAGCAAACAGTTACACCAATCGACACTGGCCGCATATCTTACATTAATTTTTTACCTGTTCCTGCCTTACGCCGTCTCCGCCAGCCGCAGCTTCCAGCCTGACCCCTTGATGGTGATGTTCATCCTGGCTTTCTGGTGGGCCATGCAGCACAGCCTGAGGGCCACAGGGTGGCCTGCCTGGGCCTGGACGGCGCTGGCCGGGCTACTGGGCGGGTTGGCCATTTACGTCAAACTGACAGCCTTCTTTTTTGTGGCTGGCAGTGCGCTGGGTTTGTTGCTGGCACAGGGCAGCCTGCTGGCAGCCATCAAACGCCCGCAAACCTGGCTGTTGTTGGCGCTGGGCGCACTGCCCGGCAGTTTATATCTCTATGACGGGCTGGTCGCAAACACCTTCCTGGCCCAGCATTTTGGCAACCGCACCCTGCCGGAACTATGGATTAGTCCATTTTTCTACCTGCGCTGGCTGGACAAACTGGACAATCTCATTCCCTTGATGCCGCTGGTACTCTCGCTGGCCGGGGCGCATTTGTTCGCCAATCCCCGCGCACAGACTGTACTGGCAAGCCTGTGGGGCGGTTACCTGCTCTTTGGCCTGGTCCAGACCTATCACATTGCCAGCCATGACTATTACAGCCTGCCGGTTATCCCCATGGCCGGGCTTGGGATCGCCCCGCTGGCAGCAGAAATGGTTCGCACCGCCTGGAGCCGGGCTGACAGGGCTTTGCTACGCGTTGGTCTGGCCGGGCTGGGAATCTTCACCGCCATTGCCTGGATGTCCTTTGCCTACCTTAACTTGCGCCTGGATGATTACCGCCAGCAGGCAGCCGTGTTTGCCGAGATTGGGGAAGTGTTGCAGCACCAGCCCGGCGTAGTGGCCCTGACCACTGACTATGGTTACCCGCTTCAGTATTATGGTTGGCAACCCACCAGCCGCTGGCCGCTGGCCGAAAGCATCTGGAATTTTGAACGCGATTTCGAAAGCCGGACGTTTGAAAAAGTGTTTTTCATCGTCACCGATTTCGATGAACTGAAACGCCAACCGGAACTGGCCGCCCGGCTGGAACAATTTGCCATTTTTACCGAAACACGCGATTATGTGATTTATGACCTGAAACAACCCGCCCAGCCATGAGCCCACCAACAATTTCCATCGTCACCCCTTCGTACAACCAGGCCCGCTACCTGGAGGAAACCATCCGCTCGGTGCTCGGGCAGGCTTACCTAAAGCTGGAATATTTTGTCATGGATGGCGGTTCTACGGACGAAAGCGTGGATATCATCCGCCTGTACGAAAGCCAACTCACTGGCTGGGTCTCGGAAAAAGACAGGGGCCAGGCCGAGGCCATCAACAAGGGTTTTGCCCGCTGCACCGGGGACATTGTGGCCTGGATTAACTCGGACGATTTTTACCTGCCCGGCGCATTCCAGGCAGCGATTCAGGCCTTTGAGCAGCACCCACAGGCCGGGCTGATATATGGGGATGTATTGTCTGTGGATGCAGACAGCCAGCCATTTAACATCCAGCGGTTCAGGCCATACTCGTTAACCGACCTGATGAGTTTCAATATTATCAGCCAGCCTGCCGTTTTCATGAAGCGCAGTGTGCTTGAAAAAGCAGGTTACCTGGATTTGCAGTATCATTTGTTGCTGGACCACCACCTGTGGCTGCGCATGGCCCGCCTCGCGCCGATGGTGTACATCCCCAAAACGCTGGCCGCCGCCCGATACCATTCCGACGCAAAAAACCTGGCCCGGACAGCCGATTTTGGGCGGGAGGCCCATCAGATTGCGGAATGGCTCGAAAACGAACCGGCGTTTGCAGCTGGGTTCGCCTCCACCCGGAAGCAGGGTTGGGCTGGGGCGCACCGCTTAAACGGTTTTTACCTGCTTGACGGCGGCGACTATTCATCCTCCTTAAAAGCATACTGGAACGCTTTCAGGTTGTACCCGCCGGTAGTGCTGAAAGAACTGCACCGGGTGTTGTTTGCCCTGCTGGCCCCGCTGGGGCTGGCGCGGCTGCGCGAGGTGTACAGCCGCTTGAGAAGCAAATGGAAAAAAGTGAACTGATGCAAAAGAACTGGTTTTTTACCGATAAAAGAATATTGGTCGTTGCCCTGCTGCTGGTGTTTGTTGCTGCGCTGGGAATCCGCCTGTATGACCTGGACGACCTGCCGCTGGATTTTCACCCGACGCGTCAGTTGTTCTCGATGTTCAAGGCGCGCGGCCTGTATTACGCCATGAACCCCGGCCTGCCGGAATGGCAGCGGGAGATCGCCGCTGTGCAATTTTCGCAAAGCGCCGTGATTGAGCCGCCTGTGCTGGAAAGCATCGTGGCGCTCTCCTACAGCATCATTGGCCGGGAAGAACTGGCCCTGCCGCGCGTTTTCTCCAGCCTGTTCTGGCTGGCAGGCGGGTGGTTTGTCTTTTTACTGGCCCGGCGCATCACCAACGACGACGCCGCTTTTGTTTCCCTACTACTATTCTTGTTCCTGCCGTATGGCGTGTATGCCAGCCGCAGTTTCCAACCCGACCCGCTGATGACCGCCCTGCTGGCGGCCTCGACCTGGGCCCTGTGGCGTTGGCAGGAAGAAGCCACAGAAAAATGGGCTCTCACAACAGGCCTGCTGCTGGGCGCAGCGATCTTCGTCAAAAACGTGATGGTCTTCCCGTTGGCGTTTTCCGCCCTCGGGCTGGTGCTGGCACGTGGCCTGAAGGTGTCGCTCAAAGACCGCCAGACCTGGCTGGTGGCGGCTCTGGCCGTGCTGCCGGTTGCGCTATTCACCCTGTATGGCCTGTTTGTGGCAGACTTTTTAGGTGGGCAGTTTGGCCTACGATTCTTCCCCAACCTGTGGGGCGAACTTGCGTTTTACCTGCGCTGGAAAGGCCAGTGGGAATACGTCATTGGCTTTGGCACGGTGGTGATGGCCGCCATTGGCCTGCTGCTCCTGCGCGGACGGGCCTTTGCCCTGCTGGCTGGGCTGTGGCTGGGATATTTCATCTATGGCATGACATTTGCCTATCACATCATCACCCACGACTACTACCACCTGCCTTTTATCCCGTTGGTGGCGTTGGGGCTGGCCCCCGCAGCCCAAGCATTGTTCAGGGCCGCTGAAAACCTGAGCCATGAGAAACTGCTTCGCCCAGCCCTGGGGATTTTGCTGGCATTAATCATCGCACTCAACCTGTGGACGGTCCGTGTGGAACTGGCCCGCCAGGACTTCCGCGGAGACGCCGCCTACTGGGAAGGACTTGGCAAAGTGCTTGGCCCTTCCCCGGTGCCTGTGGCAATCATTGCCCAGGATTATGGCGGCAGGCTAGCCTACTGGGGCTGGCAGCCGGTGCAATCATGGTACACTGACGGCGACCTGGCCATCCGCGAGCTGGCCGGTATTGAAGTAGACCAGTCTACCAGCTTTGAGGACCTGCTGGCCGACAAGCGTTTCTTCGTCGCCGCCCAATTGGAACGCTTCGACCAGCAAACTGAAATTAAAGAATACCTGTATCACAACTATCCCGTTTTTGCTGAGGGCAGGGGATATATCATCTTTGACCTGCAAGGTAGTAAATAAGGCTCATGACGCAAGAACAACCACTGGTTTCCATCATTACCCCATCTTTCAACCAGGCCAGGTACATCGCGACCACCATCCAGTCTGTGGTGGAGCAGGACTATCCAAAGATTGAGTACATTATCATGGATGGTGGCTCAACGGACGGTACGGTGGAGATCCTGAAGAAATACCACGACCGGCTGGCCTGGTGGGTGTCTGAAAAAGACGCCGGGCAAACCGACGCGCTGAACAAGGGTTTTGCCCGTGCCACCGGGGACATCCTGGCCTGGCTGAACTCAGATGACACCTACAACCCCGGCGCTATCTCTGCGGCAGTGGCTGCCCTACAGGCCAACCCGCAGGCCGGGCTGATCTATGCCGACGCCAATTTCATCGACGACCAGGGCCGCGTGCTGGGGCGTTTCCCTGCCGCACAGACCGATTACACCCGCCTGCGCCAGGGCTATGTACACATCCCGCAGCAATCTGCCTTCTTCCGCGCCGACCTGTGGAAGCGGGTTGGCCCGCTCGACCCCAATTTCTTCTTCGCCATGGATTACGACCTGTGGGTGCGCCTGGCACGCATCTCCGAGGTAAAATACCTGCCCGGCCCAGTCTGGGCCAACTTCCGACTGCACAGCAGCGGAAAAACCATCTCCGCCGATGACCGCTGCTGGCCCGAAATGCTCAAAGTGCACTACCGCGACGGCGGCAAGTTTTTTGCGCCGATTGTTGCCAAATATTACCTCCGCCTGCTGGTTGCGCCGCTGCTCAACTGGTATCGCCAAAGAAAGATGAACACACACGCATGAACACCCTGCTCAAACCCGCCTCATTTGAAGACCTTCTCACCCTGCTGCGTGCCTGGCGTCTGTGGCTGACCGGGGCTGTGATCGGCGGCCTACTCGGCCTGGCGCTGCACAGCCTGCTCCCGCCGCCTTACCGCGCCACCGCCACAGTGCTGGTGGATTTCAATGTGGAGCAAAGCTGGCCGGGGCACATCCCTGACCGCGAGCTGTTTTACTTCCTCGAGCGAGAATCGCGCCAGTTGGAAGAACTGGCCTGGTCGGATGCCACCCTGCAAATTGTTGCCAATGAAAATGGCTTGACGCTGGCCAATTTGCGCGATGGGCGGTTGCAACTCTCCCAACCGGCCGATGGCGGTTGGCACTTTTACGCAGACTCACCCGATGCGGATGCCGCCGAACGACTGGCCGCCTCCTGGGCCCAAGCGTTTTTTGAGAAAGGTACTGAAGCGGTCACTTCCCAAAGCATTTTTGAAGCCAGTGTGCGGATTGAACCCACCCAGCTGGATTCCCTGCCTGTTACGCGTTCTGTTTCGCGCGGCATCTACGCCCTTTCCGGTGCAGCGCTGGGCACAGCTTTACTGGCCTTCTGGGCCTTATTCAAGAAATAGCGTATGAACCTGCAACGTCTCTCCCGCCTGCTCTGGGCGCTCACCCTGGTAGCCCTGCCGGTCACCAGCTTTAAATACATGCCCTTCATGGGCAGCGGCACCATAGTCCGACCGCTGGCGCTGTACCCGCTGGTCTTGTTGATGGCTGTGCTGGCCCTGCGTCAACTACGCGGGGAGCGCATCTTCCGCTGGCCGGGGGCAACAACCATCCTGTTCATGTTTGGGCTGTCGGCGCTGGGGGCAACATTGCTTGGCGACCTGCTGGCGCCCATTCCGTTGTTCGGTGTGGAATACTGGGATCGCGCCCTGCGCGCCATCATTACACTGGTAATTGGCGTGATGTTTTTCCTGGCAGCGGTCTGGATGCACCAGGAAGAGGAGGACCTAATCTTCTCCGTGAGGTGGATGATGGTCGGGCTGGCCGCCAGTATTGTCTGGGGCATCATCCAATTCATAGGGTTAAATACGGAAAATCGTGACCTTCTAAACGAGATCCAACAGACCTTCTCCATTCGCGGAACAGTGAAGAACCGGCGCGTTTCAGGGTTTGCCTACGAACCATCCTGGCTGGCCTCCCAATTAGTGGCCATCTACATGCCCTGGCTCATCGCAGCGCTGATGACCGGCCTGGCCACCCTGCCAAAACTTGCCTTTAAAAACCGCCTGTGGCGTATATGGGAACCCATCCTGCTACTTGGCGCCATCCTGCTCATGTTCATGACCTATTCCCGATCCGGCCTGGCTACCCTGGCTGGCATCACAGCCCTGACAGCACTCATGTTCGGGCGCGAAAATGTGCAGCGCGCCTGGGGATGGTTCCGGGCAGGGTTTAACCGTCAGCCTGGGGGAGGCCCAATGGCGCAAATCAAGGCACTCGGGAGCCGGGCACTCATCCTGCTGACCTTGATGATGATTCTGGCAGGCGCGGCCGCCTATCTTGCCGATCACGAGTATATTTCGCGCATCTGGACCACCGACACCAGCGATTTTTGGAAGTATATGACCCGCATTTCATTCAGCCCGCGCCTGTCGTATTGGATTGGCGCCATGGCCGCATTTGATGAAAACCCAATCACCGGAGTCGGGTTGGGAGCCAGCAGTTTCAGGATCTATGCAAACCTGCCAGATCAGGTGTTGGTCGGCGTGCCAGAAATTACCCAAGCGCTCGATCAGGAATTCTTCCCCAACCCAAAAAACTTATACTTCCGCCTGCTCTCTGAAACCGGGTTAATAGGCTTCAGTCTGTTCATGGCCTTCTGGCTGGCCCTGTTGGCCCAAGCGATGAGCCTGTTGCACTCCCCCAAGCCGGTGATGCGCTTCCTTAGCGTGGCCGGGATGATTACCATTGGCGGGCTGTTCCTGCAGGCAGTTTCGCTTGACTCCTTTGCATTGCCTGAGTTCTGGGTCAATATTGGTATGCTGGCCGGCTTGACAGGCGCGGCCAGGCAGGTTTCTTAACGTTTCTGAAATGGATGGTGTTTATCACTTGTTAACCTCCATCGGGTATGATTAGGCCATGCACAGGTCTGACTCTCCGTTCGTTGCAGATTGGTTCGTTGTTTCGTTTCGCTGGCTGGTGTTGCTGGGGGCAACCATTTCACTTTCGCTGGCGGGGCAATTGCTCATGCCTGGCAATCTTCTCCTGGTGCTGCTGACCCTTTGGAACATCTCACTTACCTGGCTGGCCGGGTTGAATCGTCGTCTTGACCGTCACCGTGAAATCAGCCTGGCAATGGATTTTCTTGTTACCGCCATCTTCATGGCGGTCCAGGGCGGTATCCTCGGCCCGGCAGCATGGGTCCTTTTGCTGCCCATCCTGACCGGGGCAATTTATTTTGACCTGCGTGGCGGGCTGATTACAGCCGGGTTGGTGGTCCTGGCTGAAATCGCCGAGGTTGCTTTGCGCGGGGTGCCCGGCTGGCTGGGCCTGGGCATCGCAGCCCTCTTGACCCTAGCTTTTGGCGGGTTCTTCGGTTACATCAGCCAACAATTAATAGCCGCCTTGCGTATCTTGCGTCAAAAGGAACAGGAAGCCCGCGAAAAAGCCATCCGCGGCGAAAATGACCGCCTGCGCGCAGTGTACAACATGACCTCCTCATTAACGGCCAGCCTGAACTACAAACGGGTGCTCGACAGCGCCCTGGACCTGAGTTTTAGCGCCTTGAGTTTTGGTGAAGCAGATGAGAATGGCCAGCAAACTGTGGATGCAAGGCTGGCCTGCGCCGTATTATTGTTCAAGGATGACGAACTCACGATCGGTTCGGCACGCCGTTTTACCAGCGCCGACCTGCGCCATACTTTTCCCGCCAAAGCAGGCTTGCTGAACCAGGTCATTGAGGAGGGCGAACCCATTGTCAGCGAGGGGATTCAACAAGACCCGGAACTCAGCCGCGTGGTAAGCCTGCTCCCATCTCAATCAATTTACTGTTTCCCCATGCGCAGCGGGGTAAGTGTGTACGGTGTGATGCTCTTCGGGCATCCCCAACCGGGATACTTTACCCCTGAACGCACCGATATTCTCGCCATCTTGGGCCGACAGGCGGTCATTGCCATTCAAAATGCCCGCCTATACCAGGACCTGGCCGATGAAAAGGAACGCATGGCCGAAGCACAGGAAGAAGCGCGTAAAAAACTGGCTCGTGACCTGCACGATGGACCGACCCAATCGGTGGCGGCCATGGCCATGCGCGTCAGCCTGGCGCGGCGAATGATGGAAAAAGACCAGAAGGCTGCCAGTGATGAACTGGAAAGAATTGAAGACCTGGCCCGCCGTACAACCAAAGAAATCCGGCACATGCTATTCACCTTGCGCCCACTGGTGCTCGAATCGCAGGGCCTGGCCGCGGCGCTTGAATCGATGGCCGAAAAGATGAAAGAGACCTACGACCAGAAAGTTACCGTGCAGGTCGATGACACCCTCGCCAACCAGTTGGAAATGGGTAAATCCGGTGTTATTTTCTATATTGCCGAAGAAGCCGTCAATAATGCCCGAAAACACGCCCAGGCAACTGAGATCCGCGTTCGGCTGGCATACTTGCCGAAGGAGTCTGAAATTGCCATGCTGGAAATTGCCGATAATGGTGTGGGCTTTGACGTAGAAGCGGTGAACAAAAGCTATGACAAGCGCGGCAGCCTGGGAATGGTAAACTTGCGCGAACGGGCTGAATTGGTGGCTGGCCTGCTGCAAATTGACTCCACGCCTGGCAAGGGAACACGTATTCGGGTCTTTATTCCACTTACCGAAGAAGCGTCAGATAAAATGCACCAGGGACGCAACAAATCCTAACTTACAGTTAAGAGAATCGCCCGCAATGCGGGCATTTTTTATGAAAGGTTCCTAAAGAAATGGCACTTGCATCCGGCCTGTATTATTTTGCCAATAACGAAACTGACTTTACCCGTCCGGCAATCATCCTGTTACACGGAGCCGGTGGTAACAACCTGTCCTGGCCCCCTGAAATCAGGCGGATGCAAGACCAGCGCATTTATGCCCTTGACCTGCCCGGGCACGGGAAATCGGAAGGGATTGGCCGCCAGATCATTGAAGATTATGCCGATTGCGTGATTGACTTCATGGATGAATTGCGAATCCGGCAGGCCATCTTTGTTGGCCACTCCATGGGTGGGGCAATTGCCTTGACACTGGGCATTCGCAACCCCAAACGCACTCTGGGGCTTGGACTAATTTCAACCGGGATGAAAATGCGCGTCAGCGAGCAATTGCTTAACAATGCATCCAACCAGGCAACCCTGCCACTTGCCATCCAGTTTATCGATGAGTGGGCTTTTGGCCCGCATGCAGATCCGGATATGCGCCAGGCAGTTTTAGACCGAATGAATGAAATCCGGCCAGCAGTAATGTATGCTGATTTCCTGGCCTGTGATAGTTTTGATGTCACCAAGCGGGCTGGCCGCGTAAAAGCCCCCACATTGATTGTCTGCGGAACAGAAGACCGTATGACCCCAATCCACCTTTCGGAAGCCCTGCTGGATAAAATCAAAGGATCACACATCCGCCGGGTGGATGGGGCCGGTCACATGGTCATGCTTGAGGAACCGCAAACATTGGCCGCCAGTTTGAAATTATTTATCCAGACCATTCCTTACGAACCTGGTGGTCAAATCGGTTAACTTTTCGACAACAGTTTCATCAGGACAGGCAATGCATTTTTTACAGCCCGGGCGCGATGGCTCAGGCTGTTTTTTTGTTCCTCGGGCAGTTCAGCCATGGTCTGGCCATATTCAGGCATGTAAAAAATTGGGTCGTACCCGAACCCACCTGTGCCGCGCTCTTCAGGAATAACCTCGCCGAAACAGTCCCCATCGGCAAACTCGATCTCCCCTTGTGGGGTGGCAACCGCCACCGTGGCATGAAAATGCGCCATCCAGGGGCGCGGTTTGCCTTGCAGGTTTTCAAGTAAATAGGCGCGGCGGTCTGCATCTGTTGCGCCAGGGCGAGCCAGGTAACGCGCAGAATATAAACCAGGGGCACCGTCCAGCGCGTCCACTTCCAGGCCAGAATCATCCGCCAGTGCAGGCATATTCCCAGCGCGGGCGTAGGCCAGGGCTTTTTTGGCAGCATTTTCTGAGTAGGTCTGGCCATCTTCCTCGACGGTCAAATTAATCCCCAGGCTTTGCGGGGTCACCAGTTCCCAGCCAAGCGGCGCCAGGATTTCATGGAACTCGCGCATTTTTCCCGGATTTTCAGTTGCGATAAGTAAACGTGGCTTCATGATGACCTCCCCAACTGGCTTAGCGCCCGATAAGCGTGCTCACGGATTAATGGGTCTTCATCCTGGCTGGCAGTCTTAACTGCCTTGATGGCCTGTTTTCCAGATGAATTTCCCAGCACTGCCAGCGCATTGCGAATATATCCCTGTCGTTTTGCTCGCCGGATAGGGCTATTTTTGAAACGCGCATTAAACTCCACCGGGGTCAGCTCGCAGACCTCGATCAGGTTGGGATACGGAACACCAGCCCTGGGGGAGAACGCCGGATCGGGCTGCTGGTGAGCAGCAAAACGGATGTTCCAGGGACAGACAACCTGGCAGATGTCACATCCAAAGACCCAATCACTCCAGTGATGATGAAATTCTTCGGGGATTTCTCCCTTATTCTCGATGGTCAGGTATGAAATACAACGCCCGGCATCCAGGGTGCGGTCAGGTCGAATGCAATGGGTCGGGCAGGCATCTACGCAACGGGTGCAGGTTCCACAGTGATCCGTCCGGGTAGGTTCATCCACAGGCAGGGCCAGCCCGAGCAGTATCTCCGCCAACAGGAAATATGAACCATGTCGGGGAGAAATTAGGCAGGTGTTCCTGCCGATCCAGCCCAACCCGGCCCGCTGGGCCAGGTCTCGTTCGAGAATTGGCCCAGTGTCGGTGTAATACCGGTTCGGGACAGGATGCCCTACTTGCTGCTCGATAAATTCTATAATCGCCCGCAAGCGGGGAGGCAAGACATCGTGATAATCGTCCCCCCAGGCGTAAGCAGCCACACGACCTGTATGAGGCTGGCCAGGTTTTGGCAGGCGATCAGGTGGGGAATACGGCACCCCGAGGACCAGAATGGTCTGGCACTCCGGCAGGATCTGGCGTGGATTAGCCCGTTTGGCGACAGCATCCGGGCGAGCCAAGTAAGACATATCGGCATGCCGGTTTTCTTGCAACCAGTGTTCATATGTCTGGATATGCGGCGGCGACTCCGGAGTGGTAAAACCCGCCAGCTGGAAACCCAACTGGCGGGCAAAGTCCTTAATCGCCTGCGCAAGTGCTGAGTCGGTCATGGAACAGTAATAACGATAGTGAAAATCTCACCAAACCCGTAGCGATTGTTGTTAACCATACGCCAGTAACCGCTATAGTTACCTGCGGTGGCAGGGGCACGCATCAATACCGTGATTTCAACTTCTTGGTTTGGTAATACTTCTTGTGTCAGGTATGTAACCACACCGTTCATTTGCTCACCATATGCAAATTGCAGATAGTAGCCGGTTGTCCAGGTGCAAGAACCAGTGTTCTTAATTCGCCAGGTCTTCTGGAATTCCTGCCCGGCTGTCACGGTTTCCCCGTCCTTAATGCTGACATCAGCAACAAAGGCTGAATTGTCGCAAATGATTGGGCTGGGTGTTATGTTCGGATCAAGGGTCGGAACCGTAGTATTTTCAGGTGTGGGCGTCTCAGATGGCAATGGTTCAGACGTTGGGCTGACTGCCAGGGCCGTCTGGGTCACCTGAGCAATTACCGTTTGAACGGCCTGTGTTTGCAACAGGCCAACATCTACCGGGATTGGTGTTGGTTCTGCAGGGGCCGGGGCGCAACCTGCAATAACAAAGAATGTAATAAGGAGTAGTGATAAAAGGTTTTTTTTCATAATCCACCTGTGAAAGCGTTTTCGATTGATTGGGTATACATCAGCAGGCATGTACTCATTATAGTACAGATAATAATTGTCTTAAATAAAAACACCCCATCCAGGGTTTGGATGGAGTGTCATTGTAAGAAACTTACTTTTGGACCTTGATATTGACAGTTACCCAGTAGCCAAATTGCTGGCCCTGATCGTTAAACATAGTCCAATTCCCGGTATATTCACCTTCCTGGTCAGGCGCAAACATAAAAATATCGACATCCGCAGTAGCGCCAGCAGCGACACGGCGATTGGTATCATTAAATGCATACGAATTGTTGCTACCCATGCCTGCCCCGGCGACCCACTTGAAAACATACCCGTGATCCCATGGGCATGTACCGGTGTTTTGCAATCGCCAGACCTTGGTAAATTTTTCCGCTGGCTTAAAAACCGTGCCATCTGGCACAGTGATATCTGCCACAAAGGCAAAGTTGTTACAGGTCACTACTGGCTGTCCACCTGTTGACGACTGTGTCGGGATACTGGTCAGCGTAGGTACACCAGCGCCAGGAACGGGAGCCAAGGTTCCCAACCCTAATGGGGTGATGGTAATTTCGGGTTGGGCGGTAATCTGAATTTCAACTGAAATCGTTGGTGTTCCTGCTGCCGCATCCAGCGTCGGGGATGGCTGCGAGGTGTTGGTAGGCGGGGTCGTTGGGCTGGCCAACCCGGCAATTTCGGTCAGTTGGGCAAAAGCCGTTGCTGCAGCGGCTGTCGAAATCGCATTTACATCCACTTCAGTAGGCGTAGGTTCTGCCGCCTGCCCCAACGTGCACGAAGAGAGCAACAGCATAACGATCAGGCTGGAAATCAGTAGGGTATTTTTGTTGAACATGAAACCTCCGTGTTTCTGAATGGTCGAATTATACTGCAACCCAACCACCGGATTGTTGGGGATGTCGTTACGGAGCAACAGGTGTTTCAGTTGCTGTTGCTGTCGGGGTGGGCGTCTCGGTAGGAGTTGCCGTTTCAGTAGCGGTGGCAGTTGCTGTAGGCGTACTCGTTGAAGTGGGTGTCGCCGTAGCAGTCGCAGTAAACGTGGCAGTCGGGGATGCCGTGCCAGTTGGCGTGGGGCTTGGTGTAATCAGGTTGGCACGGCGCTCGATACGCGCAGCCACCCACATGGCTTTATCGGTTGTCGCCGGGCCATTCGCCAGGATGGTCAGGATAAACCTTACTTTTTGGCCTGCCAGGGGACTTAAATCCACATTGGCTTCATAAAACTGGCCTTCATAGAGTTCAAAAAATGCCCAGTAGTTTTTAATAGGCCCGTTGTTTACCTGATACTGCAAACGATAAAGAACATTGCAGCCTGTCGCATTGTATTCACAACCGATGATCGCCTTGAAACGGTCACCCGTCTGAACAGTGAATTCGGGATAATATCCAGAGATGTAGCCGTTATAAACATCCTGCGGAACAGTCAACAGGCCGGGGCGATTCTCAAAGGCGCCGTTCTCAAGCTGCGGCTTATCCAGCCGCACCACGTATCCTGATTTAGCGCCAGGGCTACCCGGGCAACCCAAAGCGCCTGCTCCGCTACGCCATTCCGCACTGCAAAAATTTGCCACAAAATCGTAAAATGGCTTGGTATCACCTGCCACTTTGATGTCGACATACACAGGCGAATTGCCGCTGCTGCCTACGCCAAATAAACCACCGGCTGAATTACGCAACGACCAGAAGCCCCTAAACGAGCCATCCACAGACGGGGCAACCAGGTTCACTGATATATCCACTGTCTGGCCGGGTGCAACCGAGCCAGGCAAAGCCACGCTGGCCGGGCCGCTCATGCGATTCCCGTCATAAAACGCCAGGCTATAGGCGGTTGTCCAGGTGCAGGTTCCTGCATTGCGCAATCGCCATGTCTTGATGAATGTGGCATTGGGAGCATACGTCGTCCCATCTGGCACAGTAACATCGCGAACAAATTCAGCCTTATTGCACACCGCCAGCGGGGTAACCGTGTTCACCACCGAGAGCGTAGGAAGCCCCAATGGTGTATTGGTGATTAACGGTGCAAGGGTAGGGAAACCAATCGTTGGCAGTGGCTCAGGCGTAGATGTTTCGCCGCTGGATGCCTGGGTTTGCATTGCCTGCAACGTAGCGGCCTGGGCCGTATAAATGGCTCCCAGGGTGGCTTCCGCGTTTGGGGCAGCAGAGCCAGTACCCGGCAAATTGCATGCTGAAACCAGCAGCACTGTAGCAAGAAAAACAATAGGTAATTTTTTATACATTGGTAGCCTCCAAATTCATCATATACCAATGCTATAGACGCCTGCCATAACAAATTGGTTCCATCAAAACTGCCGGGCAGGTTTCCCCACCCGGCAGTTTCACTCATACCACAGGGCTATTCTGAGCAGTCAAATTCAAAATAGAACTTGTTAAATGCTTCGTTGTTGGGCTCCTCAACAAATATCTGCATCCAGCGATACTTGTTATTAATCTGGTCTTGCGTAGGCTTAATCAGCCAGACCCACTGGACGGTCTTGGTCTCCGGGCCATCAAACTTCACTTTACCCCATTCCCGTATGCCATCGAACGGTGTTCGATCCCAACGGTAAATCACCTCGCCAGGACCATTGGTCGTCAGGTATGCCGTAAAAGTAAACCTGGTTCCCTCAGCGGGGCAACCCTTGGCAGGCTCACGCACCAATTGATAAGTGACCTTCGTCACCCGGACAGAATCGCCAATATCCTTCACAACCTGAATTTGCGTAGTGATATTGGCATCAGCCTGGCCCACCCCGGCCGTGCCGACCGGAACTTTGAGCCGCCACTCGCTGGTATAGGTCCCAAGTTCGCTGGGGGCAATCATTGGCACCGAAATATCCACATCCTGTCCGGGGTACACAACCCGCGGTAATGGCACGGAAAGCACATCGCCAAACTTTTCCCCGGTGAAATAGATCAGCGAAAAGCGTGAATCCCAAGCACAACTACCCGTGTTACGCAGTCGCCAGGTTTTGGTGAATGCCTGTCCAGGAGTAACCAGCTGACCGTCAGGGATGGTAATGTCTGCCACAAAGGTGACAAAAACACAGCCTGGCACAAATTCATAATTTGTGGAGCCAGCGGGCGTGGTCGAGGTGGCTTGTCCGGCCTCCGGTGTCGGCTCGGTGAGCGTGGCAGTCGGCTCGGGCGTAATGGTCGGCGCAGACAGCAATGCCTGCTCAGTGTAACGCGCCTCCACCGTCTGCACAGCAGAGGTGGCGATGGCGCTTGCATCAGGGGTGGGTTCGGCAGGCGTACAGGCTACCAGTATAAAGACCGCCAGCAAAACCACATTTATCGCATACTTTAAGTTTTGTTTCATTCTTGTCCTTTCATGAACTAGCAAATTATTATAACAAACAGCGGAGGCTTATCAAGCGCCTCCGCTGCAAAACCATGAACAAGGGTTCAACTAGGGCGAAAGCGTAATGATAAGGATGGGTGGGATGAAAAACAATTGTGTCGGGGTGGCTGTGGGTGTTGCCGTTGGTGGAGTGACTTTGATGTCTACAAAGAAGGATGTTCCCTGGTGCCCGCCAGCCACCGGGATGAGTACCCCGGCTGCATTTCGCAACCGCCAGTAACCGCGATAACTCCCTGCCCCGGCCGGGGACTTGAGATTGACAGAAAGGTCCACGGTCTGACCGGGAGCAACCGTGCCAAGCAGGGGCTGGACATTTGGCCCACTCATTAATTCGCCGTTATCAAAAATTAACTGGTAGGCAGGCGTCCAGGTACAGGTACCAATGTTTCGCAGCCTCCAGGTCTTGGTAAAGTTTGTATTGGGCAGGAATGCCGTACCATCGTCAATGGTCACGTCATCGACAAACTGGGCCAGGTCACAGACGGGCGTTGGGCTGGCAGTAATGGGAACGGGCGTATTGGTGGAGGTCGGGGCAGGTGTATCCGTCACTGCCGGTGTGAATGTGGCAGGCGGGGTTAAGATCGCATTCAGTGTCAGTTGCGCCTCAACGGTCTGTGCCGTAATCGTCAATACTGCATTGGGATCATTGCTGTCCGCCGTTGGCAGGTTACAGGCTGCCAGCAAAACCATTAATACAAGAACTGTTATGGAAAGGGAAAATTTCCGGGTCATGAGTCTCTCCTGTTAATTAATATTGTACAGGAAAAGCGCTGTGCGAAAGTTGGCGAATCATAAAAAATGGGCCGCCTGGGCAGCCCATTTTTCCTATTTTTATGATTTTTCGTAAGGCTGGCCATCTGCCGCCGGAGCAATTGCCTTCCCTACCACCCCTGTCAGGACAATCATTGTAATAATATAGGGTGCCATCAACAGGAATTCAGACGGGATAGGGATGCGCAAAATCTGGAGCTTTACCTGTAATGAATCGGCAAACCCAAATATTAGAGAAGACATGAACGCTCCAACCGGTGTCCAGTTGCCAAAAATCATTGCTGCCAGGCCAATGAAACCCTTGCCAGCCGTCATCACCTCGTCAAAACGGCCCACAGAACCAATGGTAAAGTAGGCCCCGCCCAAGCCAGCAATCATGCCACCCAGGATGACGTTGATGTAACGGGTCAGGTACACATTAACGCCCAGCGTATCAGCCGCCTTGGGATGTTCACCCACCGCGCGGGTTCGCAAACCCCAGGGCGTATGGAAAATCAAGACATGCAAGACAATCACCAGGCCGATCATGAGATACACCATAATATTGTTCTCAAACAGCACTGAGCCAATCACCGGGATATTTGAAAGATAAGGGATGGAAATGATGGGGAATGTTCCAGAACTGTTAAGGGCTTTAATATTGCTCTCAAGGTAGCGGGAGGAAATAAACGATGTCATCCCCGCCCCAAAGATATTGATCGCTACACCACTGACAATCTGGTCCACCCGGAAGCGAATCACAAGGAAAGCATGGATGCCTGCTACCAGGCCGCCAGCCAGGATGGCCAAGATCAACCCAACGTATAAGTTTCCGGCAAGCGTCGCACTGATGACCGCTACCTGCGCCGCAATCAGCATGGTTCCTTCAATACCGATATTGGTGACGCCGGCCCTCTCGCTAATCACACCGCATAAGGCCGCCAGGGCAATCGGGGTGGCACGCACCACCGATGTACTGAGCATACCCACCAGGTTAAACGACTTATCCTGGGTTGCCCAGACAAGAAATGAAACCACAAAGGTTAACGCAATCACCCCGACCAACACACCAGTGGAGCGTACCCCACGCGCCAGTTGGAAAGTGCCTGCAAACACGGCAACGATTGCCATGACATAAACGAGTGGTTGGGATGGCACAGATATATCAGGGATGTTAATGGCCTGAGACCCAACGACATTCATCCCAAACGTGGAGCTAACCCCGGCCTCCGTGTTCAGTCCAAAAAGAGCTGCGATTAACAAACCAACCACCAGCAGGGTAATCCCATACCCAATCCGTTGACGGCGAAACAAAATTTCGTCTATCTTGTTTTTCTCAATCATCATATCGTCCTCGGTTACCCACCCCAGCCACGAATTGTGATGGTCTTATCATCATCCACACCACCTGCCCGAATGCGATACAGCCAGCGGATGATGACCGGCGCAGCAACAAAAATAATCACCAGGCCCTGGATGACGGAAATAATATCAATCGGGATGCGCGCAATGGATTGCATGGAAACAGCCCCGCTGCGCAGGAAACCGAACAGCAAGCCTGCCAGCACCACACCCAGGGGGTGGCTCTTGCCCAAGAGCGCCAGCGCAATGGCATCGAAACCATATCCCGAGGAAAAACCCTGCCCGACCCAGTAATCCACACCCAGCACCTGGGCCGAACCGGCCAACCCGGCCAGCGCACCAGAAAGAACCATCACCAGGACAATATTGCGGGTAATGCTCATCCCCGAGTATTTTGCCGCATCAGGATTGGCCCCCACGGCACGAATTTCAAAGCCAATGGTGGTTTTAAACAATAACCAGTACAACAACCAGGCGACCACCAATGCCAGGACAAACCCCCAGTTAAACCGAAGGGGGTCTTCAAAAAACCTAGGGAGTTGGGCCGACACCTCCACATTGGGAGTCACTGGTCGGAAGCCCGCTGCCTGCATGGGTCCGCTCAAGAGCCAATCACTTAAACGGAAGGCGATCCAGTTCATCATGATTGTATTGACCACCTCATGCGCCCCAAAACGGGCTTTCAGGTAGCCAGGAACCGCGCCCCAGGCGGCCCCACCCGCGGCACCAGCCAGCAGCGCCAACGGCAAATGTACATACCAGGGAACGCCCTTGAGGCTGTAGCCTACAAAAGCCGAGCACAGCGCGCCGATGAAAAACTGGCCTTCAGCGCCGATATTGAACAACCCGGCGCGGAAACCAATCGCCACCGCCAAGCCTGAGAAGATGTACGGTGTGGCCGTCACCAGGCTTTCTGTAAACGGGTAAATGGCACGCAACAGGAGCGCATTATTGCCAGTTTCGTTGTACGCCCGAATGCCCTCCATGATCCTTTCCGGATTGCCAATAGAACCGGTAAACAACGCGCCATAGGCGACAGAAATTGCTGTCCAGGTGGCTGCAAATGCCGCCATTGGGTCACTAAAAAAGTTCTGGAAGGCCGCGACAACGGTCGTATCTGTCACAGCGATCACAATTGCGCCAATCACCAGGCCAGTGAAAACTGCCAGTAAGGGGATCAGCAGGGCATCCCAACCTGTAAACTTAAATGCAGGGGAAGCCTTCTTCGTTGGTTCCTTTTTGGTTTTCTCTTCCACCTGTCCTCCTAAAATACGCGCTCGTTCTGCTTCTTGCCGGGTTTCGCGCCAGATTTTTCCGAAGCATCGGCAGGCTTCATGCCCGCCATCAACAAGCCAATATATTCTTTGTCCACGCCATCGGCATCCACAATATCCACAATCTGGCCCTTGTACATCACCGCAATCCGGTCAGATAACGCCAGGATCTCATCCAGTTCCGATGAAACCAGCAACACTGCACAACCTTCATCGCGCTTGGCAATAATCTGGCTGTGGATGTATTCTATGGAGCCGACATCCAGGCCGCGGGTAGGCTGCGAGGCAACCAGCAACTTAATCGGGCGAGACAACTCACGTGCAATAATCACTTTTTGCTGGTTTCCGCCGGAAAGCGCCGAGGCCGACACATAAATATTGGGTGTGCGCACATCAAAGCGGCTGGTCAGGGCCTGTGCATTTTGCTGGACAGCCTGCTCCTGCATCACCACCCCCCTGGCAAACGGCTCCTGGTAGTACGTGCACAGGATCATATTGTCATGAATAGGGAATGAAAGCACCAGCCCATGCCGCTGGCGATCTTCAGGGACATGAGCCACGCCACTTTCGAGGAT
>JANJTV010000034.1 GCA_024710905.1 Anaerolineales bacterium | reverse complement strand
CGCCGAATGTTCCTCGACCTATTGCAACACCTGAACTTTAACAACTGCATAAAAGAGAGGTTGTTTCCTTCACAGAACTTTGGAGGAAACAATGACCACCCGTAGTCAAAGAAATCGGGCACCCAACTCAGGATCGATCAGCCGGAATCCATCCGGTTCATTTCGCGCACAAGTTAGCCTGCCCGGTGGTACTCGCATCACCAAATCTTTTGCCACCAAGAAAGATGCCGATGCTTGGATTCGTGAAATGCGCGTGCAGGTGGATGTCGGCCTGGCTGCATCAAACCATAAGGTCACGATGCAGGAATACCTGGAAGGCTGGCTGGAGCGCCGGGAACGTAAACTGCGCCCGCAGACCTTTGCTGAATACAACCGGAATTGCCGCAAGGTAATTTTCCCTATGTTGGGGCAGAAGAAGCT
Organism: Anaerolineales bacterium; assembly: GCA_024710905.1. Taxonomy (GTDB): domain Bacteria; phylum Chloroflexota; class Anaerolineae; order Anaerolineales; family Villigracilaceae; genus JANJTV01. Next base: position 5,871 of record JANJTV010000034.1, on the reverse strand, counting down.
GCGTGAGATTAAACTTCACATGGTGAATGAATTCTATTCCCGGCTGGCGCGGGACGGCACGACCAACATGTCCATTCGGCTGCTTCACCGCGTGTTGCACGCTGCCATGGAGGATGCTGTACGGCAGGGATATATCGCCTTCAACCCGGCCCATCGGGCGGACATCCCGGCGCGCAAGGATGCGCATGATTCAATGAAGATCTTCTCCCCGGAAGAGCACAGGCGTTTCCTGGAGGGGTGCGCCTCGGCCAGGCACGGAACCTTGTACATCCTGGCGATCATGACCGGCATGCGTCAGGGAGAATTGCTCGGGTTGACCTGGGATAATGTCAATTTAGAGCGGGGCGAGATTCGAATCATCCAGCAGCTCTCACGCTTCAATCCATTACCCGGTCAGCGTTTTGCCCTGGCACCGCTCAAGACCCGTTACAGTGCGCGCACGATCAAGATCGGCGCGAAGCTTATCTCCCTGCTGTCGCAGCAGTATGATCGCCAGCAGGAGTCAAAGGCCGTCACGGGTTCCCGCTGGAAGGAGCACAACCTGGTGTTTACTTCCAGCCTGGGCACACCGCTGGACCAGCGCAATATGCAGATTGATTTTGATGCCATGCTGAAAGCCGCCGGCCTGCCGAAAATCCGCTTCCATGACCTGCGTCACAATGCTGCTTCCCTGATGCTCGCTTCGGGGCAATCCGTGGTGCTGGTCTCGCGTTATCTTGGGCATTCCTCGTCCCAGGTGACCCTGGAGGTATATGCTCATCTGCTCCCGGGCGGATTTGAAGAAGTGGGCCTCGCAATGGATCAGGTTTTCAATATAGAAGTGGAAAAAATGGCCTGAATCACTTGCACCGATTTGCACCGATGAAAATTCTTTCGTCGGGAAAAATTGAAACACCCCCAAAATATGGGGGTGTCAGGGGCGGAGACCGCCATTTGTGGGGGATGTTTTGCGCCCCAGGCAGGAGTCGAACCCACAACCTACTGATCCGAAGTCAGGCGCTCTATCCATTGAGCTACTGGGGCGTGGGCAATATGGTATCCGATGCGGGCGAAATCGTCAACGGGGCGGGGTATAATCGCCAAAACCAATTTGTGGAGCGTGTATGGACCCCGTAATTTTTTCAATTGACCTGGGCGGTTTTACTTTTGCCCTGCGCTGGTATGGTGTACTGGTAATGCTGGGCGTGGCTGCCGCCGCCTGGCTGGCCGAGCGCGAAGTCTCGCGGCGTGGCGAAAACGGCGAGCACATCTGGAATGCGCTGGTCTACCTGCTGCCGGTGGGCGTGATTGGCGCGCGGTTGTGGTATGTGGCCAATGCCACCCTGGGGGGCAGCAATTACTACCTCGAGAACCCCGGCAAGATCCTGGCCGTCTGGGAAGGCGGCCTGCACTTTTATGGCGGCCTGTTATTCGGCGCGCTGGCCATGGCCTGGTATGTCAACAAATATAAAATGGATTTCTGGCTGCTGCTCGACTCGGTGGCCCCGCTGACCCTGCTCGGGCAGGCCCTGGCGCGCCCGGCCAACTTCATTAACCAGGAACTGTACGGCCAGCCAACCACGCTGCCCTGGGGCATCCCGATCGACGCCGAGCACCGTATTGGCGAGTATCGCGACCTGGCTGCCTACCCGGTGGAAAGCACCCGTTTCCACCCGGCTTTTGCCTACGAAATGTTATGGAATTTCCTGGCGGTCGGGTTGATCCTGTGGCTGACGCGCCGCCATCCGCAGTTTAACAAACCGGGCACGGCCTTTGGCCTGTGGTTGTTCCTGGCCGGGGTGGGCCGCACGATCATCGAATTTTTCAGGCCAGACCAGCCGCGCATTCCTGGTACGGAAGTGACCTATACCATGCTGGTCTCCATCCTGATGGCGCTGGCGGGGCTGGTTTTCCTGCTGGCCCGGTTCGGCAAGATCAGCCTGCCCTGGCTTAAGCTGGGCGAAAAATATACCATTGCCCCGCCGGTTAAACTGAATTGACGCAAGTGGAACTCCGGCTGGCCCAACCAGCACAGGCTGCCGCCGCCTGCGAACTGTACCTACTCTCGCGGCGGACGTTCCTGCCCTATGCGCCGGTGATGCATTCCCCTGCCGAAGTGCAGGGCTGGTTCGAGAGCGTGCTTGTCCCGCGCGGCGTCTGGCTGGCCTGGGTGGAGGATCAATTGGCCGGGCTGCTAGTGCTGGATGAACAGGACGGCCTGAAATGGATCGACCAGCTTTACCTGCATCCCGGTTTTACAGGCCGGGGCTTGGGCAGCCAACTGGTGGATTTTGCAAAACAGCATCTGGGGTCCCCCATCCAGCTGTATACCTTCCAGCAGAACCTGCCTGCCCGGCGCTTTTATGAACGGCATGGGTTTATTGCCATGGCTTTCGGGGATGGTTCGGGAAATGAAGAAAACTGCCCGGATGTGCTTTACCGGTGGGAATCATCCAGTCAGTGAACAAAAAACTGCCCGCAAGGGCAGTTTTGGTTTTAATCCGCCGAAGTGAGCGGCCTGGCTTCGGGGTTCGGGAGGACGGCTGCGGGGGAGTCCGCTTCGCGCTGGTCGAACCCGAAGCGTTCGAAAATATCCCTGTATGTGTCCACAATCTGCTGGCGGGTAAACCCCATCTGCACGTAGGAATAATAATGGTCGCTGATGTGATTCTGGGTGTCGGCCACGGCCTGGGCCACGATCCATTCCAAATTCTCCTGTTGCGGATAGCCAAATAAGGTATAGAAATTCCGGATGACCGCCTCGGGCTGGCTGACCAGGTCGTCATACGAAATGATCAGGTGGTTGGGCGATTTCAGCCGGTCAATAACCTGCAGGGGGTGGCGATACCAGTACTGGGTGAAGTTGACAACCTGCTGCCGGAAAGGGTGCGGCTCAAGCGGTACGCTGAAAACGTTCCAGGCATAGCTGAGCCACGAGATGGTGCTGGGCAGCATGTCCAGCGGGTTGCGGGCCAGGTAGATGATGTTGGCGTCGGGGAAGGCATCGAGCAGGGTTTCGATCTTGGCGCTGAAGGCCGGGTTCTTTGAGACAAAGTGTTTTGCGCCGGTGGCGTACAGGTGACGCTGAACCATGCTTTTGTAAAACGCCATGATGCGCTGGCGTTCTTCGGCAGGGATTTTCTCATCGAAGAACTGGTAAGGGGGCAGCTCGTCGAGGAAGGGGAAGAGCACGGCCACAAAATAGGTGGACCAGGCGTGCAGCAGGATGTTCTCGTCTTCTTCCGGCTCGAACAGGCTGATGCGGTGGATGCGTACCTGGCCGAGCGAACGCTGGTCAATATTGAGCAGGAAGCGTTTCAGGTGCGCGCCAAAGAAATTATCGATGCGGTCAAAGAATTGCGAGATTTTGCGCTGGGTGATGGAAGGGGTGATGAAAATATCCCAGGTGCGCAGGCTGGTAAAGTTGCTGGTATCGCGCGAAAGCAGGCGGTGCAGGAAGGTGCTTCCGCTGCGGAAGTTGCCCAGGATGAACAGCGGCCGCTCCACGGGCTGGGTCTTGTGGCCGGGGAATAGCAGGTCATCCAGGCCGAAACACAGCCAGGTGAAGACCGTCCAGGCGGGCCAGACCGTGTAGAACAGGAGCAGGAAGAAAATGCGTTTCGGTTTTAATTGGCCGTGGGTGTTGCTGGCGCGGAAGATGGAGCAATAGGCCATGCGCCAAAAAAGCCGGAAATTGTAGGTCATAAGGCAGGATGCTCGCTGTTTGGTATTTCTGCTGGATGTCTTTTCAGCGTTCGGCACCCGTACAGAACGACTGATTGTACCAGCGAATACCAGTTGCTTGCCCTGTGCTTTATTTAATCTTACAATGTCTTTACCAAAGCCCAAGGAGCCGTCCCATGAATGTACAGCAATTTGGTGAACGCCTGTTTGCCAACCTTGAAAAAGTAATCGTAGGCAAGCGCAACGCAATGGAGCTGATCGTAATCGGCCTGCTGGGGCAGGGGCATGTGCTGATCGAGGATGTGCCCGGCGTTGGCAAGACGGTCATGGCGCGCAGCCTGGCAAAATCGCTGGGCTGCACCTTCAGTCGCCTGCAATTTACCCCGGATATGCTGCCCAGCGATGTGACCGGCGTTTCGGTTTATAACCAGCAAAAACGGCAATTTGAGTTCCGCCCGGGCCCGATCTTCGGGCAGGTAGTGCTGGCCGATGAAATCAACCGCGCCACGCCCAAAACCCAGGCCGCCCTGCTCGAAGCCATGGATGAGCACCAGGTGACGGTGGACGGGCAGACTCACCCGCTGCCTGCCCCCTTTATGGTGCTGGCCACCCAGAACCCGATTGAGTATGAGGGGACATTCCCGCTGCCCGAAGCGCAGCTGGACCGTTTCCTGCTAAAAGTACGCCTGGGCTATCCGCGCCGCGCCGAGGAAGTGCGTGTGCTGGAGGAACAGCAGTTGCAGCACCCGCTCGAAAATATTGGCGCGATCGTGTCTGAAAAAGAAGTACTTGCCGCCAGCCAGGCCGTGAAGAAAGTGTATGTCTCATCGAGCATCAAGCACTATGTGGTGGACCTCGTCCAGCGTACCCGCGACTCAGCGGATGTGTACCTGGGTGCCAGCCCCCGTGGCAGCCTTGCACTGGCGCGCGCTGGACAATGCCTGGCGGCCCTGCGCGGGCGGGATCACGTCCTGCCTGACGATATTAAATCGCTGGCCGCGCCGGTCCTGGCGCATCGCATCATCCTGAACCCGGCGGCCCGCCTGCACGACCTGACTCCCGAGAAGGTCATCCAGGAAGTGGTTGCCAATGTCCCTGCGCCAGGCGGCAGCTTCCAGCCAGACGCGCCGAAGGAAGAATGATCAGGCAGGCGCTCTCGAAATTGACCTCCAGCCAGGCCTTGCTTGGCTTGCTGCTGCTGATTGGCCTGCTGGGTATGGGGCTGAATGGCGCGGCCATTTATGCCCGCCTGACCTACCTGGCGGTGCTGACCTTGCTGCTGGCCTGGTCCTGGTCGCGGATCTCGCTGCGCGGGTTGTCTGTGCAGCGAAAGACCCGTAACGTGCGCGCCTCGGTGGGCGATGTATTTGAAGAAACCATTGAAATCCAAAATAACAGCTGGCTGCCGCGAGTCTGGTTGCAGGTGATGAACAACAGTTCCCTGCCGCAGGCGGCAGGTTCCCGGTTGGTCACCTGGGTGGGGGGCCGCCAGTCGCGTTCCTACCTGGCGCGTACCTGGCTTACCCGGCGCGGTGCCTTCCAGCTCGGGCCGACCACCCTGCGCGGCGGCGACCCATTGGGGTTGTTTTCCCAGGAGCACTCCTTCCCGGCGGAGCAATCCCTGCTGGTGTTGCCGCTGGTGGTTCCAGTTCGTGATTTCCCCAGCCCGCCCGGTTTGCTGCCTGGCGGCAAGGCCATCCGCGTGAAATCCCACGAGATCACCCCGCATGCTGGTGGTGTGCGTGAGTACGTGCACGGCGACCCGCTCAAACGCATTCACTGGGGCAGCACGGCCCGTCGCGGGCGGTTGATGGTCAAGGAATTTGAACAAGATCCGCAGTCTGAAGCCTGGATTTTGCTGGATGCCGAAAAGCGTGTGCAGGCTGAAATGCCGGGTGAGGAATCCGCCGCCTGGCGCGACTGGATGTTTTCACGCCGCCCGGAGCTCAGCCTGGCCCCCTCCACTGTGGAATATGGTGTGGCCGTCGCCGCATCGCTGACCAATTACTTCCTTGCGCGTCGGCAGGCGGTTGGGTTGGCAATGGCCGGGCCGCAATATACCGTACTTAACTCTGATAATACGGATCGCCAGTTGGGCAAGGTGCTTGAACTGCTGGCCTTTGTCAATGGTGAAGGCCGCCTGCCGCTGCTCAGCCTGGTGGAGGCGCAAGCGCCACTCCTGCCGTTGGGGGCCAGTGTGGTACTGGT
>JANJTV010000023.1 GCA_024710905.1 Anaerolineales bacterium | reverse complement strand
CAGGTCAGGTTGTGGCTATAATTTATTATCCCGTTCCCCCGATTCCCTGCCCAAAGGATGAAAAATGTCACTGATCAAACGAATTGCTGATGCGTTCCGTTGGCTTGCCCTTTTCGTGCTTTTGCAGGCCTGCACCTTCCCGGCGACTGCCTCCGATACGCTGCAGGTGTATGTCGCCCGCCCCGGTGACGGGGATGTGATTTCGCTGGGCGAGCGGTTTAATCTCCTGGCGAATGGTGTCTCCACGGCCGGGGAGGTCTCGCGGGTGCTGTTCTTTGCCAATGGCCTGCTGGTGGGAGAGTCCGCCAACCGGGCGGGCGAGACGATTGTTTCCGAAATCCTTTGGACGCCCTCCGAGGCGGGGGAATACGAAATCCAGGTGGCGGCCCAGCGCGGCAGTGAATATTTTTACTCTTCCACGGTGACGGTCTGTGTATGGCCGTTCCAGATTGCTCCCGGCCATCCTACTGATATTTATGCACATGGATTTGAAGGGGAATGCGTCCTCCCGGAACGTTCATCCTCGGCAGTTCCTGGCTCCCCCGAAGCGACCACCGTGAGCGCCAGCCCCAACCCGCTGACGTATGTCCCCGGGTATTTTGACTCCTGCCGCGAGAAGACCCGTTTTGTTAATTTTAAGTTTTATCTTGACTATCCCAATGACGATGTGGTTTTCACCACCGTTGCCATCAACCTGGCCCCGGCCCTGATGGGTCGCATCAGCGGGGAGGCCACCCTGGCGCTGACCCGGATTGGGGATGAAGCGCCGCATACCAAGCTGTACGCCGGGCGGCTGGACCTGCATACCTACCTGGAACGTTCCTTTGTTGACCCGGCCACTGGTGACGGGCTGCCGGGCGACCTGATCTGGGTTGCCCGGGCGTTTAACCGGGAAGGGGAAATCGTGATCGAGGAAGGGCCATTCGTGATCCCGGTTTCGCCGGTCACATGCGAGGATACTCCCCTGTTGCCAACCCCGACCGCGCTTTCGCCAGAAGCGATCGTCACCTTCGAGCCGCAATGGACGGCCACGCCGGCCACTGCCAGCGACTGCCCGCCCGGGACATACTTTTCAGACATCACCAACAAGTGCTACCAGGTGGCCATCCCGACCCTGACGCCCAAGGACAACGGCTCCGGTGGAGAAGAAAATTCCTGCTCGCAGTACGACTCGGACAATGCCTGCATCAGCGCGGGCTGCACCTACGATTACAACACGAAGTCTTGTAAGTAAAGCGCCTTGGTTAACGAAAAACCGGGAACCCGTCACAGGGAGAATTTTCATCCTGTCAGGGTTCCCGGTTGGCTGTGTGCCGGCAGCTTGTTATTTGGCGACGGTTTCCCGGCTTTGGTTGGTTGCACCTGTATAGGCCCGGGCAAAGAACGCTGTGCGTAATAGCCCTCCGCCGATGGCCAGGCCGAGGATAATGACATATAGCCAGCCGAAATCGGGGTCAAAGGCCAGGCCCATGGCCAGCGAGCCCAGCCGTTCGGGAATCAGGTTGAACACGAAGAGCGCGATGACGGCCAGGTCCAGCACGGTCAGCAGCCCGAACTGGGTGATTATTTTCCGCTGTTCCCCGGGCTGGAATTCCTGTTTTCTGGAGAGCGCCCGGATTTTTCCTGCCGCCCAGGCCAACCCGGTCAGCAACACCAGGATCAGGCCAACCAGCAGGCTGCGCCCGTACAGGGAAACAAACTCGATCTCATTCGGTGCAATTGGCTCCAGGCCTGAGGCCAGCAGGATCGTGGACCAGCCGATGTTGTCCAGGGTGTCCCCGTAGACCGGGTCGCTTTTATTGATCAGCATCACCATCCCCAGGTCCAGTTCAGGGACGAACACCATCAGTGATCGGTAGCCAATCCACCGTCCGCCGTGCGAAATGCCGGTGGGTGTGGAACCGTCCGGGCTGACGGCTGCCAGTTGAGGGAACGGAAATATCACCCAGCCCAGCCCGTACCCCGCATTTTCGCTGTAATAGGTTTCCAGCGTGTGCATGCTTTCCACGCCAGCAGGGGAAATCAAACGCTGGCCATTGTATTCCCCGCCGTTCATCTGGGCGATCAGGAAGTGCGCCATGCCCTCAGCGCTGGAGAACAGACCGGCGGAGGGGACGACGATGCGCGTGTAGGGTATGCGCTCTTCCCAGGGGGTGTTGACACCAAAGAATGGGTAGTAGCCGCTGGCCAGGTTGGCGGCGCGGGCCTCGGCCAGGGAGGTGTAGGAGTTGATCATCTCCAGCGGGTCGAAAATATAATCCTGGATGTAGGACTCGTAACTCTGCCCTGAAACGGTCTGGATCAGCAGGCCGAGCAGGTCGTAATTGGTATTGGAGTATTCAAAGGTGGTCCCGGGCGGGTGGACCAGGGCCTGGTTTTCAAGCTCACGGATGCTGGCTTCCAGGGCATCCTCAGAAAAGCGCGTATCCAGGTTACGCAGGTACCCTTCCTCCTCCGAGAAGCCGCTGGTCTGGTTGAGCAGGTGGCGCACGGTAATCTGGCTGGAATAGGCCTCATCTGCCACCCGGAACCAGGGCAGGTAGGTCTGTACAGGCGCGTCCAGTTCCAGTTTGCCCTGCTCCACCAACTGCATGACGGCCAGCGCGGTAATGGGTTTGCTGAACGAGGCCACCAGGAGGGGGGTCTGGGGAGTCATGGCCCGGCCGCTTTCATCGGCGCGGCCATAGCCTTTCATGTATTCCACCTGGTTGCCCCGCACGATGGCAATCGCCAGGCCGGGGATGTCCAGCGCCTGCATACGTTCGGTGATATACGCATCAATTTCCTGCTGTGGTGTTTGTGCCGGCTGTCTGGCTGAAACGCCGGGCGGGGCGACGAGTAAGGTGATCAGACTGATGGCTATCAGCAGGAAGGTGATTTTCGGCAGGGTTTGGGATGACATTTTTGATTTTCCTTTTGTTAATAAGTGGAATTTTGGGGCAATAGAAACTTTTACACCTTTGTGTTCGGTAAATTTTTAATAGTCTTATGGAGTTGGCGTGACAGGAACTCCCAGGACGCTCATAATCCCCCCTCCAAACGCTACGCCAAGGAATTTTCCATCTGGTGAGAAAGCCACGTTCGTGATTCCCGGATAGCCCTCGATGCTGTGTATTTTTGTTCCGTCAGATGGATTGATGAAGTGTATCGTCCCATCCATATCTCCATAAGCACAGGCAACCACCAGAATAGAATCGTCGGGTGAATACGCCAACGAGCTGATGCTGCGGTCACAACCGGCATCAATCTTAATCCGCCCATCGTTCGTATTGAAATTCATGAAGAGCAGCAAGGATTTTAATTGCGATTCTGCCGTGAGGATTTTATAGCTGATCGCAATTTGCCTTTGTTCAGCAGAATGGGAAAGCGCCAGCTCATCGCAGGGAATGTTCTCTTCGTAATCGACCTTTTTGTTGGCAAGGTCAATCAAAACCAACCTGGTTTTATTGGTAAAAAAGTTCATTCCGTATTGGGCCATATTCAAACATATGGCCGCGGCGGTATTGTCTTCAGAGAATGATGTGGAGCCGACATTCTTCAGTTCCCAACGTTTGATGATGTTCCCGGTTTTTAAGTCTATTAATTTTACATCTGCAGTGTAATCTGTGATCGGGGTGGTAAATAGAAGTGTCTCGTTTTGAGTATCAAGCTTATTGATATAGATAGATGAACCCAACCAATTGATTTGATAGAGTGGCTTTGAGCCGATTGGCGATGGATAGGAAAAGATATTGAGCGTTTTTCCATCCACTACATAGTTGTAATAGTTATTGTCGGTTCCGAGGATTAAGTTGTTCTTGCAGTCTTGATCGCTTGAGCGCAGGGAGATGGTACATCCATGGCGGGACCGGCGATGCGAATCGTGATATTGAAAGTAAATGGTTTCATTTCCCTGGAACTGGAAATCATACATCTGGTAGCCTTCGTACCCTCTCCAGCGGCCGACAACGTAGGGAGTGCCGAGCAGGCTCACCTCTCCACTCTCGTTAAAAAGTATTGAGGGAACGTCAGATTCGTAGTGCTTGTCCGACAGTAACGTGCCCTGGATTGACCATACCTGTACATTTCCATTGCAATCAAAAAGGGCAATTTTTTTATTGTCCTGGCTGAAAACCGGAATACTACACTGGTTGCTATTGAGTTGAATGGTTGCTGTTTTTTCGCCAATGGCCCGCTCCCATAAATCGATAGCACCTGACGATTGCCTGATGGCAATCAAGGTCGCATCTCCTGAAAAGACAACAGTACCCTTGGGATATTTTTCGATCTGTTTTCCATCAGCAATATTCCAAAGAATGAGCTGATTATCCATGTTTGTTGCAATTATAGAACCGTCGGGTGAGAAAACGGGAGTGCTGCCAAAGATGGATTTGGTAATTATTTGCCCGCTTTCTGTGTCTATAATATAGAATCTCCCTCTTTGATAAAACTCCGCAATTGCCAGTTTGCTGCCATCCGCCGAGAGGGCTGTAAGTGGAATCGGATTATTATGTTCCTTAAATCCAACAAGTGTGAATACATTGACAAGGTCATTCTTTGTCGAGCCTGTATTCACATTTAAGAGCCACTCCCCATCTATTAATGCCCACCTTCCGTCCTGGCTGATTTGCAATCCAAAATCGCTGGATTGTATTGCGTAGTGATTTATTCTGATCTTGAGTTTTTTACTCGGGTAATCATAAACATCTAAACTAGCTTGATTCCTGATAAACAACAGGCTTCCATCCTGGCTCAGCCGGGCGATGTATGAGATGTTCCCATAATAACGACCCAGTTCAGTTAAGCTTATCAGGTTGGCTGTTACAATTTTTGTATTTTGCTCAGGAATCGGTGTATTAAGGCTCACCGGTAATTCTGGGGTTGGGGAATTTGTTGTCGTGGGAGATGGGGTTATTGTCAATTGAACAGGAGTATTGGTTGATGTTGGTATAACGACCGGGGCGGATTCTGTACCTGTCTTCGGAGAACAAGCGACAAGGAAAATAGCCAAACCAAGCAAATACATCATTCGTTTCACAGCAGCCTCCGATTAACTTGGTGGGCAATCTTTGACAGTATTAAGAATCAGGGCAAGTTGATTGATGCCACTCCCACTATATGAAAATTCCCCAGAAAAATCAATACCCATTAAAAAGACACGCACCCTGCAAGAAGATTTCTTTACCGCTTGCAGGGCGTTGCAATGACACGATTAAGGGTATTTACGGCGCAGTGATCTCTGCGATTTTCTCGTTGTTGAGGTAGACCTGGACTGTTCCGGCTGCGAAACTGCCCAGCGGCAGGTTGAGTTCAAATGGCTCGAGTACCTGCACACACATCACCTCGGGGTCGGCCAGGGTATACAGTTCCACATCCACGCGACCGGCGGTTTCGTTGGCTGTGATCATAGCACGGAGCTGGTGGCAGGGCGTGGGCAGGGAACCGGCCAGCGTGAGCATATACTGCGGCGGGAAACTTTCCAAAATCAGCAGATCGTGGCTGTCGAGATACACTTCCCCGCGAATCAATTGCTCGTCCCCGGCTTGCGGGGCATAGGGTGGCAATTCACCGCTGGCGGGCGTTTCACTGCTCACAGGTATTTCCTCCGGCGAAGATACCGGGTTACAGGCAGCCAGGCCCAGGATGAAGAACAAAAGGGTCAGGGACAATCGTTTCATTTTGCATCTCCAGTCTTTTGTTCCAGACGACTTTTCCGCCGGAATGGTTCCCGTAAACCCGGATGTTTTAGTCCTCACCGTGCTGCGGTTCAAGGAAGACCACATTTTCAAACAGGTGCGGCGCAGTGACGAAGATCCCGCGCCCGCTGACAGCCACCGTGCCATCTGCCAGCACGATCTCTCCCACCGCGAAGACCTTCTTGCCTTCCTGTTGCTCGATCCGCGCGTGGATGCTGGCTTTTTGTTCCAGCGGTAGCGGGCGTTTGTAGTCGATCTCCAGCCGGGCGGCCACCACCTGCAGCCCTGCCCGCCAGACGGCCGCGCCCATGGCTTCGTCCAGGACGGCCGCGGAAGCACCGCCATGCACATGCCCCGGCGGCCCCTGGTGGCGGTCTGTAAAAGTAAATTCACTGGAAATATTTCCCCCGTCGCTGTACCAGACCAGCCCCATGCTGTTAGGGTTGGTCGTACCGCACACAAAACACTTGCCATGTTCGGGAATGCGTTTCATTATTGTCCTGTCACTTTGTTGGGGTTGGCGCGCCCGTAATACACCCGGTAGGCTGCGCTTTCACTTAAGAGGTATTGAAGGGTCGATTGCCAGCGCGCCCGGGCGGATTCGTCTCTTGGAGACATGGCCGCTGCGAGGGAGGTGTTCCCGGATGCGTCCTCGCTCACCACGAGGCTGCCATCTGCTTCAAGCCAAAGAATCCCGGCCCGGACCGTTCCCTCGGTCTGGCCGCAGGCAGCGGCCAGCTCCGCCAGGTTGGCCTTGCCCTCGCGTTTGTTGATCACGAACTTGCACAGCCCGGCCAGCCGTTCCAGGAAGGCCTGCGGTTCATCGGCGGCGGGCGGCGCAGCCAGCAGGAGGATGCGGCGGGGCCTGGCTGCCGCCAGCGCCTCGCGCAAGATGGAGGCGGAGGGCGGGGAGGTGAAGACTACCAGGGTGTGGCACTCTTCCAATTCATGGCGGGCGCGCCCACGGGTGGCCTGCTTCCATTGCCCTTCGGCCCAGACCTGTGTTTTTGCATCCTGCAGGTAAGGCTGGATGGCCTGTAATGGTTCATTTTCTGCGCGCAGGTCAACAATCTCAATTTTGCGGGGGCTGATTTCCACCTGTTCGGCCTGGATCGGACGGGCCTCAATGAACTCCAGGGTCAATTGTTTCTGGCCGCGAAAATCGCTGGCGCGCAGGCTGTAGGCCAGGTCGAAGCCTTCTTCGGGCAAATCCTGCCCGCCGCCACCCCACCACAACACGGTTTGCTGGTGACCCTCTGAATCCTGCACGGTCAGGCGCAGATGCTCGCGGCCCTTGCCTATGGGCTGTTTTTCAAGCAGGGTCAGGTTGCGCGTGGCCAGGGTGATGTGTTCGTTGCCGGGGCCAAAGGGGGCCAGCTGTTCCAGTTGGGCCGCCAGGTCGAGCGTGAGTTCCGCCAGCGGGAGCATGGCATCGATATTCCGTTCCGGCTCGGGGCGGGTGGTGCCAAGTTGCCTCTCCACTTCACGCCCCAGCCGTTTGCGAAATTCCGGCAGGTGTTCGGCGGGCAAACCCAGCCCGGCGGCCATTGGGTGACCGCCAAAATTGGTCAGCAGGTCGGCGCAGGCCCGGATGGCTTCGGTGATGTGCAGTCCCTCGACGGAGCGGGCTGAGCCGCGCAGGCCTTGCTCCGGCTGGCCGGTGAGCAGGATGGCCGGTTTGTTGTAACGTTCCACCAGGCGGCTGGCGGCGATGCCGATCACCCCGCCCGGCCATTGTGGATGGTGCAATACGATGGCGGGTTGGGCCAGCAGGCCGGGGTCTTCGCGCAACTGGGCCTCGGCCGCGGAGGTGACCTGTTCCAGCAGTAGTTTGCGTTGGGCGTTCAGGCTTTCCAGCCGGGCGGCCAGCAGGCGCGCGCGGGCCATATCTCGGGTGCTGAGCAATTCCACGGCCGGATTGGCATCTTCCAGGCGCCCCAGGGCGTTCAGGCGCGGGCCAAGGTTGAAGGCGATGTGCCCTTCGTTAAGGTTGGCAGCCTGGATGTTGCCAAACTCGTAGATGGCTTTCAGCCCGGCGCGTTCGGTAATGCGCAACTGCTGGATGCCGCGCTGGACGAGCTGGCGCGTATCACCGGTTAGCAGGGCCAGGTCGGACACCAGGCCGAGGGCGGCCAGGTCGAGCAGTTGTTCCGCGGAAGCCTCCGCAGGATGAAAAATGTCATACAACCCTTCGGCCAGTTTATAGGCCACCCCCACACCGGCCAGCCCGGCCAGCGGATGGTCTGCAGGGAGTAGTTTCGGGTTGGTGATGGCGGCGGCGTTGGGCAATTGTTCCGGCAGGTCGTGGTGGTCGGTGATGATCACCTGCACACCACGTGAATTGGCATACTCCACGGCTTCGTTGGCTGAAATGCCTGTGTCGCAGGTCAGCAGCAGTTCTGCGCCGGTGTCGATCAAATCCTTGAGTTTCGGCAGGTGCACGCCATGACTTTCGCGTGCCCGCACAGGGATGTAATAAGTAACATTGCCGCCGACCCTGCCCAGTGCTTCATGAAGCACGGTTGTGGCTGTCTGCCCGTCCACGTCAAAATCGCCCCAGATGGCGATGCGCTTTTTGGCGCGGATGGCGGACGAGAGCAGCTCCAGGGCAGAGTCCATGCCTGGCAGGGCGGAGGGCGGCTGGGGGGTGTAGGCGGCTGGGTCGACGAAAGCCTGCGCGGCAGCCGGGCTGCCCATCCCCTGGCGCAGCAAAATCCGCCAGACCAGCGGGTGGAATTCTGGCGGGCCGGGCGGGGGGGACGGCTGGATATTCCAGAGGGTCATGGGAAGGTAGCGCCCTCGGTCAGGCCGTGCCCGGTTTCCTGGTCGTAGGCGAAGTCGGCCTGGCGCAACTGGTTGAGCACATCCTGGGCGGCCTGGTCGGCGCTCAGGCAGGTGGCGTTCTGGATGGCGGGCAGGACGAGCGGGTAATAGGTATACACGTTTTCGACATGCTGTTGTTCATGGAATGCCAGGGCGGAAATAAACCGGTTCCATTTTTCAACCAATTGCGGGTTTGCATCGGCAGGCGCACGCCAGCGCGGCATGGTGATGGTGATGTCCAGGCCGGTATAGGCTTTCGAAAGATCGCAGTTCTCCGTGCCGTAGCCCGGCCAGTTCCATGAAACATACCAGCTGGTCAGGGCGAACCCGGCATAGCCGCTGTCATCTACCAGGGAATTGGCTTGCATTCCGGCCAGCAGGTCTTCCTCGCTGGAGCCGTAAATGTCGTAATAGACCACCACCGCGCTGTCGATCTGCGCTTCGTAGATGGCGGTTGGGGCGGGGGTGGGCGTATCAGGGAAGGGCACCGTTTCAGCCGGAGTGATCCCGCTGGGGATTGTGCCTGTCTGGAACGGGCGCAGGATGGCATTGCAGGCCAGGCTGGCCAGGGCAAGGACAACCAGGGTGGGGATGAGTCGTTTCGGCATATTAGAACTCGATTTCGTTAATTTGCTCAAAATTGATCTCGATTGCGTTTTCGGCCTCGGCTTCCACTTCGGCATCCTGCCAGTGTCCGGCCTGTTGGCCACGACTGCAATAGGACCGGTAGGCGCAAAAGGCGCATTTCTGCTCGTCACGGGTGAGCGGAAACTCCTGCTGGTTGCTGATTCGTTCAACCAGGGTGGCCAGGTCGGCCTGATCGCGCTCGAACTGGGATTTCGTATAGGCGAATATTGCGGGTTCAGCGGGAAAGTCGGTATACCAGTACACCATCTCGACCTGTTCGGGTGCCAGCGGTTGGCCGCCGTTCAGGTGTGCGGCTGCGCTGGCAACCAAAAACGGGTACACCCGCGTTTGCAGGCGGACCTTCATCCACTCATTTTTTGGGCGTTTGTGATACGTTTTCCAGTCATAGATCGTGATCTTGTTCCCATGGATGGCGAGCAGGTCGAACTTGGCCACCAGGCGATGACCCCCCAGGGGCATGGACAGGCTGGTCTCCATCAGCAGGCGGGCTCCCGACAGGCTTTTTTCCGTGATCGGAAAGAATGCCTGGCTGAAATTGAGCCACCACCGTGACAGGTGCTCGCCGGAGGCCAGCGGGGAGAGTTTGTCCAGCGGCAGGCCGATCAATGCCTGCTGGGCCAGGCGGTGGAAGAACTGCCCCTCCTGCTGGCGTTTTTCGTTTTCAAGCGCCGGGGCGGTTTCCTCGGCGGGCCAGTGCAATTGCTGGATGTGACGCAGTTCAAAACGGCGCTGGCAGTCGCTGTAATCCTGCAGCGAGGACTGGGAAAAGGAAAATGGAACAGCCAGTAGGTTGGGCATGGCGGTATTGTACAACAAAACAAAAACCAGCCCGGCCTTGGTTTTGGCGGGGCTGGTTGGGCTGGCTCTGTAGACTTACTTGTTTAGGAAGACGCCCAGGTGGTTGGCCACAGCGCGTTCCTTGCCGGGCGTGTTGCTGTCGATGGGCCTGTTCAGGACACGCGGTTTCTTGTCGATGCCCTGGATGACCATGGCGGACGATCCGCCGCCATCCATATTAACTGCCGTATAGGCGCCGAGCGAGATCATCAGGCTGGCCAGTTCGGTATAGGTGGCACCTTCGCTGTAACCGGGCTGGCGGCCATCCACCACCACGAAGAGCAGGAATTTCCCGGCCTTGTTCAGCCCTACAGCAGTGCGCGGGTTGGCGATGTCATTCACCAGGGTGGAAATGGGCTTGCCGTCAAAGACCAGCATGCGGTCACCGGAAATGGCATGATAGACACTGCCTTTCGGTCGGTTAAACGTAATCTCATTGATCACGCTGGAATAGACGATCGGCTGGCCGGTTTGCTTCTCGTTGTAAATTTTACCGCGCGAGGCCGCAAACCCATTCGTGCGAAGCGGTTCGCCGTTGTCGGGGCAGTACTGGTTGGGCGGGTGAGTACCGGGTGGCAGGTAGGTGAATCCATCACCGTTGATGGCCACCTGCATCTTGAATTCCTGCAAGAACTGGGAGGTGGTACGCGAGCACAGGATGCCGGTTTGTTCGGTGCTGGGCGTGACGAAGACGTTCATGTCCGGCGTGCCGAGATCCATGCCAAGCACATGGGCCACCATGCGGCGTGGCGAGGTGATTTCCTTGCGGAAGTAGGTTACACCGGGGAAGAGTTTCTGGTTCAGGCTGGCAGGCATGGCATTGCCCACCTTGGTCAGATAACTGCCAAAGCTCCAACCCACCAGGCCGTCGATGCGCTCAATTTGCATCCAGCTTTTGTCCGCTGAGTAGCCGATCACTTTAATGATGTCGTCTTTTTGCAGGTAGTTGATCGGTGGGAAGGTGCTGGCCGGGCCGCTGCGCACATGCAGGGTGGTGGCAATCACCTTGTACCATTCTTCTTCCGGGGCGGGCGGTGGCGGGGGAGGCGGACCGTCTACCTTGGTCAGGTAGGCGCCATAAGCCCAGCCGGTCTGGCCGTCATCAGTTTTTACCAGTTGCAGCCAGGCCCGATCCGGTGAATAGCCGATCACCTTGACAACATCTCCCTGCTGCAGGAAGAATACTGAAGGGTAGGTGGTGCTTGGCCCGCTGCGTACATTGAGCGCGCTGGAGGTGACACGATACCATTCTTCGACAGGAGTTGGGCCGGGCGGCGGGGTGCTGGCCTGCCTGACAAAGAAATCCAGGTTCACCCAGCCGCTCAGGTTGTCCCCGCTGCGGCGGACCTGCACCCATTTGCCATCCTGGGAGATCGATTCAACCGTCAACGGGTCGGCGTGACGCAGGTTGCCATTGACAGGAAAGGTCTCGGCTGGCCCCTGGCGGGTATTCAGGTTCAAGGCATACTGGGCGTTCACTTCCAGTCCGCTGCCCGGGGTCGGGATGGGGTCCGGCCCGGTCTGGCCATTCAGGTTGAAACGGGCTTTGAAGGCAGGCAGGTCGCCGTTGAAGTAATTCAGGTCAATCCCCAGGCTTTCCACGCCAAACGCGCGGCCATCCCCGACGGCCGTGAATTGCCAGAGCAGCCATTCTTCTTCTCCCCAGGGCTTGGGGATCATGGGTTTTTCCGCTCCATAATGGGCGATCCACAGCGGGTAACGCTTGAAGTATTCCAGGTTGGCGGCCTGGGTGGTGGCGTTGGGGGCGTTGTCGCGCCAGTAGTAGAAGGCCGTGTAGATGCCGATCTCTTTTTGCGGACCCACCAGGGCGCGGATGCGTTCCAGGAAGACGTACCAGTTTTGCCAGCCCTTGTAGGTGCCGTTGTATGATTCTTCAAAGTCGGCAAACAGGGGCAATTCGCCCAGATCGGTGCCCATGGTCTGCACCCACAATTCGGCCTGTTTTTTTGGTTCGGCGCGGCTGTCATAGAACCAGTAGGAGCCACGGGGCAGCCCGGCGGCTTTCGATTCCCGCCAGTTGTAAGCCCAGTCCGGGTCGGCCCAAAGGTTTTGTCCGGCGCGGATGATCGTAAAATCAGCCCCCTGCTTCATTTTGACGAAATCGATCTGCTCCGGGGTGGAGGGTTCATCCTGCCAGAAACTGACATCAGTGCCGAGAACTCGCGTCATGGTCATCTTTCTCCTTGGAGATCTACCTTCATTTTACCAAAAGAAGGTGTCAACATTACACGCAACGATTGGGGTGATTTGAACACCATATTAATAACCATCCGGGCATGGCAAGAAATGAGGGGGTTGCCTGTCGCTTGCTTTCGGGGCAAAATGCCTCTACACTGTAGTTGTTTCAAATACTTATATCAAGGAGGCCAAATGTACCAGACCGATCGTGTTCCGCAATTGATCGCCGAGATGGTGACCATCACCGGTCATCAGGGCGACCCCATTAACGCCTACCTGGCCCGCCCGCTGGGCGATGGGCCGTTCCCCTGCATGGTGCTGGCGCACCACATGCCCGGTTGGGACGAGTGGTATCTGGAAGCCACCCGCAAGTTTGCCCATCACGGTTTTGCGACCATCACGCCCAACCTGTACTTCCGCGCCGGGCATGGCACGCCGGAGGATGTGGCCGCCCGCGTCCGTGCGGATGGCGGCATTGCCGACGAGCAGGCGGTGGGCGACCTGGCCGGGGCCATGCAGTACCTGCGCGCGCAAGGTTATTGCAACGGCAAGGTTGGCGCGTTTGGCACCTGTTCGGGCGGACGGCATGTCTACCTGGCGGCCTGCCGGGCCCCCGGATTTAACGCGGTCGTGGATTGCTGGGGCGGGCGGGTGGTCATGCCGCCGGAATCGCTCAACGAAAAGACACCGGTTGCCCCGCTGGATTTCACCAAAGACCTGGCCTGCCCCGTGCTTGGCCTGTTTGGTGAACAGGATTCCAGTCCGACACCGGAGCAGGTTGCCCTGCATGAGGCCGAGCTCAAGAAACACGGCAAGGACCATGAATTCCACATGTACCCGGATGCCGGGCATGGATTTTTCTACCACGACCGTCCCAACTACCGCCAGGCCCAGGCCGTGGACGGCTGGAAGAAGGTCTTTGCCTTCCTCGATAAACACCTCGCCGCATAAGGAGCCTGCCATGTGTACCATGATCGTTGAGAAGGTTAAAATTTCCGGGACCGGAAAAGGCACTGGTGGCTGGTTTGAGGTAACCCAGGCCAATGTATCCTATGACCATCCTTTTAATGCCCCCTTTGAGCACGCCCTGAACATCGATTTTGTCAACGAAACGCTTGGGCACAGCGCGCGCGTGGCGGTGGAGCTGGATGCCGCCTCGGCCCGCGCACTGGTTGCCACCATCCTGGCCGTGCTGGAAGAAGCCGAATCGGGCGGGCATCTCTCCTGACACCGGTTTCCAATGGGCAAATATCGAAAGGGAAGTGAGTTTTGGTGGCTTTTGTCCTGCTAGTTATGGAAGTCCTGAATTGCGAAACTGGCAAAGAACCCGGGCACGCAGATAGCCGGAATTGGAGAAATCCGGTATAATTTAACCACTCCGATGGGGAGTAGCCGCCCGCTTGCGGGTTGCGCAGTCGTCATGTCGGGCATTTGCCCCGGCTGCTCAGGAAAGGCAAGACCATCGTCACACGTGTGGCGGTGGTCTTTTTTTTTGCCACCTGGATGATGGGACCAAATCAATATCTGGATGGTGGAAGGAATAATGATATGGAAGATAAGATGAGCTGGCATCAATATCGCCTGGAAGATGCCTTACGGCAAACCCAATCTACTCTGGAAGGGCTGTCAGCCCAGGAAGCGGAGGCCCGGTTAGCTAGGGTAGGGCCAAATGAGCTAAAAGAGAAAAGCGTGCGCAGCCCCTGGAAAATACTGTTGGAACAGTTCACCGCTACGATGGTATTGATCCTGATTGCGGCAGGGGTTGTTTCGGCCTTGCTGGGCAAATGGCAGGAGGCCTCGGCCATTTTTGCGATTGTGTTACTGTTTGGATTGTTGGGGTTTTTCCAGGAATATCGCGCCGAGAAAGCGATGGCCGCCCTAAAAAAACTGACTGTTCCCAAAGTGCGTGTCGAACGTGATGGCCAGGTGGCCGAAATCTCAGCTCGAGACCTGGTACCGGGCGATGTGGTGCTGCTTGAAGCTGGAAACCTGGTACCGGCTGATTTGCGTCTGATCGAAAGCATAAACCTGCGCATCCAGGAAGCCGCCTTGACCGGCGAATCGGAAGCGGTAGAAAAAGATACTCATCCGCTCGAAAAAGCTGACCTGCCGCTTGGTGACCGGGCTAACATGGCTTACATGGGAACTACTGTTACCTATGGGCGCGGCACAGGGTTGGTGATTGCTACCGGGATGCAAACCGAGCTGGGCCACATTGCGATCCTGCTTCAACAAGATGAGGATGATCTGACACCTTTGCAAAAACGGCTTGATCACCTTGGCAAATTATTGGCTGTGGTCGGGGTGATTGTGGCCGGATTGGTGGCCATCTTTGACATTTTTCGTGGTGCTTTGGCGGTGGATGCATTTTTGCTGGCAGTCAGTGTGGCAGTGGCGATTGTGCCGGAAGGCTTGCCCGCCGTAGTAACCATCACCCTGGCGCTCGGTGCGCGACGAATGCTGGCGCGTAATGCGCTCATTCGCAAATTGCCGGCCGTGGAAACACTCGGCTCTGTGACGACGATTTGTTCTGATAAAACAGGTACACTGACCGAAAACCGTATGACAGTTACCGTGCTGGACGTGGCCGGGTATCGTGCTGAAGTCAGTGAGGACACTGATCAACGTGGTCGTGGGGTTGTTGATCTGAGCGGCGAAGCGCTCTCCACCCCCAAAGGGGCGCTCAGTTTATTATTAATTGGTGGTGCGTTATGTAACGATGCCAGATTGCAGGTCGAGGAAGGTTCAGGTGGGCAAAAATACCACGCCATTGGCGACCCAACCGAGGGGGCGCTGGTGGTGGCCGCAGCCAAATTTGGGCTGATCAAGACTGATTTGGATGAGCATAAACCCAGGGTGGGCGAAGTTCCCTTTGATTCTGACCGAAAGCGCATGACCACTCTGCATGCCCTCGAGAGAAGTAAACAATCGGCCATTCGCGATCTCCTGGATGTGGTTGCACCCCAGGCGGCTTATATTTCTTTCACAAAAGGTTCTGTGGATGGGCTGCTGGACATTTCAACGCATGTCTGGGAAAACGGGGTGCGCCACCTGCTGACAACAGATTACCGCATCCGCATCGAGGCTGCCAACCGGTCATTGGCCGAAAATGGGATGCGCGTTTTGGGTGTAGCTTTCAAGACCCATGACCAACCTGAAAGCGGCCCAGCACTCGAGAACGGATTGACGATAGTCGGATTTGTCGGCATCATTGATCCTCCCCGACCCGAAGTGAAGGAAGCGGTAGCACAGGCCAAAAGCGCAGGCATCCGCCCGGTCATGATCACAGGCGACCATCCGCTGACCGCCCTGCACATTGCCCGTGAACTGGGCATCACTGACGAAAATGGTCGGGCGATGACCGGCGCAGAGTTGAACCAGATGAGCGATGCACAGTTGCGCGAGGTGGTGGAGCAGATTGCAGTCTTTGCGCGCGTCTCGCCGGAACATAAATTGCGAATTGTGAACGCCTTGCAGGCCCGCGGACATGTGACGGCTATGACAGGCGATGGCGTGAACGACGCCCCGGCCCTGAAAACCGCCGATATTGGCGTGGCGATGGGTATAACCGGCACGGATGTATCAAAGGAAGCCGCCAAGATGGTCTTGCAGGACGATAATTTCAAGACGATTGTGGCGGCAGTGGAGGAAGGCCGCGTCATTTACGATAACCTGCGCAAGTTCATCAAATTTTCAATGGGTGGCAATCTTGGCAAAATCCTGGTGATGCTGGCGGGTGTGCTCATTGGCCTGCCTGCCCCGTTGTTACCCCTGCAGTTGCTTTGGCTGAACCTGTTGACCGATGGCCTGCTGGGTGTTGGCCTGGGCCTGGAACCTGCCGAACAGGAAGTGATGAAGCGCAAACCCATCTCGCCCAACGCGGGCATCTTTAGCGGTGGCGTAGGCGGGCAGGTGATCCGGTTTGGCCTGTTGATTGGTGTACTCTCCCTGGCCATTGGCGTCTGGTTCTATTTTGCAGGGCACAAAGACTGGCAGACGATGATGTTCACCACCCTGGCGTTTGCCCAGGTCTGGCAGGCAATTGGTATTCGCACCGGTAACGACTCGATCTTCAGGGTGGGCCTGTTTTCAAACAAACCCCTGCTCGGGCTGGCGTTGGCTGTCGTGGTGGCGCAACTGGCTGCGATTTATGCGCCTGCCTTGCAGTCTTACCTCAAGACCACCCCGCTGACCCTGCCCAACCTGCTCCTGTGTATCGGCGCCGGATCACTGGTGTTGTTCTATGCAGAGGTTGAAAAAATATTTGCGCATCGTGTACGTACCTGATGCATTTCCTTCAGTTCGTTGCCTTTATGGCATTCAGAAAAATCGCATGGTAGTCGTAAAGAAAGCTGCCATGGGATCACCTTTGTTGAGGTTACAAGCATGCTGACAAATGAAACCCAGCTTCCCACCCGGGGGATAATCGAGAAAGAATCCCTGGGGAGAAAGTTCGCTACGATTGTGGATGAAATGCCGGAGGGAAAAATCACGCTGGCGGAAATCCTAATAATTTTTGAGGACGATGGATTATTGTTATTGTCCGTTTTCCTTGCATTGATATTCCTTGTCCCGGTCTCCATCCCCGGGGTAAGCACGATATTTGGCACGGCCATCCTTTTGATTGGGGCTGCGCGCCTGTTCGAGCGCCACTTGTGGCTCCCGGGAAGGATCACCCGGCAAACGATTGCTGCCGACAAATTGATAGCCGGGTTTCAGAAGGCCCTTCCCTGGTTTCATCAGCTTGAAAAGATCTGTCGCCCTCACCGCCTGCCGTGGCTCACTGAGAACAAGTTCCCGGGCCTGATTCATAAACTGGCCTATCTTCTTGCAGCTGCGTTATTGATGCTCCCGTTTGGGTTTGTCCCGTTTAGCAATACTCTCCCGGCCCTTTCCCTGATCTTTCTTTCCATTGGGGAAATTGAAAAAGATGGGAACAGTATTCTGCTGGGACATTTTTTCAACCTGGCGACAATCCTCTATTTTTGTTTCCTGGTGGCCGGCGGGAGCCTTACCCTTTGGGAAGGGTGGCAGCTCCTGCCATTTTAGTGTCACTAGCTTTTCATCCGGATAAAATTTTTGGTATAATGCCGCCCATGCGTTACAACTTCCGCACCAGCATCGTGACCCTTGTAGGCAAGCGTGGTTTTACCCCCGCCGGGCCTCCTCGAATCGCGCCTGTTTGCTGAAGCCAGTTCTTCACGTTTATTCGCTTCGTTACGCCGCAGGCCTTCCTGCGGCGTTTTTAGTTTCTACAAAAAGGTAATCACATGATCCAGATTCAACTTTCCAATATTTCACTCGTGCTCGGCGCAAAGCGCATCTTCAGCGGCCTGTCCTGGGAGATCCAGCGCGGGCAGAAGATCGGCCTGATCGGGGCCAATGGGGCGGGGAAATCCTCGATATTTAAGATGATCACAGGCGAATACCAGCCGGAACTGGGCGGGACGCTCGTGCGCGCCAAAGGGGTGACGGTGGGCTACCTGCCCCAGCACCCGGAGTTGGACCCGCAGCAGACCGCGCTCGACGCCTCGCTGTCTGGCGATGCCCGAATGGCCGAAATCACACTCGCGCTGGAATCCGTGGAAGCCAGCCTGGGTGATCCGGCTGTCTATGGCAATGATTCACACCTGTCGCGCGCGCTGGAACGCCAGCAACACCTGCTGGATGAATACCAGTCGCATGGCGGCGATGGCTACCCCAAGCTGGTGCGGGAGACCCTGCTGGGCCTGGGACTGCCGGAAGGCGACCTGGAAAAGCCGATCGCCGTCCTGAGCGGCGGCCAGAAAAAACTGGTCGGCCTGGCACGCCTGCTGCTGCAAAAACCGGATGTCCTGCTGCTGGATGAGCCAGATAACCACCTCGACATGCCAGGCAAGATGTACCTCGAGCAATTCATTCGTGAGTACCCTGGCACGGTGGTCATCATCTCGCATGACCGCTATTTGCTGGATGCGGTTGTGACCCACATTGCCGAGCTGGAGGATGGCAGGATCTTCCTGTTCGAGGGCGATTATTCCTCGTTTCAGATGGACAAAGAACACCGCCTGGCCCGCCAGCAGCAACTCTATACCGCCCAACAGCACGAAGTGGAACGGATGGAAGCCTCCATTAAACGCTTGCTGATCTGGGGACGGGTCTACGACAACGAGAAATATATCCAGCGCGCCAAGTCCATGCAGAAGCGGCTGGAGAAAATGGACAAGATTGACAAACCGGTGACTGAACGCCGCCGCATGGACCTTTCCCTGACCGGTTGGCGTGGCTCGAACAAGGTACTTGAGTTAAGGGATGTTTCGAAAACGTTTGATACGCGGCAGATCTATCGTAATGTCAGCCAGACGCTCTGGCACGGTGAGCGGGTCGGCTTGATCGGCCCGAACGGATCGGGTAAATCAGTACTGGTGCGGATGCTGCTCGGGCAGGATGTGCCTGATGCGGGCGAGATCGTGCTCGGGCCGAGCGTGCGGATGGGGCATTATGCCCAGGAGCATGAAACACTGGATTTCAACCAGACCGCCCTGGACACTGTGCGCTATGCCGGGAACATGAGTGAATCGAACGCCACGGCTTTTCTGGTGCGCTACCTGTTTACGTATAAACAGATCTCCCAGAAAATCGGCGAATTCTCGGGCGGCGAGCGCAGCCGCTTGCAGCTGGCCCTGCTGGTGCTCTCCGGGGCGAATTTCCTGCTGTTGGATGAACCGACCAACAACCTGGATATTGCCTCCGCGGAAGTGCTGGAGGAATCCCTGCGTGATTTTACCGGTACGGTGCTGATCATTTCGCATGACCGGTATTTCCTCGATCGTACCGTGCAGCGGATCCTTTCCATTGAGGGCGGGGATCTGGTGGAATACCCGGGTGGTTATAGTGACTACCTTGAAAAGCGCTCCGGGGTACCTGGCAGGTGACCTTGATGGAAGGTGTTGACTCATGGTGCAGGTCGGGGTTGGATTCCTTCGGATTGGCCGTCCCTCCAGTGGCCGAAAAAAAATCACGCCATGCTTTTGCATGGCGTGATTTTTTTCCTTCCTGTTGAACTGGTCAGGCCAAGCAAGCGGATTTCTATCCGGGGCAGAAGGCCAACGGAATATTGGGACTGCTATCCTGGGCGGAATTCCCTGCCTGGTCATTGCCGATGACGGCAATCCCGATCTCGCCGTTTGCTCCTTGGAAGAAGTTATAAGCCTGGCCACCAATATCAACGATAGCGCGATAATACCCGCTGCCGGTGGAGGACATCTCAACAAATATCCCCTCCGCGCCTGCGCCGACAAATCCATACACAAGATATACTTCGCCCAACCCTCGGTCGTCGGCCACGTAGGCTTCCACTGTCAGGATCCCGCTTTCGGCGCTGCAGCCGCTGCCGTAATAGAGCGCCTGGGGGGATACATTGGTGATGTCCACCGTTGGAGGACTGGTATCCAGGGCAAGTGTGGCAGTCGGTGGGACAAAGGTTGCCGATGGGGGGACCGTTGTCAGCGTGGACGGAGCAGGCGTAAAGGTGGTGGTGGGAGCGAGAGTGGTTGGTGCCGCAGGGGTCTCGGTCAGGGCAGCAATTTCGGTCAGCTTATCTGAGGGCAGGGCCTCTTCAGTAACCTCCCCTGCCGAGGGGACGACTTCCTCGAGCCCCGAACAATCAGCGGTTTGTAAGAGGACTGCTTCCTGGAATTCCTGGGAAATACACACCAGCGCTGGAGCGCTGTCGGATGACTCGCCGCCTGCATAGGCTCGGGCGATCAGCATGTATTGCCCGGGCGAGGAGGCGTTCCAGGTGGTTTCGCCGTAGACGATGGCTGCATTGGGGTCTGTATCCACCGCACCGACAGGGACACCATTGACCAGGAATTCGATACGGGTGATTCCACTCCCGTCGGTGTGACGGGCATGCGCTTTGAGAGGAAATGCCCCCAAGGGTAGGATCGACCCTGGGACAGGCTGGTCGAGCCAGGCCTGTATTCCATTGGCGGCGAGACTGGCTCCTGGCGTGGAGCAGGCACTTAACATCAGGCACAGGGCGGTAAGCAAGAGCAATGTATGTTTCATGGGTAGGACATCCTTTCAAAATTCATCATGGATCAGGGAGCAGAAGGTCCGGGAATCCCCTGGACCAGGATTTCGACTTCGCAGGACGCCTCACCCAGGTCACTGCGTAAAACAACGGTTTCATTTAGTCGGGTCCACTCGGCATTAGATCGCGGCTGCAGGGTGTAGGTAGCAATGCAGAAATTATCAGGGCCGTTCTGAGTATCGTAATCCTTCAGGACCGCTGTGAGCGTAATCTCTCCTCTTGAGCCAAGGGTTGCTGCCTGGATTTCCATCTCAGACAACCATGGAGCGATGTGTGGGCGGCTGCCCCATTGGTAGCGTCCCTGATTCAAGCAGGCAGTAGAGTTTGGACAGCTGCCGAACAGAATGGTTCCGGCTCCGTGGCTGGGATCATTGCGGAAGGTCGGTGCGTAATCATTCATGCCGATGAAAATATCACCAAAGATTTCCATGCGCCGATCCGTGCATGCGACGCAAATATCTCCGTCGTCACGAAGCTCGCCAATGCGCGCACTCGGACCGACAGTGATGGAATTAAACGTGATACGAATCATCCCCAGATCTGGACAGGGCGGCTGCCGCAGGAAGATTGCCTCGCTCGGCAGGGAAGCACCGCGCGCAGTCAGGGTGGTAACGGTAATCCGTACATTTACACCGCAGGAGATGTTGGAGGGCAATGCCGGCAGACCGGCACTGCGACCGGCACTGGCTGCTCCGACAGGACGCACCACCAAGGTCGATGGGCCAGGGTAGGAGAGCGAACCCGGGCGCAGGTCATCCATCACAATAATGAGATTGATGCGCCAGCCGAGTACGTCCGCCTCGTTGTAAAAGCTGTTTGCCTGCCAGTCCCAGCGAAGTAAGGGCATCAAAGGGCCATTGCATATGCTACTCTCCACATTGGGATCGGCGCTGGGGAAGACATCGCATCCGGCTACATTGGCAATACGCAGATTGGTCGGCGAAGGGATGGATGTGTCGGTTCCCTCAAGCGGGTCGAGGATGGCGGGGATGTTTAGATAGACAGATTGCAGGGCACCAGGGGCGATCCCGCTTAGGTCAAAGCGAGAACCAGTCGGCTGAATTCGATAACGAAGGAAGGAAGCACCGCCTGCTGAGACAGGATGCCCGTCGAGCGAGACCAGTTCCCGGGGCTCGAACGCCAGAACTTCGTTGATCAGATCGCGTCCATCCCATTCCGGGCTGGCGTGACTTCCAGAAAACCGGCCGATACGGATGCTTTCCACGCCGCGCCTTCCCCAGCACTCGCCATCCAGGCGCATCAAAC
The DNA here is from genome assembly GCA_024710905.1 of Anaerolineales bacterium. GTDB lineage: Bacteria > Chloroflexota > Anaerolineae > Anaerolineales > Villigracilaceae > JANJTV01. The sequence continues at coordinate 11,046 of JANJTV010000023.1, read as the reverse complement.
CATCCGTGGGGACATTCACTGAGTAAATACCTCGGTTGGGGAGTTGCAGCGGCAGGTCATAGCTCAGATCGCCATTTGTCGGGAGCAATAAGCCCGGCTCGGATGGGATGCGTTCGTATCGTGAACCGTTAATCGAAACATAGCAATACACCCCGTTGTAGGCTTCCTGGGTGGTCAGGTTGAGCAGCAACAGACGCAGGGAGGTGGAGGCGCCTGTTCCGGATGGGGTGCAATCTGCCGGGATTTCAACTCCCAGCATCGATGAAATGGACTCGCCGCCTGGCCGAATTGGGGCCAGGAAGTAGCGGTAGGTGCCCGGTCCTGTGATGAACGAATCCGCATAGGTGATGGTGTTGGCTGGTTGGGTCGCCAGTAGTTCCATTCGGTCGCCACCAGGAGCAATCCTGTATAGGCGGTAGGCAGTCTCGTCCGGGGCATCGGTCCAACGGATGGAAATCTGGCTGCACGTGTGGGTTTCTCCGTCGAACCGGGGGTTGGCGGCTGAAGATGCAGGTGAACCAGGTGCGCCGGGAGCCGGGGGTGGGATCGCCGGGGCAGCCCCCGGTGCAGGTGCCGTGCGGCGCGGTATGGTTACCGATGTGCCTGGTGGAATGACAGCATCCGGTGCAGCAGGCAGACCAGGATTGAGGCTTGAGATTTCCTCGCTGGTGACCCCGGCAGCTTCGGCCAGATCCCTGACCAGGATATCGCTGACCCCCTCCCCGCGCGACAGCGAATCCACACTGATTTGCACTGGGACATTGCTCAGGTCTGCCGTGTCAACAAATACAGCCTGCGAGTCTGCAAAATCATCCGCGGCAAAAAAAGCGCGGGCCAGCAATACATGCCGACCAGGGGTGGAGGGTGTCCAGTTCTGGGTCAGGGTTAACGCGTGGCGATCCCCATTGGCCGCTGCAACCAGTGCGCCATCTGCGTAAACTTCCAGGCGTAGAACAGGCCGGCTGGCCTCAGCATAGACCACCAGCGGCAGGGTTTCGTTAACGCCGGAGAGGCCGGCGCTTGTCGGGGCTTTGATCTGAACAACGGCGCGCGTTCCCTGTGAATCTGATCGCAGGAAGAACCAGCCTGCCACCCCTGCGCAAAGCAGGGACAGCAAGAGCAAGCCTCCCGCAAACCAAAAAATACGATTTTTCATGCCGATTTCTCCTTTTTTTCTTTTGATGGCTGCGTTTCAGTTCTCATGATCTCGGGCGGTGCCTGCGCTTCACTGAAGATCAAATATTCCCAAAGTTCTTCCGCAGACTTGAACATTCTTTCCTGGCGCCCATTCAGCGTGCGCAGCACGCCACGCCATTCTCCAGGAGGGGTCAGGTCACTTGGCTCCTGCCAAATGCGGAGCAGGTAGGTAATCTCACGACGATTATTTTTCATGGAATACGGATCAGGCCTCCCGCTAAGGTCATCAGGGTGCAAATTGCACTTCCGCTGTGACACGGCAGGATGCCTCGCCGAAATCACCGGCCACAGTAAGTACCTGGCGGAAGTTTCTATCCATCAATGGGCCGAGTTGTATCTCGGCGTTGCCAATACACAAAAAATCCGAACTGTTCTGGGTATCGTAGTCTCGCAAGGATACCGTCAGGATGGCCGAACCGTTGTGGGGCACATCCATCTCGAACAGCCAGGGGACCCGACTGGAGCCAGCTGTATAATTCCCTTCACCCAGGCAGGTGGTCGTCGCCGGGCAGGCTCCAAAAAGAATGACATCGGCACCGTGTCCGATGCTTTCGCGATGTATGCCATATCCGTTCAGGTATACCGATCCGTACACTTCCAGTCGGCGGTCTTCGCACAGGATGCAGATGTCTCCTTCGTCGAGCAATCGATTGGTCTGGCGGCTGGGGCCGATTTCAATTGATGTGATGCGGACACGCAGATTTTGTTGTTGACACGCAGGCTGCTGGATGATCAAAGGAGCGCTCTCGGGTGAATTCCCACGCGTCGTGCGCGCGATCACCGTGACATAAACCGTTGTCCCGCAGCGATAGGCCAGGGGCAAGGGTCTTAACAGCAATGCACGGGCCTGACGGTCAGATAAATTGAATTGTGGTCCTGGTATACGGCGGGATGGATTTCCAGGCTGGGAAAATTCCAGCCGGACATCAAACCCGGTCACCATCTCGCGGGTTACGGTCGTGGAGGGGTACCAACTCCAACTGATGCGGGGAGTGTAGAGGGCGCACTGGTAACCGCCTTCGCCATATAAATACAACAATGGGTCACACCCATAGCCCCATTCCAGGGCAACATTGACCGGGGTCGGGATACCTGAAACCTGCCTGCTCAGCGCATCCAGGATCGGAGGAACGTTCAAGTATTGAGGAGCCAGCGCACCTTCATAGATGCGGGTGAGGTCAACTGCATTCAGGGGGCGGGCAATGCGATAGGACAGGTTGAATACATAGCTTTTTGGAGCGTTTGGGTCGGTGATTTCGCTCCAGCCTGTAAGTTCGCGCCCGTCCCAGTCAATGCTGGGGTGACTGGCGACATACCTGCCAAGTGAGTCACTGCGCGGACCACGCCGGCCCCAGCATTCCATGGCGATGTCCATGGTGCCATCCGTTGGAACATCCAGGGAATAGGCACCCCGACTGGGAAGTTGAACAGGCAATTGAACCACGCTCCAATCAGAGGAAGGGCGCAGCAAGCCATCCCCTGCCGGGATCCGCTCGTAGCGGGAGCCGTTGATCGAGGAGTAGCAGTAAATTCCATCGAACGATTTATTCAGACGGATGCGCAGCATCACCAGACGCAGCGAGGTTCGCCCAGCCGCATCGGCAGGCGCACACTCCGGCCCAAGTGTAATGCTGAGCATCGACGTGATGCTCCCGCCGGAAGGTCGCTGCGGTGCAAGCATGTAATGATAGGTCCCAGGGATGCCTACGGTCATATCGCGGTAAGTTGTCTGGTCGGCCGGAAGGTGCGCAATTGTCACCATCATTTCCTCTCCGGGAGCCAAACGATAAAGGATGTATCCGGTTTCGTCCTGTGCATCGCTCCAGCGCAAGGACACCTGTTCGCAGGAATGTGTTTCACCATCGAAACGGGAGGAGGGCGGAACCTCCGGATGCATTCCGGGGGCACCAGGGACAGGTGGGGGGATGGATGGAGCCGGGGAGGAAGGAGGAAGGTTGGCCCGGCGAGGGAGGAAAACAGGAGTTCCAGAAGGGATGACAGCATCTGCAGCGGCAGGCAGGCCGGGGTTGAGTCGGGCAATTTCCTCGACGCTGGTTCCGACCGCTGCAGCGAGGTCGCCCACCTGTACTTCGACCACGCCTACTCCGCGAGGTAGGTCGTCCACATTGACCTGCACGGGAAGCCCGGCGAGGTCAGCTGTATCGACAAGAACAACCTGCGAATCGGCGAACTCAGTCGCACTGAAAAATGCGCGCGCCACCACCACGTGCCGTCCTGGGGTGGTGACAGTCCAGGGCTGTGAAAGGGTCAGTGTTTTTTGATCATTGCCGTTTACTGCGCCGATCAGCACCCCGTCGGCGTACACTTCCAAGCGCAGGATCGGGCGGCTGGACTCCGCGAATACATTCAGCGGCAGGGTTTCGTTCAGGTCGGTCAGGATACCGTTCTGCGGGTCGCGGATTTGGATAAGAGCATGTTCCGCGTTCGATTCATAGTTGAGGAATACCCAGATCCCTGCAGCAATACACATTAAGAGCAGCAAGACCAACAGGCCAGGCAAAAGGTAACCGTTTCTTTTCTTCATTCTCATTCTCTTTTCATGGCAGCCAAGAATCCCCGGTGTTCATGGGTAAAGTGAAAATCGCAGAGGATATGTTGGGGACTCTTCGCTCTTTGGGTTATGGCCCGGTAGCGTAGGGTATCAGGTTGGCTTGCAGCAATTCAGCCAGCAGAAGAAGGTGCTTGCGATCAAAGCCTTGAGCATCCAGGACAACGTACCAGCCGTTCAACACAGCTTCCAGCGTGACCCTGTTCTCGTCAAAAACCTTGAAAAGGGCGATTTCCCCCAGGGTGATGGGTTCAATCGTCCCACCAGAGATGGCATCGAACTGGCGCACTGTATCGAAGGCCTCCCGACCAGGCAGGCTGGTGGAGATCGAAGCGAAAATCGTCCCACTGGCAAAGGTGTACTGGCAGGCTGTCTTTTCGGTGTCCGAAAGCGGCTGGGTGGCCAGGGGCGCTGCACCGACCGAATTGGGAAAATCCGCTTCGAGAAATATGTCACAACCCCCAAGGGTGCGTGGATCCAGCGCGCGAACCTGCGGCTGCATGGCAGTTGGTTCAAGCGTCAGCGTGGGTGGAGCCGGTGGTTCGGTGGATTTCCCAGCGTCCTGGACGGATGAGGTAAATGTGGGAATTGACTCAGGTGCAGGGGCAACCGGTGAGGGAACTGCCTGTCCTGGCAGGCTGCAGGCCAGGCTGGCCAGGATTAACATTGAAACGGCGACAAAAAAGGTGTGGTTTGACATATCTCTCCTCTTCTGTCACCCATGATACAGAGAGAGCGTCCTCGAAACGTCCCTGACCAGCCGATTTATTTAGTAAGTGCATTTATGACCATCTGCCGTACACGAGTGAGATCTTCGAGATCGGGATTGATCTCCCCCAGCAAGAGCAGCAGAGGAACGAACGATGTTCGTGCAGCCGTTTCGGCCTCGGATAAATAATCGAGCATCCGGGAGGATTCCTTCTCCTGACGTGCCAGCAGGGAAAGACCTTCTGCCTGCAATACCTGATCAGGAAAACTGCGGGCCAATGCCAGGCCTTTTTCTAGAAATACCTTTGCTTCAGATCTTTCGGTTGTGAATCGTCCCCGGACCAACAGTCCTCGCGCGAGAATTGGCAACTCGCCGGCCGCTTGTGCCTCAGCCAGGAGTCCATCCAATTCTGTGATCAATGCAGGTTCTGGACGAAACAACAACTGATCGTACATTAGCTGGATGCGCGCTTCCAGAATAAAAGTTGGCACATTGGTTTCAAGGGAGGCTTGCAAGCAGAGGTGATGGGCTGCCCTTGCCTGTTCAATATCACCTAACAGCCGCCAACCCTGTCCGCGAATATTGGCGCACAAGGCTACCACTGCAGGTATTTTCGCCTCACCCGCCCGACTCTCGATTTGGTTCAAAGAAAAGGTTGGAAGCTGAACCTGCGCCAGCGAGATCATATTCAGGTATGTCTGCATCAATAGCTGTCCATACAGGCTGTTAACCTGTAATGAAACATCCAAACCCTGTTTAAAATCCTTACTGGCTGAAGGGATATCCCCCGAGCGGAAAAATGCCAACCCGCGTCCGGCATATTTGCCCCACATTCCTGGCAGGTAGGAGGTTCCGGCTACCTCGATGGACTCAGAATACATCCGTATGGATTCTTCATAGCGACCGCAATTGAGCGATATTTGCCCGAGCATGGTCAGGGCTGCCGCCTCAAGACGTTTCAAACCGCCTTTCCGAGCCAGATCCACGGTCTGGATCAGTGTTTCAGAAGCCGCTGGATATTCCTGGACAAACACCAGGGCTGTGCCCAAGTGGTTTAAACTTTGTACCATCTCTGAAGAAGGTCCGCTGGAACCGGCTACTGCACGGCGCAGATCATCGATCGCCTCTCGAGTGCGACCGAGCATCAGCGCACTGATCCCGCGAATATTCAGGGACCGCACGATGGCTGCCGGATCGCCCAGGAAACTGGCCAGGTCTAATGCCTGGGTCGCTGCCTGATACGAATCCAGGTAACGGTCGCAGGTATACAGAACATACGCCTGCCGGACCAGCACTTCGATTTGCAGCCTTTCAAATTCCTTGCACAGGATCAGTGACTCAGTGAGCAACGCCAGGGCTTTTTCCGTCTCACCCCGATAATGGGCGATGACCCCGACCAGCAAGGAAGAAAGTGCCATCACCTCTCGGGCTTCATGAGAGTCTCGCTCTGGCAGGAGCGAATCCGCGTGATTGATCGCTTCGATGGCCTGTTCAAAGGCCGCGATATCGTTCATTTCCTGGGCATGCTTTAACCAGAAACGTGCTGCTGGAATTGGCTGCGAAGCAGCCTCGTAGTGAACGGCGATTTCTGATGCATATCCGACCTTGCCCTGATAAAGGGTTTCCATAACCTTTGCAGCATCCGTATGCAACTCAGTGAGCCTGGTTGGATCAATCTCTGTGAGGATGATTTGATGGATTAATTGGTGAGGAAAGGTGAAATCATCCTGGCCGGATGGAATTGCTTCCATCAAGAAGTGTTGCGCCTGCAATCCATCCAGAACAGAACCGTACGTGCCAGGTGACCAGGTGAGCAGGTTGCGCAGTTCGCTGTCGGAGAAGGAAAGGCCGAGGACTGCTGCTGCTTCCAGCATTCGCCGCGCAGACAGGTCCAATTGCTGAAAACGGTGAGTAATCGATCCTTGCAGGGTGGGCAAGGCCTGGTCTGGAGCTTGTAATCGTTGACTCTTGCGAAGGCTTTCGACCGCCTCGCGCAATAATAACGGCAACCCTTGGGCATACCGGATGATCTCATCCAGCAGGTGCGCAGGAATTTCTCTTTTCAGGGCATGTTCGAGATAATCACGCGATTCACCGGTGGTAAACATCTGCAGGTGGAGCTCCTGTGTGATGCGTTGGCGGCGTAAAGCGCGCTTGACATTGACAACTTCCAAGGAAAGTTCATTCACCCTGTGGGTCACCAGCAGGAGCAAGGGCAGGGACTGGCAGGAATCGGCGATTTCTTCGAGCAGGTCCAGGGAAGCAGGATCGACCCAATGTAGATCTTCAATCACCAGAACCAAAGGGTGCGAGATGGCCAGATAGTTTAATCCCTGGCGCAGGGATGCGCGCAGCGCTTGGGCATCTGGTAAGGATGGAGTCATCAGGCCAGGACGCAACAGGCTCAAATCGGGCGCAAGTGGCAGCAATCGGTTAAGCCACTCCGGCGGGACCTCCTGGCCTCGGGCCAGGAGCGGCGCTGCGGCCGAAACGATCTGACGCCAGGGTGCATAAGGATGCAGAGGTCTGTCGGCCGCCGGAGGCTGGCAGTGTCCCCAAAACAGTCGCATTGTATTTTCTTCGGATGCATCCCGATATCGACGCAGAGCCTCGCGTACCAGAGATGTTTTCCCCACTCCGGCATCGCCAGAAATGAAAGCAATTTTTCCTTGACCGTTCTTCAATCCTTCCAGTAAGCCGGAAAGTTGTTCCAGTTCATGTGTACGGCTGATGAAACCCGTCGCCGATGCAGGTTTTTGGAGAGGCGCCGGGCGAAGTAGACGGTTGTTCAGGATATCGCGATACACGGCCATGGTCTCGGGCATTGGCTGGGTACCGAGCTCTTGTTCCAATTCTCTTGTCAAGGTTTGATAGGTGGCAATCGCCGCCCCGCGGTTGCCCGTCAGGGCTTCTATGGTCATCTCCAGCCGGACAGATTCTTCGTCCCAGGGATCCTGAGCGGTCAGTTTGCGTGACCAATTCAAGGCGCGTTCCAACTGACCTTGATCCATACAGGTTTGAACCAGTTTCTTGAGCACGGTCAGATACCGATTTCGCAGTTCTTCACGGCGAACGATAATCAACTCGTCCGTATCAACCCCAACAGCCAGGTCCCCCCGATACAGACCTGCAATCTGTTCGAGCCCATTGATATCGTCGCTTTCGCGTTCAAACGCACACACGTCGACCCAGATATCAGCAGAATCAACCCAGGAAACCGTCTGAGGCGTAACCTGCAATAATTCCTGGGCCGAATCAGGAAGGGATGTGCGAATCAAATAAAGGTGGCGGCGTAGATTGGAAAGGGCTTCTGTTTCGCCCTGATCGGGCCAGATCGAGAAAGCCAGCGATTTACGCGAATGGGGAGTCCCGGGTTGAAGGGATAATCGTACCAAAAGGCGTTGCAAACTCTCGCGTAGAGGAACCTGAATGACTTTTCCCCCATATTCTAGGCGTACTTCGCCTAACAACAGGATTCGCATCGGCGCTGGAGGGGACTGCATACGGAAATTATATTGCGATTTTGTCTGCAATGGGTAGAACCGAAGCCGATAACAATTCGTTAACCTGATGTGCTGAAATATCACTATAATGGGGGCATACATTGTTAGGAGATACCGATGGAACTCACCTATTCCGAGTTGAACAGTAACACCCGCCTGATGGCGCTCACCGGGAAATTGGATGTGGTTGGTGCAGGCCAGATCGAAACCCGTTTTGCCGGACATGCCTCCGGGGATAAACTAAATGTGCTGGTGGATCTTTCCGGCGTGGAGTATATGTCGTCGCTAGGCATTCGCCTGCTGGTGGTGACTGCCAAGTCCGTCGCCAGCCGGGGCGGAAAATTGCTGTTGGTAGCCCCCGTCACCAAGGTCAAGGATGTGCTGGTGCTGACCGGGATCGGCGGTGTGATTCCAATCTTCGATGACCTGGACTCGGCCCTGGCAAGCCTGAAATAAAAAAATAAAAAATCCCCGAGCGGGGATTTTTTATTGCCAGGGGGTTTTCTTTTCTTAATCCTGCGTAAGTCTTTCCCGGGCAATTTCTCTCATGGCCGGGAAACCCTGCTCCTCAAAACTGGTTAGTATCGATTTTTTAAATATCATTACCCATAGCAGGCCAGCCAGCCACTGGGAGGCCGGGTTGGGGCTGGTAGGTTTGCTCATGACAATTTGGGTGGTGGTTTGACCATCTGGGGCCGGGTGCAACGAAAAAGTGGTGGTCATGAACACTGGCGCGCCCAGCAGGCGCATGACAGTATCTCGTGTGGTCAGGTAATTCACCGGGTTCCAGTCCAGGATGTATTGAAGTGTTTCATTGCCTCCGTGTGAGCAATGATAGGTTGCTCCGGCCTGGATGCGTCCGTTGCTTTTTTCGCTGACTTCCATGGAGGTGGCTTGCATGAATTTCAGGCGTGATTCGGGACTGGTGATGATGTCCCAGGCGGTGGCCTGCGATACGGGCAGGGTGATTTCGCTGACCACCCCGGCATGTTCATCCGGCAGGATACGGTGGTTGATGCGGGTGCGGTCACGGTCCCAGACCGGGCGCAGGTCATGCAGGCAGACCGAGACTTTCCCCAGGTGTTCATACAGTTCCTCGGCGTGCGTCAGTCCCGCGCCAAACTCCCGCAATTGCATGGCATCCAGCGCCTGGTGTGTAAACAGGATATAGGCGTCCAGCCCGGCCTGCTTGCTGGAGTCATTCTTCAGCAGGCGATGGATCAGGATGACATCCGGCCCGCTCAATTCCAGCCCACCCGCAATCTTTACCAGCAGGAACTCGCCATGATGGATGAAGAACTTTAAATCCAGGGTAGGGATGTTTTTGCAGGCCTTACAGGTACAGGTGGTGCTAGCCTGCATGTTGTCACGTTCCTTGCGGAAGCGCACATAGGTTGATTCAACCAGATCGAGCAAGGAATGGCCGCTTTGCAGGTGGCGTTCTGGCGCATACGTCAGGATGGCATCCCCTTCCAGCTTGGAGATCACCAGACCCTGTCCCAGGCTTGCAGTCAGGGTATTCATGACGGTATTTAAGATGTCCTGGGCGTGTTCGAGCTCCGAATGGGCCAGGAAGTACGTGTAACCAGTCAGGTCAGCAATGACCAGGTAGCCTTGCATTGGTTGTCCTTTCCCCTGCAGGGACGGAAAATTGGATTAGTTAGATACATTATAGGGGGTTTTGTTAAAAAAACAAACGCCGATGCTATATGCTGCCTGAATGGTTACTTGCCTGCCAGTGCTTGCAAGGGCAGGCTGGGCTGGGCGTCGCCGCGGCGGCCAGTGTTCCAGCTGACCAACAGTTCCCGCCGGGCGCGGGTGATGGCCACATAGAACAGCCGCAGCCGCTCACGGACGTAATCGACCCGGGCACGCTGCGTGGCGAGGCCTTCCTCATACCAGTCAAATTCGGTGCCATTCACCAGCGCCTCCAGTTGGGCCAGCGCCTCGGCTTCCAGGTTAAGGCTGCCACGCACGAACCATTTTTCGGAAATATAGTTGTCAAACGGCTGAAGAGAAGGGAAATCATAATTATTGACCGACATCAGGTATACGCGGTCCCACTCCAGGCCCTTGGCCTTGTGCATGGTCGTCACCACCACTTTACCTTTGTGGCTCTCCGAGTTGAAGCCGCTGTCATCGGCAGAAAAGCCAATGAATCTGCGCTCGTTCTTGGCGATTACCCCCAGTTCGGCGGTCAGTTCCGGCAGGCGCCAGTCGCGGTGGTCGTTGGCGGCCTGGCGCAGCACCAGCGCCAGCTTGTGGGCCAGGGCCAGATCGGCGGGTTCGGTGAAGAGTTCCTGGGCCAGGGTCAACACCATCTGGTCGATGGGGAGCAAGGTGGTGCCCTGCCAGCGGCGAACCACCTCCCGGAACGCCTCCAACTCTGTGAGCGCCTCCGCGGGTTCGGACTTCCGCAGGCCGGCCAGCCAGTCATCGGGCTGTTCCCCGGCCGGGAAGAGGTAGTCCTCCACCTGTTTGACCCTGCGAACCAGGTCACTGACGTGAGTATACAGCCCCTTAAAGCCGTCGTCGTCGCGCCAGGCCCTCCGCCAGACCTGGTAGGTTCTGGAGAGCTTGGCAGGCGAGGAGGGGTCGGCCAGGTAGGCAAGTACGTTGGCGAGCGCTCCGGCAGCCATGCGGGTGCTGTTGCTGCTGTTGGTCAGTTCAACGTATTCGATTTTGCGTTTTTTAAGCTCTTCCACCACTTCCACGCCACCGGTGTTACGCGGTACGAGCACGGCGATGGTCTGGTCGCTGTTTTCGGGCAGCCACTGTTCGATCGAATCGACCACGGCCTGGACTTCGCTTTCGGGGGTGTGTTTTTTCAGGTTGAGGCGGATGCCCCGCTCATCCATGGCGGGATTCGGCTGGGGGTCGCCTGCCCCGGTGGGCTTGATGTGGGGTCTGGTCAGGGCGTCGCGACATTCCGGCACGGGATGCTGCTGGTTGACCCAGTCGATCAGGCTGTTGGCCAGGTTGATGATGGCTTGGTGCGAACGGCCTTATTCGTGTAAATCCCTTGGGGCGTCGGGTTCCTGATTGATAAAGTTAATCAGTAGCTGGGG
>JANJTV010000147.1 GCA_024710905.1 Anaerolineales bacterium | reverse complement strand
CCAATGATCACGCCGCCGACGATGACGTCCACCAGCTGCCAGATGCGGAACTCGCGCACCGAAACCATCATCTGCGAGTCGGCGGGTTTGGTCAGGGCAAAATCCAGGGTGCCCGCCCGCACATCATCCATCAGGCGCTGCATATTGGGCTGGATGAAGGCCCGCAAGATGCCGCCCATCAGCGTGTGGACACCCATCACGACCAGCAATTCGGCCCGGGCCCAGCCCGCCAGGTCGGTTGTGTGCTGGAAAACCAGCCCCAGGCCGATTAACCCGACCGAGAGCGCGACCAGCGATTCCAGCAATTGCAGGAAGAAATTGACACGGTATTGCAGTTCATTCATCGCGCCAATCTTTAAAAAAAGGAAAGGTATCTTGAACATATTAGTTCCCTACCGATGTGAACTGGCGGATGCCCGCCTTCCAGACCAGATTGACGCCCAACGTGCCGATCACAATCCACACCACCTGCATGCCCAGCCCGCCCAACAGTTCGACGGTGGAGTAATCGCCAACCAGCGCATGGATGGGGAAGAAAAACGTCCACTGGAAGGGCATGTAGGCGGCCAACTGTTGCACCCAGTCGGGCATCAGGCTCATGGGCACCAGCCGCCCGGAAAGCAGCAGTTCGAGCGCGAAATACAGTTCGTAAAGCGCGCTGACGCGGGTGGTCCAGAAGGTGATCATGCCGAGCATGGCCAGCGCCATGGTACGGATGAGATAGGCGCCCCAGATGGCAAAGAAAAAGACCAGCATTTCCAGCCAGGTGGGGTTGAGTTCCGGTTTGAAGACCAGGACCAGGATGGCGGCAATCGGCAGCCAGAGGGTGATGACCACGATTTTCCAGCCCGCAAACTCGGCAAGATCGTAATGCAGCGGGTGGATCGGGCGCAGCAGGTTGCCCGCCAGTTCACCGCGCTGGATGCGCCACTCCCAGCCATAGGGCGTGAAAACGATGTTCATGTTGCGCACCAGCATCCAGACGATGTAATAGGCGGCAAACCCGCCTGCCGTGTACCCGGCCACCTCGCCGCTCCCGGCATTGGCAATCGTACTCCACACCACCAGGTAAATGACCGGTTCGGCCACCATGCCAATCATGTAGAAGTAGTTGGCCACGCGGTACTGGAAGGTCGCCACCATGGATGTTTTCATGCTGACCCAGTAAAAATCAAGCATATCTTTCATGCTTTCTCCTGTGCGAATACCTGCTCAATCACTGCATCCACCGGGGTGTCTTCGACGGTCAGGTCAGACACCTCGAAATCGGTCAGGATACGGGCCGTGGTTTTGGAGGCTTCAGACTGCGGCACACGCAGGGTGACACGGCCTTCTTCCACACTGACCACCTCGCCATATTTGCCCAGGTCTGTGCCTTCGTTGACCGTTACGGCAATGGTCTTGAAGGTGTCAAATTTTTTGACCAGTTGGGCCAGGCTGCCATCAAACAAGAGCATGCCGTGGTGGATGACGATCACGCGCTTGCACAGGGCCTGCACATCGGCCATGTAGTGCGAGGTCAGGATGACCGTCGCGCCGGTCAGCTGGTTGTAGTCGGCAATGAACTTGCGCAGGCGGCGCTGCATGGTGACATCCAGGCCAATGGTCGGCTCGTCGAGGAAGAGCACCTTCGGGCGGTGAATCAACGCGCCGATGATCTCCATTTTCATGCGTTCGCCCAGAGACAGGTTGCGTACCGGCTTTTGTACCAGGTCGCCAACATCCATCATTTCGATTAAGGCATCGCGTGTCTTTTTGAACTCATCCTTTGGCACACCAAAAATGGCGCGGTTCAGCTCGAACGAATCCAGCGCGGGGATGTCCCAGTGCAGCTGGTTGCGATTGCCCATCACCAGTGCGATCTGGCGCAGGAAATCCTTCTCCCGTTTTTCGGGCAGGTAGCCAAGCACACGGGCTTCGCCTGCCGTCGGGTAAAGCAGGCCGGAGAGCATCTTGAGCGTGGTGGTTTTACCCGCGCCGTTCGGGCCGAGGAAGCCAACCACCTCGCCTGGCTGGATCTCAAACGAAATCGCATCCACAGCCTTGACCTCACGGTTCTTGCGAACCACCAGGCTCTTGAGGGCCGCCGCCAGGCCTTCCTCGCGTTCGGGCACAAAATAAGTTTTGCTCAACTTGTTGAGTTGAATAACAGAAGCAGACAAGGGAAACTCCTTATGGGGTGTTAAAAGAAAAACCACAGGGCGCACACCCTGTGGCGTTTGGGAAAGGGAAATTACCCTAAACAGTCAGGAGGCGCAAAAGACAAACGATGTGGGGTTGTGTTAACAATTGCCATTTGTACCTCCTTTCCTGAGATCAAATCGGATATTTCCAGTAGTATATAAGGTTGGCGAATTTCCGTCAAGACGCAATTAACCGACGTACTCGCACCAGTCTTCAAACTTGGCCACCCGTCCGCGAATCACATCGTGGTAAATGGTCTGGATGGCGCGGGTGATTTCGCCACGGGTGCCGTCACCGATGCGCCGGAAATCGATCTCGCTCAGGCCGATGCATTCCGCGGCGGTGCCCACCACGAATACTTCATCCGCGGTATAGAGCTGGTCCCGGCTGACGGGAATCTCGCGCACATCGTAGCCGAGTTCTTTTGCAATGGTGAAAACCGTGTGGCGGGTGATGCCCTCCAACACCGGGGCGGTGGCAGGTGTATAAATCTTGCCACGCCGCACCAGGAAGAGATTCTCGCCCGTGCATTCGGCCACATACCCCTGCGGGTCGAGCATGATGGCCTCCTGGAAGCCCAGGCGCGCCGACTCGGTCTTGGCCAGGATGCTGTTGACATAATTACCCGATACCTTGGCCTTGGTCATGCTGACGTTAACGTGATGACGGGTGAACGAAGAAATATTGGCCCGGATGCCCTTTTCGAGCGCGTCCTCGCCCAGGTAATTGTTCCATTCCCAGACCGCAATCGCCAGGCTGGCCTGACCCGAATCAACGTTCAGGTTCCAGCCGCCATGATTCAGGTATAACAGCGGGCGGATGTAACAATCCGTGAAACCGTTGGCGCGCACCGTATCCTTGACCGCTGTGGCGATCTGATCCACCGAAAACGGCAGGCTGCGGAAGCCGAACACCTCCGCTGACTCGATCAACCGTTCGGCATGCTCACGCAGGCGAAAGACCGCCGGACCTCTGGCCGTGTTATACGCGCGAATGCCCTCGAAAACCGCTGCACCGTAATGCAACGCCGGGGTCAGGAAGTGAATGGTGGCCTTCTCAAACGGCACCAACTCGCCGTCCATCCAGATGAATTTTGATTCCATGCCCATAAGAATATCTCCTTCGTTTGTGTACCCCGGCAAGCAACAGGCAGGCCAGTGCTACCGGTTTTCGTAGGCGGTAATTTCCTCTTCAAACCCCAGGATGTACCCCAATTCATCCACACCGTTGAGCAGGCAGGTCTTATTGAAGGGGTCAATCGGGAAGTGCACCGTGCCGCCTGGGTAGGAAAGGGTCTGGCTTTCCAAGTCAACAGTCAGTTCGGCGCGCGGGGCTTCCCCGGCCAGCTCAAAAAGCAATTGGTGGGTGGCCTGGTCCACAACGATCGGCAGCAGGCCATTCTTCAGCGAGTTGCTGCGGAAGATGTCGGCAAACGAGGTGCTGATGACCACCCGGAATCCGTAGGCAGTCAATGCCCAGGGGGCATGCTCGCGCGACGAGCCGCACCCGAAGTTGTCCCCCGCCAACAGGATGTGCGCCTCGGCTGATTCGGGTTTGTTCAATACAAAATCCGGGTTGGGCGAGCCGTCTGGCAGGTAACGCCAGTTGAAAAACAAACCCTCGGCCAGGCCGTTCTTGTCGATCACTTTCAGGTACTGGGCCGGGATAATCTGGTCAGTGTCAATATCATTGGCAGGCAGGGCCATCACCCGCGATGTCAGTCTGGTAAATTGGGCCATGAGATCGCCTCGTTTCTCTATGCAAGCAGGGTGCGCGGGTCGGTGATGGTGCCGTTCAGGGCGGTGGCAGCGGCCGTTAAAGGGGATGCCAAAAAGGTGCGTCCGCCCTTGCCCTGTCGCCCTTCAAAGTTGCGGTTGCTGGTGGAAACAGCATACTGGCCGGGTTCTAGTTGGTCGCCGTTCATGGCAATACACATGGAGCAGCCCGCTTCGCGCCAGTCGGCCCCGGCATCCTTGAAGATGCGGTCTAGCCCCTCCGCTTCAGCCTGTTTCTTGACCTGCTGTGAGCCAGGCACAACCATCAGACGCAGGCCATCAGCCACTTTTTTCCCTTCCAGCACGGAGGCCGCCAGGCGCAGGTCTGAGATGCGCGCATTGGTGCACGAGCCGATAAAGACCACATCCACTTTTTTGCCAAGCAAGGGCTGGCCGGGCTGCAAATCCATATAGGTCAGGGCTTTTTCGAGGGCCGTTTTCTGGGCCGGGTCGCCCAGGCTGCCAGGGTCTGGAACCCGGTCTGTAATCCGCATGCCCATGCCGGGGTTGGTGCCGTAGGTGATCATCGGCTCCAGTTCGGAGGCATCCAACGTGATGGATTTGTCGTACACGGCGCCT
>JANJTV010000088.1 GCA_024710905.1 Anaerolineales bacterium | reverse complement strand
GGTTGAGTGCCTGGCGCATAAGACATGGCGTAAAACTGCTGGGAGCCAAAGAAGGCCCACAAATAGGCTCCAACTGCATAGAACGCAACGTAGCCCAAATCAAGCAGGCCTGCAAAGCCGACCACAATATTCAGACCGAGTGCAAGTGCGGCGAACACACTGATCTGGAAGATGACTTCTAGATAAAAAATGTTACGGATACCAAGGATGGGCATGACAATGACCATCAACAAGAATCCGGCAAATATCTTGAAGCGTGTGTCGCTTTTAATGACGTAAAGCGTAAAAAGCGAAGAGATAAGAATCAGGAAGGCGATGATCGAGCGCGGGCTTTGATATACAAGGATTGCTCCAATGAACATATGGGCCAGGACAAGGATGTACGGGGTATACCCGTTCTGGGCTTTTTGCCAGAGTGTATTAAGCTGACTCATCATAGTGCGCTCCTATGCTTTCTGCCCAACATTTTCGCCCATCAGGCCGTGCGGCCGGAAAATGAGCACGAAAATGAGAATGGTGAATGCGAAGATGTCCTTGTATTCTGCCCCTGCAGCACCCATGGTGAAGGCCGACATATATGCTCCGGCAAACGTCTCCAGCATGCCGAGCACGATGCCGCCCAGCAGGGCACCGGTCAGGTTGCCAATTCCACCCAGCACTGCGGCGGTAAAGGCTTTCAGACCGGGGAAGAACCCGACAAATGGATCGATGCGGGTAAATTTTAGGGCATAAAGCACACCGGCTGCCCCTCCCAGCAAACCGCCGATCAGGAAGGTCAGGGAGATGATTCGATTTACATCAATGCCCATCAGGCTGGCTGTAGCCCGATCCTGGGCAACGGCGCGGATGGCTTTACCGATCTTGGTGGCGTTTACCAGGTAGTTCAAAGCGACCAGCATCAGCAAGGCTGAGATAATAACAATAATAGATTTCACCTGAACGCCAAGGTTAATGGTGACATCATTAAATGTCATAGCCCCGAATGCCAGTCGTTCATCAAAATTGCCAAAGGTCGGAATGATGCGATGAAATTGGCCAGTTGTAAGGCTTTCAATCAGTCGGATCATATCTTGCAGGAAGAATGAAACACCGATGGCTGAAATAAGCGGCACAAGCCGGGGGGCGCCGCGCAAAGGTCGGTATGCAATCCTTTCAACGGTGACAGCCAGGGTACCGGCCACCAACATGCCTGCGAGAAGTGCAACCAGTAGCCAGACATACGCCATTAACAGGGACTCTGTATTTAGTACGCCCGCAATATTTAAGGTGATCAGGATTTCCACACCCACAAATGCACCTACTGCAAAAATTTCGCTGTGGGCAAAGTTGATAAATTCGAGAACACCATAAACCATGGTGTAGCCCAGGGCAATGGCCGCATAAACAAAGCCAATGACCAATCCGTCCAAAACAACCTGTGGGAGATTAACCAGGATGAACGTAAGGAGGGAAATTTTATACCGGCTTAGGAGATCCTGCCCGACAGGGGTTGGGTCAAGAATAACAGCAAGCAAAATAGCAGCAAGCGATAGGACAGCCGCGCTGCCCAGGGAAAACATAATCATCTGCCCGATGGGCAGGAATAACTCACGAAAATTGATGGTGTCCAGAAAGCGCTTCATGGAATCTCCCGGTATTTACAAAATCCTCCCGGCTTCTCGAAATGAGAAGCCGGGAGGGATATTACGGCCGGAATTACTGAGCGGGCGGAGCGATGCTCAGGGTTTGAATTACAGCGTTTTCGCCCCATTTCGCGGGATCAGCAGAAGTAACCTTGATCACGAAATAGCTGGCGGAGGTAACATCACCGTTCTCGTTGAAGGAGAAGGTGCCGGTGATGCCGGGGAAGTCCGCGAGCGCGCGAATGGCATTGGCCACGGAAGCGCGGGTCACTTCGCCTTCCTTGGCGGCATTTTCAATGGCTTTCAAGCAGATGGCCATTGAGTCGTAAGCCTGGGCGGAGAAAGGCTGCGGAGCAGCGCCGTAAGCGGCGGTGAAATCTTCAACGAACTGGGCGGTACCGGGGTACACGGAAGCCGGGCCGGCAACGGTGGAGTAGAACATGCCGCCACCATCAATCAGGGAAGCGCCAGCAATGTTGACCAGTTCGGTCGAGTCCATGCCATCCGGGCCCATGAAGGTGCCCATATAGCCTTTTTCGCGAGCCTGCTTGAACAGCACACCAGCCTGGTCATAAATGCCGCCGAAGTAAACCATGTCGGGATTGGAAGCCAGGACAGGGGTGAGCAGGGCGTCAAAGTTGGCTTTCTCTTCAGTGCCTTCAAAGCCGAGGACAGTGATGCCCAGGCCTTCAGCGCTTTGCTGGAAGAAAGTGGCAACACCCTGACCATAAGAGGTCTTGTCGTGGATGATGAACACGGAGGTAATCCCCTGGGCTTTGGCGAATTCAGCGCCAACCACACCTTGGACATCATCGCGACCTACGATGCGGTTAACTTCGAGGTAGCCGCGATCAGTGATGGTCGGGTTGGTGTTGGCGGGGGAGACGAACGCCAGACCAGCGTTGTGATATTCCTCGGAGGAGGGGATCATCACGCCAGAGTTCAGGTGACCGACACCGCAGACGATGGCGGGATCGGAGACAATTTGCTTGGCGTTGGCAACACCGGTGTCGGGATTGGCCTGGTCATCGTACGGAGCCAGTTCAACCTTGTAGCCAAGCTCGGTCAGCGGGCTGGAGAGCTGGCTCAGGGCCAATTCGGCGCCGTTCTTGATGTCCACGCCCAGAGCAGACTGACCGCCGGAGAGCGGGGACTGGGTGGCAATCTTGAGCACCTTTTCTTCCATGGCTGCTTCAGATGAAGCAGGGGCCTCCTCGGTGGCCGGGGCGGCGGGGGCGCAGGCGGCGAGCACCATGCTGGCAATTACCAGCAGCGCCAGTACAGAAAATAAACGCTTCATTCTTCTTCCTCCTCAATTGGTAGAGAGAATTTTCTACCCGGAAAGCCGGGCGCTTTGTAACCCGGCATAACCAGTGTCAGTCCGGCTAACTTTACCTGGTTATCTTGCCGAATTATCCAGAAATCTTACTTACCTTTGCTGAAATGGTCAAGACTCTGCAGTAACTTATCATGACTGCAAAATGTTAATATAGCATTAGATTTACTGACTTTTCTGGCTATAGAGCAGGCGTTCGCGAATTCTCAGGTCTGTATTACGAATTTTCATGGCCAGGTCGGCCGAAAGGTTGTGCATCAGGCGGTATCCCAATTGCGGGTAGGTATCACAGAGCATGATTAATTTATCACGTTGGATGATCAGCAGGCGGGTGTCTTTTTGTTTGGCGCGGGCGGTTGCTGAACGCAGGCCCTCATCTACCAGGGCAATTTCGCCAAAAGATTGACCGCGCCGCATCGTGGCAACCACCACTTTTTCTCCCTGGTCTTTTTTTGCCCCAACGACGGATGGATCCACCAGGATTTCCACTTCTCCCTGGATGATTACATATAGCTCTTTGCTGCTCGTATTTTCTTCGAAAATGACCTCGCCGGCACCAAAACGTCCCTCCTGGCATAGGTTGGCAACCAATTCCAGTTGTGTTTGGGTGAACTGGTAGAAAATGTCACTTTGTTTCAGGTAGGTGATAATCTCACTCATTGTGCCTCATGGATTAATGTAGTGTAGCATGAAACACTCTGATTTGTTCCTATGGGAATGTCGTTTCCAGCCACTCGAGCGGGTTTACCTGGATGCCATTTGCCCAGACTTCCCAGTGTAAGTGTGCGCCGGTAACCCGGCCCGTACTGCCTACATAGCCGACCAACTGGCCGGGGGTCACGCTATCCCCCGCCTGGACGGTGATTTGCGACTGGTGCCAGATGCCGCTGTAGATGCCCCAGCCGTGATCGATGATTGTTGCATTGCCCCGAATGGTTAGCGGGCCCGCAAAAACGATCTTCCCGGCCGCCGGGGCGGTGATGGGCAGGCCGTCGCCGCCGCAAAAATCCAGCCCGGTGTGAAAGCCAAAATAACGTTGGTCTGTGCCGGAGCCAATGTACGTGCGCCGATTTCCATATCGGGATGTAAAGCAATCGTTGAAATAAGCCGGGCTTTGAAATCGCCCAGACCAGTATTTTTCAGGGTTAACAACAGTAACAAACTTGAGGATTTCATTTAATTCTACTTCCGTGGTGGCCGGGTCAATTGTCTCCGGTTCCACGAGCAGGATCGGGTCGTCTGGGTAGAATCCGCTTTGTACAACAATCATTTGTTCGAAGGATTGTTTGCTGCCGTCAGGCAGGGTGGCTTCCAGTCGCAGGGGGTAAGGTCCCGGCTCGAGCAGGGCATAAATGCCCTGCAGGGAGACCCACTGGTTCTCACCAAGCGAATGAAAAGCAAGCGACTGATCCACCAACATGCCAGACAGGGTCACGCCTGGCTGGCTTTCAATAACAATTTTGGTCGTCCGCCCCTGTGTGGCAGGCAAGGGATCGACGGTTACTGTTTGAAATGCAGGGGGCAGGCCGTTGGCCTGTTCGTCACCTCCGCTTTGACCGGGCACATACAGGATGTCCCCGGGAATACTGGCCCAGGTTTCGTTATACTGGTTGGCTCCGGCCAGCGCCCAGGGATTGGTTTGTTGCGTGACCGCGGTTTCCAGTAAGGATGCCTCGGGTGCAATGGATGTGCGTTTGCTATACGCGCTGGCGTCCTCTGCCAGGGGCACAATAACATTGATGCCCGCATACATTTCTGATGGGCTTGTGATGCGATTTAATTTATAGAGGAAATCCAGCGGGATTCTGTTGCGGCGGCTGATGTTCTTGAGAGTTTCGCCATAACCGATGACTTCTGTGAATAAAACGCCGTTGATACCTTCCAGACCGGGGATGACCAGCCGGTCACCTGCCGAGATGGTGTTTGCATCGGTAATATTATTGGCAGCCAGCAATGCATCGAGTGAAACATTGAACCGGCTGGCTATTGCGCTCAGGCTGTCTCCCGGCTGGATGATGTAAATCGGCCCGGAGACAGGCACGGGGGTGGGAGTCGGATCCTGCGCGCGGGCTGGGTGCGGCGTTGCTGATGCCAGCAGCAGCATTAGCAGGATCAGGTTAATCAATCTCGTGTTCAAAATGAATCTTGTCTCCAACCTGGAAGTCGCCCAGGCGCTTGGGGTGAATTTCGAGTGTGTAACGGGCGGGTTTGGCCGGGAAATAGATTGGCCGCCACGATTTGGCCAGGATCGCATCCACCACAACCTGCTCTGAATTAATCCAAATTACGGCCAGGTCGGTCCAGACAAAAAGCATATGGATGCTGGTGTCAATGCGGCTGTCGCGGCTTTCTACAAGGACCAGGCCTTCATCTTTCGCGAGGTCTTTCCTGAACGTAAACCCTTGCAGGCGTGCAAAAAAAGACTGACCCCACAGGGCTTGCACAGGTTTGATGTCCGCCCGGCTGGCGTTATGAACGAGAACGGGATGGTCTTTCATTTGAAAAGAAAGAGGGGCGACCTGTTTATGCCGCCCCTTTGCTCCTCTGGGTGTCGAGTACTTTCTCTACGCTTTTGATTAGCTCTTGCGGGCTGAAGGGTTTGGCAATGTAGTCATCCACTTTGGCAATGTGCAGGCCAAGCACTTTGTCGATGTTGTTGGCCTTGGCGGTCACGACAATGACGGGAATATCGTGCGTGGCTGCGTCTGCCTTGAGCTCCTGAAAGACCTCCCAGCCGTCCTTGCCAGGCATCATCAAATCAAGCAGGATCAGGTTGGGTGGGTTGGTGCGCGCTTTATGCAGGCCCTGCTCCCCGCCGCTTGCACCCTCAATGACATATCCTTTACGGCTCAAAATAAGCCCGAATAACTCGATCATTTCGGGCTCATCTTCAATGCAGAGAATGCGGATACTTGATGCGTCGGCCATGGCTTTTTAGTATAGAATAGCAAAAATAAGTTTACCACAAAGGATATGTGATGAGAATCTGCACTTGGAATGTAAACGGAATCCGGGCAGCGTTGGGCAAAGGGGTGCGGGAATGGTTGCTGGCTCAAGATCTGGATGTATTCTGTTTACAGGAAGTGAAAGCCCGCGAGGAGCAACTGACGCAGGACCAGAGGGTTTTCCCGGGTTATGCGTGGGCCTGGAACGCGGCTGAAAGGCCCGGCTATAGCGGGGTGGCGACATTTTATCGCCAGCCGCCGCTCGAGGTGGGGATCGGCCTGGGCGAGCCCAGGTTTGATGTGGAGGGCCGCGTCATTCGAACAAGGCACCCGGATTTCTTGCTATACAATATTTACTTCCCGAACGGCCAGCGCGGTAAAGACCGCGTGGACTATAAGCTTGAGTTTTATGAGACGCTGCTGGGGATTTGCACACGCCTGCACGCCTCCGGCGAGAACATCATAATAACGGGGGATTTCAACACAGCGCACCAGCCGATTGATCTCCGTAACCCGGAAGAAAACCAGACCACTTCAGGTTTCATGCCGGAAGAGCGTGAGTGGGTGCAGAAATTCCTCGACAATGGCTTTGTGGATGTCTTTCGGCGTTTGTACCCGGATAAGGAACAGTACACTTGGTGGACGTATCGATTTGCTGCCAGGCAGCGGGGCATTGGTTGGCGGATTGATTACTTCCTGGTCTCCGAAGCGCTTGCGCCACGAGTGAAAGATGTGGTCATTCACGATGACGTTACCGGTTCGGATCATTGCCCGGTGGTGCTGACCCTGGAAGATTGATAGTTTTTGCCTGTAATTTGTAAGAGAATTGTATAAGTTCCTCAAGCTAAACAAAAACATAATCGGCAGGTTGGTATAATCACCTCCAGGCCGAATAGGAGGTCTTTGTGAATAACAATCGAAACCAATCATTGGTAATCTACGCCTTGTTGTTTATCGCCATTGTTGCCATGGTGTATTACCAGGTGCAGAGCCGTCCCGAAACCCAGGAAGCGCTGACAATTAATGAACTTGCTTCTGATATCCAAAAGGGTAATGTATCACGCTTAATCATCGAGACGGATAATAGCGTCCGGGCTGTGTACGTGGGCGATGCCGAAGATGTGGAACGGAAACTGCAAAAAGAAGGCGGCGCGACCCTGGTGCAGCAATTGCTTGCCCTGGGCGTTTCCACCGAGCAGCTTTCCCCTGATAGCATCAAGATCGAGGTCAGCCCGCCCAGTTCCTGGGTGACTGTTTTGAGCGTCCTTGGTTATGTGCTGCCATTTGTGTTGCTGGCTGGCCTGTTCTGGTGGATTTTCCGCCAGGCACAGGGCTCCAACAACCAGGCCATGTCGTTTGGCAAGAGCCGTGCCCGAATGTTCAGCGGCGATCATCCCACGGTGACTTTTGATGACGTGGCCGGGGCGGAAGAGTCAAAAGAAGAGTTAAAGGAAGTGGTTGAATTTTTGCGTGAACCGCAGAAGTTCATCCAGCTCGGTGCACGCATTCCCAAAGGGGTGCTATTGGTTGGCCCTCCTGGGACAGGCAAGACCTTGCTTGCCAAGGCTGTCTCCGGCGAGGCGGGTGTGCCCTTTTTCTCTATTTCCGGTTCAGAGTTTGTGGAAATGTTCGTCGGTGTGGGCGCCAGCCGCGTGCGCGACCTGTTCGAGCAGGCCAAGCGTCACTCGCCCTGTATTATTTTTATTGATGAAATCGATGCTGTTGGCCGCCAGCGTGGCGCAGGCATGGGCGGGTCGCACGATGAACGTGAACAGACCCTCAACCAGATGCTTGTTGAAATGGATGGCTTTGACACAGATACCAACATCATCATCATGGCGGCCACCAACCGTCCAGACATCCTTGACCCGGCGCTGCTGCGCCCAGGTCGTTTCGACCGCCGCGTGACCCTTGACCGCCCGGATGTAAAGGGCCGGGAGGCAATCTTGAAGGTGCATGTCAAGGGCAAACCGCTGGAAGAAGGCGCAGACCTGGCTTCGGTGGCGCGTGGCACGCCTGGTTTTGCAGGTGCAGACTTGGAAAACCTGGTCAATGAAGCGGCAATTTTGGCCGCCCGCCGAAACAAGAAGGCCATTGGACAGTCTGAGCTGGAAGAAGCCATTGAACGCGTTGTGATGGGGCCGGAACGCAAGAGCCGCCTGATCAGCGAAGAAGAGAAGCGCATTATTGCTTATCATGAAGCCGGTCATGCTGTCGTGGCGAATGCCATCCCTGAAGCTGACCCGGTCCAGAAGGTGACCATTGTTGGCCGCGGCCAGGCTGGCGGCGTCACCTGGTTCCGTCCGGATGAAGACCGCCTGTTGATGAGCCGCAAGAAGATGATGGCAACCCTGGCGTACGCGCTGGGTGGCCGTGCTGCCGAAGCAGAAGTATTTGATGACATCACGTCCGGCGCATCTGGTGATTTACAGCAGGTGACGAATATGGCTCGTACGATGGTCACCCGCCTGGGGATGAGCGAGAAACTTGGTAACCGCGTCTACGGCCAGAAGGAGGAATTGATCTTCCTGGGTCGCGAAATTACCGAACAGCGTGATTATTCCGAGCAGGTTGCCCAGGACATTGACCGCGAAGTGCGGGTCCTGGTGGATGAGGCCTACAAGGTAGCCCAGTCTGTGCTAAAGCAATACCGCGGCCAGCTGGACGCTGTCGCCAATGCGCTTTTGGAAAAAGAATCTATCACGCGCGAGGAATTTGAAGCCATCTTCCCGCCGCCGTTCCCCAAGAAGAGCGGCACGCCACAGCTCGCGTAAGAATATAGATTGGAAAGAAAAGAGCCTTCTGGAAACCAGAAGGCTCTTATTGTGTATTGTCTCTAATTTATTGCCCGGCGGCTTCCTTGTGCTGGCGTACAAGCTCGCGACGCAGGATTTTGCCAACGGTGGTCTTGGGCAGCTCACTACGGAATTCAATGTGAGTAGGAACTTTGTAGGCCGCCAGTTTTTCCTTGGCGAAGGCTTTTACTTCATCCTCTGTCATACTTTCGCCTGGTTTCAACACCAGCCAGGCCTTGACTGTTTCCCCGCGATACGGATCGGGGATGCCCGCCACGCCGACATCCATCACTTTCGGGTGGGTAATTAACACTTCCTCCACCTCGCGCGGCCAAACCTGGTAACCGCCTGGTTTGATCAATTCCTTCTTGCGGTCAACAATATAGAAATAACCATCCTCGTCCATGCGGGCGATATCGCCAGTGAAGAGCCACGGAGCGCCGCCTTTCATGGTGCGCAAGGTGTTGGCGGTTTCGGTCGGCATATTGTGATAGCCCTTCATTACCTGTGGGCCGCGGATGACCAATTCGCCGACTTCACCCATCGCCAGTTCAGTTTCACCATCGTCCAGGCTGATGATTTTGCATTCCACATCCGGCAATGGCATGCCGATCGAGCCGGTCTTGTTCGCGCCGAACATCGGGTTACAGTGCGTGGCGGTCGGGGCTTCTGACAGGCCAAAACCTTCAAATAGTTTGCCACCGGTCAGCGCTTCGAACGTATCTTTGGTTTCACGCAGCAGCGGTGCGGAGCCTGAGATGCAGGCTTTGATGGAGGTCAGATCATATTTGCCCGCTTTCACATCCGGGTGATTGTTCAGGGCGTTGTACAGGGTGGGTACGCCGGGGAACACTGTCGGACGGTACTTGTTTATGTTCTCCAGCACATCTTTCAGGTCGCGCGGGTTGGGTACCATGATCATGGTCGAGCCGCTGGCCAGCGCGAACATCATCCCGGCCACCATGCCGTAGACATGGAATAGCGGGATGGCCATTAATACAATATCTTCGCCGGGGTTGGCATCCACAAACCATTCCTTGATTTGCAGCGAGTTGGCAACCACGTTGCGGTGCAGGGCCACTGCGCCTTTCGAGATACCCGTTGTGCCGCCGGAGTACTGGAACAGGCAGGTGTCATCCGGGCCAATCTCCAGTGCGGGTCGGTCGGCCGGGGTGAACTTGGCGATCAGGTCTTTCATCCACCAATCGCCTTCACCCAGCCCGCCCTCAATGCGAAAACCGCCTTTCTTTTCGCGTAGCAGGGTAAATAGTATGCGTAAGACAGGCGGCAGGGTTTCTTTTAAATTTGTAACAATCAGGGTTTTCAGTTTTGTGTTTGGTTGGGCGGTCTTCATCGTTTTGTAGAAGTTCGACATGACGAACATGATCTCAATGCCCGCGTCATTCACCTGATGCTCAATTTCAGCCGGGGTATAAAGTGGGTTCGTGGCTACCACCACGCCGCCTGCCTTAAGGATGCCGAAATAGGCCATGACAAACTGCGGCGTATTGGGCATAAACACACCCACCCGGTCACCCTTCTTTACACCCATCTTGACCAGCGCTGCCGCAACCTGGTCGGTGATGTCGTTCATTTCTTTGAAGGTGATCTTGGCCCCTTTGAACAGGGTACAGGGCCGGTCAGGATACTTCTGTGCGGCATCTTCCAGGAAGTGGAATAGCGGCCTGGCGGGATACTCAAGTGTGGCGCGTACGCCCTTGTCGTAGTTCTTTACCCACGGTCGTGAATCCATCGTATCTTCTCCTTCAAAAATGTGTTTTTAATTGATTACTTCTTAAAAGAAGTATAGATGGATTACAACCAAAAGTCAATTAGATGTAAATTAGTGGGGAAAAGTACAAAAACATCACTCAGGCTGGCTCAGGGAAAGCGCTTTCGTTACGGAGTTGGCAATTTCCTGCCCTGAAACCGTTCCCGCCAAAAACCAATGGATGGACAGGTCATCTTCCTTGAACCAATTCCCCTGGCGGCGCACGAAGATACGCGTCAGGCGTTTCATCTCTGTGATGGCTTCTTCAATGGTCATGTCGCCGGAGAGAACAGCGACACATTCTCGGTAGCCAATGGCCGACATGGACGGGGTTTGCGGTGTGCAACCCTGTGCCAGCAGGCGCTTTGTTTCTTCCAGCAGGCCGTCGGCAAACATCTGCTCAATGCGTTGGTCCACGCGCTGGTACAGCTCGTGGCGCGGACGCTTCAGCCCGATTTTGACCAGCCGGTAGGGGGAGGGGCCTTTCTCTCGCTGTGTTGAAAACAACCTGCCGGTCGTGAGGATTACCTCCAGCGCGCGGACGGTGCGGCGCAGGTTGCGGTGATCCATGTTGGCGGCGGCCTTCGGGTCGATAATGTTTAATTTGTCGTGTAGCCATTGGGTGGAGTGTTGGCGCGCCAGACCTTCCAGTACTTGCCGAAGGGCAGGGTTGGGTGGTGCTGCGGGTGGGTTCCAGCCGTGGGTGACCGCCTCGATAAATTGCCCGGTGCCGCCGACAAGAATTGGCAGCTTGCCGCGTTTGTGAATATCAGCAATGGCGCTTTGGGCTGCCTGCTGGAAAACCGACAAGCTCCAGGTTTCGGTTGGTTCGGCAACATCAATCAAGTGGTGTGGCACACGAGCGCGTTCGGCCAGGCCCGGTTTGGCTGTGCCAATGTCCATGCCCCGGTAGAACAGGCGCGAATCGGCAGAAACGATCTCGCCGTTGAACATTTCCGCCAATTGCAGCGAAAGTTCTGTCTTGCCGACAGCGGTTGGGCCGAGCAATACGATCAGGGGAATGCGTGGATCGGTCATGCCAGGGAGTTCTCGAAATGGACGATTTCGGTTTTCTGGTTGGGCAGTTTTTCGATGGCGATCACATCCACCTGCGACGAGTCGATTTGCATCTCGGCGGCCAGGTATTCGGCGGCGGCCAACAGGTGTTGTTGTTTGCGCGGGGTGACGGACATTTCGGGTGTGCCATAGGCGCGACTGGTGCGGGCTTTTACTTCCACAAATACAGCTTTTTCGCCCTGTTGGACGACCAGGTCAATCTCTCGGTACGGCGTGCGGGCGTTGTGGCGCAGGATGAGATAGCCTTTTTGTTGCAGGTAGTCGGGAGCCAATTGCTCGCCCCAACGGCCGATCTTCTGGTTGTGGTTCATGCGGTTTGCCTGCCGTTCTCTGCAACCAGCTCTTCATAAATCCTGAGCATATTTTTGGACGTCAGGCGGATGTCGTACTGCATGGCGTCCTGTCGGGCCTGGTCACCCAGGCGTTGGCGCAGGGATGTATTTTGCCCGAGATGAACAAGGTGTTCGGCAACGTCTTTTGCGGTGTTGTATTCCGCGAGCAGGCCGTTTTGCCCGTGAAGAACAATATCACCCACGCCGACAGAATTAATGCCGATGACGGGCATCCCTGCGGCCATGGCTTCAATGACAGAAAGCGGGTGGACTTCTGAAATGGAGGCGCTGGCATAGATGTTGCCCACTGCCAGTACATCCGGCAACTGCTGGTAAGGCAGGTGACCGGTGAAATGGATGCGGTCAGATGCTTCGCTGGCGGCAGCCTGCTGGCGGAGTTTTGCCTCCAGCGGCCCGGCGCCAATCAATAACAGGTGCAAGTTGTTCACTTCTTTTGCGGCCAGCAGAAAGGCTTGCAGCAAGACCGGCAGGTTTTTCTCCGGGGAGAGCCGCCCGCTATATAAAACGGCGACAGCGCCTGGAGGTAGCCCGAAGCGGGTTGGGTCAGGCTGGTTGGGCGGGTTCAGGAATCTTGCCACGTCCACACCGTTTGGCGCAATCGTCATCCGCGCTTTGACCCCGAAGTTTTTCAGGACTTCAGCGATGCCTTTTGACGGGCAGATGACCCGGTTGACCTGGTCGCAGAAGCGCGGCATGTAGGTTTTCATGAAGGTGTTCATGATCGGTGATGGGAGGAAAGGAGTGTAAAAGCGGGCGTAAATGTCGTAGCGGGTGTGGTTGGTGAACAAGGTAGGGATGCCGGCCGGTTTGCAGATGTGCAGCGCCAGCTGGCCGCTGAGGAAAGGATGGTGGATATGGGCGACATCCATGCTTTTAAGCAGGGTTTGGGCTTTACGGCTGTAAGTCGAGCTGGCGTAGTAACCGGTTTTGAGCAGCGGGATGCCCGGGGAGCGGACGACATTGCTCTCGGTATCTGCGAATCCCTGGTTGCCAAATGTGAAGATAAAGACCTCGTGCCCGGCTTCTTCGAGCAGGCGCTTGTTCAGTTCGATATAGTTGGTGATGCCGCTGATGTGGGGCTTGTAGGCATCGCTGAGCATGGCAATTCGCATGGCAGTATTGTATCGCGAAGTAAATCTTTTGATAGATTGCCGGCAAGGAAAACAAAAAAGCCCCCCGGCATAAGCCGGAGGGCAGGGGGTACAGGGTGTTTAGGTGGTTTCGAGGTAGCGCTTGACTTCCCAGTCGGTGACTGCAGTGCGGAATTCATCCCACTCTTCAGACTTGGCGCGCATGAACGCGTCGTAGACATAATCGCCCAGGGCGTCCTTGACAACTTTGTCCTTTGAAAGTTCACCCAGCGCTTCGGAGAGTGAACCGGGCAGCGAGGTGATTTTCATGCGTTTGCGTTCGGCGTCGTTCAGGTGGTACAGATTGACATTATTCAGGTTCCTGGGCGGGGTCATTTTGTTGTCAATGCCATCCAGCGCTGCGGCCAGCATGGTGCCAAACGCCAGGTAGGGGTTGGCGGATGGATCGGGGAAGCGTAGCTCGGCGCGTACGGCCTTGTCGCGGCCCGGTGTGTAGCGCGGGATGCGAATCAATGCCGAGCGGTTGGAGCTGGCCCAGCCGATGTAAACCGGTGCTTCGTAGCCCGGTACCAGACGCTTGTAGGAGTTGACGGTTGGGGCGACCACGGCTGCCAGGGCGCGGGCATGGGATAACTGCCCGGCGATGAAACTGTAGGCCAGCGGGGAGAGTTTGTTCTCGTCCTTGTCGTCGAAGAACAGGTTGTTACCTTTCTTGTCGAACAGGGACTGGTGGCAGTGCATGCCGGAACCATTAATGCCGTGAATGGGTTTGGGCATAAAGGAGGCGGTCAGGCCGTGTTTGGCGGCAATGGCTTTAACCGTGTATTTGAGCGTCAGGACGTTGTCGGCGGTCTTGAGCGCATCGGCAAAGCGGAAGTCGATTTCGTGCTGGCCGAGGGCAACTTCATGGTGACCAATTTCAACATCCAGACCCATGCTGTCCAGGGCGCTCATCAGCTCGGTGCGCACGCGCACAGCTTCGTCAAAAGATGAAAAGTCGAAGTAACCACCCACATCGTGGGGAACCGGGTGGACGTCCTGGCCATTTTCTTTGAACAGGAAGAATTCAGGCTCTGGACCAACGTTGAAGATCCAGCCGCGTTCTTCGAGACGGGCCAACTGGCGCTTGAGCACGCCGCGCGGATCACCGGCGAATGGTTTGCCGTCTGGGGTGTGAATATCGCAGAACACGCGCGCCCGGCGGCGCTCTTCAGACGTCCACGGCAGCACGGCGTAAGTGCTGGCATCGATCAGAAGGCGCATGTCACTTTCCTGGATGCGGGTAAAACCTTCAACAGAAGAACCATCAAACCAGACGCCGTCTTCCAGTGCGCCTTCCAGGTGGCGGATGGGCATGTCCACCGATTTGACCGCGCCGGTTACATCGGTGAACTGGAGCGAAATATATTTCACCCCGTCTTCCTTTACACGTTTGAGTAATTCCTTGTGGTCCATTTCACTCTCTCCTTATTTAATGAATGCCTGGATATTTTGTTGAGACTGCCTTCCTCAGTCTGAACTTTGTTCCTGGATTTGTATCCTGGACTGCCTGGATACATTAATCAGCACAACCGAGCCAATAATGATGGCTGCTGCGATCCCAATCCGCGGGGTCAGGTCCTCGGCGGCCAGCAGGCTCCCCAGGATGACGGCCACAATCGGGTTCACATAGGCATAGGTCGCCACGAGCGAGATTGGGGCATTTTTCAGCAGCCAGATGTAAGATGTAAAACCGACCAGCGAACCAAAAAAGATCAGGTAAATCAGGCCCCACAGTGACGTGCTGGAAACCTGCGCCGGGTCGAAGCCGCCCCATTCCCCTGCCAGCAGGCTGGCAATCAATAACCCCAGGCTGCCTACCAGCATCTGGATGCCGGTATTCATCAGCGAGGAAGGTGGCAGGTCGGCTGTTTTACTAAAAATCGAACCGCTAGACCATAAGAATGTAGCCATTAACAACA
>JANJTV010000082.1 GCA_024710905.1 Anaerolineales bacterium | reverse complement strand
GCCCAGGCCTGCCCGGCTACGCCGGAGTTGACCAGGATATTGACTTCGTCATCCTCGTCCCAGGCCAGCGGGCTGTCGCACGACATGCGGGAGCCGGTCAGTTGGGCTTGTTTGACGATGTTGCCATTGCGGCCGAAAAACGCCCATCCGTCATCGATGTCGGATGTTAATCCAGACTCTTTGCCGACCAGCAATGCATCGTCGCTGTATGGTTTGCAGCCGACAGTCAGCCAGTCCACTGCATCGTAATAGGCAAGCTGGTCCTGCAACCACTCGTAAGATTTTGCCAGTTGCAAGCCACTGACCAGGGTTGGCGCAATGTAATAGTTATAGATGCTGATGGCATGCACCTGGGTGCCGCCAAACCGACGCACGGCAAACATGCGCAGATCGGCCCGCTCAGTGGGGTCCAGGTTGGCATTGAGACTGCGCCAGGTGGGGCTGCCGGTGTTGAGATTGGTGGTGATCCAGATGCCGTCATTGTCGTCCAGCACGATCAGCGCCCGCACGCCCGGCACTGCGCCGGTGACTGGCTCTGTGTTGTCGGTCAGGGGTGGCACGCTGGGGATCGATACGGATGGCAGCGGCGGGAACGGAGACGGATTGTAAAGATCTTCCTCCGGCGCGTCGCCGGTGATTCCCTGGGCAATGGAGCTGACCGGCTCACACTCCATGCCCGTCCAGGCGGCCAGGCTGGCCGGGTCGTGGTTGTACGTTACAGTGACAGGGATGGCCAGGCCGCTATAGCCCAGGCCTGCCGGGTCGAGCGCGGCGGGAATATCCAGATCAACGTATTGCGCCGGGCAGACATCCACGGCCCGGTTGTTTTGCTGCAATGTCAGACCAATGCTCTTAACCTGGCTGGCCAACCGGCCATACATGCGACCGGCCAGCTCGTTGGCCTCGTCCTGATCGTCCACGACAATGCGCTCCAGGCTGATCACGTCGCCAAAGCGCCCCGGGGCGCGGCCGGGGGCCAGTGCAAAAACCGCCAGGTCGCTCTCGCCATCCAGCACGCTGGCGGCCAGGTCCACCTGGCTGCGCGCCTCGTTGCTGCGGTTTACCTGGGCCAGGTCGCCCATGTCCTGGTTATTAATCTCCTGCACCACCGGCAGGTTGTCGCGGTCGGCCTGCCCGAGCAGGTTGGGATGGCGGAACAGATACAACTGCCCGGCCCGGTTGGCGCAGGCAGTCAACAGCGCCCGGTCAGCCAGCTCACGCAGCTGAGCCCAGATTGTGTCTCCGCCTGCATCCCACAGCGCGGCAGGGGCGACCAGCCCGGAGAGTGTGACATCCAGCACCTGGCTGACCGTACTGCGGGCCGTGAGCAGGTGATGAATCACCAGGTCGACGGTTGGGCGTGTGATCTCACCCCACCCTGCGGGTGTGCCTGCCACATGCCGGATACTCCACGGCGTGGCCGGGATGTTCCCCAGCAGCCAGGCCGGGCCGCCGCAATCGATGATCTGCTCCCCGTAGCCGATCTGCGCCTCGTGGCTGGCCTCCAGCACCCATCCGGTGGCGACAATCGCCGCGCCATTGGCGAGAATCTCAATCTCCTGCCATTGCTGATCATAGATGTCATCAGCCACCAGGTGCGCCATGACGCCCGGGCGCAGGTCCAGCGCGCCTGTGCTGACGCGCACCCGGAAGCGCCAGCCGCCATCCTCCAGCGCAGCGGCGCAATTTTCCACGCTGACCGCCCGTAGGATGTAACCCGGCTCCGGCTGCGCCACC
The DNA here is from genome assembly GCA_024710905.1 of Anaerolineales bacterium. Taxonomy (GTDB): domain Bacteria; phylum Chloroflexota; class Anaerolineae; order Anaerolineales; family Villigracilaceae; genus JANJTV01. The sequence goes on along the minus strand of JANJTV010000082.1, from coordinate 1,002 downwards.
TGGTAAAAGCCACCATCCGGGTGGATGTATGGCTCTCCGTCCGGGTCGGTGTAAAACTCCGGGGCGGTGTCCGGGTCCACAACATGGATGACCCGGCGCGCAGTGGCGGTTTTGCCGTTGGCGGCAGTCACGGTCAGGCGCAACATGATCCGCCCTGGTTCGTCCACCGTCAGGGTCGGCGCTGCAATGGCAGCGTTGTCAAACGTGCCTGCGCTGGCCGCCCACGAGTAACCGCTGATGGAGCTGCCGGGGCACCAGCTGTCCGCCGCATCCAGGGCAATCTCCACCGGCCCGGCGGAATGAATCACGGCGTGCGGCCCCATCACGGCCACCGGCGTAAAATCGTCATGCTGGTCGGTATAGGCGGGCAATGGCGTGGCATGCAGCCCAAACTCGTTGAGCACGGTGATGTGTACATTGACAGCCAGTGGCAGGCTGACCGGGTCGAAATAAATGCGCCCCCCGGCAATGGCCTGCGAGATGCGCCCCTGGCCCAGATCGTAGCCTCCGGCAGACGTACCAAATAGCACCGTCATCCCGGCGGCCACTGCGCTGTCATCGCCGCTCTCATTGGTGTATTCGACCGATGTCACCCGGTCGTAACTGGTCAAAATTTCGATCACCTGGCAGGCAAAAACTGTCTCCGGCTGGTCAACCAGCAGGTACAGGCGCGCGCCCTGCCCGTTGCCACGCAGCAGGGCCAGCTCATCGTTGGTTAATGCGCGGGTCATGATGAGATGTCCTCCACCGCCTCGAGCATGCGGAAGCGCACCACAAAATCGGTCTTGAGCGTGTTGGTGCGCAGCGGCTCATTTTGCGGCCAGATCATCACCGCCCGGTAGTCGCCCCAGCTGTCATCGTTGCGCCGGGTGCGGATATAAACAATGCTGGTCGGGCCAGACCGGTATGCCGCCAGCGCGTTGTATTGCTCCGGCTCCAGATAGCCGAAATGCCAGGCGGCCGTGGGCAGGCCAAAACCGCGCACCTCGCCGCTGGCCAGGT
>JANJTV010000077.1 GCA_024710905.1 Anaerolineales bacterium | reverse complement strand
AACACGCCGACGAACACGCCGTCGAACACGCCGACCAACACGCCGACGAACACGCCGACGAATACGCCGACTCGCACGCCGACCCCGACGAATACGCCGACGAACACGCCGACCAACACGCCGACGAACACGCCGACGAATACGCCGACCAACACGCCGACGAATACGCCGACGAATACGCCGACCGGCACACCAACTGCGACCCCGCCGGTGGAAAACACGGCCACACCTACGCCGACGGTTCCGGCACCGATCCCTGCGGTTGGGAATGCGATCTGTATTCAGACGCTGGTATTCCACACATTCCGTGATGGCAACCTGGAGATCTACCGCCTGGATGGTATTGAAGGGCAGCCTGGCTTCCAGCTCTACAATCTCTCCAAGAGCGATGCCGTGGATAGCCGCCCCAGCCGCCATCCGAACGATGCAGAAGTGGTCTTCCAGAGCAACCGCGACGGCAACGTGGAGTTGTATGTCACCAGCCTGGATGGAAGTGGTACGCCGCAGCGTCTGACCAACACCAACTCCAATAACACCACGCCGATGTTTGGCCCGGATGGCGAAACCATTGTCTTCCAGAGCGATCGCAACGGTAATATGGACATCTTCACCATTGACCGCAATACCGGTGAAGAACGCCAAATCACCAGTGATCCGGCTGATGACATCAACCCGTTCTACTCGCCTGACCTGCGCTGGCTGGTCTTCCAGAGCAACCGCAATAACAACTGGGATGTCTTCATCCTTGATACTGAAACCGGTAACGAATTCCAGTTGACCAGCTCGCCCGCTAACGAATACTTCCCGGCCTGGTCGCCCAACGGCAGGCAGATCGCCTTCATCTCCGATGTGGACGGCGGCACCGACCTGTTCATCATTGATGTGGGCGGCACCAACCTGAAGCGCATCACGACTGATGGCAAGACCATCAATGCGGTCTGGTCGCCTGAAGGCAACCGCATTGCCTACCAGTCTGAACGCGACGGCAACCTGGACATCTATACCTACAACTTGCTGGATGACCAGGAATACCGGGTGACAGATTTCGATGGCCCAGATTCCGGCCCGACCTGGGACTGCGGTGGCGCGAACCTGGCGTTCACCTCCACCCGTGACGATAACCCGAACATCTTCCAGGTTCCGTGGCAGGGTGGTCCGGCAGGCAACATGACCATTGACCCTGGTACTGACAAGTGGTCACAGTGGCGGCCTTCCAATGACGTCTCCAGCACTGGTTACTAACCAGCCCTGGTAAACTGCAAGCCTCTCCGGCGGGGATTTCCCCGCCGGAGAGTTTCTTAATTCTCTAAAAAAGGGTATAGTAATAGGAATGATATTCATCGCTTACCTGATCGCGGCTGTGATTCCCCTGCTTGTGCTGGGGGCCATCTACTGGTTCGATGTTTACAAGACCGGCCAGTTCCGGCCGATCCTGTATTCCTTCGCTGCTGGCCTGGTGGCTTTTTATCTCGCCAGTGAGGTCAACAAGTTCACCATCGGTCAGGGCTACCTGGACCGGCTGGATGTCATTCGCTATTCAGCGCCCATCCTGGAGGAAATCCTGAAAGGCGCCATCCTATTCTATTTTGTGCGCCGGGCCAACTTTACCTATTTTGTTGAAGGCGCGGTCTATGGATTTGCCGTCGGGGTGAGTTTTGCCGTGGTTGAGAATTTTCAGTACATCCAGGCTTCCCCCAATGCCGGTCTGATGGTTGCCATCAGCCGGGTCATTTCAACCAATTTGATCCATGCCACCACTTCCAGCCTGCTGGGGATTTTCCTCGGGTTGGCACGCTTTGAGCGTGGCCTGCCTCGACAGGCCGCCTACTCGCTGGGTGGGATGCTCATTGCTATGATTCTGCATGTTGGCTACAACAACTTGGTGACCCGTGTCCAGAGCGACGCACTGTTGATTTATGCGGCCATTTGCGGTTTCGTTGGCGCCGGGCTGATTGCTTTCCTGGTGCGGCGCGGTTTCCGCGAGGCCAGGTCGATGCTGGAGGAAAGCCTAACCATGACCGACCGCGTGACTTCCGGTGAAGCTGCCGTGGTCACGCGCATGAACACGATTGATACCATCCTGAAGCCAATGGTCGAGCGTTTTGGCGATAAAAAAGCCGGGCAAATCCGGCGTTTCCTGCTGGCCCAGGCGCGTATGGGGTTGTTGCGTAAATCGCTGGAAAAGCTGGACAGCGAAGCGATGAAACGTTCGATTGAGCAGGAGATTGATAAACTGCGCCTCGAAATTGATGAGGCCCGCCGCGAGGTCGGCAGCTACGCAATGTTATACCTGCGCCATACCATCCCCGAAGATACCAGTCCGTTATGGGGCCGCCTTGAAACAATCATCCAGGAACGGGCTGCCGCGCCGAAACAGGCAGGTGGCATGAACCTGTGGACTAATCTGCAAACGCGCCAGCAAGACCAGACTGCTAAAAATTCCCAACCAGACCAGGAGCGTGAAGAATGAGCAAAATTATCTCGATCCATTCCTTTCGTGGCGGCACGGGCAAGTCAAATGTCACCGCCAACCTAGCCGCACAGGCAGCCAAGGCTGGGAAGCGTGTAGCCATAGTTGACTCGGACATCCAATCACCGGGTATCCACGTGCTGTTTGGGCTGGATGAAAATAGCATGCAAAAGACGCTCAATGATTACCTCCACGGCGATTGCGCGATTACTGATGCGGCTTATCCTGTTGGCCGTGAAGCGGCGGCCAAATCAGGTGTCGCCCAGCTCGCGGATAAGAACCTGTGGCTGGTACCTTCCAGCATTAAGACATCTGAGATCAGCCGCGTCTTGCGGGATGGCTATGATGTCAATATCCTGAATAAGGGATTGAAAACCTTGCGCCGGGATCTCCAGTTGGATTACCTGTTCATTGATACGCATCCAGGCCTGAACGAAGAAACTCTGCTTTCCATTGCCATGTCCGATACAATGGTAATCATCCTGCGCCCGGACCAGCAGGACTTCCAGGGCACGGCGGTCACGCTGGATGTGGCCCGCAGCCTGGATGTACCCAACATCCGCCTGCTGGTGAATAAGGCGCTTTCAAAATATGACCCTGGCCAGATACAGAATGCAGTTGAGACTCAGTTTAGCGAAAAGGTGGTTGCGGTTTTGCCGCTCAGTGAAGATATGGTTGAATTGGCCAGTTCTGACCTGTTCTCGTTGCGCTTCCCCGATCATGATTGGTCGAAGGAAATCATCCGTGCGGCCGGGTTGATCCTGGATTAAAGTAAATCGTTTTAGGAGAAATAACCATGAAATGCTGGTTCTGTGAAGAGAGTGCGCGCGCGATCTGTTCATTTTGCGGCAGGGCGGTATGCAAGGATCATGCCAGTAAAATGTCCGGGTTTATTACCATGTTTCTCGGCGGCAACAACACGCCGAAAGGATTGGCGGTTGCTGATGTAATCTGGTGCGGTGAGTGCCAGCCGCAACCTGAGCCGATCCCCATGCCGGAATTGTACTGACCTGGCGGGGAGGAGGTCGTATGCCTGGAATTTTTGATCGATTACAAAAGAAAATGGAAGTTGAGTCGCAGGAAGGCGGCATCAGTCCGTTGGATTTGGCTCAACTGCCGCCCTTGCATCGCAAACTGATGCGTCATATGTTACGTGAGCATGAACTGATGCTCCCTGAGATTGTGGAATGGGCGGCTGAACAACCCAAGGCCGAGCGCCCGGGGAAGGCTGAATTGGATGAAGCCCTGGATACGCTGACCCGCCAATTCTGGCTGATTAAGCGTGGGGAAGGGGAGCGGGTTCGATACCAGGCCAACCTGCGCCGCAAGGCGGGCAGTAAACTGGCGGCTGGTGTTTGGAGCGCGCTGGATAGCAAAATCTCTGCTGCTGTGGCCCAGCCAAAAACAGATTCCCCGAAGGATGAATAATAGCTTTACATACGGATAAAAAAGACACCGGGAAAAACCCGGTGTCTTTTTGCTTTATTGTGCTGAAGCTTACTTACTTTTCTTGGATTTCCCGCTCTTTGTGGACGGTTTATCCGAAGATTTGAAGCGGGCACGCATATCCTGGACTTTTTCCTGCAGTTCAGAGAAGAAGTCGCTGTCGACAATTTCGCTGACCTGATGGTCGCGCTTTTGCTCATCGATCATGATTTCCAGTTGTTCAACGCGGGCCAACAGTTTTTGTTCACGACTATAGACCTTGTTGGCCATCAGCTCAAACACACTGGCCAGGTTATTTACTTCGTCCTGTAACTGGACGGAATACAGGTGCGAAAAGTCCTGGTTGTAATCACCGGCGCCAATCCGGTTGGCAATGCGGGTCAATTCCATGACGGGGCGGGTAACGCCGGTGGCGATGACACCAACGACCAAAATTAGGATTAACAGGGTTACACCCATTGCAATTAGGGTATTGCTCCGGATGTTATTTTGGAGTTCAATCACCTGCTGGGCGCACATGTCCACGCCAACTGCGCCAACAGCTTGGCCATTGGAGTTGTAAATAGGCGCATACCCGGAGAGCCAGATGCCCCATTCATCCTCCCAGAGTTCGCTTTCGGAACCGGGTGTGCGAATGCCCTCCACCATGGTGGGAGAGATGTCAAAGTAGTCCTGGCCCAGTTCAGGGCGGGAGGAAGGCGCAATCTGACAGGCGCCGGATTGTGCGGCGGATGCAGGGGCAGCAGGCGGTTCTGTGCCGGGTGGCAAGGCGGCGCTAACGACGAGTTGAACCTGGTCCGGTTTATCTGGCAGTTGCAGGTATGTATAAACGCCGGATGCCTTGGGATTGGTCGCCTTGATCACACGGAGGTATTCAGCGATCTTGGTGTAGTCAGCATCGTCAATCTCACCGTTTTCAAACAGGCGTTGGTGGGCGTCACCGTCAATGCCTGCCGCGGCAGCCTCGGCAGAAGAAAGCAGGTCAGCGCGCAAGTTCTGCATGGCCAGGTTGACAACGAAGCCATCGAGCCAGTAGAAAATGGAAGCGAATGCGACCAGGAAGAGCACTGCCAGCACAAGGATTAATTTTGTGCGCAAGCTGATGAAAAAGGATGAACCTTTTTCGGCCTGGCCAGGGTTGGTTGGGGTAGTCTCGCTCATTGTGTACACTCCTAACTTAAGACATAAGAAAGGGCACTCTTAATAAATGGATGGTCTTTAGGAAGCCTGTAGACATCCAAGTATAACCCATGAACAAAATCCACAATATCCAAATTTTGAAGCGCTGCCCCTGCTTTGGATGGGATTAAGACCAGGTGCATGGGGCGGGGCTGTTCGTCCTGTAACTCAGCCGTGGAAATATAATCCACACCTTCAATCATCACTGGCTCCATAAATGGCACTGGCAGGAGGATTGCACCGCAACGGCGGTGAAATTGTAGTCGTTTTTCATTTTCAGCGCGTTCTTCTGTGCTTCCGGCGTCAATTGGCCGTTCAATCTCGACCAGGTAGCCAAGGGTGCCTGATTTGCCAAACTGGCGGGCATCTTCATCCAGTTGGGCAAGGGTTTGCTCAACCAGCCAACCGCCCAACCCCTGGCTACGTGCCCGGCTGGTAAAGCCAATGTACGCACCATGGCCGAAGGCGCGGTTGGTGATATGGCTGAAAATTCGCAGTCCCACCCATTCCCCGGCCTGCTGCACCAGCCAGACATGATCCAGTGTATATGGGTGTGATGGGTGCCTGCCCCGGGTACAGGCATACAGGTAAGGCAGGTAACGCTTATCCTCAGGGAAGATTTTAAGGAACAAATTGCTGGCGATTTCCAACTGGCTCGCATCGCCTGCTTTTACCTCGTGCAGGGTTGCCCCGTTTGGGCCCTCGCGTTCAACTGGCATGCCGGGTTTCCTGCGGTTTTGGCCAACCCGTCCAATGGTCTGCAAATTCATACAGGTCCCACCAGGCACGCGGCAATACATCTTCCAACTCGTGCCAGATACCCTTCATGTGGTCTGTAAACGCCGGATTGAGAAATGCCAGGGAGGGGCAATTCTCTCCCAGGTCCCATTGCAAACGGCCTTCGGGAGTCAGGCTCGGCAGCAGTGGGAAGGTTCGGCAATCGAGCGGGTTGTGCTCATGAATCCCGCACATGCGGTTATCCTGTAAAAACGGACAGGGTTTTCCCAGGTCGAGCATGCCAATTTCAATGCGGATTTCCGGCGTTAGATCAATTGGCCATAAACGGAAGACATCGTGGCTGACCCCGGTTTTCTCCATGATAAATTCCATTTCAAAGGGCAGCAATACCACGACCGGGCTGGCAACCTCGTTAGCCGGGGCGTTTCGCATCCCAACACGAGGGCAACAGCGCGCCTGGCAGAGTTCCAGGCATTTCAGGTTGCTGGAGGGCAGGGTATCGTCTTTATAAAGAATGCGGTCAAACCTTTGAAACCACTCAGCTTTAAGGCGCTGAATTTCCAACTCGGTATTCAATTTTTCTCCAATGGGGTCGTCAATGATTAGAACTCAATGCCATCCAGGGTGCTTTTGCGGCGCGAACGGGAAAGGCGCCAGTCCAACAAGCTTTGTTCATACTTGGCGCGCAGGCGGATGGCTGCCACAATGGCGACCAGGCCTGCCACAGCGGCCAGCCCCAGGTAGACATTGATAAATACGCCTTCCGAGATGATCGAGAAATCCCGCAGGGCCAGGAAGATTGCCAATACAATAGCACCGACAATGGTGGAAACATCATAAAAATAACGATCAATCATAATGGAAACGCGGCCGCGCCGTTCATCGGGGATCAGGTTCTCAAGCGATTTTCGAGCAGGCTCATCCCAGGATTGCTGCACCAATCGAACCATGTACCGGGCCCCGGCCGCGCCGACAATGCCGGGTACCAGCAAGGCCAGCAGGCTGCTGATGGCCAGTGCAACCGGTTGGAAGATGAATGAATTTTTCAGGCCCACCTGTTCCAGGAAGCGCCCGGAAAGCAAGGCCTGTACGCCCAAGATGCTGATAATCAGGACGATCTTAAACGTGCCATAAAAGGCCTGGAATTGGAGCGGGTTCTGGGCAACCACCTGGTCGACTGTAAAGATGAAATGATATTCAATGATCGTAAAGGCCAGGCCCGACAGGAGCATTGAAATTGCCAGGAACTTGAAGATCGGCACGTTGCGGATGTAATCGAAACCAATCGTCAGGGTCTGGCGCAGATCAAAGTTTTCATCGCGAGACTGCCGCGAATTTACCGTGCGTTTGGAGAGTGCCCATTGGATAATGATAAAAGCTACCAGCAACAGGATGCTTCCCAGCGGCAGCAGGGAAGGGGCATCACCGCCGGTTTGCTGGAGGATCCAACCTGCCAGAGCGGCCAGGCCGTTCCCGGTGATGCTGCCCAGCGTTGCACCAATCAGGATGAGCGGATATAGCCGTTTGGCCTCCGCATTGGTGTACTGGTCATTGACCATGGCCCAGAAGGCCAGAGGGAAGATGGCGTAGAATTGGTCGGTCAGGATGTACAGCAGGGGATACGTAATCCAATCCGGGGCCTGCAGGGCGAACAAACCGCGCATGCCGAGGAACACAACCGCAAAGCCGATGGAAAGGATCTTGGTCAGTTTGACGCGGTCCATCTTGTCCACGGCCAGGCCATAAATGCCTGCCGTGATAATGGTGATGACCATGTCTGCAATCCAAAGGTAGACAATATTGTTCGGCCCAACGGTACTGACGAAACCACCGGTGGCGATGACATCCGCCAGCTCGAGCACCAGTGTGGAGAGCGCCAGCACAAGCATGAGTGAAAAGACCAGACGTTGTTCCTCGGGTTTAATATTCAAGTTCATAGTCATCCCTGTGCTGCTGCAAATAGAAATGGAATTTATAAAAAAAGCCTCCCTTCATCTTCTGTCAGTCTGACGGGCGGCTTATTTATGGAAGTGTATTTATTCTAGGAAAGGACCCGGTTTACCAGGTTGGTATAAATCTCGGATACGGGGTGGTCAGGGTACTTCATGGAGAAGACACCGGAACTGGCCAGGGTCATCAGGTCGTCAGAGTGGGGAATGACGGCAGCGACTTCGCAATTGTAGGTCTTTTCAACGCGGGCCTTGACATCAGCAGGGTTGAAGAGTTCGGGAACCTTGTTGACCACGAGGTACATCTTGGGGACGTCCAGCTTGCGGGCCACTTCAACGGTGACGCTGGTGCCCTGGTAATCCTGCTGGTCTGGGCGAAGGATAAGCACCAGTACATCCGAAATTGCAATCGAGAGCAGGGTTTCTTCGTTCAGTCCGGGGTGTGTGTCAATAATCAGCACATCCAGCTTGAGTTTTTCGATCAAGGAATGAAAACCGTCGTTCAGCAGGCCGACATCGTAGCCTTCACGTATGACACGGGCAATTTCGCCAGCCTTGATGCTGGATGGAATCAGAAAAACTTTACCGTTTGCTGCTTCCGGGCCGAGTACAGCGGTTACATCGTGGGCGGTTTCTTCAATATCGCATTTCCCCCACAGGTAGTCGTTGAGCGATTTGCCCATATCCTGCTCGTCAATGCCAAACAGGACGTGAATACCCGGGGATTGGATGTCGGTATCCACAACGCCCACCCGCAGGCCTTTTTTGGCTGCCTGGAAGGTCAGGTTTGCACTGGTGTTGGACTTGCCCGTACCGCCGCGAAATGAGTGCACTGAGATGATTCTTGCCATGGAACTTCCTCCAAAAATGTTAAAAGCATCGCTTTTAATTGTTTAACATGAAGCATGCAACATTGCAATTTTACCACTTATATGCGCCAAAGTTTATCTTAATTCTTTTGGAAGAAAACCGTCATGCCGTGCTAATATAATACAACATATTTAATCGATTGCCAAAGGACGGTGACCATGAGTCGATTCTTCCCGCAATCCATCCAGGCCCGCATGGCCCTCCTGGTGGGCTGCCTGGTGTTGCTGGCGGCGCTGATTGCCCTGCTGGGTATTTTCAATGCCGCACAGTACCAGCAGCAACTCTCCCTGGTGGAACGCTACGCCCTGACCCTGCAGGAAAACTCCCGGGCACGCCTGGCGCTGGCCCAGGCCCAACTGGCAGCAAAGAATACCTTTATTGCTGAGGAATACCGCGCCGGGGATTATGGGGATTTTTACCGTCATACCCAGCAGGTGAATGACTATTTGTACGCCGAATCGTTGCGCAACCGGCCTGTAGACGATTTGCGCCGTGAAAGTGAGACCTTCCTGGAGCAGAGTGAAGACTTTTTTATCTTGCTGGATCAGCAAGAAGCAGATTATGAACAACTTTCGCGCATCAACCTGGATCAAATGGACCCAGCTGCCGGGCGTATGGATCTCCAGATGCAGGATGCCTATCACCAGGACCTGGCTGCCTTGCGCGCCGAGTTGGCGGCGATTGGGGAAAGCATCCGATTTAATATCTTGATCGGGCAGGCGGCGATGTTAATCCTTGCCGCCCTGTTGCTGTGGGCGGTTTACGAAACAATGTATATCTCGACCCCGCTCGATCACCTGACCAGCGCGGTGGTGGCGTTTGAGAACAAATCCTATCACCCGGAGATGCTCGCCAGGGAAATCCCCCGACGCGACGAACTTGGCAAACTGGCCCGCGCAGTGGACGGTATGGCGCAATCCATTACAAAAGCCAACCAATTGCGCGAGGAATTCCTGCATGCTGCCCAGAAGTTCATCCCCTCCCAATACCTGGAATTCCTTGAAAAAGACAGCATTACCAGTGTACGGCTGGGTGATCATGTCAGCGCGGAAATGGCGGTGATGTTCTCGGATATCCGCGGCTTCACTTCCATGTCTGAGAAAATGACCGCCAAAGAGAACTTTGACTTCGTCAACGAATACTTACAACTGGTCAGCCCGATCATCCAGAAGCATGATGGCTTCATTGTCAAATTCCTGGGTGACGGCATGATGGCAATCTTCCCCTATGGCGTGGCAGATGCTGTCGAGGCGGGTATTGAAAAGGCATTAATGGTGCAATCGTTTAACGAGACTCTTAAGCAACGGGGTTTGCCCGCCATTTCGGTCGGGATTGGCGTTCATACTGGCCCAATGATGGTCGGTATGATCGGCGAGGAGTTACGCATGCAGGGAGACGCATTTTCTGACAATGTCAACCTGACTTCGCGCATCGAGGGCCTGAACAAATTCTATGGCACCTCGATGATCATCAGCGAAGACACCCTGCAGCAAATGCCACAGCCTGTAACGCTTAAGATGCGTTCACTGGGAAAGGCGGTTGTGAAAGGCCGGGCAACGCCATTGGGCATGTATGAAGTCTACGCTGGGTTGCCTGCCAGCCAGGCCACGTTGAGAGATGTCACCCGCGATGATTTTGAACGTGGCGTAACCCTCTATATCAACGGGAAATTTGGCGAGGCGGGCAAAGCATTCAACCGCGTGCTGGAACGCGACCCGGAGGACAAAACCGCCCGGCTGTACCTGGAACTTTGCGCCGATCTGTCTGGCAAACCTGCGCCGAAAAACTGGGATGGCGCAATCGTGATGGATGCAAAATAGGGAGTCCTGATGAAAAATATCACCATCATCACCAAAGCAATCATTGCCTCGGGCCGCCTGGGCATGATACTCTTCCTGCTGGCCTGCAGCATGGCTGTGGCTGCTTTCAGCCAGGGCTCCGAGCCGTTCGATGCTGCCCTGGAGCGAACTGACCTGCTGGGCAGCCTGGAAGGCCCTGTGCGGCTGGCGCTGGCTGAAATGCAATTGCAGGAAGCCCAGTACATCTTTTCACAGGCCTATGGCCTGCCCGAACGCAATGCCCTGAACCGTATTTCAGAGGCCGAAGAATACATCAGTGCGGAATTGGACCAACTCGAGCAAGAAGGCCGCATCAGCGGCGTAGAGTATGAATTTGCCAGCGATCTTTCACCGAGCATTGCAGACTTTGATACCCTGCGCGCCGATCATCGCGACCTGTTCGATGAAGTCCTTTTTGCCATTGAAGATGGCGAGGTTGAGTATGTTTTTGATATGCTGGATGAACTGGAACTGGATAACCTGGTTTTGAACGACTCCCTGCGTAGCCTGGTCTTGGAAGTCGAGCACGACCGGCTGGCCGCCCTCGAAGCCTTTCCCGATGATCTGAGCGCCAGCATCCTGATGGTGGTCCTGGCCATGCTGGCAACCCTGGCGCTGGCCCTGCTGGGATACTCGGTGATTGCCGATATGGTCAGCCCGCTGCGGCATATTGATGACATGATGATGTCCATTCGTGGCGACCTGTATAAGAAGGAAAATTTTGCCCACTTGCAAAAAGCGGTTGGTTCGGCGGGCCGCCTGGCTCGCGCGCTTGACCAGCTTGCGGAGGTGGAACATCGCCGCACCGAGGCGGCCAGGGCGCAAATTGCTGCAGCGCGGGAGGAACTCTATCAATCGCGGCGCAGGCGACTGAAGCTCTTTGGTACGCCGGGGCAAGGGAAGGAGGCCTGAAATGAAACAAGATACTTTCTTCCTGACCCGCTGGTGGAACGGGAAAAACCTGCAGTCCCGCCTGGCGTTTGTGTTTACCATTTTGTTTGTTTTGTGTTTCCTGACGTTGAGCATTTTCCTGCTCAACCTGGTACAACTGGTGCAGTTGAATGAGCAGGCGCGCACTATCTACGAACAAACCCGGCAGGTGTACCGGTTGGAAGCCATGATTAAACAATACCAACTGGGGCTGAAAAATTATGAAATCAGTTCATCGTCGCTGGCACAGGAGGAACTGACTGCCACCGGGCGCAGCATTGACGAAACCATCCAGTCCCTGAAGGTCGGGGCAAGCGCGGCGCATGCCAGCACCCTGGATGACCTGGCCGACCAGAAAAATAACCTGACCTCGTTGGTAACGCGTATCATCGATGCGGTGGATCTGGAGGACAGCAAGGATTATGAAGAACAGGATTGGACGCGGGTGGAACAGTTGGATGCCCAGGCAGCAGGCCTGTTTGACGAAATGATTGCTGATACCAGCCTGGTGAGCAGTGACCTGGCAGGCCAATTGCAGGATGTGCAGGGGAACGCAGAAATGTTCAGCCTGTATGCCCTGTTCAGCGGTTTGCTGGCCCTGCCAATGTTTTTCTTCCTGGCGCTGCTGGCTGCACTGATTAACACGCTGCAGATTAACCTGCCCCTGGAACGCCTGGCCCAGGCCGTGAAAGATTTGCAGGAACGGAAATTAAACCCATCTAATATGGAGGGATTAACCCGCCGGACGGATGAGATTGGCATCATGGCACGCGAGTTCCTGCTGATGGCCGAGGATCTCGGTCAAAGAGACGCCCGCCTGGCCGCAGAAGTGGAAGAAATCCGGTCCAAGATCAAGTAACTTATAACGGTAGCAGGCCGGGGGGAGCCAGCTGCCATCCAATCTACCTTAAGGAGCAATATGATGAAGACAGCAAGTGGCTTGGAATATACCGAGATTAAAGCCGGTAGCGGCGCGCAGGCCAAAGCGGGTGATACGGTGCGTGTGCATTACACGGGCAAGTTCCCGGACGGCAAGGTGTTCGACAGCTCCATCCCGCGCGGGGAGCCCTTGGAGTTCCAGCTCGGTGCCGGGCGGGTGATTAAGGGTTGGGATGAGGGAATTGCGCTGATGAAGGTGGGCGGTACGGCCACGCTGACCATCCCGGCCAACCTGGCATATGGCGAACGTGGTGCAGGCGGGGTCATCCCCCCGAATGCCACGCTGATCTTTGATGTGGAACTTGTCGGAATCAAGTAAGTAACAGGGCGCGGATACCGCGCCCTGTTCTAGTATTGCGGCAGGGTGTTGTCCACTTCCCTGGCCCAGGCGTTGATGCCGCCTTTCAGGTTTTTCACTTTCCTGAATCCGGCGCTGGCCAGTAGTTCCAGGGCGCGGGTCGAGCGGGTGCCTGCCTTGCAAAAGACGACCATCTCGTGGGCTGAGTCGAGTTCTTGCAGCCGGGCGGCCAGTGTGCCGAGCGGAATGTTGATAGCGTTGGGCAGGGCCGAAATTTCCAGCTCGTGGGGTTCGCGTACATCCAACAGGAAAGGCCGGGCGGGGTTTTTAAGCAGGGCGGCCAGGGCGGGTGCTTCGATGTCGCGGCCCTCCCCGGCAGAGCCACTGTCTTCGTGGTCGTGGCCCGGCACACCGCAAAATTCTTCGTAGTCGATCAACTCTTTAACATCTGCATTGGGGCCGCATACGCGGCAGTTGGGGTTCTTTTGGAGATTGACGTAGTCAAACGACAGATCCAGTGCGTTGTAGAGCAGCAGCTTGCCTGCCAGCGAGGCGCCAAGCCCAAGCAGCAGTTTAAGCGCTTCGGTGGCCTGGATGGTGCCAATGGTGCCAGGCAGCACACCCAGCACACCGCCTTCGGCGCAGGAGGGCACCATGCCCGGCGGGGGAGGCTCTGGGAACAGGCAGCGGTAGCACGGTCCGTGACGGGCATCGAACACACTGGCCTGTCCGTCAAAACGGAAGATGGAGCCGTATACCAGCGGCTTGCCCAGGAAAACGGCCACATCGTTGCTCAGGTAACGGGTGGGGAAGTTATCTGTGCCGTCGATGATAATATCATACGGCTCGGCAATCCGCATGGCGTTTTCAGATGTAAACGGTTCATTGTAAATATCCACCCTTATGCCCGGGTTGAGGTCCAGCAGGCGGGCGCGGGCCGATTCCACTTTTAATACGCCGACCGTGGATGTGCCATGAATGACCTGGCGCTGGAGATTGGTCGGGTCGACCCGATCATAATCCACCAGGCCGATGCGCCCCACACCCGCTGCAGCGAGATAAAGGGAAACGGGCGACCCCAGGCCGCCGGTACCGATCACCAGCGCGGAGCTGTCTTTCAGTTTCTCCTGCCCGCCCAACCCGACCTCGGGGATGAGCAGGTGGCGCGAGTAACGCAGGATTTCTTCGTGGGTGAGCGAAGTGGTCATGCCGGTATTATTACACAAATATCCCGGGAAAGGCTTCTGTCATGGATGTGTCGAATCAGGGTCGTTCATTTTTCTTCCGGCGGCCTGACCTTCCGGAACTCCCCCCACAGCGCCAGGTCGTAAATGATCTTTAGCCCCCCGGAAAGGAAAAATGGCAGGTTGAAAAGTACCGGGATTCCGAAGAATATCCCAGCCAAGGAGGGGGAAAGTGCTGCGCCGATTGAGCGGGCAATTCCGGTTACTCCAGCGGCGGCTGACCGCTCGTCCGGGTGAACCACTGCCATGGTGTAGGATTGACGGGTGGGAACATCCATCTGGGAGATGCTGAATCGTGCTAGTAACACCCCAATCGCCCAGGGAAGGCTGGGCATGAGCGGAACAAGCATGAGCAGCAGGTTGGATGGAATGTGTGTAAATACCATGGTGTTAATCAGGCCAAATCGTCTGGCGATGCGGGCTGCCAGCAAGGCCGAGATGCCAGCCAGGATGTTTGCGCCAAAAAAGATGCTGCCGAGCAGGCCTGTTTCCACCCCAAACCGGATGTAGAACCAGTAGGCGATCATGCTTTGTACAATTAGACCGCCTGCAAAGGCATCCAGGGCGAACAATGCTGAAAGTTTCAAGATAATCGGGCGGGATTGGTGCAACCCAAGGGTATGCGAAACTGGCGCCTTGGATTGGGTCACTTCCACTGCCGGGCTAATACTCAGGAACAGCAAAACCAGCGCCAGCCCGGCCAGTGCGTATCCACCCAGGATTACCTGGTAGGCGTGGAGGGCCGTCCAGCCGGAAACCTGCAAAGCTTGGGCCAGCCATCCGCCTGCCAGTGCACCAGTGGCGGTTGCAAAGGAGCCTGCCAGGTTATACCAGGCGAAGACCTTTGTGCGCTGTTCATCACAAACCAGCTGGCTCAAACCGGCCTGTTCAATGGACAGGAAAGGGCCGATCTCATTGCCACTCGGACTGAGCACGCCAATGGCGGCTGCAATGGTCAGGAAGATTGGGTTGCGCGTGAGCAGAAAAACGATGCCAGAAAGCACCATCAACATGCCCCCGACGATGAGCAATTTTCGGCGGCCGAGGTGGTCTGCGGAGGTGGTTAGCCAGAGCGATATGACAGCATCCCCGGCCAGGGTAAGGGTCAGGATCAGGCCGATCTGGCTTTCGCTCAGACCCGCTTCGGACAGGTAGAGCACCAGCACAACGGAAAGGAATCCGTAGGCAAACAGACGGACGATTCTGGTTGCAAACAGGAGAAAAATATCGCGATTCAAGGACGGCCTGCAATCGTTTTTATTATGATATCCGATTGTATCCTGAACGCAGCATGAAATTGGTTGTAAGGATGCTTAAGTTGCTTGAAGTGCCTGTACTAAATCATGGTTTGATGATTGTTTCGGGGCATTCTGCTTCGTGCAGGTAAATCCTGCACTCTTCTTCAGTAAGTGAGCGGGTGATTCGTGATGAGGCAATGGCCAGGATGTTCTCAAAGTTTGCGTGGTTAATACGGATGACGCCGTCTTCACCGGCGGTGGCAATGAATTTCCCGTCGGGGCTGAATGCCACTGCATACAGCGCCCCAGCATCGGGGGAGATGGTAAAGAGTGGTGTTCCTGTCGTGCTGTTCCAAACCCGGGCTGTACCGTCATAACTGGCTGTTGCCGCCAGCCTCCCGTCTGAATTGAAATCAACATCGGAGATGGTTGCGCCGTGTTCCAGCTTGAATTGCTGTCTGGCGGTTGCAACATCCCACAGGATGGCTGTTCGGTCCCCGCTGGTGGTGATCAACTGTAATTGTAATTGTTTGGGGTTGAAGGCAAGATCCGTGCCCCACTCCGTATGACCTTCCAAGAGGTGAACCCTTTCGCCGGTTGCAAGATCCCAAATGGAGGTTGTCCAATCTGAGCTGATGGCAGCAACAAACTTCCCATCTGCGCTGAAGGCGGCATTGGCATACCCGTACCCTTCTATATTGGTTGGGAATGTAAGAACCGCTCTAAAGGATTGCGTGTCGTACACAAGCACACTTTCTGTTGTTGTTACCGCCAGTAGTGAACCATCCTGGTTGAAGGCCAGGCCAAATACGCCTGCTGAACCCCGAAAAATCTCCCTGACTTGTTGTCCAGTGTTTACATCCCATATTATGGCCCTGCCATCCCAACTGGCGGTGACGACATTTTTTCCATCCGGGCTAAATATCACTGAATTGACCTCGCCAGTGTGACCTTCCAGTGCGAGCGCCGTGTTGTTTTCCAGATTATAGATGGCGGCTGATGCAAATTCTCCCGCAGCTGCCAACAGGGAGCCATTCGGGCTGTAGGCAAGGCGGTTGATTGGCCCAAGGCTGGCCTGAACCTGGCCTGCCTCGCCTCCCTTGATCAGGGAGGTATCCCAGAGTTTGTAAATCCCCAAATCACCTGCGGTTGCCAGGCTGTCACCTGTGGGGCTGAAAGCTACATCCATAATGGTGCGGCCAAAATGCCCTCTCAAGATATAGGCAACACTACCATCTGCGGCGTTCATCACCACACTGGTGGTATCCCAGCTGGTTGTTACCAGTTGGGAGCCATCGGGGCTGTAATCCAGTGCACGGACAATTTCCGTATGATATCGTTTTTGATACAGGAGTTGGTAAGTCTCGGCGTTTAGAACAGTGACCCCATTTACCCCGTCTGTGAAGGCGAGCTGGCTCCTGTTCGGGTTGTACATCACATCCCAGATCTGTGTGTTGTTCTGGTAGGTAGTGATAATCTCACCTGTGGACGCATCCCAAACGATTAATTGGGCGTCGCTGCCACCAGTCGCAACATGGCGGCCATCCGGGCTGAAGACAGCGCTGATTACCTGATTGGTATGCCCTTGAAGCGCCAATATCTCATCGCCGGTGCTCACTTCCCAAATACGGGCTGTTGAGTCCTCGCTAGCTGTAACCAGGTACCTGCCATCCGGGCTAAACGCAACACTCCACAGGGGAGCAGTGTGCCCGATCATTGAGCGGACAGATTTGCCTGTTTTCGGATCCCATATAGTGGCGGAGAATTGGTCAAAGTTGGTTGTCGCAATCAGGTTGCCATTCGGGCTGAAAGCCACCCTGCGAACTGAGCCGGGATTCTCCAGGGATAGGATTTTTTTCGGGGTCGCGGTCACATCCCATAAAATGGTATTTCCCGACCAGCTGGCTGTTACAAGCAACCTGCCATCCGGGCTGAAGGCCACTGATTGGGTATCTGTATTAAGGTCGTTATCTAGCAAGACATGCCGGACTCGTGATTCTTGCACAGCGAGCCGAACGGCATTTTCCACTTCAAAAGGGATGGGCTGGTTGATATCTTCAATTACTTTAACAGCCTGTAAGGCTAGCAGCAGGCTTCGTTCAGGGTCGGTTGCAAGATTATAGTTTGCAGCAAAAGCCAGTTCACGGGCAAAGGCCATTTGGGCGTTCAGGTTTGCACGGTCGCGCTCGGAAATAGCCTCTGCGCGTGCAACAACAGCCGCCTGCCATTGAAGGAGGGCAAAGATACCCAGGATGACTGAGATGACCAGTGCAGTGGTAACCCCGATTAGCACCATGCGCTGCCGTTTGCTGGCGTCTTTGCGGCTGGCCAAGATGTATTCTTTTTGTAACCCGGTTGGCTCAGGATTGTTCTTACTAGCATCGGCCAGGAATTTTTCTGCGGCGATCAGGTCGTTGCCGCGTAATGCGAAAGAGTTGTCGCGATTCTTTTTATCCCACTCAACAGCCCTGACTTGCAGCCGGGTATGTGTTTTTAGCCAATCCAGATTTGAATCCATGGCTGCGCACAGGGTTTGGAGTTCTTTTTCGAAGTTCTCGCTCTCGCGCATGTAGACCCAGTTGATTTTGCCTAATTCGGGCGGGACATCCCGGGCATCTACGTTGATGTGCAAAACGGGGAAGAGGCGTTTGCCCATTTCTATTGCGTAGGCTAATTCCTTTTTACACTCAGTTGACTTTAACCAGTCAGGTGTTAGTACAAAAATAACCGACTCTGCTTGCCTAATTCCTTCTTTAATCTCTGCATCCCAGTCAGAAGCCGCGGGAATGTCGTCCCAATCTGCCCAGACTGAACGGTTTAATTCTTCCAGGGCATTAAAGAGCTTCTTGACGAAAGGCATGTTTCTCCTTGAATAGGAGATAAAAATTTCATTCATTGAATGGTTCCTTTTACCCTTGCTTTACAGTCCTGGTTATGCAGGGAAACCTGAAGTTGGAATACGCATAAAACTTCTTTGGCAATTTTTGACCTGCGATATTTACGTAAATAACAACCCTCAGATGATAAAAAGTGTCTGGTTGCTGGCGAGATTGATGAGTGCATCTTGCCCTCAAAACATCGACAACCTGCCCATTTGGTTCTAAACTAGTCAGGTGTCCGCAAAAATTCAAGGAGTCTCAATGAAATGAAACCTATTTTAGGGAATAGTTCGATTGTCCATCTGGATTGTTCAGGATGCGGGAAGCAATATTCCCACCTTGAGCTGCATACGTTTTGCCCCGATTGCCAGTCACCGCTGTTGCCTGCTTATGACATCAAGAAGGTGCGCCAGCAGGTGGACCGCGACCAGATCCTGACTCGCCCGAAAGGCATGTGGCGCTGGTGGGAAGTGCTGCCGGTCTTAGACCCGGCCAACAAGGTTTTCCTAGGCGAGGGCGATACCCCGCTGCTGATGTTGCCCAATGTGAACCGGGAACTTGGCATGACCAATGTGTATGTCAAAGATGAAAGCAGCAACCCGACCGGCTCGTTCAAGGCACGCGGGCTGAGCATGGCTGTCTCGAAGGCCAAAGAACTTGGTATTGAAAAAGTCATCATCCCCACAGCGGGCAATGCCGGCGGCGCCATGGCCGCTTACGCGGCGCGGGCGGGCATCCAGGCGCATATCTTCATGCCCAAGGATACACCCTATGCCAACATTGAAGAAAGCCGCATGGCCGGGGCCCAGGTGGTGCTGGTGGACGGGCTGATTAGCGATGCAGCAGTGATGGCTGGCGAAAAAGCCCGCGCCGAAGGCTGGTTCGACCTTTCCACGTTCAAGGAACCCTACCGCGTGGAAGGCAAGAAAACAATGGGGTACGAACTGGCCGAAGCGTTTGGCTGGGAATTACCCGATGTCATCATCTACCCGACGGGCGGCGGTACCGGCCTGGTTGGCATGTGGAAAGCCTTTGCCGAACAGGAAGAACTGGGCTGGTTGAAAAACAAGAAACGCCCGCGCATGGTTTCTGTGCAAGCCTCCGGCTGTGCGCCGGTGGTAAAGGCCTTTGAAGCCGGGGCCATGTTCTGCGATTTCTGGACCAACGCCCATACCCTGGCTTCCGGGTTGCGCGTGCCGAAAAGCTTTGCCGATCACATCATCTTGAAAGATATTTATGAGAGCAACGGTACCGCGATTGCAATTGATGACCAGGACATCCTGCTAGCGCAAAAGCAATTGGCCCGCCTCGAAGGGATTTTTGCCGCCCCTGAAGGCGCTGCCACATATGCCGCGCTCAAGCAATTATTTACCTCCGGGTGGATCCAGCGCGACGAGCGGGTGGTCTTGTTCAATACCGGCTCCGGGCTGAAGTACCTTTCGGTTCACTAATGATTGAACCGCCGAGGCGTTAAAAAATCATCCTGGGAACTCCCAGGATGATTTTTTAGTTGTTATGGGCGGCCAGCAGGTGGGCCTTTGCCTTCAGGTGGGCCTTTGCCCTCAGGTGGGCCGCCTGCGCCTTCCGGTGGGCCGGCGTGGTCAGGCTTGCCAGCGTGGTCGGGGCGGCCATCGCCGTCTTCATCGTTCGGCGGTCCGGCATGTTCCGGGCGGCCAATCAACTTCAGTTCCTGCCAGATCTGTCCCCAGCCCTGTCCGCTGCTGCGGGCTTCAAGGTATGTGCCCGGGTCTTCGCCGGTAATCTGGCCGGTCTGCAATGCGAGCATAACCTGGCCCCAGCCAAACCCTTCACAGAACCAGGATTGCAGGGTTGCGTAATCGGTTTCATAATTCTCTGCCAGCACCGCGCCAAACGGATGTTCGTCCTCGGACTGGGTGCAGTAATACCCTTCAGAGGGGTCATCCTGTTCTTCTTCTTCAGTGTCCTGCTCTTCGACCTGTACCTTGAAGGAAGAGATGCTGCCATCTTCTGCAAAAGTGCCTTCCACTTCCACCAGGTCACCTTCCTGCAGGGTGCTGAAGTCGAAACCGGCCTCCGGGAAGACGGTATACGTCTCGCCGCTTTCGGTTTCAACCACAAAGCTGCCTGCCTCCGCATCAATCGAAACGATTGTGCCGATAATTTCAGCCTCTTCCCCTGCTTCCTGGGCAGCAGCCGGTTGGGGTGTGGCAGCCAGCAATACCAGGGCCATTAACAGGGCCAGCAATACGGATGGTACGGATAGTTTATTCATGGTTCCTCCAAACCTTTCGAATGTTCCTGATGACTGTTATTTGTCTGTCAGGCCAATTTCATTCCAGATCACTTCCCAGTCTTTTTCCAGCAGCATTTCGAGCAAGGTTTCGGCCGGGATGTCGGTTGCCTCGCTGGTTTCAAGGGCGATCAGGATGTTTTCAAAACTATACCCCTCGCAGAACCAACCGATTACTTCCTCGTAAGGAACTTCGTAGGTTTCTGCGATGTTGCTGCCAACGGGGTGGGGTTCACTCCCCTGGCATTTAAAATCAACCGGGGTTCGCTGCTCAGGGTTGCTTGCCTCGCTGGCCGAAGACTCGCTATCAGGCGCGCTTTCCTGGGCAGGACTGGTAGCCTGCGGCTGGTCACTTTCCCCTGCCGATGTGCCGCCTGCCTGGTCAAAGCCACAGGCAGAAAGCCCCAGCAGGACGATCAACAACAGGATGGTCAGTTTGAATGAACGGCTCATGTCTTCCCTCGGTTGGTTTGAAGATTACAACGGATTGATGCCCTAATTGTTACAGCGGAACAGCTTAATTAGTACTGATTTCCTATCGTTTTCGCTGTTCAGGGCCTGTTTCCCGGGGCGTTGGGGATACCGGTTGGCACACCGGCAGGAGGATTTCCTCCTCCTGGTGAGTTGCCTGGGCCTGGACCACCTTCTGGCGGGCCGCCCCCAGGCTGGTGCGGGTTCCCCGGGCCGGGGATTCCATCTGGCGGGCCATGCCCTGCAGGAGGACCGCCGGGGTCTTCGTCTTTAGGCGGGGTGGCCTGCCCGGACGGGAGTGCGTTGTTAATTGCACTTTGCCCCTGCGCGGAGGATTGGATCGCCCGTTCCAAGGCGGGCCAGGCCTGGGCAGGGGCAGCTTCCAGCAGGCTGGTCAGGGTGCGGGTATGCACGGAGAGCGCCTGTTCCAGCCCGGCAGCCAATTGGGCGGCCGTTTCAGGATCTTGCAGGGCTACTTTGGCCAGGCTTTCTTCGGCCAGCAAAATTGTCTCAGAATAAGAATCTGCCGCCAGTGCCAGGTCGTCCTCCTGATTCCGGGCATGCAGCCGGGAAATTTCCTCGACGCGGTCGGACAGGAATTCGGTGGCCAGCCTGACGTCTTCCTGATCATCGGCCAGGAACAGGCGCATGGATTCGAGCGAGCGTTTCATCGGGTAGAGTGTGTCACCCGGCACAGACTGGCTGGCCGCGGCGTACACGGTGCTGCTGCCCAGCATGGAGATGAAAAAGGCCAGCAGGGCGACAACGGTCAAAGCAGTTTTCTTAAACGTCAGCAGGGATGGTAACCAGGTCTGAACAGGCTGGCGGCTTTGGCGCGGGGCGCTGCGGATGCGTAGCAGCAGGCGCTGGCGGCTGGCCTGCTGGAAACCGGGACGGGCGGTGTATGCACTGTGCCCGGCCAAGCGTTGTACCGTGCCGAGCAAAGGCTGGATCTCTTCGTGGAAATCGGGATACAGGGCCAGGCATTCTTCAGGGGTGCGCCTGCCCTGTTCTATTGAGTCGAGGCATTCGGCCAGGATGTCGGCCAGTGTCTGCGTTTTCATTCATTCTCCAGCAGGACGCGTAATTTTTGAAGCGCCCTGAGTTGCAGTACCCGTACATGCCCTTCGTTCAGGCCCATCACCTTGGCGGTTTCGGCATGGCTCAGCCCGTTGATGAAGCGGCACAGGATGACCTGTTGCTGGCTGGCCTCCAGTTGTTGGATGCTGGCAACCAGGCGGCGCTGGTCGGCGTTGGCCAGGCTTTGCGCTTCGGGTAGGGGGCTGGCATCCTGCAGTTGGTGTGTGTCCAGGTCGCCGGTTTGCTGGCCTGCCCGGTAGTGGTCAACCACCTGGTTATGGGCAATGCGGTACAGCCAGGCGCGCAGGTTGGCAATTTCCCGGTCAGGGGCGGCGGTTAGCGCCTCCCATGCCTTGACGAAGACAGTTTCGGCCAGATCTTCGGCATCCAGCCGGTTGCCCACCCTGAAGTAGATGTAGCGCAGGATTTCGTCCAGGTAGCGCGTGTACAGATCGCCAAAGGCTTCCACGTCTCCGCGGGCAGCGCGCATGACAAGGACGGTGTCGGGCGGGTCATTTTTACCGGTTTGCATCATGTGGATGCATATTGTAAGACGAACCGGGGCTTGAAATGTTACGATTTTTGGGTGGGAGGGGTTTTGTGGGGCAGGCCGGTCTTAAAAGATCCGCTTTTTTGGATCGGTATTTGCCGGGTGTGTTTAGCTGAAATCAACAAGCTTATGGTCTATCTTTTTTCATGCTTTTATGAATCTATGCAATGACTTTCTGCGCTTCTTCTACGCTTAAGTCATTGCCGAAAAACCTGTCCTTGCCATTACTTCTTACACGTAATGCCTTACGCTAGGGAAGACCAAAAAATAGTTAAAGACATAAAAGCAAGGAGTATCACGTTCTCGGTGTTTTTTACAGCGGTCTGTTACTTTGGCCTAACAGTTTTTACATTCATAATTATAAACTTTGCCCTGGTGGTCAAGCTCGATCCGGCAACAATCCAGAAGTTTTTCTTTCAACAGTTTACGTCCTCGCTGGACACGCGATTTTGCCCCCGATAATGACAAACCTTGTTTTTGGGCAATCTCTTTCTGGGTTAACCCATGAAATTCAGCCATTTGAAGCGCTTCTCGATAATTGGGTGGGAGTTGATTGACCATCGGCAAAATACATTGGGCCAGTTCTTTCTCGACATCTTCTTCAAGGTTTTTTTCTTTGGCTGCCATTGTTTGATCGATATTTTCAATGGGTCTATGTTGGCGATAATAATCGACAATACTATTTCTGGTTATCTGATACATCCACGGCAGGATTTTCTCCTGTTCTTTCAACGTATTTAAATGTTCGTAGACCTTGATCAAAACTTCCTGGACGATATCCTCGGCGCTGGCAGGATCGTTTACCCGTGCCAGAATAAACCGGAATAATTTTGTTCGATATTCTCCCCAAAAGTGATGATCCAGCTGACTGTTTTCCGTCATGCAAACAATGCTCCATAACGATAGTAACAAGCCGATTTTGCCAGCTTGTTACTATCGTTTCTCTGGTTACTGACAGCCACAACTGCCGGTCTGAGAAGTATCGCCACAACAGGTGGATTTTTCCGATGGTTCACAGCAACTTTCCTGGTTTTCGGGTGAGCAACAGGATGATGTTGTATTTGTTTTTTGCATTGCCTGGCCTGCAAAAAAGTTTTGCAGGTTCTCTGGAACCTCATCATAGTCGGATGAGGCTTTCGTTGCTTTTGGGGATGTTCCATAAACTTCTTGTAGAAGCGCTTCCATGATCATTGCGACAGGCGCCTCCGTGTATTCTTGTCCTTTATAGACCCAGATACGGCAGTTTGTCCCTTCTTCGCAGCCGCACAGGTCAGTACACGAATCACAACGGCTCTCTTTTGTTTCAAGGGCAATATCACGTCCATTCACCCGAATGGTGGGCGAGGTGAAAAAGTGATGCGCTTTGGCTTTTTCTTCCGAGTCGATTAACACTTTGTTGACGTTCAACTCAGCACCTGTAAGCATTAACACCTGTTTGACCGAATCGATGGCAATTTCAAGGCTCGCATTTGTGCCGACACATCGGGTGCACGTATTCAAATCAAGAAATAGAAATTCAATATCAATCTGGCGGGGCGAAAAATTTTGTTGCCTGGGTAATTCCTTAGCCTGGGTGTTCATACTTTGTCTCCTATCGTAATTATTTTTTTGTTTTCAATCAACTTTCTACTATAGAAGACGTGGTATTTTACAAAAGGACGCAAAAGTGATGAACCCATTCCGTGATTACCAATATGCCAGGTGCGTTTTTGTGCCTTCGGTCTCGATAATCCGGGCGGGAGCGAATTATGCGCGGGCATAGAAAAACTCACAGCGAGCCTGTCTTGGACGGACAGTCCGGGGGGAAATGCCCGGGAACGCCACACAGCCTCCCCTGCGCCCGGCACATGTAATATCAGGGGCTTCTGGCACGTTGTTTCTCCAGGATTACCAGCGCGATTCCACCGAGAATTGTCACCGTGGCGATTGCCAGGCGCAAGCTTATGGGTTCACCGAGGAAAACAATACCACCAAAGGCCGCAATGACCGGAACGCTAAGTTGCACTGTGGCAGCATTGGTCGCTTTCAAACCGGGCAGTGCTGTATACCAAATCGCATACCCTATTCCGGAGGCGATTGCGCCGGAAGAGATCGCGTACCACACGCCCAAGTTGTTTAGGGAAATGTTATTTAACATCAGTACGCTCAGTATCACTGCAATAAGGGCGGCGCGCATGAAATTTCCCGCCGTTACCCGGGTAGGATCTCCCACGCCTCGCCCGCGTAAAGAATAAACCCCCCACGCCACCCCTGCACCCAGCATCATGATGGAGCTATAAAGTGGCGGCGCCGAGAGCCCCGGCAGTAATAGACCGATCAGCCCGCCTAGTGCGAGGATAAGACCCACAACCTGCCATCTCAGCAGTCGTTCTCCTGACCAAATGCCATACCCGATCATTGTTATTTGGACGGCGCCAAAAAGCATCAGTGCGCCAGTTGCGGCAGGAAGGCTGATGTACGCAAAAGAAAAACCGGCTGCGTAAACGAACAACGCAGATGCCGATAACCAATTACCTTTGCCTTCATTGGTCCCCTGGCGTATTTGGACGATTAACCAAAGTGCCACGGCTCCTGAAATCAATCGAATTGTTGTGAAGCTGGCGGCATCAATGTCGGTATGTTTGAGGGCGATCCTGCACAATAATGAATTGCTCGCAAAAGCAATCATGGCCAGCAATGTCAGGGCGATTATTCGCGGATACGACATTAAGAGTATTCCTTGATTAAAGCGCATCTAAATAATAGGAGATGTCATCGCACGCGAGTGGTACGAGCGAAGCCATCTGCCGCTGTATTTACTTCTTCCAGAATGGGATCAACCCGGCTTTCTGAGAATTTCGATGCTTATCTATGGTTCAATTTTCCAGGAGACTCACCAGGCCTGGAAAGCTGGGGGTTGATTGATTTCCGGTTGCAAACCCATCCCCAAAAGATAAGACCCGGCGCGATGGAAACAAGTGCCGGGTCTGCTTAGCTCAATTTTGGCTCATCCCTGGACACTGCGGTTCATCGATAGCCCGCATTGACGGATTGGTGAGTATCATTTCTTAAGAGCAAAATACCCTGCCAGACACCTATAACTGTGCCAAGCAACAAAACAAGCCCTTCAAGTTCATCAAACAAATAAACAAACAAGCCTGCAATTCCTGCTACAAAATACAATAAATTTAAAATCCGAGGAAAAAGGCGGAGCGACCAACTGGCTGAACCCAGTAAAACAAACGTCCATCCTAGAAAATGAAATCCAAATGAATTGATACCTCCTACAAGCGTAGTCCATACGATCAGAACAGTTGTAGAGTTATCCAAATTCAATTCAGGGTGTAGCAAATGGTAATGACGATTAGATGCGCGGATAAAAGCAACCGCTGCCATACCTACTGCTGATAGGACTGCCGCCAAGAGTGCCAAATCCATGCGCCGAAAACCACGCTTACCAATAAATTCACGAAGCACATAAATTAGGGTGATTAGACTGGCTGATACAACAGGTCCATAAAGAAAATCTGCCAGGTCATATGCAAATACTCCGAGGGTAGCTCGCAAGTTTCCCATTAAGTAAATTAACGGTGCAATGACAAACGACAACGCTATCAAGAAAGAAGCAAGCCCACCCCATCTATTGATTGTCATGGTTTTTACTCCACATTTAAGCGAAAAATTTATCACGGTGCGGCCTAATTATTAATTAGGCGGAAAGTTGACCCGCTTAAAAAACTATACAGAAAATTACTGCAAATTTCAAGAATTATTCATAGCCCAGCGCCTTGCGGCTGGTGGCTGCGGGGGGACTCAATGTTGACAAATGTTTTTGATTTGCTCCGGCGCTATGGCAACAAACATTCATAAACGGTAAAGTTATCCCGGGTTAAGAGAATCTTCCCGTTCGGCGGGGCGCACTGGAATTCGGGGCGATGCTGGTTGAGGATACTTTCCAGTGTTTGGGCGTATACGGAATTTGTGATCACTAAAAGGCGGTCATGTTGTAACTGGTGGTTGAAATGGTCCGCGTTGATGCCGTACCGTTTTGCGTAAAACCACAAGGGCGCATCATCCGGCGTACTAGCAATAACCCAGTCGCCAGGCTGCAATTCGTTTTTCAGGTCAAGCACCAGCAGGTTGAGGGAGCCGCCATCCGCCAGCCGGGCGGGCGCATTTATCAGGGAGATTGATGCACTCGCCATGGCGAATACCAGACCAATGGCCATGGCCACCTGGAACAGACTACGGCCAAACAGGCTGATTTTGCCTAGCAGGAAGTTGAGGCCGCTTGCCGCCCATGCCAGGATGATCGGGTTTAAGAACACCCACAATTTGCCGTGCGGGTCAGGCCGGCGGCTGACCAGGAGGATGGTGATCCAGATTAGGGCGGCCAGGGGGATTGGGAAGCGATGTGTTGCGTTTTTGGGATAAGTAACCAGGCCGATGATGAACCCGATCGCAATCATGGCAATGAACGGTAACGGCACATTCATGGCCCAAAAGGTTAATGTCTCGAAAATCCGCGCGGGTAGGGCGTACGAATATGCATCCCAGGGCACGGCGCGCACAAAGCTGTTTTGGAAAACACTGCCCGGGCCTGAAAAAATAAAAATGGGGGCGTAGAACAAAAAACTTAAGATGGCGGTGAATACCCCTGAGAGCACCCAAAAGAGCAGGAAATCCCTTTTATTGTGGTAAGCGCTGTCCGTGCGGAAAAGGTTTTCGAGGAACAACCAGGCGAACAGGATACCGGTTGGGAATAGCATGATTGGGTTTGTCAGGAACCCCAGCGATGAGAACAGCGTGATGAATGACCAGCCAGGCAGGCTTGGCTTTGTCCGTACGATGTCTGCCAGAATGAAGGCCGTGAGACTGAGCAGGGTGAGCAGGGCGTAACCCCGTGCTTCGGTGTAATACCCGGATAACGCCGGGGAAAATGCGGTCAGCAATGCTGCCAACAGCCCGGCCTGCGGGTTGTACAGCCGGGTACCAAACAGGTATACCGCCACAATGATCCCCAGGCTGGCCAGGAATGTGGGTAAGCGCGCCGCCCAGGGTTCAAAACCGAAAATACTGGTGCTGAAGAAAACCAAAACAGAATGAAGGACGTGGTTATTGGGCAGGTGGTAATCTGTCAGCGCTGCCCGCAGGGAGGAGGCAAACGCCACGACCGTGTAGGATTCGTCGTGCATCATGGCGCGATTTAAGGCCGGGATGTGGATGGCCGCCGCGGAAGCGACGATGATTAAAACCGCCAACCTGTACATTTTTGGCCCGCTCAATGAGAGAAGGTCTTGCCATAACTCCCGTGCTTCAGAAACCAACCTGCCCGGCAGGGCGATTAGTTCCCTGCTGCGGAAGGCGATCAACAAGGCCACAGTACCCAGCAGGGCCGCAATCAGGATGAACAGCAGCCTGAAGATGTGAGCATTTTCGGGGCTTAATATTCCTAAAGTGCCGTCGGGCATCAGGGCATCAAGGGTGCTTTTAAAATAGGGTTCAGGAATGATGCCTAAAACCAAAAAAATTAATGATGCCAGGAGAAAAAGAAGGGTGATCGTTGTTTTCATGGAAGGTTTCCTGAATCTTTTCATCGGTCAGCGCGTTTCGGATGGTGAGACTGGCGGCGGCCTGGGCGGGTGCCCAGGCCGGCCAGCCCGATGCGGAATTTTAATCGAAATCCCGGGCCGGGAAGGAGACAATCCACAGGGATTCCTTCCACTAGTCATGGCAACTGTTGTCCCTGGCATGCCCGGCGGGGGACTTTGTGAAAAAATACAAAAACGAGCTGTGCATGGTAAAATTTTATTATCGGATAATTTCGGGCGCAATTCCCGACATTTTCTTGCAGGAAGTTTTTAAGATGATAAAACTCAGTTACAGCACGTTTGGCCTGACCAACCTGGATTTCCTGACCGCGATTGATGTTGTGGATCGGGCCGGTTACCCCGGTATTGAACTCTCCTTCCATCGTGACCAGTTTAACCCGTTCAACATTAGCGATGATGACCTGGAAGCTGTCAGGAAAAAGCTGGCCGCTGTAAATACCCGGGCGGCCTGTGTTTCCACGGCTTCGCATTTTTTTACGCCATCCCGCCCCCATGAACCTTCATTGATGAGCCCCGACCTGGCCGGGCGTAAACGGCGCATTAACCTGGTGCATCGCGGCATCGATGTTGCCCGTAAACTGGGTGTGCCGTTGGTCACCTTCGGCAGCGGTTTTATCCGTGATGAACATGTTGCGAATCCTTCCGTCAATCCGCGGACGTTGCTGGTGGATAGTGTTCACCAGTGCCTGAGTGCCCTGCGAAATGATGACGATATCACTTTATTGATCGAGCCGGAACCGGGTATGTTTATCGAAACGTTGGAGCAGGGCATGAGCCTGGTGCGCGAGGTCGATTCCCCGCATTTCCAGCTTCATTTGGATCTTTGCCATAATTACTGTTCCGAGCAATCCTACCTCGAGGCGCTTGCCATGGCTGCACCCTACGCCAAATTCCTGCATGTTTCAGATGCCCGGGAAGGCTACAACCTGAAGTTCGTTAAAATGGCAGACGGGTTGCAATTGGACCTGGATTTTGCCAATTACCTGATCTACTTCCCGGAAACGGCAGAATACTTCCTGGTAGACCGCCAGCACCCGATCT
Organism: Anaerolineales bacterium; assembly: GCA_024710905.1. Taxonomy (GTDB): domain Bacteria; phylum Chloroflexota; class Anaerolineae; order Anaerolineales; family Villigracilaceae; genus JANJTV01. The sequence continues at coordinate 42,507 of JANJTV010000077.1, read as the reverse complement.
ATTTTTATGAACAAAAACCCGCTCGTGAGCAGGTCTCCCGCTTGGAGGCCATCCTTGAGTCGGTCAACATCAACCAGCCCCTGCGGTTTGTGGATTACAACAGCCTGTATACTGGCGTGTCGCCGTTTGACAGTGAGATTTTTGTTTACCTGATCTCGGTTCCGGGCCTGAGCTATGATGTTTTGGAACGCGCCCGCCCAATCATTATTTACCTGCGTAGTACAAAGGATGCCAATGGTACCCTGTTGATGGGCAAGATGGTGGCAAACACCCTGACAGGCATTGTCCATTTTCATGAAATCCCCGGCGAAGGGACAATGGATTTCGCCGCCAGTTTCAAGGCGCTGGCCGACAATGGTTTTTCGGGATATGCCTCGGTGGAACTGTATCATCATGTTGCTTCATGGGAAAAGGCTCTGGAGGATAGTTACAGTCATTTATCACAGTTCGTATAAACGCTGGAGGAGCGTATGGTAGATGTTGCACAGCTCGGCTGGGAGGCCGCAACCGTAGGGGAATTGGATCATCGTTTATTAAAAGCGCCGCATGTCAAGCTTCGTTCGTTCAATCAGGGGCCGACCGGGGATGTGGTCTTTGCAGTGGATTTACGGATTAACCTTCCGAACAGCGTTTTCCTGTCTTCGACGGAGATGCACTCGTTTGAACATTTCCTGCTGGCGGGTTTTCAAAAATACCTGCCGCAGAACTTTATTTCCATTGGGCTGATGGGTTGCCAGACCGGTTTTTACCTGGTTCTTTTTAATGAAGGCCGCGCCGACACAATCTTGTCGACCTATGAGGCAATCCTGCGGGATGTCCTCGTGGCCACTGAAGTGCCCTATGCCAACATTGCCCAGTGCGGCAACTATAAAAACCACAGTCTTGAACTTGCCCAAGGCCTGGCCCGCCGGGTGCTGGACGGTCGCACCAACTGGCGGCGGGTTGTATGATAAACAACATGACCACCCGAAAAGTCGTCTGTCAACAGACAATTGAATATGATGTAATCACCACGCATGATCTCTTTGACCCCTGTAACCCGGCATTGCTCCTGGCCGGCCGGGCGAAGGATGCGCGCCGTTTTGTGGTTGTCGATGCGAATGTTGCCGGGTACTTCCTGCCCGCCATCCAGGCATATTTTGATTACCATGGTATCGAGGCGCGTATTGTCACCTTCCCCGGCGGCGAAGAGAACAAAACCATTGAATATTATCTGGAACTCTCCCGGGAATTGGATGCCTTCCCCATTCACCGTCGCGATGAACCCATCATTGCCATCGGTGGCGGTGTGTTGACCGATGTGGTCGGGTTTGTTGCCAGCAGTTATCGCCGGGGCGTGCCGCATATTAAGGTTCCCACGACCCTGATGGGCTATGTGGATGCCTCAATCGGCATCAAGACGGGCATCAATTTTAACAACGGAAAAAACCGGCTGGGTTCGTTTGCCGCGCCGCAAAAAGTATTGCTTGATAAATCTTTCCTGAAAACCCTGCCACGGCGACACCTGTTGAACGGTGTCTGCGAGATCATCAAACTGGCAGTGATTAAGGATGCCGAACTATTTGGCTGGCTCGAACAGGACGGGTTGCGCAGCCTGGATGCCCATTTCCAGAACGAGGAGGGGGGGCGCATCATTAACCGCGCCATTACCGGTATGCTCGAAGAACTGGAGCCCAACCTGTTCGAAGAAGACCTGGCTCGCCGGGTGGACTTTGGACACACCTTTAGTTATGGATTGGAAACGCGTTATGAACGCGAACTGCTCCACGGGGAAGCGGTGTTGCTGGATGTTGCCCTTTCCATGCTGGTTGCCCGCTCTCGAAGACTGGTCTCGGATGAGGAAACCACCCGACTATTTGGTCTGATCGATTCGCTTGGTATTAAACTAAAGACCAACCTGTTGCACCCCAACCAGCTCTGGCACTCGCTTGTCGAGAGAACCTATCACCGCAACGGTTTCCAGCGCACCCCCATGCCGGATGGAATTGGTAATTGTGTTTTCCTTAATGATGTAAATGCAGGCGAAATTGAAACGGCAGTAAAAAAACTGGAAGAATGGATGATCCTGAAATATGAAAACGTATGAAAATGCTGACCATAATGAGATTGATAAGTTTGATCGAGTCTCCCAGGTTTGGTGGGATCCCAAAGGCGAGATGGGCACACTGCATACCATCAACCCATTGCGCACCAATTTCATCATGGAAAAGATCACTGTCCAGGCTCCAAAAATCCTGGATGTCGGCTGTGGCGGGGGAATCCTGTCTGAAGCGCTGGCAAAGGCAGGCGCACAGGTGACGGGCATCGACCTTTCTGAAGCATCGATCCTGGCTGCCAGGCACCATGCGGAACAACAGGGTTTGCAGGTTGAATACCTGTACGAAAGCGTGGAAAAGATCGCCGAGGAGCGCCCCGGTAGTTACGATGTGGTCACCTGCATGGAAATGCTTGAACACGTGCCTGACCCGCCCCGCATAGTTGCGGCCTGCGCCAAGGTGCTTAAGTCGGGTGGGCAGGCGTTCTTCTCGACCATCAACCGCACCCCCAAGGCATTCCTGTTCGCCATTGTCGGCGGGGAATACATCCTGCGACTGTTGCCGCGCGGCACGCACACGTATAGCAAGTTAATCCGCCCGTCAGAACTAAAACATTGGAACAAAGACGCCGGGCTGGACTTTGTGCGCATCGCCAGCCTGATGTACAACCCGTTTATGCGTACCTTCACGGTGGCTGCCGGGAAAGAAGACGTTAACTATATGGCGCACTTCAGTAAGAATCATTGATGACAGAGGCTGACCCATGAAACGATTTTTTGCCCTTTCCCGCACCACCCACGGCGTGCTCGACCTGGCCACTCCCGGTTTTGTGGCCTTGCTCTGGCTCGGGGCCTTCCCCGGTTGGCTGACCATTGCGCTCTCCCTGTTCACCGCCTTTGCCGCGTATACGGCCATTTATGCCCTGAATGATCTTGTGGGTGTGGCCGTTGACCGTGAAAAATTTACTGGCGGCATCAACGCCGGCTATTCGGTCGAAGCCTCAGATATGCGCTACCCGCTGGCGCAAAATGTACTCAGTTATGGCAGCGGCCTGCTTTGGTTTCTTGGCTGGTTTGTTGCCGCCTTGGTTGGTTCTTACCTGCTAAACCCGGCCATTGTCATCATCCTGCTGGCTGCGGCTGTGCTGGAAGTAATCTACTGCCTGTTGCTCAAGGTAACCTACCTGCGCACATTGATCAGTGGGCTGGTTAAGTCCAGCGGGCCAATTGCTGCCATTTTTGTGGTGGATGCCAACCCGGCTTTCGGCGCGGTGTTGCTTGTGCTGGCCTGGGTGTTCTTCTGGGAGATTGGCGGTCAGAATGTGCCCGCCGACTGGAACGACACAGTGGAGGACCAACGCGTAAATGCCAAGACCATCCCACTCGCATTGGGGGCTCGCAAGGCCGGTATAATTGTGTTGCTGACCCTCAGCCTCACTGTTCTTCTCAGCCTGTTCCTGCCGCTTGTGTCGCCACTCTCCCTGGGTGCCCCTTACTGGCTTGCCACCACAGCCGCCGGTGTATATTTCTTGCTTGTTCCCGCTTACCGCCTGTTCAGCGGGCAGGATGGTCGCCTGGCGGCAGCCCTATTCGACCAGGCCAGTTATTATCCCATGGCCCAGTTGATTATCATTGCTGTGTTTGTGCTGCTTGCCTGATTAACCCAGTCTGTTAACAAAGCAAGTTGCCAGTGACGGAACCTTATGAAAATGTATGGTAAGGGGAGCGAATTTTGGCTGCTTTACTCCTATAGCTTATCGCAGCTCCGGTACTCGGACCCATCCCAAAAGAGAGATGGCATTATTGGTACGAGCGAAGAAATCTGATTTCTTAACGGGGGATTGTCATGCTGCAAGGGCTCGATAAACTCGACCACCACCCTAGCACCAGCAGCTTGTCCAGCCTCCTGACACTTGCACCTGACGCAAGTGCAGGTGTGTCCTTCGGGAGGGGCGAACAGAAAAGAATAATATCGCTGTGTACTCAGTGGGGGAAATTAAAAGCAATTACCCAACCTGATGTTAATTTAATTCCCGGGTTCGCCCAGCCTGTCAAGTAGGAAGGCGTAATCGAAGGCGATCTCTTTCAGGTAGTCGTAGCGCCCGCTGGCCCCGGCATGCCCGGCGTCATAGTTGGTCTTCAGCAGGATCAGGTTGTCGCCAGTGGCCAGTTCACGCAGCTTGGCAGTGAACTTGGCCGGTTCCCAGTAGGCCACGCGCGGGTCGTTCAGCCCGGTGGTAATCAATACATCCGGGTAGGCGGCGGCGCGAATATTGTCGTAGGGTGAGTAGGACAGCATGTAATCAAAATACTCGCGGTTTTCGGGGTTGCCCCACTGGTCATATTCCAGCGTGGTCAGCGGGATGCTCGGGTCGCTCATGGTGTTGATCACATCCACGAACGGTACTTTGCAGATTACCGCGCCGAACAGGTCGGGGCGCATGGTCATGGCCGCGCCGACCAACAGGCCGCCCGCCGAACCGCCCATGATCGCCAGCCTCGGCGTGGCGGTATAGCCCTGCAGGATCAGGTGCTCGGCGCAGGCGATGAAATCGGTAAAAGTGTTGCGCTTGTTGAGCATCTTGCCGCCCTCGTACCATTCACGTCCCATCTCAGATCCGCCGCGAATGTGACCAATGGCGTAGATGAAACCGCGCTCCAGCAGACTCAGGCGATTGCTGTGGAAGGCTGGTTCGGTGCTTGCCCCGTAGGACCCGTAGGAATACAAAAGGCAGGGATTGTTCCCGTCTTTTTTAAGCCCTTTTTTATAGACAATCGACATGGGTACCTGCGTGCCATCCGGTGCGGTGGCAAACAGCCGTTCTGAGACGTAATGGGCTTTCTCATACCCGCTGGGAATTTCCTGTTCCTTGACCACTTTCCAGTCATCCACCCGCATGTCATAGTCAATGACGGATAAGGGCGTGATGAGGGAGGTATAACTGAATCGCAGGAGCGGAGTCTCGAACTCCGGGTTGTTCTCGGGGTAAAAGGTGTACGTCGGCTCGGGGAACTGGATGGTCTTGCCGTTTGCAGGGTCCTGGGCCGGGCTGATGCGCACCTGCTTCAATCCGCTGCGCCGTTCGAGCAGTACCAGGTGGTCTTTGAAGCACATCACATGTTCGATCAGCGTATCGGCACGGTGGGGCAGCACCTCCTGCCAGTGTTCCTTACCGGTGGCCGTGACCGGGGTGCGCATTAATTTAAAGTTTTTGGCCTGCTGATTGCTGATGATGTAAAAGGAATCGTCGTGGTGGTCCGCAAAATATTCATGCCCGCGTTCACGCGGTTGCAGCACCTCCAGGGTGCCCTCCGGCTGGTGGGCAGGCAGGAAGCGCATCTCGCGGGTGGTGGTGCTGACGTGGTAGGTCATCACATAATTGCTGCTGCGGCTTTTTAGCAGGAAAAGGAAGAAAGTTTCATCCGCTTCGTGGAAGACCAGGCTGTCGTTGGCCGGGTCGCTACCCAGGGTATGCCGCCAGAGTTTGTCCGGGCGTTGGGCGGCGTCCAGGGTCAGGTAGAAAAACGTCTGGTTGTCAGCTGCCCAGGCCACCCCGCTATGGTCGTAGACGCTCCCATAGGTATTGGTGAATCTTTCAGCCAGTAACTCTCCCGTTTCCAAATCTTTAATAAAAAGCTCGCATTTTTCCGAGCCGTCCGGGTCAATGGAGTAGGCCAGTTTGCTGCCATCCGGGCTGACCGCAAATGCCCCCACGCGCAGGAAGCTTTTGCCTTCGGCCAGGGCGTTTTGGTCGAGCAGCACCTGTTCCGGCGCATCCAGGGACTGGTGTTTGCGGCAGAAAATGGGATATTGCTTGCCCGCCTCGTTGCGGGAGTAATAGTAGTAGTCGCCGTCTTTTTCGGGAGCGGATTGGTCGTCTTCCTTGATGCGAGCCTTCATTTCGCCGAACAGCGTTTCCTGCAACGGATTGGTGTGCTGCATCACTTCTTCGAGGTAATCGCTTTCGGCGCGCAGGTATTTCATCACTTCGGGGTCTTCACGGTAGCGCATCCAGAAATAGTTATCCACACGGGTCTGCCCGTGCTGGGTGATTTCTTTCCGGCGTTTGGTGGCGGTGGGAGTATGGTTCATAATCCTTTTTCCTGGATGCGTTTGCGGGTCTGGTGATAGCGTGTGATGTCCGGGGTGGGGTGTTCGTAGGGTTGGCTCATCAGCGGTGAGGAGATGATGAAGTCGGCACTGGCTCGGTTCGAGGCAGTGGGGATGTTATACAGGACGGCCAGGCGCAGCAGGGCTTTGATGTCCGGGTCGTGCGGCTGGGGTTCCAACGGGTCCCAGAAGAAAATCAAGAAATCTATTTTGCCTTCGGCAATCATGGCACCAATCTGTTGGTCGCCGCCCAGCGGCCCGCTTTTAAACTGCGTGACGGGCAAGTCTAATTCGTGTTCTATCTGGCTGCCGGTGGTGCCGGTGCCAAACAGGTGGTGTTTTGAAAGGGTTTTCTGGTTGAAATGTGCCCATTCCAATAGTTCAGCTTTTTTGTTGTCGTGGGCTACCAGGGCGATCCGTTTTTTACTTTCCATCTGTGAGCAATCGGGCATGCCGGCTTCCTTGTGATTGAGAAAAAACTCCCCGCCAGCGGCGGGGAGTTGATTTCTTTTTATGGAGCGGGGGTGGCTCCGCCAGCAACACCCTGCCACGAGAAAACCCGTGGGGTGGATTGCGCCCCGGCGGTGTCGTAGATCGGCTGGCCTTGCTCATCTGTGCCGGTCTGGCGAACGGTGACCACCCACCAGCGGAAGATATGCGGTGAACTGTCACTGGGCCGGAAGGAAGCCGGGACAATGAACTTTGTGTCGGTGACATATTGTGTCAGGCGGCGACCCTGTCCGTCGGTCACATCTTCGATGATCACCTGATAGGCTTCATTATCACGGAGCGTACCAATGGATGCCCATTGCAGGGTAATGCTGTCGTTGGCCAGCGTAAAGGAAGCGCCATCGGCAGGAAGCAGCAGGTTGGGGGCCGGGTACGGCGGAGGGATGGTCGGCGTGGGGGATGGTCCCGGGGTTGCCGCCCGTTCACATAATGGGATGACGAGATTCATCCCCAGGAAGACCGTATCAGTTGCCAGGCCATTGTAATTCTTGATGGCATCCTGTGGCACAGCGTAGTTGGCGGCAATGCTCGAGAGCGTATCGTTGGCCTGAACGGTGTAAACCACCCGGTCACAGGCCTGGCGGGTCGCATCCGCAGCTTGTAGCGTGGCGGTGGCGGCGGCAGGGGGAGTGGGTGTCGGGTAGGGAACCTGCAGTTTTTGGCCGATGAACAGGGTATTACAGGCTGCCGGCAGGTTGTTCAGGATGATAACACTTTGGACCGAAACATTGAAAGTCAACGCGATGGAAGTACAGGTATCGCCCGCCGCAACCGTGTATTCAAAAGGCGGCTGGAGGGTGGGGGTGGACGTCTCGGTGGGAATCAATGTCTCGGTGGCGGTGGCCGTCGGGGTGAGCGTTTCGGTTGGTGTGCCTACAGCCCCGATTTGCGACCCGGGGGCGCTGGCTGTACCGGTGAGTGTCATGGCAATATAGACGCCACCTGCACCCAACAGTAATAGCATCACGAATATTCCCAGGGCCATCGGCAGGCTGAGGGTAATCTCGGGGATTCGACCAGCCTGCATGGCGGCGGGTTTCTTTGCCTCCACGGCCAGGCTCAATTCAGTGCCGCACACCAGGCAGCGGGCGGCGTTTTCGGCCAGGCGTGTACCACAGGTGGGGCATATTTTTGTTGAAGGAGTGATATTTTCTAGGCTCATACGAAGGCAGATTATACCACTGTCAACCCTGTCCCCTGCGCCGGGCGGCGGGTGGCAAGTGGCAGTATAATCACGCCGATGTCTGACGATTTTTCCCTGTATAAAACCATGTTGTTGATACGCCGTTTTGAAGAGCGTGCCCTGGCCGAGTTTTCCACGGGCAAATTGTTTGGTACCACGCATGCCTACATTGGGCAGGAAGCCGATGCCGCGGCCATTTTTGCCGCCGCCGACTCCGGGGATGTGGTTTTCAGCAACCATCGCTGCCACGGGCATTTCCTGGCCTATGGCGGTGATCCGCATGCCCTGGCTGCCGAATTGATGGGCAAGGCCACCGGCCTGGTGGGTGGACGTGGTGGCAGCCAGCACATTCATTGGAAGAATTTTTATTCCAATGGTATCCAGGGCGGCATTGTGCCTGTCACGGCGGGTATGGCGTTGGCCGAGAAAACCAGCCAGACCGGCCAGGTGGCGATTGTTTTCATCGGTGATGGCACGCTGGGTGAGGGTGTCCTTTACGAAACGCTCAACATTGCATCCTTATGGAAACTCCCCATCCTGTTTGTGCTTGAGAACAACCGCATGGCCCAGACCACGCCGATTGAACTGGCAGTGGCAGGTTCCATCCCGGCCCGTTTTGAAGCGTTTGGGATTAAAACCTGGGAACTGGAATCAAGCGATGTGCAGGTCATCCTGCCGCTGGCAGCCGAGGCGCTGGCCAATGCGCGGAGCGGGCTACCCGCCGCCCTGATTCTGCATACGTACCGATTCTCTGCCCACAGCAAAGGCGACGACACGCGCAACCGCGAAACCATTGCCGCCCTGAAACAACAATTTGACCCCCTGCTGATCCAGGCTGCACGGCTGTTGGTTGAACAAATTCAACAGGCTGAAACCGATGTTGCGGCCATCATTGAAGAGGCTTTTACCCGCGCTTCAGCGGACCCGTTCCCTGCATTGCCAGCCGAAACACCATGACCACTGTTTTAGAATCCCTCAATGCTGCCTTGCATGCTGCCATGCAAAATGATCCCCGCGTCTATGTGCTGGGCGAGGACATTCTGGACCCGTACGGCGGCGCGTTCAAGGTGACGCGCGGGCTGTCGAGTAAATTTCCTGAGCGCGTATTGACCACGCCTATCTCTGAAGCAGCGATTACAGGCATTGCCAATGGCATGGCGTTGCGCGGCCTGCGCCCGGTGGCGGAGGTGATGTTCGGTGATTTTGTCACCCTGGCAGCAGATCAATTGATTAATCACGCCGCAAAATTCCGCTGGATGTACAACGAGCAGGTGCGTGTGCCATTGGTGATGCGCCTGCCGATGGGCGGGCGACGCGGGTATGGCCCGACACATTCGCAATCCATCGAAAAACTGTTCTTGGGTGTGCCTGGCCTGAAGGTGGTGGCCCCCAGCACACTGGGTGATCCGGGGCAATTACTATTGAATGCCATTGCTGACGAAGACCCTGTGTTGTTCGTGGAACATAAACTGCTCTACCCGCGCCCGGTGCTGGGTGCGTCTGATCTGCCAGACTGGCAGGTTCGCTCCGATGATTCAGCCACCCCGACGTTTACCCTGTCTGTGCCGGATGTGAAGCCACAGGTCAGTATTGCGACCTACGGTTATAACTTTGAAATTGCCCGCGCCGCTGCCCAGGCGCTGTTGTACGAGCGCGAAATATTTTGCGAGATGGTTGTTTTCAACCAGCTCAGCCCATTTGCCCTGGCCCCGTTGTTTGAGTCATTGCGCCAGACCAAACGCTTGCTGACGGTGGAGGAAGGCACTTTTACCCTCGGCTGGGGCGCGGAGGTGGCGGCTTTGGCAGCGGAAAAGGCCGGAGTGAGACAGCTCCGGCGGGCAGCTGCGCGCAACCTGCCAATTGGCAACTCTAAACCGCTGGAAGACGCCATTTTGCCGGATGAATCCAGCCTGATCCAGATCATACTGGAATTGCTTGCATAAACAAAAACAGGGCGCATCAAGCGCCCTGTTTTTGTTTCAGGTAAGACTAGGCTTGCAGGGCCTGGGCTGCTTTGGCTGCGTTGTAGGCTTGCCCGTACAGGTGACCCTGCACGGCCATGGCAAACGGGTAGGTGATGATAATGCCGACAAAGCAGGCCACCAGCCCGAACATGGCAATGAAACCGGCCAACACGCCGCCCACGATCACCAGCAGGTACGGGCCAACAGCAGCGCGCACCAGGCCAAAAACCTCGTTGAAGCGGAAGGCTGCGCCGAGTTCGCCGGTGGCGGCCAGGTTGCCCAACGCCGCCGGGAGCGAGATGCCGACAAAGATCGAGTAGATGAGCATAAAGCAGGACAGGCAGAGTGAGAAGACCAGCATAATACCAGCCATGACATCCCCGCTATCACCACCCGATTCGGCCATGAAGGGCACCAGGATCTGGAAGCAGGTGGAAACCAGGATGATCGGCAGGGCATAGGCCAGCGAAGCCACAAAGGCTTGGAAGCCTTTGGTCAGGAAGCCTGAAAAATCTTCCCAGCCTGGCAGGACTTCCGACTCGCCAGCAATCACCCGGCGGACGATTTCCAGCATCCAGCCCAGGACGGTGATGCTGCCCAAGATGGGGATGAAGGTGACCAGTCCGGCGACGAGTATCTTTTTGAACCAGTTTTGGTCTTCTGTAATGTAAGAAAAAGCACGACCGAATTCCATTTGCATTCTCCTTGAGGTGTGATGACCTAATTATAGGCTAAAATACCAGAAATTTCCCAAAGGATGCTTATGAGCCAAACCCCTGTTTCCGTGCCCCTGCTGAACGCCAACGAACCCGAAGCCCGCCTGGTGGGCATCCACGCCAAAGACGGCCAGTCCGTGAAGGCAGGCGACCTGCTTTTCACTGTCGAGACCACCAAAGCCGCCTCGGATGTTGAAAGCCCGGTGGATGGGTATTTCAGGCTGGTTGCGGAAGAGGATGCTACCCTGCAGGTTGGCGACCTGCTGGCCATCATTACCGAAACGGCGGAGGAAGAACTGGACAGCAGGCTCACCCAGCGGCGTGATTCCACTGCCGGGGCAGCCCCTTCCGCTGAGAGTGGCGGGCTGCGCATCACCCGCCCGGCGCGGGAACTGGCAGAGCGCCTGGGCATTGATTTTGAGCGCCTGCCAAAAGATACCCTGATCACCGAAACCATTGTCCAGCAGGTGGCCGGGCTGGGCGCAGTGCAGTTACCCACCTTTGGCGAAAAACACCTGCTGATCTATGGTGGCGGCGGGCACGCCAAAGCGGTCATGGAGATGGCCCTGACAATGGGGCAGTTTGAAATGGCCGGCATTGTGGATGACAAATTGATGCCTGGCACGTCTGTATTGGGCATCCCGGTGCTGGGCGGTGGTGAATTGCTGGCCGAGCTACGGGAGCATGGCCTGGCCCAGGCTGCCAACGGGGTGGGCGGCATCCTGGATATTAATGTTCGCGTGAAATTGTTTGAGCGCATGGAATCGGCCGGGCTGTCCTTCCCGGCGCTGGTGCATCCGCGTGCAATGGCGGAAGCCAGTGCTGAGATTGGCGCAGGTGTGCAGGTCTTTGCCAATGCATATATCGGTTCGTCGACCATCCTGCACCCGAAGTGCATGATTAATACCAATGCAGTTGTTTCGCATGATTGCGAGATTGGCGGTTACAGCCATATTGCGCCGGGGGCCCTGCTGGCCGGGCATGTCCAGGTGGGGGAAAGGACCCTGCTGGGCATGGGTGTGACGACTGCGATTGGCATCAAAATTGGCAGTGGAGTGCGGGTTGGCAACGGCGCCATCCTGTATGCCGATGTGCCAGATCGGACGATCATCCCGGCGGGCAAGGTCTGGGATGGGAAAATCAGCAAGGAACTTCCCAGTTAAAGTTTTCGCGGCAGCAGTCTGGTAAATAACGGTCCGCGCTTAGCCTGGCAGGATTTTCTCAACCAGAAAATAAAACAAGGTGATACCGCCAAAATACAAGCTCATGACGGTGAAGGCGGCTGCGAGGCGCAGGCCCCAACCGGCCTGACCAAAGGTTTTATAGGCCAGGAAGGCGTGCAGACCCAGCAGTGCTTCGGGAATCAGCAGGTACAGCGCACCCCCGGCGATCTGGGTGACGTTTTGGGCGTGCCAAATCGGTATGGCCCACAGCGTGGCCTCCGCGCCGACAAAGACGGCCAGCGAAACCAGCGCAGCCGCCCAGCGGGCAGAGTTTTGGTTTTTGCTGACATCTTCCACTTGTGAGGCAATAAAAACGATGAGAAAGAGTGGAATCACCCACATGCCGCCCATAAACGCTGGGACAGTGCCAATGAATAAAGCGCCGGTGTCGGGGAAGTTCAGGATGCCCAGTTGGGCTGAAAGGAACCAGTCTGGCAGGATCTGCAACAGGCTAAGTGGCAGCAGGAAGCGCCACAGGCTGAACCACAGGCCATGACCCAGGCGGCGGGCCAGGAGCGGCAAGGCAATGTTGTACCCCAGTACGAGCAGGGTGATTTTGGTGCCCGTGGACAGGCCAACTGGCGCAAGCAGGGTGAGCAGGCAGATGGCGCCGAAGGCCAGGTGCAACCACAAGGTATGTTGTTGGATGCGGTTCATGGTTAGAAGATAAAGGGCAGGAAGGCCCGGGCGCGCTTGCGATAGGCTTCAAATTCCGGGTAGCGAGCTAGGGATTTTTCTTTTTTGACCATGTTGGGAATCCAGATGATTGCCAGGTACATGGCGATGACGACGAAGGGTATCCAGCTCATGGAAAGCGCTGCAAAAGAAGCGTAGATCAGAAACTCACCGAAGTAATTGATATTTCGAACGCGGCTCATCAGTCCATCGGTGATCAATTGTCCGGGATTATATTTCAGGGCGATGTATTTTTGCATATCGCTGGTGTAATGAAAGAAGACACCGAATCCGAACATGCTGACTGCCAGGCCCATCAACCAGGCCGGAGCCTGTAAACCCTGAGAGGTGATCAAGTAGGGTGAGATCCAATAGAGCGTCAATCCGCCCCAGATATACAGTCCGCGCCATAGGCTGGCCGGGGCTTCCCAGGCTCGATCAGGGAAGATTCGACTTTTAAGCACCCATAGAATTCCATACGTGCCGTGCAGGCCGAGGTATACCCACGCAGTGGGGCTTTCCCACTGCTCAAACCATGTCATCAGCCCGAGCACGACCAGTGGGGTGGCGCCTTTGTGACTGTCGATGAAATGCTTCCATTTACTCATATGTTGTTCTCCTCTAAACACTAAAATTAACCCCGACCTGTGGGCCGGGGTCACGATTTTTAGGGGCTTTGCACGACGATTTCTACATAAAAAGAGTCACCAAAGGGTTGCCCGAGTGGATCAAATGGCTGCCAAGTGGACCGGTATAAGCCGGGCTGCTGAGGGGCTGTGAACTGGATGGAAAGGGTCACCTGACTGGCTGCCCGGGCCGGGAAGATGGCGACCTCCCCGGTAGCGCCCAATGGGTCACCTGAAACAAACCTTAGCGTGTAGCCAGTTCCCCAATCGCAGGAACCATTGTTTTCCACCAGCCATTGCTTTTCAAAAGACTGGCCTGGCGCAAACAGGCTGCCATCCGGGTAATTGACATCATCCAGATAGCGCAGGTTGCTGAAACAGGAGGGCGTGGGGCTGGCGGGAACTCCTGTTTCGGTGGGAGTCGGGGCGGGGGTTTCGCTGGGGAGTTCGCCGGGTGTGGGTGTGACAAAAACCACCTCCACGGTAGGAGTGGCAGGCGCTCTGGCTGCCGTGGGCGGGATGAACGGTGTTGCAGGCGGCGGCGTGGCGCAGCCGGTCAATAGGAATAAAAATACACAACACGCTGTACGGAATCCGTTTTGCATGCTGCGTATTTTAACTTGAATTGATGGATTATGCGCTGCACCTGCCCAGCAGGCCGGGGCAGGGATGTTTTTTATTCGTCGCCGCTGGCATCCTCATCACTGCCGCCATCACCCATATCAACTGGCAGGACGAGCTCGCCGCCCAGGGCTTTCTGGCGGATGATCATTTCGATCTCGGTGGCCAGTTCGCCATTCTGGCGCAGGAATTCTTTGGCGTTTTCGCGGCCTTGACCGAGGCGGACATCACCATAGGAGAAGAATGCGCCGCGCTTCTGGATGACTTCCAATTGGGTGGCCAGGTCGAGCACGTCCCCGGCTTTGGAGATGCCTTCGTTGTACATGATGTCAAATTCGGCGGTGCGGAAGGGAGGGGCGACCTTGTTTTTTACCACGCGCACGCGGGTGCGGTTGCCGATCACTTCTGCGCCCATCTTGATGGCCTGGATGCGGCGCACGTCCATACGCAGGGTGGCATAGAACTTGAGCGCCTGGCCGCCGGTGGTCGTTTCCGGGTTGCCAAACATGACACCAATTTTTTGACGCAACTGGTTGGTAAACACAACCGAGGTCTTGGTCTGGTTGATTGCGCCGGAGAGCTTGCGCAAGGCCTGACTCATCAGGCGGGCCTGCACGCCCATGGTCGCATCGCCCATATCGCCTTCCAGTTCGGAGCGCGGAACAAGCGCAGCGACCGAGTCGACCACCACCACATCCACCGCTCCGGAACGCACCAGGGTTTCGGTGATTTCAAGCGCCTGCTCACCAGTGTCGGGCTGCGAAACCAGCAGGTTGTCAATATCCACGCCGCATTTGGCGGCATAGGAGGGATCGAGGGCGTGTTCCATGTCCACAAAGGCTGCGGTGCCGCCGATGCGCTGGGTTTCAGCAACAATGTGCTGGCAGATGGTGGTCTTCCCGGAGGATTCAGGCCCGTAGATTTCGGTAATGCGCCCGCGTGGGATGCCGCCAACCCCCAGCGCGATATCCAGGGAAAGCGAACCGGTCGGGATGGCATCCACAACCATGCTGTGGGCTTCGCCCAGGCGCATGATCGAACCATCGCCGTAACGTTTCAGGATGTCTCCCAGGGCTTTGTCCAGCATGGCGCGGCGGGCGTCATCCATAGCCGGGCGGGGCGAAGACAAGGGTTCTTGAGATTTACGGGCCATTTTTGTTCTCCAATACAAGGGTTAAGGATACGGTTTGTCTTGAGAACCGAGAGTATAGCACAAATGTTCGGCTCGTCAAGGGGCCGGGGTGAGCGAATCCAGGCCCGGGGTAGGCGGCGGCGTGGCACTGAACCCAAATGTACCCCTGAAACTGATGTAGGTGATGCGCCCCGCCAGGATTTCAACATCGGTGCTTTTATTGCCGTCCGTATACGGCACGGTCACCCGGTATTTCCCGGAGGGCAGGTCGCCAATGACCATATTCTCGTTGTAATAGGGGTCTGGTACGACGGCTTCTGGACCGTAGGTATACACCGTCCATTCTCGGCCGGTCTCCAGAGAACGGATTAATATTGGCAGTTTTTGGATCGGCGTGCGGTTGCTTTCCATAATCCGCCCGGCCAAAACTCCCCAGCCCTGTGGCGGAGCGATCCATAATTCCGGGTTGCGGGTCCTGTAATACGAATTTTCGCCCAGGCGCACTTCAAAATGCAGGTGTGGCCCGGTGGTCACCCCCGTCGAACCGCTTTTGCCAAGCTGCTCGCCTACGTTAACCCACTGACCCACAGCCACATCCGCTTCCTGTAAGTGGGCGTAGAGTGTAAAGACCGGTTCGCCTAGATAGCCAAAATCGTGCCGGATGGCAACGGCTATGCCATAAGGGTCTTGCAGGTTTTCGGGGGTCAGGCTGAACAACCCATACCCGGCCCAGATGACGGTGCCAGCCCCGGCAGCAATCACCGGGGTGCCGGGGCTGGCGGGTATATCCACCCCGGTGTGGGTCACATTTTCAAAGAAGACGCCGCCATAACGATAATTTGCCAGCGGCCAGTTCACATTGTCGGCTGCGATGGGGCGGGTCAGGTAGAAGTGATCATACTGTGAAAGCGACCAGGGAACCGGGTAAAGCGGTGGCCGCCAGGCCGAGCGTGGTTCGTTGCCGGGTGTAGGGAGCAGGAAGACCAACGGCTCGAGAGTGGCTTGCTGGGGTGTAGTGACCACACAATCAGGATTCGGGCAGGCTGCCGTTGGGCTGGGCGCCGTCTCCAGGGTGGGTTCCAGGCTGGGAAGCGGGATGGCAACCACCGGGGTGGGAGTCTCCTCCGGGGCAGCACCAGGCAGCGTGGAACAACCTGTCAGCACAATCAGCAAGGCCAGGACGGCAGGCAGGGCTTTTCTCATCATGGCGCGGGTGTAAAGGTTGGCCGGGGAGTTTCTGTGGCCGTCACCGTCGGCGTGGGTGAGCGGTAACGGTAGCCGGTTGGGGTGGGCGTCGGGGTGCGGGTGGCCGGGATAATGGCCGTTGGCGTGACAAGAATGTCAAATGGATACAGCTGTAACATGGCGCTGCGCCAGTCCAGGCCGCCGGTGATGACAAATTCGTTGAACTGCACCCCATTGAAGTAGGTGCGCCAGTTGGTCTGGGCAGGCTGGCGTTCCCAGCCATACTGGCGGGCCAGGTCGGTGAAGTCGAGCCAATACCCTGAAGGGATTTCGTTAAAGTATGCGCCGCCCTGTTCGTAGGCCAATGGGTCGAGGTTGTAACGCGCGTTCAGATCCCAGGGGCGGTTGCGCAGCGGTTCACCCTGTGAGCCATCCTGGGCCAGGGTGCGCAGGAACAACCGCCAGTAGGTGCGGCCATCCAGATCATCGCGCACGACCACCATCCAGCCCGCATTAAGCAACACCGGGTTGAGCGCAAAAGCGCGGCCAGTGTACAGCCAGCCTTCGTTATTGCCCGGGTCCAGGGTGGAGGTCAGCGGTACGTAGGCGTTTTCAAGGTTGGCGAGGGCGTCCCACCCGGTTTCGACAATCACGCGGTTGCGCAGGGCGGTGAAGGATTCGTTGATCTCGTCATGCAGGTAGGGGTGCGGCGCCTGGATATTTTCCATACGTACAATTGAACTGCGGTTGTTGGGAAGGTCGGTGATAATTTCAATGCTGACCTGCCAGAGCGGGGTGGGGCTGGCCAGGGCTGCGCGGCTGAAAATGACCGGCAGGGCCGTATTGGGCATGTTGCGCCAATCCAACCCGCGGATCGATTGTTGGGGGACGGCTGGCAGGCTGAATGTGCCGTTGGTATTGTAGGCAACTAGGTAATCCTCGTTGGGGGTGGAAAGGCGGGCAGCGAGCTGTGTGCCGTTGTCGTTCCAGGCAGGCCAACCACCGGGGGCCACGCGGCGGGCCGGGTCGCCGGGGCGGTTGTAATCCCACAGGTAGATGCTTTCCGGCTCGGCTGGGCTGACCCCATCCCAGGCCAGCCAGTTGCCGTCCGGCGACCAGGTTGGGTGGCTGTCATCACGCAGAGGACTGTTGCTCAGGTTAATGTAGCGGTCATCGCTGGGCTGGTCAAGCGAAGCCAACCAGATCTCAAATTCCCCAGACCGGTTGGAGGAAAAGGCAATCAGGCGGCCCTGCGGCGACCAGGTGGGGTGCTGGTCGGTGGCGGGGTGATTCGTCAGGCGGATGACCGGGATGTTGGCATCCACGGTCGATTTGATCATGATTTCGAGGTTGTCATCCACGTAGGATTCAAACACAATCCACTGGCTGTCTGGCGACCAGGTGGGTGTGGAGTCGTATTCCGGGGTGTCGGTCATGCGGCTGGTTTGCCCGCTGACCAGGTCGAGGAGGTAAATATCCCAGTATTCGTTGCGGTTGGAGGCAAATGCCACCCGGGTGCCGTCCGGGCTGATGGAAGGGGCGATGTCGTCCCACTGGCCGTCGGTCAAGCGGGTCATGTTTAAGGAAGATGGCGAATAGGCGAACAGGTGGTTGTAGCCATTGTCGTGCAGCGACAGGATGAAGGTTTGTTGGCCGCTGCCGGGCGGGGGCGGGGTGGGGCTGGCGGAGGCTGCCGGGGTGGGCGTGCGCGTGGAAACAGGCCGGGCCGTGATGGTGGGGGAGGCGGGTGCTTCGGTGGGGGCTGGGCCGCAGGCGGAGAGCAGAATACCAATCAAGAGCAGGAAGGCGAAGGATTGTTTCATGGCTGGGGCTATTTTACCCTGTCGGATGTTGGCAGTCAGGAGTTGATCGAATCAAATCAAGGTATTGTCATTGCCTGGAGCAGCGGTAGCGGGTCGTGCAGTGTAAACAGGCCGCTCATGCGCCAGGTGGTGTAGTTTTTTGATTCGGCAGGTGTGATGCTGGTTTCGTAGAAGGCCATCGATTCAAAGGTCACGCCTGGTGGGCCGGAGCGCGTTTCCAGGTGCAGGTGCGGGCCGCCGGTGTAGCCGGTCAGGCCGGTTTCGCCGAGCAGCATCCCGCAGGGGATGTCCTGACCGACTTGCAGGGCGGGCATGTTTTGCAGGTGGGCGTAGAGCAGGTACAGGGATTGCTCGCTGGTAATCTTGTTGGTTTCAACGAAATGAACCGGCACCTGTGCGATGGTGGTTTCAACCAGGATGGCGTCGCCATAAGGCGGGCGGTTGTGAATGATGGCTGCCACCTTGCCTGGCAGGGCTGCCTGGACAGGCACGCCAATGGACATGCGGCCACTGGTGTAGGAAGCCAGGTCTATACCGTGATGGCCGTCATCCTTGCCGGGCGCAGGTGGAATGAAAACCTGACTGAGGATGACCGGCAGGTCGGTTGCCGAATACCCCGCCAGCGGGAAACATACCTCCACGGGCGGGGCGGCGGTTGGCGTTGGAACAGGCGTTTCCGTGGGGAGGGGCGTGCCGGTGGCCGGAGGGTGGGTGGATGTGGCTGTTGGGGGTACGGTAATAGGCTCGGGGGAGCCCGCCACGGTGGGACTGGTTGAACAGGAAACAGCAAGGAGCAGGACCAGGACGCTTAAGCGGGCGGCCTTACTCCGCTTCAATTTCAAATTCACTGCTGGCCTGGTCGGGTTCGGGGCCGTCGGGGTAGTACATGCGGGCGTGCAGGCTGAATTTGCCGCGCTCCTGCGGGCCGCGCACGTGCAGGGTGAAGACATTTTTGCGGCTCATGGGCTCGATGACGCTGGCCGAGGCGATTTCGTCGCCATCGGCGTTGCGTAGGCTGACCTCGATGTAGGGGCGCTGCTGGAAGGCGGTCACTTCGAGGTAGACTCGCAGGCGCAGGGGACCGTCGTCTAAGACCGGCTCGGCACGCAGTTCGGTAAAGCGCATGTTTTCGGGCGTTTGGGGGACAACGCCCTCCTCGGCTGGTTCGAGGTCAGGGAAGAAAAAGGACATATCGCTCATGGGTTACTCATCGTAAAGGAAAGTGGCTTCGGCGTAGTACCGCACATTTTTCTTTTTAATGCGTTCCTGAACCCAATGGTTCAAGTATTTTTGCTTGTATTCGATGGGTTTACCGCTGGAAAGTTCGTGCAGCGGATAGTTGAGATGCAGGGCGCGCGGCGAGACGGTGAAACGCGTCAGGCCGGTGGGCAATAGGTTGCCGTTGCCGGCCAGTTCCAGTACCATTTTGGTCTCGAACTTGGGATAGATCATCAACGCGGTCAGGTCGTTGTGCACTTCTTTGAAGAAGTCCACATTGGCTTCCATGGTGCGGTCGAGGAAGGATTTGTCCTTGTAACTATCCACAATGCCATGCAGGTAGGCCGCAAGGCGAATGCCCTCGCGGGTGGTGCAGGTGATGTAGGTCTTGCCGTCCGCCAGTTGGATTTCGACGGGCAGGCAGTCCAGTTCGTTGCGCTGGTTTGAGCCGCGTTCGATTTCCATCAATTTCAGGCCAGGCACATCGCGCACCGAGCGTAACAAGTCCTTGATGGGCATGTTCCAGACCACGTGGTTCCAGGTTTCCAGGCGGATGTGCTGGTCGTCCGGGTCGACCACCTGGGCCACAATGTGCGGGAATTCCATCTCCTGCAGGGAGGTGACGCGGTTGGCGCCATCCAGCACCATGTAGCGGCCTGAACCATCGGTCAGCGGCATGACGATCGGCGGGTTGCGCAGGATTCCCTGGGCGCGCAGTTTTTCAACCAGCGGCAGGGTGCGTTGCAGGTCGTGGTCTTCGTGCAGGATCAGTTGTGGCAGGGGCAGGATCTGGAGTTTGGGCAGTTGTGGGGTCATGTGACCGAAAATACCATGAAACCGGCAAACCGTAAACCGCTTTATATTCCAGTTTCTGCTAACGGAAACGGATAAAGGGGTAATGGTGTAAAGTGTGGAAATTTTGCAGGGAAATCCCCGGACGCAAAACGGACTGCCCATGGGCAGTCCGTTTTTTCTATGAATTACTTTTGGTTACGGCTAGTCCAGGAAGGAACTGACCCAGTCAAGCGACCAGGAGCGATCCATACGGAAAACGCCGCCGGTACCGGCGCAGTTGCCGTTGATGCCGAAGGAGGTCACACCTGCAACCACGTTGCTATCACCCAGGAAGTTGGGACCACCCGAGTCACCGAAGCAGGTGCCACCGGTGGAATGGTTGTTGGAGAGCAGGAGTGAGAAATCTCCGGTAAAACCGGGCACGTTGATCTGGATCAGGTGTGGGGTCGCGACCATGCGGACGCGTTCAGATTCAACAAAGACCGGGTTAATCTCTTGCAGACCATAACCAACAGCAGTAAACGTTTGGTCCTGAGTACCGCGTTTGGTCTTAAGGGCGTCAAGTTGATCCAATTCGGGCAGTTCGCCATACACGCCATTGGGGCTGGCAAAAGGCTCATCGAGCACAACCACACCTACGTCACGCAGGTAGAAGGCGTTGGGGTCGTAATCCGGATGTGTGTAGGGAGTTCCACCAACATCCCCGGTGAAGGGATAGCCATTCGCAGGAATCCCGGATTCAACATCGGCATCGAACCAGATCTCGACATGAGCCGCCGGGGCTTCGGTGCAATGACCAGCGGTCAGGAAAACGGTGGGAGAAAGCAAAGTCCCACTGCAACGCCACAAGGGATTGCCATTTGAATCCTGAGCCACCATGAGACCCACATACGGGTGACCATCGCCATCCAGCTCGCCATCGGTTATCGCGCCGACCGGGCTAACTGCCAGAGCCAGTATGACGAGCATCGAGAATACTGTCAAAAACATTCTTTTGTTACGCATGGATTTTTCTCCTTTGGTTGAGAATTGATCACGTACTAAAGTCAGTTTTTGGAACCAATATTTTCCCGGGGCACCTCCTGTTAAAATACAACAGACCACCGAATGATTTCGGTGGTCTGGCAATCCATACTATAGGACCCATGACTTTGCGCCCCCGCCTTACGACGGGTTTGCCCTTTCGATCTAAAAATATTAAACTTTAATTCACTGCCAACTAAAACGGACAAAAAAGATAGGTAATGGCGTAAAGCGTGGTAATTTCGTTCGCGAAACGGGATTATGTAACTGCATTATTGCCGAGCCGAAAAACCACCCAGAGTTTGCCAGAACTGGCGCTTATGGCGGGCGTTATTCCTGGTTCTCTCGTTGCCAGCAATTTCTCGGAAACTAAAGGTGCTGGCCTTTCTCGAGTCGCTCAAGCACGTACCGGAAATCCGGCGGGTAGGGGGCGTGGAGCTCCAGCCATTCTCCGGTTTCCGGGTGTTGCAGGCGCAAGGCCAGGGCATGCAGTGCCGGGCGGGCAATGAGCCCTGTTTCGGGGCCGGAATACAGGACATCGGCCAGGATGGGATGCCCCAGTGCGTAGAGGTGGACGCGAATCTGGTGGGTGCGGCCGGTCTTCGGGCGGGCTTCGATCAAGCTCGCATCTTGATACCGTTTCAGCACCTTGAAAGCCGTTTCCGATGGTTTCCCGTTTTTATGGTCGACCATAGTGCGGTGTTTGTGCCCGACGTTGACGCGCAGCAGGTGTTTTGCGGTGTGTTCCTCCCAGCGTGGATGGCCTGTGACAAGGGTGTGATAGGTTTTTTCGGCTTCGCGGTGCTCAAATTGCTGGTTCAGGTTGCGGTGGGCATCAGCAGTACGGGCAAAGGCCAGCACGCCGCTGGTGGTTTTGTCCAGACGGTGGACGACCCACAGCCTGCCAAATTCCCCTTCGAGCTGCTGCAAAAGGTGGGGGGCACCTGCCTCCCAGCCTTCGGGCAGGACGGAAATTCCAGCCGGTTTGTTGACGATCAGCAAGCAGGTGTCTTCGTGAAGGATATTCATCGAATTTGATTGTACCCTTTTGTGGAAAAACCCTTGACATTAACGTTACGTCAGGGTTTATTATATTGCCATGTTCACAGTCAAACAACTTTCCACGCTGGCGGGCATCACCCCGCGCACCCTGCACCACTACGACCAGATCGGTTTGCTTAAGCCGTCCCGGAAAGGCGAGAACGGCTATCGCTATTACGGGGAGGAGTCGCTCTGGCGGCTGCAGCAAATTTTGCTGTACCGTGAGCTGGGATTGCCGTTGGAGGAGATCAAACGTATCATGGGACGCCGTGATTACGATGTCCTCGCCGCTTTGCAGCAACATCGCGATGAATTGGCCCGGCGGGTGACCCGCCTGAAAAGACTGATCCAGACTGTGGACGATACGATTAACCACTTGAAAGGAAACCGACCCATGAGCAACAAACAAATTTTTGCCGGGTTCAGCGAAGAACAACAGGAGAAATTCGCCCAGGAGGCCGAGCAGCTCTACGATGCCGAAACGGTGCGCGAATCGAACCGGCGTTGGAAGGCCTATGGCAAGGAAAAACAGCAGCAAATCCTGGCCGAGGCGCGAACAATCTACGAAGACATGATTGCCGCCATGCCAGAGGGCTCAGGCTCTGCTGAGGCGCAGGCCATTGTGGCCCGCTGGCGCAAGAACATGGATTACTTCTGGACGCCGAACCTGGAGCAATTGCAAGGGCTGGCCGAGATGTACGTCAACGATCCACGTTTTCGGGCTACCTACGACCAGATGCACCCGCAATTGGCCGAGTTTATGCAAGAGGCTGTGCGCGTGTATGTTGAACGCCAGGCCCAGTAAAAAGAAAAAGATGCCGCAGGTTTTTTCCTGCGGCATCTCGATTTATGCGGGGATGCGGGGTTGTGGGGTCACTTTTGGCTTGTTCTCAAAGGCGGTAGCGAAACCAGCATAGGTTGCCACTGCGTAGAAGAGCAAGTCCATGATCTCAAAGGCTTCGACCATCAATTGTACGACATCCATCGGGTTGGTTACCATGAACACGAAGACCTCCATAATGGAAACCCCGAATTCGTTAGAAATTGCCCCGGCATAGAAGAGCAAATTGCCCAGAACACAACCAACCAGTGAAAGGAGCCCAGCAGTAATACCAAAAAGAATGGAATTGCCGCGTCCCATTTTCTTCATGGCAAAGCCTACAAGCAGGCCGACGCCAATTGCCATGTACGCGATCTGGTAATTGGTCAGGTAGGTGATCAGCCCCCACAGGCCGGCGCCAATCAGCATGGCGACGCCACCGGCAATCGTGCCCATCAGGAAGTTTGGCTGGTTCTCGGGGTCTTCAATGGCAATGGTCTGGTGAATCTCAGAATTTTGTTCCATATCATTCTCCTTTGGTTGGGTAGGGAAAGAAAAATGGGCCATCCCTGCCGTGCTCCCTGGCAGGGAGATACACGGGGTTAAGGACTTTCTGGATCCCAGCAATTGGCGGCCTGGTCGTTGGTATATACCCAGAAACGGGCTTTGGTGGAGAGGCTGCCGTAGCTATAAAAAGCTTCGCCACCGGAGGTCAGTCTTTCGTCGGGCGGCCAGGTGCCCCCGTAAAAGCTGTTCAGGCCCATCCCGGCGATGTACTTTCCGTCGTGGGATTCGGCCATTCGATAGCCCGCCCCCAGTTCCGCCTCGCACAGGTTGTTGGCCGCGTTTAGGCTGCCCAGGCTGGCGCCACTGACCGGGGCGGTTAATCCCACGTATCCGGCTGCCCAGCCGTTGTAAAATTCGTCCCCCTGTGCGCCCCCAAAGGGCCGCAGGGCATAGTTGGGTCGGGGCAACACGGCAGGTTTATAGCACAGCACAGGCAGTTCAATGTTGCAGCTGGTGTCGCCAACCACACTGTTACAGGTTTCATCCCCGGCGGCGCAACCAACCATGACGATGCCCTCGCCAGCCGCGCCATTCGAAAAGACTCCCCAGGTCAGACCGTTGCGGTTGCTGGTCGGGCTGGAGACGCTGGATGTGGTGCTGGCAGATTCCCCTTCCAACGGGACCAGCCAGTAGGTTTCATCATCGGCTTCGGCGGTCCAACCTTCGGTACCGTCAGTTTTGCGTACGTTCCACCAGGTGAAATCTTCAATGCAGGTTGGGCCAGACAGGATGGTGACAGCCTCGCCCTGTTGGATGGCCCCGACCAGCGCGGCGCTGGTCCCGGCCTCGGAGCGCAGGTTATTGGGCAGGGGTTGGTCGGGGTCGACCTGGGCCTGGATGCCCGGGCGCAGGCGTGAGACCAGGCTGTTTTCACATACGGCCAGTGGTTCAAGGGTGGCTGTCGGCGTAACTGTGGCCGGCGCGCCAGTCCCTTCCATCACAGGGGTTTCATCCACTGTCAGGCTGGGGGTGACGGCCAGGTCGCTGGCGGTGCGGGTGCAGGCAGCCAGCGAAGCGATCAACAGGGCGAACAGGAATTTCTTCATGTGGTTATTTTATTTGTTCTTGCAAGAAGGCCAGTACTTCGGCCGCCTGCGGGCCGCCCACCTGGGCATGCACCAGCAGCGGGATGCCATGTGGGCCTTTGATGAGCAGGATGGCCGGGTTGTCGCGTATGGCAGCCTGTACCACTCCCAGTTTGCCGAGCATGGTAGCGGCAAAAATATCCAGCCGGGCGCCATGCGCCAGAAGGAAATTGGCAATGTCGTGTTGCCCGGTGTGGGCGGCTGCGCCCAGGCCGGTTTCCCAATCGCCGCCGCCCCAATCCCAGGCAGCATTTACCAGGCCGGGTTCTTGTTCCAACAGGGCTTTTACGCGGGCAAAATCACCGTGCGAAACGCCCACAAATTCCTGCACCAGGGCAGGGGCAATGGCAGGGGGTGGGTTGCTCATGGATCTCCTTTATGTTACAGTGGCTTTGGCTTCACTGTAATGAGTATATCGCTTTTCAGACATCACTACCCGCAGGCGCTCCACCGTTTCCCAGATTTCTTCGTAGCTCGTGTAGAGCGGCGCAAACCCAAAACGGATGTTATCCGGCTCACGGAAATCGGGGATGACTTCCATTTCGTCGATCAGGGCGCGGTTGATGCGATAGCCTTCGGGGTGGCGCAGGCTGACATGCCCGCCGCGCAGACGGGCTTCACGGGGCGAACCCACCCGGAACTGGTATTCCGTTAAAAGCGCGTCACTCAGCCTGATGAAATATTCCGTCATGCGGATGGATTTTTCGCGGATGGCGGGCATCCCGGCTTCCAGGCTGATGTCCACGCCGCTATCCACGGCCAAGCTGGAGAGCACATGCGGTGTCCCGGCTACAAAACGGCGAATGCCTGGCGCGGGAGTATAGGCTAGGTCAAAATTAAAAGGCTTGTCCTGTCCGGCCCAGCCCCAGATAGGTGAAACGGCCTGCTCCTGCAAGCGATGGTTAATATATAGAAAGGCTGGCGCGCCGGGCCCGCCATTGAGGTATTTGTATGTACAGCCAATGGCCAGGTCTGCCTCGCAGGCATCCAGTTCCACCGGGAAGACCCCCGCCGAATGGCTTAAATCCCAGAGCACCAGTGCGCCTGCCTCGTGGGCGCGGCGGGTGATTTCAGCCATGTCGTAGAGATAGCCGCTTTTGAAGACCACATGGCTGAGGGTCACCAGAGCGGTATTTTCATCAATCGCATCAATCAGGGCGCTTATATCCGGAGTCAGGTCGTCATCCTGTGAACTGACCAGTTGCAGGGTATGGCCTTTTTGCAGGGTATGCATGATGCCCTGCAAGATATATAAATCGGAGGGGAAATTGAGTGTGTCGGAGATAATCTTTTTACGCTCCGGCTTGAGCAGCAGGGCGGTGTTGACCAGTTTGAACAGGTTGACGGAGGTCGAATCGCAAAGCACCACCTGGTCGGGGGCTGCCCCCACCAATTGACCGATTTTGTCGCCAATGCGCTGCGGGGCCTCCCACCAGCCCTGGTTCCAGCCGCGGATTAATTCCCGGCCCCACTGGTCGCGGACGGCCTTTTCCATCACATCGAGGGTTTTTAACGGGAGTTTCCCCAGCGAGTTACCATCCATGTAACGGAGGGACGGCTGCGGGTGGGAGAAGCGCGCGCGGAAAGGCCCGAGCGGGTCGGTCTGGTCGAGGGATTGGGCGTAGTTACGGGTGGGGGAGAAATTATCCATAAAAATATTGTCCACTGATTTCACGGATTTGCACGGGCACGCTGTTGTTATTTTGCAGGGATTTTGCTCATGGCATATTCCGCCAGGGCGGTGATGGTCAGGCTGGGGTTGACGCCGGGGTTGGCAGGCATAATGCTGCCATCAATGATGTACAGGCCGGGGTAGTTGTGCACTTCAAAATGGTCGTTTACCACACCTTCAGCGGCGTTTTTACCAATTGGTGCGCCTCCCAGGATGTGGGCCGTGGTGGGCAGGTTGAGCAGGTTTTCACCCAGAGAACCCATCACCACGCCGTTGGTGCGGCGGCCAAACTCACGGGCCAGTCCATGCGATCCGGGCACCTGGGCGTGGATTTCATAGCCAGGCTCCGGTTCAGAGACCATCCCGCGCTGGAAGAATGTATAGGCCGAGCGGCCCAGGCGCAGGCGCATGCGGTTATCGGCGTGCTGCATGACCAGCAGGATGGTGACGTTGTGCGCCCAGCCGGGCAGGAACATGGCGCGGGCGAAATCCAGCGGGTGGCGCAGGATCCATAGCCAGGAATCAAGCAGGCGGCGCAACACCCCGCCTTGCAGGTCAACCAGCGGCGCGGAGATGCTGCGCATTAAATCAGAACCGTCGTTGTAGCGGGTTGGCTCCACGCGGGTGATTTCATCGGCATTGAAAATGGAGGAGATGGCCACGCCCTGTGAGTAGTTGATATCGCTCTTGCGGGCGACTGCGCCGAGCAGGGCTTCCGAGTTGGTGCGCACCATGTCTCCCAGACGCGGGGACAGGTTCGGCAGGGATTTGCTGGCATCGCGCAGGTGCAGCAGCAGGTTCATACTGCCCATCACCCCGGCGGAGAAGATGACGTTTTTGGCGTGCAGGGTTTGGTTGCGTTTGAAGAAGCCGGTGCTGCCCCGGGTGACGACTTCATAGCGGTTCTCGCTGGTTTGGGTTGGCCGTACCTCGGTTACTTCGGTTTCGGCAAGCACCTGCACGCCCAGTTTTTCGGCAAAATACAGGTAGTTTTTAGGCAGGGTGTTCTTGGCATTGTAACGGCAGCCCACCATGCAACCGCCGCAGTGCTGGCAGCCTGCGCGGTCCGGTCCTTCGCCATCGAAGAATGGATCGGGCACGGTCTTGCCCGGTTCGCCAAAATAAGCGCCGACATCCGTGGCGCGGAAAGTGTGCCCCATGCCGCGCGCTTCGGCCATTTCCTTTAATATTTCATCGGCTTTCCATAATTTTGGGTTGCGGGCCACGCCCAGCATGCGCCGGGCGGTTTCGTAGTGTGGGCGCAGCACTTCGCCCCAGCGGATGGGCTGGTTCCAGGCCGGGGTGGCGAAGGTTTCCTCAGTTGGAACTTCCAGCACATTGGCATAGCCCAGGCTGCCGCCGCCCACGCCCGCCCCGTGCAACACCATGACGCCTTTCAATACACTGATTTGCAGGATGCCAAAGCAGCGTAGGGCCGGCATCCAGATGTACTTCCAGAACTGCATGGTTGTCCTGGGGAAGTCCTGGTCGCGGAAACGCTTGCCCTTCTCGATGACCAGCACCGAGTAGCCTTTTTCGGCCAGCCGCAGGGCGGAAACCGAACCGCCAAAGCCGGAGCCGATGATGATGTAGTCAAATAATTGTTTTACCATATATCGTTCGTGCCTTCTGTTATCAGCGTTAAGCCATTAGCTATTAGTGTTTAGCCATCAGCTGTCAGCGTTCAGTCGTCAGCAATTGGTTTGGGGATGTGGGTGGCTTAGTGTTTGCGCAGGGTTTTGATAAAAGAAGCCAACATACGCTTAATTTTTGTTCTTCCTTAAGGAAGGTTTCAGTCGCTTTATATACTGCCAGCGCCAAAGCATGGGCCTTCTACCACACTTTCAATGTCTTAAAATCTTTCATGGGCATTTACCCTCTACACACTGCTCACCGCTGAAAGCTGACCGCTAAGTGCTGATAGCTGAAAGCTTAATACCTGTAAAACCCCCTCCCCGTCTTTCGGCCCAGCCAGCCGGCATCCACCATTTTGCGCAGCAGGGGTGCGGGGCGGTATTTGTCCTCGCCCAGGTCGCGCTGCAGCACTTCCATGACATACAGCACCACGTCCAGGCCGATCAGGTCTGCCAGGGTCAGCGGACCCATCGGGTGGTTCATGCCCAGTTTCATCACGGCGTCAATCGCCTCGGGCGTGCCGACGCCTTCCTGCATGGCAAAAACAGCCTCGTTAATCATCGGGCACAGGATGCGGTTGGAAATAAAGCCCGGCGAGTCATTCGCTTCCCAGGGTTCCTTGCCCATCGCCCGGCAGGTGTCCATGATCGTTTTTGTGACTTCCTCGCTGGTCGCCAGCCCGCGGATGACCTCCACCAGTTTCATCAGCGGCACCGGGTTCATGAAGTGCATGCCGATCACGCTTTCCGGGCGTTGGGTGGCCGCCGCAATTTTGGTGATGGAAATGGAAGATGTGTTGGTCGCCAGGATGGCCCCGGCGCGGGCGTGCTCGTCCATCTCCTTGAAAATCTTGAGTTTCAGGTCGGGGTTTTCGGTAGCGGCTTCGATGAGCAGATCGGCGCTTTCCGCGCCGGTGTAATCAGACTGGAACACGATTTTTTCCGCCGCAGCAGCCTGTTCGGGAGTCAGGCTGCCCTTTTCTTTTAATTTCGCAACCGATTTCTGGATTCCCGCCCGGGCCTTGTCCAGCGCCGCTGGTGAGACATCCATACACGTGACCTGATACCCGCTGGTGGCGGCCACCTGGGCAATGCCATTCCCCATGGTTCCGGCCCCGATCACAAAAATATGCTTGATCTCCATATTTCTCCTTTTTCTGCTGGGAAAAGAAATGAAAACACCCGCCGAAAAAGACGGGTGTTGTGGAAGGCAATTTTATGAGAACGAGGCCACGGCCCCGGCCAGGTCTGTGTGAATTTCGAACATTTGCTGAAAGCCGGACATTTCGAGGGTTTTGGCGATCTTGGCCTGCGGGTTGAGCAGTTTCACCAGGCGCTGCTTGCCGCCGCCGCGTTCCTGGTCAATGGCGCGCAGGCTGCTCCAGCCGTCCATGCTTTCGGTGCTTTCCCCTTTTAGCAGGCGCGTGATGGTGTGAATAGACACCAGCCCGGCGCTGCTCATATATTCCAGCCCGGCCAGGTCGAGCAGGATGTGCCTGGCCCCGCCCTGGTAGGCTTTAGTGGCTGCGGCAATCAGGTCATTGAAGTTTGAGCCGTCCATCTTGCCATGCAAGTGGATGACAGTGACCGGGACGCTGCCCTGTTCCTGCGATACGGTAATTTCCAACATTTCAGCCTCCTTGGCGATTGGCGAGTTTCCAGGCCTGGTAATTGTTCTGAATCTGTTCAATGTGGCCCGGAATATGTTTTGAATAGATGTTCAGCCACAGGTCAAATGTATAGGGCTGTTCAAATTCAGGGTGTTTTACGCTGTTCTGAAAGACGGTCTCCGGCAGGGTTTTCAGCCATTTGTAGGTCGTCAGGCGGGCGTATTTGGTCAGTTGCAGGGCGTCATCGGCATCCTGGCTGTGATAGTCCAAATCCACGGCCCATTTGTCCTGGTCGTAGGCCATCAGCAACTCGCCGGGTTCGACGGCCAGTTTGCGGGCGCGAAGGGCGGCGTTGGTTTCACTGTCTGCCAGGTGGACAATCACCTCGTGGATGCTCCATTCGCCCGGTGCAGGGCGGAACTGCCAGCATTCGCGCGGGATGTCATTGAGGGCATCCGTGAGCAGATCAAATCCCTGGCCGTATAGTTCGATTTTTTCAAGTCGTTCGGTTGGGTTCATAATATTATTGTACTGGTATACAGGTAAAAGCGTGAATATTGAATGAGGAGTGACGATCGTCATTCACCATTTGATTGTTGTTGGGTCAAGCTTATTCCAGCTCAATAGCCATGGCCACGGCTTCGCCGCCGCCCAGGCACAGGCTGGCCAGGCCGCGCGTTTTGCCGCGGTCTCTCAGCGCATAAATCAGCGTGGCGAGCAGGCGCGCGCCGCTGGCCCCAATCGGGTGGCCAATGGAGATGCCGCCGCCGTGCACGTTCACTTTGTCCCAGTCCCAGCCCTGGTCGGCCAGTTCATAGCCATTGGCCAGCACCTGCGCGGCAAAAGCCTCGTTCAGTTCAATCAAATCCACATCGGCAAGCGTCCAGCCTGCTTTGGCCAGCACTTTTGGCATGGCCTGGGCGGGCGCGGCAAACAGGCGTTTTGATTCAAGCGCGGCCTGCCCGTAGGCCACAATGCGGGCCAGCGGTTTCAGGCCGTGCGCTTCGGCGTAGGCACGGCTGGCGATCACGGTTGCGGCCGCCCCGTCGTTAAGCGTGGAGGCATTCCCGGCGGTCACGCGCCCATCCTTGCGGAAGGCCGGTTTCAGTTTGGCCAGCCCCTCCAGGGTGGAGTCGCCGCGCGGGCCTTCGTCGGTGTCGAACAGGGTCACTTCGCCCTTGCGATTCTTGATTTCGACCGGCACAATCTCTTGCTTAAACTTGCCCGCCTGCTGGGCCGCCGCCGCCTTCAGGTGGCTTTGCAGCGAGAAGGTATCCATGGCCTCGCGGGTGACTTCATATTCCTCGGCAATAAACTCGGCAGCGTCGCCCATGCCCCAGTTTTCAATTGAATCCCACAGTCCGTCGTGCAGCAGGGCATCGGTCAACTGGTTGTGACCGAAACGCAGTTCGCTGTTGCGGCCATTGATGATGTACGGTGCGCGCGACATGGACTCCATGCCCCCGGCCACATACAGGCTGCCATCCCCGGCACGGATGGCCTGGGCGGCGCTCATGGCGGCTTTCAGGCCGGAGCCGCAGACTTTATTCAGGGTGGTGGCGCTCACGCTGGCGGGCAGCCCGGCAAAAATGGCGGCCTGGCGGGCGGGGGCCTGTCCTTCACCGGCCTGCACCACGTTGCCCATCAGCACTTCTTCAATTTCTTGCGGGTTCTCAATCCCGGCGCGTTCCACGGCGGCCTTGATTGCAATAGCGCCCAATTGCACGGCTGGCAGGCTTGCCAGCCCGCCCTGGAAGCGCCCGACAGGCGTGCGCACGGCAGAAAGGATGACGGCTTCAGTTTCTCTGGACATGAATTCTCCTTGCGTGGGTTGGCCCGATTATACCCGCTCGAAGCGCCTGGCTGGCTTTACCGGGTCATGACTGGCAGGTTGGCCAGGCCGCGGATGACAAACCCGCTCTGAAAGACCGGCTTGCCTGCCAGTTGGATGTTCGCCCTGCGCTCAAACAACACCCTGAACAGGGTTTGCAACTCCAACCGGGCCAGCGGCGCGCCCAGGCAGTAATGTGTGCCCAAGCCAAAGGTCAGCAGCGGATTGTCGGCGCGGGTCAGCAGCAGCGAATTGGCCTGCTCGAAGCGGCTTTCATCGCGGTTGCCGGAAATATACAGCAGCGCCAATTCCTGCCCGCGCTTGAGGGGCATGCCGTTGAAGTCCATATCTTCCAGCACATATCTCTCGAACATGGGCAGCGGCGTATCGTAGCGCAGCAATTCATCCACTGCAGTTTTAAGCAGGTTGTCGCCGGAGGGGGAAGCCAGGGCGGCAGGCAGGGCCTGGGCCTGTTCGCCGTTTCGCAGCAGGGCCAGCAGCCCGAGCGTGGAACCGTTGACGGTGGCCTCGTGCCCGGCATTCAGCAGGAAGATGCAGGTGGCGCGCAGTTCGTCCTCGGTCAGGCGCGAACCATCCAGTTCAGCCTGCGTCAGCGCGCTGATCAGGTCGTCGCCTGGGTGGGCGCGGCGCTGCTCCGCCAGCTGGCCGACCAGTTCCATAAAGTCGTGCGCGGCCTGGTTGGCGGAGTTAATGTCTTCGTCTGATGGGTTCATTTCGTACATTTTGACAATGGCGGCAGACCAGGGCCGTAATTGCGGACGGTACTGTTCGGGGATGCCGAGCAGGTCCGCGATCAGGATCACCGGCAGCGGCTCGGCGATGTGCTGCACGAAATTAAACGGTTCGCCCCTAGGAGCGGAATCGATCAGCGAAACGGTAACCGCTTCGAGCTTGCCCCGCAGGTTTTCCACCTGGCGCGGCGTGAAGACCTTTGAGACCAATCCGCGCAGGCGGGTATGGGCCGGGCCTTCCATATCCATAAAAACATTGTCCTGGTATTGGTTGAAGGGCGCCAGGCGCGGGTCGGGCGGCGGCCAGCCGAGTTCTTCGCGGCTGTAGCGGTGCAGCAGGCTGCGCCCCAGGCGTTTGTCTTTGAGCAGGGCGCTGATGTCGGCGTGGCGGGTAAAGAAGGTTTTGTTGTGTTGCGGGTCGTGGAAAACCGGCAATTCGCGGCGCAGGGTTTGCAGTGCCGGGTAGGGGTTGGCAATGAAATCCGGGTCGTTGAGCGGGAGGCAATGGCCGGGGGGCATGGTCAGTCTTCACGGATGGCGTAGATGAAATTGTCTTCGATGTTGTAGAGCAGCGGGGCAACAGGGATTTTCGGGTAACGTTGGCGCAGGCGGATGGTTTCGCTGAGCACAAAATCCACCTCGTTGCCGATCTCGAACATGGGCGCGAAGGTGTTGAAATGTTCGCTGGCGGTTTGTTCGTCCCACCCGGCGTTTTCAACCAGGTTTTGGATGAAGAGTTCGCGGCGGGCAACCAGGTTGACCATGCCGCACTGGTTGTGGCCGATCAGCGCAATGGCTTGCGCCCCGCCGACGGCAATGGCATAGGAGACCTTGAATTCGCTGTAGCGCAGGTTGGCCCCCCCGGCGCGGATGATGTAGGCGAAATTATCCGGTATGCGCAGGTGTTTGCGGTTGTCCATGCACATGCCAATCAGCAGCTGGGCCTGGGTGTAGGTTTCCGGCTCGCGGCCCAGGTTGTGATATTCCAGCAGCAGGCCGATGGGTGTGTTAAGGTATTGTTCGGGGATGTCTTGCTTTTGCAGGATAGGGATGAGTCTGTGCATGGGCGGGCCGTTTTCCGTTAGAATAACGCCATGTTAAACGTTATTCGTGATGATTACTCGTACTATGAATTGATGGGCGGGCAGGAAGGCATTCGCCGCCTGGTAGACCGATTTTACGACATTATGGATACTGCGCCAGAGGCGGCGGAAATCCGCGCCCTGCATGCGCCCAGCCTGAAGCAGTCAAGGGACAAGTTGTTCATGTTCCTGGTGGGCTGGTCTGGCGGGCCGCAATTGTATATCGAAAAGTTTGGTCACCCGCGCCTGCGTGCGCGGCATATGCCTTTCCCGATTGGTGACCTGGAACGCGACCAGTGGTTGTGGTGCATGAACCGCGCGCTGGATGAAAGCGACTTCCCGCCGCAATTGGTGACGCACCTTAAGGGGCGTTTTGCCGAGATTGCGGAGATGATGAAGAACAAGAAATAGGCTTTCGCACGCAGGAAGCGGTCACTGGCATGGATTGAAAACTGCCACGACCGGCGCGGAATGACCGGCGCTGTTATAGGCGGTCACGCTTACCGTCAGGATCGTCCCTGCGGCTTCCACTGTCTCGATATCGAGGTGGGTGCCGGTTGTCGTGTACTTGGAAGGTGGGCCTGCCGGGCGGGTGAGAATCGCCTCGAACCCGGCTTCATTGAATGAATTATCTTCCCAACCGATATTTAATTTATACAGGAACAGGCCGCCCTGGTTAACGCACTGATTGCCCCAGTAGGCCAGTGTTGGCGCGCTGGGTTTGGTAATCACCAGCACCGGCTGGGTGACGACGATTAGCGGCACGGGCGTTTTGGTAGGGGTAGCGGCTGGCGCATTGGTAGGGTTACCGGGAGCGGCGGGCGCAGCGATTTCAGGCAGTGCTGAGGTGTCACCTGTCACTTCGGCATGGCGACCCCACAGCCAGCAGGTATCACCATTTGAACCGGGCACTTCAATGATCCAATAATCGTTGGGCGTATTCCTGCCTGTCACCCGCGCGGCCAGGCCGGGCTGCATGCTGATGATAATCTCAAAATCCTGCCCGGGCCCTTTGCGGCAATTGGTTGCCGTGCTGACAGTCACGGTTACATCTGTGGATGAATCTGCAATGGGCTGACCATCCACGGCCTCTTCCGCGCCCGGGGTGGCTGTGCTCGTGGCTGTGGATGTGGCCAATAATTGAGCCTGGGCCGTGATGGTCAGCGCAAGCTCTTCATTGCTGGAGGAGTTTCCTGCGATAGGAAAATTGCAGGCCAGCACCGTAAACATCAGCATGGCGAGAGCAGCGGAAAAGAATTTCCTGGGCATGGGTTTCTCCTGATTCAATCGATAAGTACCAGAATATGATGATTTTATTCTATAAGACATTCTGCGCGCTACGGTCAGCCAAAAGTACTGCCGGGCCCGGTGACCTTTCGGGCAAGCTCTTTATTGATACGCTTCTCCAGCCATTTGAGCGCTTCGCGCGCGGAAAGTGGGTGCAGGGGTGTGGAAGCCACGAACTCGCGTACGCCCGCCGGGTCGATGCGCGAGTATTGCCTGAGCGCCCAGCCAATGGCTTTGTTGATGAAAAACTCCCTGCTGCCCAGGTTTTCAATGATGATTTCTTTTAACAGGGCGAAGTCGGTCTGGTTTTTATAATCCAGTTGGAAGAGCAGGGCAATCCGGCGCAGCCAGATGTTATCAGACGTGCGCCAGCGGGGCAGCCAGGTTTCCCGGGCTTGTGGGTATTTCAGGAAGAGCGTCCCAACGACATGCGAGAGGCTGTCCACTGTATCCCACCAGGATTTTGTGACCACCAGGTATTCCAGGGTGGCGGCAAACCCGGCAGGCAGTTGTTTTTCCATGCGACGCAACAATGAGCAGGCCGCATACTGGTATTCGCGTTCGGGCAGGTTCCACAGGTCACGGCAGACCTGCTCCAACGCTTCGGCGGGTGGTAGGCCATGTTCGATGGCCAATTTGCGGTGAAGCTCTCCCTGCAACGGACTTTTGATTCCAAGGTAGGGGAACTGGTCGCGCATGTATTTTGCCATTGGCGCGGCCAGTTGTGGGTTGGCGTTTTGCAAAAACAGGGTTTGCAGGTGGCGAGTATAGGGGTGCATGAAAATCTCTTTATCCACGAATTTTACCGATCTCGCTGAGTCCATGAAAATCAGTGAAATCGGTGTCCATTTATTCATCCGGCGCAGGGTCATTCGGTACCACGAAAAGCGCCCGCCATGAGCCAGGCGTCAGCTCGGTCACGCCTGAGTAAGGCGTCATGATGTGAATAAACGTGCGGCCTGGCTTGAGCGGGAAGTCGGTCTTGTCCGGCCAAATAAAATGGATCGGGCGCAGCAGGCCGCTCTGCGCCTCCCAGGCGCGGTTGCCGGTGCTCCAACGGATTTTGTACAACTGCCCATCGCGCAAGGCAAAGGCATAGCCCTCCAGCCCGGGGGTAATGGTAATATCATATTGCAGGTGCCTGAAGATGTTATGGTCGGCAAAAATGACGATCACGTTCTCAAAAGCCAGCTGTCGCCCCGTCCAGGCATCCAGCGCGGGGGTGAAGACCCCGCTGCCATCCTGGAAGTCCGTCCAGCGCAGGTAACTGCCTGATACCGGGTCGTACTGCCACCGACCCTGATTAAAGTTATGGTAATAGACCAGCAATTCCTGCGCGTCAAGGCCCCCGGCAGGCGGCTGCGGCTCGAAACGATGACCGGAATAATTCACCGGCTGGTTTGGCGCTTTGTTGGCTTCCGACAGTTGGCGCATTTCGGTCGTGGTGATGAAACCATCGTTCACGTCTTCGGGCGTCTCGCCATATATCACCTTGCAGGCGTCCAGCCGTTCAAAAATGCCATCCCCAGCGCCCGCAAAGAACAGGCAGCTAAATGGGAACATTTTGTTAATCGTCCGGTAGGTCAGCCGTCCGGAGCGAATCGGCTTGACGAACGTCTCCACGCCTTCGAGTGAAACCGCCAGCAACAGCCCGGCATCCCAGGAGGCATCTGGTCCGGTGGGCGAAATCGGCGGCGTCTGGCCGGTTTGCGGATCCACGTCACTGTCACGGTCGTCGTCGCCAACGTGCGGTGCTGTAAAGGCATAGCTTTCGGGCAGTTGGATGGAAATGGTCACGGCCTGCGGGAAGGGCCCTTCAAAGGCATAGTAGCCGTTGCTGTCCGTGGAGGTTTGCGCCAGCGGGCTACCCGTGGCCGCATCCAGCAGGGAGACGCACACCCCGCCCACACCTTGTTCCCAGTCTTGTTGCAGGCCGTCGCCGTTTTCGTCGTGCCAAACCCGGTTGCCGAGCCAGCCTGCCTGCGGGCGCAGGACCTCCTCGCGTACCTCACACTGGCCGGTGAAGTTGCGTACATCACGCGGGTATTCCCCGTAAAACACGCCCAGGAAACGGGTGGTGCCAGTGCCGATGAAAAGTTCAAAAATCCAATCGGCAAAAGCCACACCATGCTGCGGGCGGGCAGTGACCGGGCTGTTGCTGATGGAGACCAGCGCGGCCGGGATGCCCAGCAGGGTGGGGTCTTTCACCTCGCGGGCGGTCAGTGGATTGATGCCTGCCGGGAAGGTATCTGCCTCCGGGCCGAGCGCCTGGGGCGTGTAGCGCGGTTGGGGCGTGGGTATCTGTGTCTGGGTGAGACTTGGCGGGATCGGCGTGGAAGTTGGCGTGGCCTCTTCAACGGGATTCGGTGTGGGGGAGCCAGCCGGGGGTACAAGCGCCGGGGCGCAGGCCGTTAAGGTCATCATCAAGGTTAAAACAATAATGGAGATATTCTTCATATCTCCATTATATGAACAAGTGGCGCAAATTGGCAAACGGGCTATTTGCTGCCTGCCGGGGCGTAAAAACGCAGCCGCCACAGGCTGGGAGCGGTTTCGGTCAGGTTGCTGTAGGGTGTGACGATGTGTACCCAGGTCTGGCCGGGCTTGAGGGCGATCGGGTTGCCCGCTTCATCGGTGAAGCGCATTGGGCGGCGCAGGCCGGTGGATTTTTCATACTCGCCTGCCAAGGTGCTCCAGCGGATCTTGTACATTTGGCCGTCACGAAAGAGGGTGGCAAAGCCTTGCTGGCCAATGTTCAAGTCAATATTAATGCGGGTGGAACTGATCAGCTCGTGGTCGGCATACAGCACGATGATATTTTCAAAAGCCAGCTGCTGGCCGGTGAGCCGCTCGGTGGAAGGCAGGAAAGGGATCTCGCCACTGGACGGGTTTTTTTCGGCCTGGTCTTCAAAACGCAGGTAGGTGCTGGAGAGCGGGTCATATACCCAACGCTGCTGGTTGAAGTAACTGTAGAAGACATCCAACTGGTTGGCAGGCAGGCCGCCAGCGGGCGGGGTGTGGCTGAACAGGTTGGCCGAGTAGTTGAAGTCGTAGGCCGGGTTTTTGGATTGCTCGGCAATGGCACGCATGCGGGTGATGTCGAGCATGGCGCTGTTGATGTTGTCCGCTTCGCTGCCAAATTGCATGGCGCACTTGGGCAGCCTGGCGAGCACATTGGCGTCTGCGCTGGCATAGACCAGGCAGCTATCCTGGAAAAAGCCCGAAACATAAACGTATGAGTCGCGGGCTGAGCGCACCGGGCCAACCTCGCTGGCAAAGGTGGCCTGCAAGGTGTTGGCGCCGGGGTCGCCGGAGTTGTTGGTTGTGCTGACCAGCCCGGCATCCCAACTGTCGTCCTTGCCTTCCGGAAGGATGGCCGGGGTCTTACCAGTAGAGGAATCGGCGTCGCTGTCCTGATCGTCATTATCCATGTGCGGTGTGGTGAAGGCCAGCCCGGCAGGCGGGCGGAACTGGAGCAGCACCTCCTGGCCAGGTTCCACATTAAAACCAAAGTAACCGTTACTGTCAGTGCTGGTGGATTGCAGCATTTCGCCCGTGGCGGCATCCAGCAGGTCTACACAGATGCCGGGGACGCCGTCCTCCCAGGCATCCTGCAGGCCGTTGGCGTTGGCGTCCTCCCAGACGCGGTTGCCCAGGCTGGTTTCGCCGGGAATGAAGGCCTCGCTGCGCGGCTGGCAATCCCCGCTGGCAAAACTTCCCACGCGGGGATATTCACCGTAAAAAGCCACCAGGAAGCGGGTCATCCCCTCGGTGATGTACATTTCATAGACCACGGGAGCAAAAGAAAGACCTGCCTGCGGGCGGGCGCTTTTCGGGAAGTTGGTGATGGAAATCAACACGGCGGGCAGGTCCAGCGCGGAAGGATCCGAGACCGGCAAACCAGTCAGCGGGTTATAGCCTTCGGGGATGTTTCCCAACTCCGGGCCGATATCGATCAATTCCAGGCGCGGCTGGCGGGCAAATTGGGGCTGGCTGGTGGGTGTGGCTTCAACGGGCGCGGAGGAGGATTCTTCGCCCTGGCTTTCAGCGACTTCAGATGCGCCGGTCGTTTCACTCGCGGTTGGTTCAACTACCTGCAGGGCCAGGTTGCAGGCCAGGCTGGCAATCACCAGCAGGCTGGTGATTAATGTGAGTTGTTTGTTCATGCAGTACTCCTAAAATACATAGAAGAATTTTATTGGAATGACAGGAATATAGCCTGTGCCTGTTAAAAACAACATCCCCCATTGGTTTCAGGCCAGCGGGAGATGTAATTGGAGCATTACTGCCAGTGTTTATTGAACTGCTCGTAGGTTTGCTCCAAGGTTTGCGGCAACACGCGTACCTCCCCGACCGTGGACATGAAGTTTGTGTCGCCTTTCCAGCGTGGCACAATGTGGATGTGTACATGTCCCGGGACCCCCGCGCCTGCCGCCTCGCCGATGTTCGCGCCCATGTTAAAGGCCTGCGGGTTGTATGCCCGGCGTAATGTCCCCATACAGCGCGAGGTCAATTCCATCATCTCGGCGCGGGTGGCAGGATCCAGTTCTTCCAGCGTGGCGACGTGGACAAATGGGGTGACCATGACATGCCCGCTGGTGTAGGGGTATTTGTTGAGGATGACAAAGGATTTCTCACCGCGAAAGACGACCAGGTTTCCAGATCCGTCGGATTTTGCCTGTGCATTGCAAAAGACACACCCTTCCTCTTTTTCGGTTTTCTGGATGTATTTCATCCGCCAGGCGGCAAACAGGCGCTTCATGCTCATTCCTCGACTTCGATGGTGAACACAATGGCCTGGCCAAACAACTGGCCTTCCTCGCTCATCAATTGCCATGTGGATGAATACAGTCCAGGCGCGCCGGGCGCAACCATGTCAAGATTGATGGTCGCCGTGCCGCCTGGCCCAACCACCTGGCGAATTTTGGTGGTATCCGAACCAAACAGCTCACCACCAACATAGAAGATCAGGTAGTTAAATGTCCAGTCACACGAGCCGCTGTTGCGGAAGGTGAAGGTCTGGGTGAAGGCTTCGTTGGTTTTCTTCTTGACGTTATGCACACTCACGCCAAGCGCCTGGCTGTTCGGGCATCCGCCGCTGTAACTGGGCGTTGCTGTGGCGGGGATGTTCGCGCCCGGCAGCACAATCGTGAAACTCATCACCGGGCCAAAATACATCCCTTCGGGTGAAAGTAACTGCCAGCTGCTGGTCAGGTAGCCGCCGGTGTTGGGGGCTTTCATCGGCAGGGAAATATCAATGGTTGTGCCTATTTTCACATCCCGGCCGATGAGCGCTGTATCCGCACCCAGTTTGTCCCCGCTGATAAAGGCGATCTTGGTGTTTGCCTTCCAATCACAGGTGCCGCTATTCTTAACCCGCCAGGTCTTGGTGAACGTATCGCCGGGCTTGAAATTGGACCCGCTCGGGACAGTCACATCCAACACCCAGATGGAGTTGTAGCAGCCATTTGCCGTGGATTGGTCAACCGTTGGCGGTGCGCCGATGCCGGCAATGGTTGGCGTAATGGAGGCCTCCGGTGTTGGCGTCACGGTCGGCGTTTCGGTCGGCGTGGGTGTATTGGTTGGCGTGTTGGTCGGGCGGGCCTGTTCGGTCTGGGTCAGCTGGGCTTCAATGGTTGCCACCACTTCAGTGTAGACAGCATCTACGCTGATTGTGGCCGTGGGTTCCGGGGTGGCAGCCGGGGTGCAGGCAGCTACCCCGAGGGCAACACTTACCAAAATAATAACAAATTTTTTCATTGAGAAATCTCCTCGCCTGCTCATTGTAAGGGATGTTCGACTCACTGACAAATCCCCCGTGTGGTTGACACCCACTTCAAGGGGCGGTATCCTCTGCCGCAATGAACCAACAGATGTCCCTCTTCCAGGCGCCCCAGTGGACGGTCAGCGACCTTACCCGCTACCTGCGTTCCCTGCTTGAAAACAACGAAACCCTGCAAGACGCCTGGGTACAAGGGGAGATTTCAAACCTTTCGCGCCCGGCTTCCGGACATATTTATTTCACCCTGAAAGACGTAGGTGCGGCCCTCAAGTGCGTGATGTGGAAAGGCGACGCCCTGCGCCAGCGACTGCCATTGCAAGACGGCATGCAGGTCCAGGCGCACGGGCGCATTGGCATCTACGAGCCAGGCGGGCAATACCAGTTGTATGTGGATGTGCTCCGCCCCGCTGGTGAGGGACAGCTCTACCAGGAGTTCCTACGGCTAAAAAGCCTGCTCGAAGCCGAGGGCCTTTTTTCGGCGGAGCGTAAGCGGGCCACCCCCGAGCTTCCCTCCGTAATCGGGATTGTCACCTCGACCACCGGCGCGGCCCTGCGTGACGTGCTGCATACCCTGGCGCGCCGCCTGCCGCTGGCGCGGGTGGTGCTGGCGCCCTCTGCGGTGCAGGGCCAGGCCGCGCCAGCCGAATTGGTGGATGCAATGCAACGACTAAATCAAATCGCCCGGCCGGATGTCATCTTGCTGGCGCGCGGCGGCGGTTCGATGGAAGACCTGTGGGCATTTAACGATGAGCAGGTCGTACGGGCTGTGGCCGCCTCGCAGGCCCCGGTCATCAGCGGTGTGGGCCATGAGACGGATTTCACCCTGGCAGATTTTGCCGCCGACCTGCGCGCGCCAACCCCCACTGCCGCCGCCGAACTGGCAACGCCGTATACCGTACTCGATCTGGCTGCTGCGGCGCAAGCGTATCAACGGCGATTGTCCCAGGCCATGATGACTGTCCTTGAAGGGAACAGTCATGCCCTTGAGAATATCCAGTTTCGGCTGAAATATGTCTCCCCTGCCCGTCGGGTGCTGATGGAACAGCAGCGCCTGGATGACCTGTCCCGGGCATCTTTCCGTGCGCTGGATCGCCGTTTGCGAAATGAATTCAGCCGTGCGGATGGATTCTCCCGTCGGTTGGGTGCGCTGAACCCGCTAGCTGTCTTGCGCCGCGGCTACGCAGTGGTCACCCGCCGGGAGGACGGGAAAGTGCTTTTAAACCGCAGCCAGGCCCCGGCTGGCACCGCCCTGAACATTCGCCTGGCACAAGGTGAAATTGCCGCGCGCGTGGAGAATACCGACTAAGAATGGAGGCTGTATGTCCAAATCCACCTTAAAGCCAGTAGAAGAGTTGACCTATGAACAAGCGCTTGCAGAACTGGAAGCCCTGGTGAGTGTTTTGGAAGAAGAACAAAAGAGCCTGGAGGAAGCCATTACCCTGTTCGAGCGCGGGCAGGCACTGACACGCCATTGTGCAATCTTGTTGGAGAAGGCCCAATTACGAGTGCAGCAATTGAGCGGCCAGGATGTGCAGGACCTTGAAATGGAGGAGTGATGCCGATCGCCCTGGAAAATTTATTAAGTAACCATGTTTTGATTAGCGCATTGATTGGCTGGCTGCTGGCCCAGATCCTC
The DNA here is from genome assembly GCA_024710905.1 of Anaerolineales bacterium. Taxonomy (GTDB): domain Bacteria; phylum Chloroflexota; class Anaerolineae; order Anaerolineales; family Villigracilaceae; genus JANJTV01. Next base: position 868 of record JANJTV010000077.1, on the reverse strand, counting down.
AAGGTGCCGTTTGAGTTTATTCGCACTCGTGAGTGGAACTGGGCCTTGTTGCTCAGCGCAGGGGGCATGCCTTCTTCTCACTCCGCGCTGATGGTCAGTACAACAATTGCGATTGGCCTGCACCTGGGTTTTGACAACGACCTTTTTGCGCTGGCAGTGGCCATTACCATGATCGTTTTGTACGACGCCGCCGGGGTGCGCCGCGAGGCGGGTATCCACGCCCAGAAGATTAATATTCTGATTAACGAATTGCTGGCGGGCCACCCGGTCTCGGACAAGCAATTGCGCGAGGTATTGGGCCACACGCCCCTGGAAGTAACCGGCGGGACAATTTTAGGGATTATTGTGCCGTTCGCTTATTGGATGTTAATCATCTGGCAGTAGTTTTGTGCTATAAGAATAGAAAAGGAGATTAAATCATGGACGAACTCTATACCCTGATTTCAAAAAAGACCGGGCTCGACAAGGCCACCTCCAAAATGGTGGTGGATATGGTGATTGATTTCATCAAGAAGAAATTGCCCGCCCCGGTGGCCGCGCAGGTGGATGCAGTGTTGAGCGGGGAGGGATTGCTCGGCGCTGTGGCTGGCGCGCTGGATGACGGCAAGCTGGATGCCAACGATGCGGCCAACCTGTTGGGCGGCCTGCTGGGCGCTGCGGCCGATAGCCAGGCCAAACGCAAGAAGTAGACAATTCAAAGTCCCCGTTATCGGGGACTTATTTTTTACCGGAACTTTCTCCCATGCTCCAGCGTCATTGGTTGGAGGTGAAAATGAATAAAACTTTCCAGTCTTTCCTGATTTTGTTTGCTTTCCTGTTTTCTGCCTGCACCCCGGTTAGCGGGGGCGGGGTTCCGCCTGCCGCATTG
>JANJTV010000005.1 GCA_024710905.1 Anaerolineales bacterium | reverse complement strand
GCCTCGCGCAACCTGTCCACCCTCCTCAAAATGGACCAAGTCCCGGAGCAGATCCTCGAACAGCTGTACCAGATCATGCCCTTCGGGCGCGGCGCCTTATTCCTCGAGGAAATTGGCGGGTACACCCACATGGTCGCCCACCGTGGCTTCCCGGACGACAAGCGCGTTGAAGACCTGCGCGTCCAGGCCACCAAGGGCGGCGTGTACGACCAGATGACCAAAAGCGGCGAACCCATCCTGATTAAAGATGTCAGTGAAAACCCTGGCTGGGTGCAAATTCCCTGGCTGCCGCTGCACAAATCCTGGCTGGGCGTACCACTATTTGCCAAGAACAAAGTCATCGGTATGATATCGCTAACCCGCGAAGCCCCCAACGCCTTTTCCGACGATGATCGACTGGTCGTGACAACCTTTGGCATGCAGGCCGCCATTGCACTCGAAAATGCCCGCCTGTACGAGGAAGTCACCCGCTTCAACGAAATGATGGAACGCATGGTCGCCCAGCGCGTGGAAGAGCTCAACAACGCCCTGGCCCAGCTTCAAAAAATGGACAAGAACAAAAAATACATAAACCAGGTGGCAGCGCACGAACTGCGCACCCCCCTGACCGTGATGAAAGGCTACCTGACCATGCTGCAGGGAACATCAGAGATCAAGCAAAACGAAACCATGCTGGCCGCCGTCGAAGGCGTGCTGACCGGCACCGACCGCCTGCACCAGGTCGTCAATGCCATGCTAGATGTGGTTAAGCTCGACAACCAGACCCTCAAACCGCACTTTGAGACCATCACCATCGCTCCGCTAATAACGCAAATCCAACGCGAGTACGCCAAAGACCTGGAAGAGCGCAGCATCAAACTCAGCGTCGATGAAAGCATCCGTGAAATGCCGGCCTTCCCCGCCGACCAGCAACTGCTCCGCAAAGCGCTCGACAATGTCGTTGTCAACGCCATCAAATTCACACCAGATGGCGGGTTGGTAACCATTGGCGCCAGCGTCGCCACCGATGAACAACTGGGTGAATGTGTCGAGGTTCGCATCCACGATACTGGCATTGGCATTGACCCGGCCAACCACAAAATTATTTTTGAAAAACTTACCCAGGTCGGCAAAGTGGAACTTCACTCTTCCGGGCGCACCAAATACAAAGGCGGCGGTCCCGGCTTGGGCCTGGCCATTGCCGCAGGCATTATCCGCGCCCACAATGGTCGCATCTGGGTGGAAAGCCCTGCCCACGACGAAACCACTTTCCCCGGTAGCACCTTTTTCATTCGCCTGCCTGTGATGAAATGATGGGCTTTTCCAGCCTGCCAGTTGCCCTCGTTCCCAGTAAATAAACTTCCCTGTCCTTTTCTATAACCGGAAGCTGGCTCCCCGCCGCCTGTTCCCGTTTAAAAGTCATGCCAATCCCTTTGAGACAAGCAAAAAGGCGTTTTCTCTGGCATGGCTCCTGCTCCTGTTATACAATAGACAGTGCAATTTTATGGGTAAAGGAATCCATCCATGTTCACCTGGATCACTGAAAACCGATTGTTTGACCTGGCCCTCACAGGCAAACGCACCACCCACCTGCTGGCCGCCGTCCCGCTTTCCCTCGTCATCAGCCTGTTGGCGCAGCTTGGCATCCTCCCCGTCATCATTGCCCAGGTTTTGCTGTACGGCTTGCCTGAACAAACGACTGGCTTTAGCTTTGCCCCGGTTGGCCTGCCGCCGGTCATCAGCGGATTATGGCTAACTGTTTCATTGATTTCAGCCTTCTGGCTGATGATTGTTTTCACCTGGCTGTGGATGGGCCTATGGGAAGGCCGCGCGCCGTGGACCATCGGGCTGGAGCGCGACAGCGCCGGGATGAAATACTTGCGCGGGCTGGCGCTCGGCTTCCTGAGCTTTACCGCCGTGGTGGGCTTGCTGGCCCTGACTAGCAGTGTGGAATTGGAGAGCGGCGACCCATCCCAACAAGGGCTGGCCGCATTGGGCGGCGTAAGCATTGTTTTTATCGGTTGGGTGGTGCAGGGCGCGGCCGAGGAAGTACTGACCCGCGGCTGGCTGATGCAAACCCTGGGTGCCCGTTACAAGGCCTGGGTGGGCATCCTGGTTTCATCACTGATCTTTGCCCTGCTGCACGGGTTGAACCCCAACCTGAGCCTGATTGCACTGCTCAACCTGGCATTGTTTGGTTTGTTTGCAGCCTTTTATGCCCTGCGTGAAGGGTCGCTATGGGGCATTTGCGCCTATCACAGCATTTGGAATTGGGTGCAGGGGAATTTTTTCGGGTTTGAAGTCAGCGGCGGTGAAACCAGCGGCGGCATCTTATTAAACGTGATGGAAACCGGCAATGACCTGTGGACGGGCGGCGCGTTCGGCCCGGAAGGCGGGTTGGCCGTCACCGCCGTTTTGCTGGTTTCAATGCTGCTTGTATTCTTTGTGAAAATACCGTCCCAGGCGGCGGAAACTTCCGTATAACGGGTGCAGGCGCGGGGGAGCCAGCCCGAATTTCATCATCATTTTAGAAAGAGGACAGTATGACAAAAACCCGTATCACAGTGGCACGCGGCGACGGCATCGGCCCGGAAATTATGGACGCAACCTTGAAAATCTTGCAGGCGGCTGGCGCGCCGCTGGAATATGATTTTATTGACATCGGCCAGTCGGTCTATGAGCAGGGCGTTACTTCCGGCATCCGCGAGGAAGCCTGGGAAGTGCTGCGCCGCAACAAGGTCTTCCTGAAGGCTCCACTGACCACCCCGCAGGGCAAGGGTTTTAAGAGCGTTAATGTGACCATCCGCAAATCGCTGAACCTATACGCCAACGTGCGCCCAGTGAAGGCTTACACACCTTATGTGGCTTCGGCGCACCCCGGCATGAACCTGGTGATCGTGCGAGAGAATGAGGAAGATTTATATGCCGGTATTGAGCACCGCCAGACCAACGAGGTGACGCAGGTGCTCAAGATCATCTCGCGGCCCGGCACCGAGCGGATAGTGCGCTATGCCTTTGAATACGCCCGTGCCTATGGCCGCCGCAAGGTGACCTGCATGACCAAAGACAACATCATGAAGCTGGCCGACGGGCTGTTTCACCAGGTCTTTGACGAAGTAGCACAAGAATACCCGGATATTGAGAGCAACCACCAGATTATTGATATTGGCGCGGCGCGCCTGGCCGCCCAGCCCGAAACGCTGGATGTGATCGTGACGCTGAACCTGTACGGCGACATCCTTTCGGACATTGCCGCCCAGGTGGCCGGGTCGGTCGGGCTGGCCGGGTCTGCCAACATTGGCGACCAGGCCGCCATGTTCGAGGCGGTGCACGGCTCCGCGCCGGATATTGCCGGGAAGGGCATTGCCAACCCGAGCGGCCTGCTGGTGGCTTCCACCCAGATGCTGGTGCATCTGGGCCAGCCCGAAATTGCCCAGAAGGTGAAGAACGCCCTGCTGTGCACATTGGAGGATGGCATCCATACTGCGGATATTTACCGGGAAGGCCTGAGCGAGCGGGAAGTTGGCACACAGGCCTTTGCCGAAGCGATTATCGAACGCCTGGGCAGGGAACCGCGCCAGTTGCAACCAGTACATTACCACGGGC
>JANJTV010000008.1 GCA_024710905.1 Anaerolineales bacterium | reverse complement strand
CCAGTCGCCCGGCTGGGCAACAGTGATGCGCATACCTTTTGGGGAATTGGTTCCGGCCGGACGTCTTTCCCCGGCAAAAATGCCCGCGATCTGCGTCAGGCTTTGGTCCAGCGCCAGACCGAATACATTATTCAAAAAGACCCCTCCGGGGGCATGGTCTTCGCCGACTGGCTGGCAGCCTACACCCTGCGCCTGGCCGGGTTTGTCTTTGACAACCCCGCGCCGGAGGCAGGCTTCCGGATTACCCGCTCCCGGCAGCCGTTGCCTGACCTGGCCCAGTTCTTCTTTGGCAGCTATAAAACCGCATAGTTTCCATGATTTCCAAACATCCCTTTCCTCACAGGGATGTTTTATTGTGTCTATGGAATATTCTCACCCAGGCTGTCCCACGGACCGGCCTGCATCCCTGTGTTGTTCGAGGTTATTCCTATCTCATAGTACTTGCTCATGCAATAATTGACCCAATAATCCGGATTATCGTTCGGATCATTCACCATGGCCCAGTTTCGCTCGGAATGAATAACAATGGACTCTTCACCGACTTCGCGAGCAGCCAGTATCTTTTTCACTTCCCCATCCCAATAGGATGCATAGCCCACGTAGACCGGGCGTTCAAACAACAATTGACGGGCATCAAAATATGCGGCGGCGGATAAAACCAATACAGCGGCCACCAAACCAAATCGCCGGAACGATTCAGTTCGCAGCCAGTTCGCCTGGTTTCCAATACAATAAGCAGAGAGGATGCCCAGGAATAGCAGGAAAAAGGAAGGAATAATTTGCGCCCGTTCCGGTGGCGGCTCCCCGGTGCCCCAAACAGCAGGCGGGAAGCACAAAAAGGCAAGCACCAATCCCGCCCCCAACAACGTCGGGGCATGCCACCAATGAACAGCTGCGCTTCTCTGAGCCCGTCCGCCCAACCAGGCAAAAGCCAGCAATAGGCCTGCAAAGCCAAGAATCTTTTTGGGTGTGACAAAAATTGTTGCCAGGAATTTCCAATACCCGCTGGAAGCAATTTGCAGCAAGGTAAAAATATCGCCCGGCGGGGAGTAATACGATTGCCGATTCGCATTCCCCGGGGCAGCAATGAGCACCACCAGCGCAACAATAGTACCCAGGATGCCCACCAGCAGAAATAAAACATCCATCCGCCGAATGTCAAGGTTGTGCCGTACCAATAACCAACCTGTCCAGCCAGTCAGAACGATAAATTGCAGCAAGGTCAATGTTTCACTAAAGCCGCCATTGAGGAAAGTATAGATAAAACTTAAGCCCAAAACAGGGATTGAAAAGCGACGTTCCGTTTTCATCACCCAGATGGCAAAGGCAAAATACGCGGTCAGGCCAATCACGGGCAGGGTATGCGTCCGGAAGCCGCTGTACCAGTACAACGACTGATTCACCAGCGGGGTAACCGCCAGCAGAACAGACACGAATATTATCGCCGCCGCAACTGCAGTCCAGATCCTGTTCTTAGTTTCCGAATGCTGGACCAGGTAAAAAAGGATGGACAGGCTCAAAACCCAAAAACAGACTGCCAGGATCGGCACAACGCCAATCCCACGCGCCCCCAACCAAACCAATGGCATGTCTGCCGCAATTGCCGTATACCGACCGCCCCAGGTGATATACCAAAACCAAATATAGCGAAGCATCCCTAACCGCTCTCCCAGATAGACTGAACAGAAGTCATCCGCAATAAACCGGGTATAGGTGGCAATATTGGTATGAATGATTAAAACAATCAGGTGTGGAATGGCGCCCAACAAACCGAGGGGTTTGATATTTTTCATAGTCTAATAATCACCAGGCTGGCATGGTCGTAACCAAGGATGAACTGTATTTTATTACAGAAACCATCTCTCAATAGAAACCCCCATCCCGCATGACCGGTATTTCCTAAATGAATGATATGTTATGATTTGCCCAGTAGCGGAGAAAATGATGAAAGCGTTAAAGTTTACCGTCCTGCCCGAAACCTTTGCCATTCATCGCCTGAAAGCCGGTGCCAGCCTGCCCAAACAGGCGCTCTCTGGCTCGTTTTTCAGCATTACCCGTACTGCTGAAGAGCTGTCCATCGTCTGCGTGGATACCGTCCTCCTCGAAAGCGAAAAAAATCAGCCAGGCTACGCCTGCCTGATGGTCAACGGCCCATTGAAACTGGACCAGACCGGCATCCTGGCAGGCATCTCGGCCACGCTGGCAAATGCAGCAATCCCCATCTTCGCCATTTCCACCTACAACACCGATTACATCCTGATTCCACAGGAAAAACTTGCCAACGCCAGGCAGGCTCTCGAAGCGGCCGGTCATAAAATCTCCCGGCAGGCTGCCAAAAAGACGCCTGTCGAACAATCGATTGGCGATCGGACGCTGAAATTGCTCAACGCCCAGTTGCCGCTGATCCGCAGCCTGGTTACCGAAAAGATCGGCCCGGCCACCATGGCCACCCTGACCAGCAAGCCAGCCTGGGCCGTCGCCATCGGCAGCCTGTACGAGTTCCTGCCTGCTGCCATCCGTATCCTCATTCCGCGCCAGGTTTTTGTGGATTTCTGCATCGCCAACCTGGATAAACTCCTCCCGGCCCCGGCAGCCAAACCAGCCCGCAAAAAGGCGGCCCAAAAAGCCTGACGCCGGTGGTCTCCTTCCCACATGAAAGACCGAACAACAACCGACGATAAATCAGTTTTCAAGGGTGGATAACAACGATGAATTTCCCCGTAAAACAACTCTTGCGCCTGTGGGCGTTGCAAGGACTGCTGGCTGCAGGCTGGCTGGCCGTGCTGCCTTCTGATTCCGATGGAATCTCTGCTGCCCGCCTGGCGTTGATCGGCCTCGCGGCGGGTTTTGGCCTGCTGGCCTTTGCGGCCCAACAAAACAGGTTCCTGTCATCGCTGGAAACCTTCATCCAGCAGCATAGGGATGCGATTTTCCTGCTTTCAAGCCTTCTCACACTCCTCCCACCGGTTGTGCTGGTTATTTTCCATGTCCTTGCGGAAAACACCAATTACGCTGTCTTGTCGGCCTACGCCAGCAGGCTGCTGCCGCTGGCAACCCTTGCCAGCCTGGCCTGTGCCGAGCTGGCATTTGGAACAGCTGTCCGGCCGGACCGGCTACACCTCCCGCCCGCCAGGACAATCCTTCTCTTCGGCCTGCCCATCGCTGCCCTGGCCGCGCTGATTGGCCTCAGCGGCTATGGCCTTTCCTACATCGAAGACGGTTCCTGGGGTTCGCCAGCTGTTCCGCTGCTGGAGTGGCAGGTTGGCCTGGCCACCCTGCTGGGTATCGCCGGGATGATCTGTGCCAACCGCTGCGCGAACTGGCGCATACGCTTTCCCCAGGCCCAGGTAGCCGGGATAATCTACCTGCTGACCTTGATCCTCTGGCTGGCAACGCCGATCAACACCTCCTTCTTTGCCACCCCGCCGCGCGAACCCAACCATGAGATCTACCCCTTCTCTGACGCGCTGATTTACGCCACCAATGCCCAATCCCTACTGGCCGGGGAGGGCCTGCCCCGCGACCAGGTTCCCGCCCGACCGCTTTACACATTGATGCTGGCCGGGCTGATTGCCGTCAGCGGGCAAGACTATGCCCTTGGTATTGCCTTGCAAACCTTGTTACTGGCAGCCTTCCCGGCGCTGCTCTACCTGATCGGCTGGGAAATTGGCGGGCACCCGCTGGGGGTCGGCCTGGCCGTACTGACCGCGCTGCGCGATGTCACCACCAACGCAGTGGCCGATTTCACCCTCAACCACACCTATTCCAAACTCTACTTCTCAGAAATCCCTTCGGCGTTGTTCATGGCCGGTGCCCTCTGGCTGGCTATCCGCTGGATGAATGCCCGTCGGGCCGTCTGGCATCATGCGCTGTTCATTGGCGGCTTACTGGCCGTTGCCGGGCTGATTCGCCTGCAAAGCCTGGTGCTCCTGGCGGGGATCGGCTTCTTCTTTCTGCTCGGGCACTTCAGGCAGCCCGGCCGCCGCTGGCTGTCCGGCTTCCTGCTGATCGGATTGATGGCTGCGATCACCCTCAGCCCGTGGATCCTGCGAAATATCAACATCACCGGCGGGGTTGTGCTCGACAACCCGATCTCGCAAACAATGACGATGGCTCGGCGCTGGAGCGGCAGCACAGGCAATGAACTCATCCCCCGCCTTGAAAATGAAACTGACGCAGCTTATTCCAGCCGCCTGACCCGCCAGGCAATCGAGGTGTTTTTCGATGAACCAGGCCGCATTTTGGATACGGCTGCCAGGCACATGGTCAACAACCAGGTCGGCTCATTGCTGGCGTTCCCCGCTCGCAGCAGCCTGAACAGCCCGCAAGACCTGCTCATGCCAACCTATCCTTTCTGGCAGGGAGGCAAGTTCAACCCGGCCCTCCTGCTTGCCACCCTGTCATTATTCGTAATCGGCCTGGCCGTGGCCTGGCAGCGTGCCAGCCTGCCCGGCCTGCTGCCGCTGGGAACCGGCGTCTTGTACAACGCCTGGACCAGCCTGTTCTTCAGTTCCGGCGACCGTTTCCTTGCGCCCATCGATTGGACGGTCTGGATGTATGCCCTGCTCGGCCTGTTCTTCCTTGCCAGCAGGCTGCTGCACTTCACCACCACCCTGCGCGCGGATATTACCACCTGGGATGCGCCCCGGGAAAACGCTGAAAAAACCCGGGAAGAGCCAGCCCGATTTTCAGTCCGTAAAACAGGGCTGGTCGTCGCCCTGTTTACGCTGATCGGGGCCTCCATCCCCATGAGTGAAGCCCTGCTCCAACCGGTCATTCCTCGCGCCAGCCAGCAGGAGTTGATCGCCCAGGTAGGCCTGCCGGTCGAACCCGGTGAGCAGGTCTGGTACGGGCGGGTGATCTATGCCCGTTATTATGAAGCTGGCGACGGCGAGCCCGGAACGGCGAAACTCGGCTACGAAATCAGCCCCCAACCCCGGCTGGTATTCTGGCTGGTCGGGCCGCAGGATGGGCTGGTCATCCTGCCCACAGAACAAACCCCGCCTGCCATGCCCAACCAGGGTGAAATCTGGGTGATTGGGACGGTCATCGATGAGGTCATGTATGCCCGGGTGATTAAACTTGGACAAACCGGGCAAGTTGTGCCATAATGCCCGAAACAATTAAGGAGAGACCTGCATGGCTGAAGAGACCAAACCCGAAGAAAAGAAAGACAAAGAAAAGCCCGAAATCAAAGATAACCTGGTGGTGACCAACCACGCCGTGAAAATTGGCGGCAAGCAAGTGCAATACACGGTCACCACCGGCACGATGGTGCTCAAGCAGGAAACCGACGACCGCGACAAGGAATTTGAAGGCGAAAAACCCAAAGCTGAATTTTTCTTTGTGGCCTACACCCTGAATGATGTCAAGGATCCGGCCACACGCCCGCTGACTTTCTCCTTCAACGGCGGTCCCGGCTCTTCCTCCGTCTGGCTGCACATGGGTGTGCTCGGCCCGCGCCGGGTCAAGATGACCTTTGAAGGCGACCTGCCCAAGCCGCCTTACGAATTGGAAGACAACGATTTTTCCATCCTGGATGAAACCGATCTGGTCTTCATCGACCCGATCAGCACCGGCTACAGCCGCCCGGCTGCCGGCGAAAAAGCCCGCCAGTTCCACGGCTTCAAAAAGGACATCGAGAGCGTCGGCGATTTCATTCGCCTGTATACGACGCGCTACAACCGCTGGCTCTCGCCCAAGTTCCTGATCGGCGAAAGCTACGGCACCACCCGCGCCAGCGGCCTCTCCGGCTACCTGCAGCAGCGCCACGGTATGTATTTAAATGGCATCATGCTGGTCTCAACGGTACTGGATTTTGGCACAATCGACTTCACCCCTGGCAACGAACTGCCCTACGCGCTCTTCCTGCCGAGCTACACCGCCACCGCCTGGTATCACCGCGCCCTGCGCATCCGCCGCCCGCTGCAAAAACTGCTCGAGGACGTGCGCGAATTCGCCATCAACGAATATGCCCCGGCCCTGATGAAAGGTGCCGCCCTGCCCAAACGTGAACGGAACGCCATTCTGGATAAACTCGTTCGTTACACCGGCCTGTCCCGCGAGTACCTCGAGGCCTCCGACCTGCGCGTGCCGGACCGGCGTTTCTTCAAGGAATTGCTCCGTACGCGCGGCCGCACGGTCGGCCGCCTCGACAGCCGCTTCCTGGGCATTGACCGCGACACGCTGGGCGACAGCGCCGAGAACGACCCCTCCTACACCAACATCATGGGGCCATACACCGCCGGATTCTACGACTATGTGCGCCGTGAACTCCAGTTCGAGAAGGACGTGCCTTACGAAATTCTCAACTTCCAGGTCTGGCCGTGGAGCTACGCCAGCCACGAAAACCAGTATGTCAACGTGGCTGAGACCCTGCGCGAGGCCATCAGCATCAACCCGCACCTGCAGGTATATGTCGGCAACGGCTACTACGACCTGGCCACGCCGTTCTTCGGCACCGAGTACGTCTTCAACCACCTCGGGCTGGATGAAAGCCTGCGCGGCAACATCCACATGTACTACTACGAAGGCGGGCACATGATGTACATCCACCTGCCCTCCCTCGAGCAGATGAAGAAAGACCTGAAAGAGTTCATCGGGAAATCGAAATAAGTTTCCGGAATCAAAAGCGCAGTTCCGTTTAAACAGCGAAACTGCGCTTTTTCATTTCATCCCCGGCGGGCACACCCGAAGCGAATCCCGTTTTGGGAGACAATCCAGGCTGGAGAGTTAAGACGTTGCTGTTTCAAAAGCAACCTTAATGCCATCCTGCACCTGCCCGGTAAAATTTAATTTTTCAAACCCAATTACTTTACCGTCGCGGTCTTTCATCAGGATGATTTCATCACCTGTTTCTTCTGCAATATATTCATCGGAAGGATTCCCAAACCAGACAGTTAAGGTATTACCTTCCCGGTCGTAATACACTTTTACTTGCGCCATATTAAGACTCCTTCCTTAATAGCATCAGTCGGGTAAGTTGTAATCAAAAAACCTGAACCAGACGCTTGTTTCATCACTGCGCAAATCCATCTCTTTTCACGCTCGGTCTTATAGAATAAAAATACACTGGCATCGGATTTACTCCGGCGAATTTCGTCAGGGTCTTCCAACACATGTTTGACATCTTTTTCGCGCCCGGCCATCACCGGGTGCTTTATGGAAACAATCAAATCCTAATAAGCTCTGGTAACATGAACGCGAAAACCCAGGGGGGTCATGACATCAAATAGAAGCTGATTATTTTCTTCCATAGAAGCGTCAATTGTTTTTATTTTACCTTACCCAAACACTTTATGAGTATCCATGCCCGGTTTCCTAATGATACGTAAATAAACCCTGCAAATTTACAAAACTAAAACTAAAATAGAACCATGAACGTCTACTACTCCGAAACCCACCGCCAGCACCAACCGCCCTTCGAGGTCTTCGACGGCGGCGAACGGATTGCCAACTTCGAGACCCCCGCGCGCATGGATCGCATCCTGTCCGCGCTGCAAGCGGATGGCCGCTTCAACCTGCGCCAACCAGATGACTTCGGAGAAGCGCCGCTGCTGGCTGTGCATGACGCCGGGTCTCTTTCCTTCCTGAAAATGGCCTTTGTCGAGTGGCAGCACGAAGCCAGCGACTACGAAAAAATTGCCCTGCTCCCGGCCACCTTCCCGCCGCGCACCGCCAGCAAGAACATCCCCACCAGTCTGTTGGGCCGGGCGGGGTACTACACCATGGACCTGTCCGCGCCGATCACGGCAGGCACCTACCCGGCGGCCTACGCCTCGGCGCAGTGCGCCCTGGGCGCCGCGCAGGAGACCGCCAAGTCTGGTAAAAACACCTTTGCGCTGTGCCGCCCGCCCGGCCACCACGCCGGGAAGGCCAATTGCGGCGGCTATTGTTACATCAATAACGCGGCAGTAGCCGCCAACTGGCTGGCGAGCAAAGGAAAAGTTGCCCTGCTGGATGTGGACTACCACGCCGGGAACGGCACGCAGGACATCTTCTACGAACGGGTCGACGTGTTGAGCATTTCCATCCACGGTGACCCGAACGAGGAATATCCCTACTTTAACGGCTTTGAGGATGAAACCGGCGCGGGGCCGGGCCTCGGGCTGCATCGCAACTTCCCGCTCGCACCGGGGGCCGATGACCAGGCCTATTTGCAGGCGCTCAGCGAGGCGTTGGGGTTGGTGCGCGACTTTCATCCACAAACCCTGGT
>JANJTV010000144.1 GCA_024710905.1 Anaerolineales bacterium | reverse complement strand
AGGTAATAACTTTTCACCGGTTTCAGATCAGCATCCAGTTCATACACCAGCGGGATACCGGTCGGGATGTTCAATTCCAGGATGTCCTGCTCCGAAACATGATCAAGATACTTCACCATCGCGCGCAGGCTGTTGCCGTGGGCGGTGATCAGCACGCGCTTGCCGGACAGGATCATCGGGGCGATGGTGCTGTGCCAGAAGGGCAGCACGCGGTCGAGGGTCAGCTTGAGCGACTCGGTCGCGGGCAGTTCCTGCGCGCTCAGCCCGGCATAGCGCGGATCAAAACGCGGATGGCGTTCATCGTCCCCGCCCAGCGGCGGCGGCGGGACGTCATAGCTGCGCCGCCAGATCTTGACCTGTTCCTCGCCAAACTGGGCGGCCGTCTCGGCCTTGTTCAGGCCCTGAAGGTTGCCATAATGGCGCTCGTTGAGCTGCCAGGCGCGCACCACGGGGATCCACTCCAGGCCGGTCTCTTCGAGCACTGCCCACAGCGTCTTGATGGCCCGACGCAGCACGGAGGTGTAGGCAATGTCAAAGACATAGCCGTTCTCCTTGAGTAATTTCCCGGCGCTGTGGGCTTCCTCGTGACCCAGGGGGGTCAGGTCCACATCCGTCCAGCCGGTAAAACGGTTTTCAAGGTTCCACTGGCTCTGGCCGTGGCGCAACAGGACGAGGGTGTATTTGGTTTCAGGCATGCGACCTCCTTGTTATGAAAAGCGGGGCGAAGATGGCTTCGCCCCGCCTGGACTTGCAGGATTGCGAAAACAGTTAACGAATGGCCTTCTCGGTGCCGGGGTCAAACAGGTGGAACTTGTCCATGTTGAAGGCCACCTGCACCTTGTCGCCGACCTTGTAATCGGTGCGCGGGTCCACGCGGGCGACAAAATTGTTGTTGCCGGCCACCAGGTACAGGAAGATCTCGTTGCCCATCAATTCGATCACATCCACCTTGCACTCGATCGTCTCGGCGTGAATGGCGGGCGGCAGGAACTTGGGATTATGAATGTCCTCGGGGCGGATGCCCAGCACGACCGACTGCCCGTCCATGCTCTTGTACGGGCCGGCCTTTTCAGAGGGAATGGCCACAGAGAAGGCACCGGCATCCACAATGTACTTGCTGCCATCCTTGCGCAGCTTGGCCGGGAAGAAGTTCATGGCCGGGGAACCGATGAAACCGGCCACGAACATATTGGCCGGGAAATCATACAGGGTCTGGGGGGTATCCAGTTGCTGCAGCATGCCCTTGTTGATCACGGCAATGCGGCTGGCCATGGTCATGGCCTCCACCTGGTCGTGGGTCACATAGATGAAGGTGGTCTGCAGCTGCTGGTGCAGCTTGGAGATGTTGGCGCGGGTTTCCACGCGCAGTTTGGCATCCAGGTTAGAAAGCGGTTCATCGAACAGGAAGACCTTGGGCTTGCGCACGATGGCGCGACCCACGGCCACGCGCTGGCGCTGTCCGCCGGAGAGCTGGCGCGGTTTGCGCTCCAGCAATTCCTGGATGCCCAGGAGTTCGGCAGCTTCCTGGACGCGCTGCTTGATCTCCTGCTTGGGCGTGCCGCGTAACTTGAGGCTGAAGGCCATGTTATCGTACACGGACATGTGCGGATACAACGCGTACGACTGGAACACCATCGCAATATCGCGATCCTTGGGGGCAATATCGTTCACCACCCGGTCCCCGATGCGGATCTCGCCGGAGGTAATTTCCTCCAGCCCGGCCAGCAGGCGCAGCGCGGTGGTCTTGCCGCAACCCGATGGACCAACGAAGACCAGGAATTCCTTGTCCTCGATGTGGAAATTCAGGTCATCCACTGCGCGAACGGTCCCGAATTCCTTTACTACATGTTCATATGTAACACTAGCCATTTCAACCTCCAATTCTGAATGAGTATGGTGAAATAATTATAGTACAACTCGCACATTTTTCTTCAAAACTGTGTCACCAAAAAACAGGAAACCTGTCACGATTGACAAAAGGCAGTAAAATTTCCCCCATGACCGAAGACGTCACCCCCGTCCGCCAGCAATACCTTGAAATCAAACGAGAGCACCCCAACGCCCTGCTGTTCTTCCGGCTGGGTGATTTTTACGAGACCTTCGACCAGGACGCCGAGATCGTCGCCCGCGAACTGGACATTGTCCTGACCTCCCGGCCGATCGGCAAGGGCATCCGCGCCCCGCTGGCCGGCATCCCCTACCACGCCGTGGACAACTACCTGGCCCGGTTGATCGAAAAAGGCTACCACGTTGCCATCTGCGAACAGGTCGGCGAACAACCCGTCAAGGGCATCTTCCCCCGCAGGGTGGTGCGGGTCGTCACCCCCGGAACCCTGCTCGAGCCCAGCCTGCTGCCCGGCGACGCCAACAATTACCTGGCTGCCGTGATCATCGACGACGAGCAGGCCAGCGTGGCCTATGTCGACATCTCCACCGGCGAGTTCGCCGTCACCACCCTGCCCCATGTGGATGGTGCACCGTTGCGCGCCGAACTGACACGCCTGCGCCCGGCCGAGGTCATCCACCCCGATACCCTCGCGCTGCCGGGCGGCACACCGGGGCACATCTCCCCCTGGCCGGCCTGGCGCTTCGAGCCGGGCAAGGCCACCGAAACGGTGCTGGCCCATTTTGGCGCCGGCACCCTGGATGGCTTCGGCCTGAAGGAGCACAGCCTGGCCGCCCGCGCTGCCGGGGGCATCCTGCAGTATCTCAGGGAAACCGAGCCGGCCGCATTGGAATTGCTCACCAGCCTGCGGGTGTACTCCACCGCTGAATTCATGGTGCTGGATGCCGCCACCCGCCGCAACCTGGAGCTGACCGAAACCCTGCGCGGCGAAACCAGGGGCTCGCTGCTCGGCTCCCTCGACCAGACCGTCACCCCGATGGGCAAGCGCATGCTGCGCCAATGGGTCAGCCAACCCTTGCTGGAGATCGCCCGCATCCAGCAGCGCCTGGACGGCGTGCAGGCCCTGTTCGGACAATCCATGCTGCGGGCCGAGCTGCGCGCTGCGCTCAAACCGCTGGCCGACCTGGAACGCCTGGCCAACCGGGTGCTGTCCGGCCATGCCCAGCCGCGCGACCTGATCGCGATGCGCGAATCGCTGGCCCGCCTGCCAGGCATCCGCAACCTGCTGGAAGGGAAAGACTCCGCCCTGCAGTCCGTCCTGGCAAATATGAGCCTGTGCGAAGAAGAACTGGCCTTGCTGCGCTCGGCCGTGGCCGACGACCCGCCCCAGACCCTGCAGAACATTGGCATCATCCGCCCCGGCCACTCGGCCGAACTGGACGGCGTGATCGAGGCCTCGCGCCACGCCCGGAACTGGATCAACCAGCTCGAGCCGGCCGAGCGCGAACGCACCGGCATCAAATCGCTCAAGGTCGGCTACAACAAGGTCTTCGGGTATTACATCGAGATCTCGCATGCCAATACCGCCGCCGTGCCGGGCGACTACATCCGCAAGCAGACGCTGGTCAATGCCGAGCGTTACATCACGCCCGAAATGAAGGAATATGAAACACTGGTGCTGAACGCGGAGGAGCGCATCCACGAGATTGAGTTGCGCCTGTTCAAGGAACTGTGCGCTGGCCTGGCGAAAACCTCCGCACGCTTGCTGCAAACCGCCCGCAGCCTGGCCGAACTGGACACCCTGGCTGCCCTGGCCGAAGCCGCCGCCAACGGCGGGTACACCCGCCCGCAGGTGGTGGATGGCAGCGAACTGCACATCCATGCCGGCCGACACCCGGTGGTGGAAAACAGCCTGCGCGGCGAACGCTTTGTGCCCAACGACATCACCTTTGAAACCGGCGAGATCGTGCGCATCATCACCGGCCCGAACATGAGCGGCAAAAGCACCTACCTGAGGCAGGCCGCCCTGATCGTGCTGATGGCCCAGATGGGGAGTTTTGTCCCGGCCGAAAGCGCCGTGATCGGCCTGACCGACCGCATTTTCACCCGCATCGGCGCGCAGGACGAGATCCACGCCGGGCAATCGACCTTCATGGTCGAGATGATCGAGACGGCCAACATCCTGCACCACGCCACCAACCGTTCCCTGCTCATCCTGGACGAGATCGGGCGCGGCACCAGCACCTACGACGGCGTCTCGATCGCCTGGGCGGTGGTGGAGCACATCCACAACCACCCGCAGCTGCGCGCCAAGACCCTGTTCGCCACTCATTACCACGAACTGACCCAGCTGGCCGACCTGCTGCCCGGCATCCGCAATTACAATGTGGCGGTCAGCGAAGGGGATGGGAAGGTGGTCTTCCTGCACCGCATCATCCCGGGCGGGGCAGACCGTTCGTATGGCATCCATGTGGCCCAACTGGCCGGGCTTCCGAAGCCGGTCATCCTGCGCGCCAACGAGATCCTGTCCACGCTGGAGAAAAGTTCGGGGCGGGCGGTGAAGGTCAACCCTGAGTCCGCCTCGCAGATCGCCCTGTTCCCGGAGACCAATCCATTGCTGGATGAACTGCAAAAACTGGACGTGAACGAGCTATCCCCCATCGAAGCCCTGAACAAATTGTTCGAGTGGCAGAAGCGCTTCTTGAAATAAGCCACTTCCTCCGAATCAAAAACGGACGGAGCACCTCACGGCGTTCCGTCCGTTTTATATATACCTTAGCGACCGAGCAGCAGCATCGCCAGCAGGCCCTGGCCGTTGCTGAAGGCCACGATCAGGCCGGCAAAGACCACCGAGACCATGGACATCAACTTGATCAGGATGTTGAGCGAGGGGCCGGAGGTGTCCTTGAACGGATCACCGACCGTGTCGCCCACCACGGCCGCCTTGTGGGCCGGGGAGCCCTTGCCGCCGTATTCGCCGCCTTCGATGTACTTCTTGGCATTGTCCCAGGCGCCGCCGGCATTGGACATCATCACGGCGAGCGAGAAGCCGGCCGCCAGGCTGCCCATCAGCAGGCCCAGCACACCCGCCACCCCAAAGACCACACCCACCAGCACGGGGATGACGATCGCCAGCAGGGCCGGACCGGTCATTTCCTTCTGGGCCGAGGCGGTGCTGATCTCGACGCAGCGGGCATAGTCGGGCTTGGCCGTACCTTCCAGGATGCCGGGGATCTCGCGGAACTGGCGGCGGACTTCCTCCACCATCCCACCCGCGGCGCGGCCCACAGCGCTCATGGTCAGGGCCGAGAAGTAGAAGGCCGTCGCAACACCACTGAACACACCCACCAGCACCGCCGGGTTGAGCAGGGTGACATCGTAATAGGTCATAAAATTCTGGATGGTCAGGTCGGCCACCTTGATCGCCGTGCCATTGACCACCAGTTCGGTCACACCGCGCAGCTCACCCAGCACAAGGCGGATTTCCTCGAGGTAGGCCGCCAGCAGGGCCATGGCCGTCAGGGCGGCGGAACCGATCGCGAAGCCCTTGCCGATGGCAGCAGTCGTATTGCCCACGGCATCCAGCTGGTCGGTGCGGTGACGCACCGAAGGATCGAGACCGGCCATTTCAGCATTGCC
>JANJTV010000142.1 GCA_024710905.1 Anaerolineales bacterium | reverse complement strand
AAAGCTGCGGAATGCTCCCCATATAAGCCAGGATGCCAAGGCCCGCAAGAACAACAGAAATCCAAAAAGTGACAACTTTAGGTTCGCTAAGCTTCATGATCTTCCCTTTCTGTATGTGTACAGGTTATTTTGACGGAGGACGATTGCTTGCTGTCCACCGCGCATTAATTCACCGAACTGTGAATGGCTTTTTTCCCCGCCAGGGCGGCTTCTGATACATGTTCCAACTGCTCGGTAACCAGGTCTTTGCCCTGGTTTTTTAATTCTTCAAGTTTCTCGCGTCCCTCAACGGTGATCCGGTTTGCATTTGAACGTACTTGCGCAATGGACTCATCGACGATTTCGGTGGTGCGATCGCGAAGCTCAATGCTTTTTTGTTTGATTTGGGCACGGGTAGCCTGGCCAGATTGCGGGGCCAGTAACAACATTGTCACTGCGCCTGCCAGCCCACCAAGGAGCACCCCGAACAGGATGCTCGGTATTGTGCTTTCGTAATGGGTGTATTCTTGATATTCTGGTGTCATAATATATTTTCCTTGTGAGATAACTTTTCGATTCATTGATGCGTTTGGCTCTCGCTGGTGCTGGTTTCTGTAACCGCAACTACTGGGCCACGCGGACGGTAAAAGATGAGCCAGATTACCCTTTCTGCCACCCATGCGATCAATGCATAGATTGCGATCGCAAAGATTGATGAGAGTTCCAGTACCATGTTGCCTGAGGATGGTGAATTGATCAGGCCTTCAAAGGGGAACAGGTACAGGAAGGTAAACGCATAGATCAATCCTACGATGGGGCTGTCGGGATTGGCGCCAATCAACCGGAGACCAATGCGTATTACGATAAGCGCCACGAGAATTCCAAACAGTAGCCAGACCACTTGGGTGAGCTTGAAACCTAAAATACGCTGTTCTCGTTCGGGTTCGTGCTGCGATGTTCTGGTTTCAGAAACTTTATTTTCGTTTAACATTTTTTACTCCTTTCGGGCAGCCACGAGCATTCTCTCTGCCCAGAATGTGAATTGGATTAGCGTCGGATTTGCTTGATAATCCATAACAAGACAATGGAGCCGAGCAGGGTTACCAGCATGGTCGGGATGGTAATGGCATCGTTGATTGTCCCGATACCAAGAAGCGGGCTGATGAAGTATCCGGCCAGGAAGGCGCCAACGACACCCACCACAATGTCCAGCAACAAGCCCTGGCTAGAATTAGTTTTCATAATTCTGCTGGCTACATAGCCGACAATTGCACCTGCAATCAAGTAAATGAGGATGTTCATATGAGTTTCCTTTACAAAAAGTTGAGCTGCCGCCCAATGGTTCTGGGCGGTCAATGGTCAATTACTTGATGTTGGCCGGCTGGGGTTCTACTTTCAGTTTGGCTTCATACTCGGTTACGCGCTTCTCAATCTCATTTGCGGCAGCTTCACGGGTATAGCCATAACGTTCCTGGAGCAAACCGGTCAGGACTTCTAACTTCCCCGCGGCGCGATCCAGGTCGTCATCTGTGAGTTTGCCCCACCATACTTTTGCTTCGCCCCTGACCTGTTTCCATTTTCCTTCAAGAATATCTTTGTTCATAAATTGCTCCTTTTAGACACTGTGTACTGCTGTCCTTGATTAAACCCGGCACTCGAGACAGCAAAGGGTTGCCGGGATTCGATGTTCTCCTCATTCAGCCAGTCTGAATGTCTGCCGCGGCAGAACGCAGGCGTTCGGCCACCCGATCGGGAGTTTCGCCTTTGCTGATAAACGCATCAGCGCCGGTAGAGATCGCAGCTTGCTGGCGGGCATCCAGGTGGCTGATGAGGATAATGACCAGCGCTGCCGGGCAGGCTTTTCGGAGCTCCCCCAGCGCTTCAGCAGGGTGGGCAGGAAGCAGGTCCCAGTCAATCAGCAACATATTGGTGCGAGTTACTGGGGCTTGGGCTAACGTGGTTTCCCAGTCAGCGGCTTCGCCGACTACGTCCATTTCCAAATCGATCAGGACAAGGCGCAGGGCAGAGCGTTCTTCGGGCTTTGCATCGGCAATATATACGCGGGTCATAGTTTCATAATAAGACAAAGACTCCCCGGCCACATCCTGCGGTTGGGGAGTCTGCTTATCCGTCGCTTGGGGGAGGTTGCCTACCAGGGAATCAGGCTCCTCATACCAGTGCAAAATGCCGAGGTCGATTCGATTGTCCAGCAATTGACATAAATTAATGCCAGCAGGGCAATGATCACGATCACCAGGAACCCCCCGATGTTGCGAAACATTTTGGAGATTGCCAGCAGGATGACAGCCCCACCCAGTGACACAAGCAATGCCGGGAGGCTGAAATCCCCCTCATTAATCGTTGCTACGTTGAATATTGGGCTAAGAAACAAGCCGGCAAGGAAAGCCCCAACGATGCCGACCAGAATATCGGCAATCAGCCCCTGGCGGCTGTTGGTTTTCATAATCAGGCTGGCGACCCAGCCAATGGCTGCGCCAACAAGTATCCATAAGAGAAAGTTGATCATCTTTACTCTTCCAGGATGAAGGTTATCTTCATTTGAACACGATATTCCTGGATATGCCCTTGGTTATCTAATCTAACTTGCTGGTTTTCCACCCACGCGGATCTTACATTCGTTAGGGTTTTGGTTGCGCGAGCAATGCCCGATTTGATGGCATCGTCAAAGCTCTTTGGGGATGATGCGATAATCTCACTGACTTTTGCGATAGACATGGAATCACTCCTTGGGGTTGTTGCTTGGTTAGTCTGTTGATCTTAACCGTGGCTTATATCATTGTAAAATCGAACTCCCCCAGGCACATCCATCGTCTGGGGGAGTTTTTATCTCGGCCATTTGGGGGAGAATTCAGGTAATAATGTGGTTTCTCAGCGCCACGGTAACTGCTTCGGTACGGCTGGAAACGCCCAGCTTGGAAAGGATATTGCTGACATGGGACTTTATCGTGGAGGAACTTACGGTCAGTCTCCCGGCGATCTGCCTGTTGTTTAAGCCATCGATCATCAGGGAAAGCACCTCTCGTTCACGCGGGGTCAGGTCTATGCCTGGGACTGGAGGCAGGTTTGCTGTCTCTACCAAAGATTGGGTAACCTCCGGAGAAAGCGTGGCGCGACCATTATGGGCGGCGCGAATCGCCCTGGCAAGTTCTTCAGCAGATATATCCTTGAGCAAGTACCCGATTGCCCCGGCTTCCAGTGCTTTCTTGACTAGCGCACCTTCTTTATAATTTGTTAGTGCAATGACCTGGATGTGAGGATCTCTGTCACGAAGAATGCGGGTGGTTGTTGGTCCGTCCATTTCTGGCATGACCATGTCCATGAGCACGACATCTGGTTTAACTTTTGCGCACAGATCAATGGCTGTAGCACCGCTTTCTGCTTCGCCCACCAGTACCAGGGGTTGACCGGCCGTAATGGATGTTTCATTAAATGCGCTCAAGAAGGTTGCCAGCCCTTTGCGAACCATGGTGTGGTCGTCCACGACCATTACCCGGATGGGTTCTGTCATTTTATGTCCGTCACTTTCTTCGGCATCCATCGGATATCCAATTTTGTGCCCTGACCGGGATGGCTGGTAATGTTTAATTGCGCTCCAATCGCATCAGACCGTTCTTGCATCATGCTTAAGCCGTAATGGCCTGCCGACGCATGGTTTTGATCGAACCCTTTACCGTCATCGCAAATCATTAATTCAATGCCGGCTCCCTCGTGTTTTAGCAGGATTTCAACCCTGCCAGCTTTGGCGTGTTTGGCAATGTTGTTCATCGCCTCCTGGCTGATGCGATAAATCGCCACCTGTGTTCCGGCAGGCAGTACGCCCTCCCCGCAAATTGTGAGTTGAACAGGAATATTGGTGCGCCCGGTAAATGCATTTCCCAGCAGACTCAGGAGTTCTCCCAATTCCACATCGGTCAGGGTGGAAGGTCGTAATTCGACCAATAAAGCACGCATTTCTGCCATTGCGCCACGGGTTAATTTACGCAGATCCTCGAGAGAATTCCGTGCCTGGGCCTGGTCGCGCTCCCACAAACGCGGTAAAACATCAGCGATTAGGCTTGCAGAAAACAAGGATTGGTTGACTGCGTCGTGCAGGTTCCTGGCCAGGCGCTGGCGCTCTTCTATGATAGCCAGTTCCTGTGCTTGTTGGTGTAATTCTGTGTTGATAATTGTTATGGCCGCCTGATTGGCTATGCTGAGGGCCAGATTGGCATGATGGGGTAAAAAATGATCCCGTTTTTTATGTGCAATGCCCAGGCCGCCAACAATTCGATTTTTAACGGCCATGGGAATCCACATCCACGAATGCATCCCTTTCAGTAAAATCTTCGCATTCTTACCCAAAATGGAGCGCACGAGTTTCGCCTGGGGTTCGTTGCTCCAGACATCTGCAATAAGAAATGGGCGATGCTTGGTCAGTAGATTTGGCGGTGCGTTAGTTCCGCTTAATGGAATACGGATAAGAGCAGGGTTGTACTGGGCAGGCAGCCCGCATATTGCGATGGGGAT
Source organism: Anaerolineales bacterium (assembly GCA_024710905.1). Taxonomy (GTDB): domain Bacteria; phylum Chloroflexota; class Anaerolineae; order Anaerolineales; family Villigracilaceae; genus JANJTV01. The sequence goes on along the minus strand of JANJTV010000142.1, from coordinate 19,695 downwards.
TAAGGAAGAATCTGAGAGTGTAAACAGCCCGGCAAGGTTGTATTCTATAATCTCGCCTAAGTGTTCAAGAATCAACTCTGGTTGGAGTTCAAGCGTGGATGCCAGTGTGTGCGAGATATGTAACAGCATGGCCTGCTCGCGGATGTGTGTTTCCATGTGTAGTTTAAGCTTTGTTTCTTCTTGAATTCGTTCACTTATATCTCGAATGATTCCCAATATACACGGGCGATCGTTTTGGAAAAAAACAGATAGGTGCCATTCGGCAGGGAACGTGGAGCCATCTTGCCTCATCTGTAAAAGTTGGATTTCAAGCCTGTCATTCAGTTGTAGTTTCTGAAGGTTTCCGCTGAAAGCCTCTTGGTGGTCGGGGTGCGCGAGGATTGTTGGCGTTTGCCCAATTAACGAATCTCGACCGAATCCGGTCATTCGACAAATGGCGGGGTTGGCATCAATTAATAGGTTGGTTGCCAGGTCGCAGATTATTAATCCATCGCTGGCAGCATTAAATAAGGATTGATGTTGAAAATCCGCCCCTTCGGAAATCGTATGCGCGAAACCTTTTATCACAAGGTTTTCCTTTTATGATTAAAGTTGCAGATTCCTGCATAGTTTATTGTCCCCGCTTGATTGATACAACTTTACATATTTACTATATCACATCACAGACTTGTCCGGACAAGTCTTTCAAGACATAGGGGATGTCACTGCCGCAAGGCTTGTTGGAGATCGGCAAGAATATCTTCAATATCCTCGATCCCAGCCGAAAGTCGTACCAGCCCGTCGGGAATGCCGATGCGGGCGCGTTCTTCTGCGCTCAGGCTGCGGTGCGAAGCGGTGGCAGGGTGTAAGACCAGTGTGTAGACATCCCCCAGCGTGGTGGCGGCCTGGCAGAGCTGGAGTCGCTCCATGAAACGGAAGGCAGCCGCTTGATCGGCTTGCCGGATTTCAAACGAGAGCACACCGCCAAATCCCTTACCATCAAACATCTGCGCTGCCAGTTGCTTGCCGGGGTGTCCATCCAGGCCGGGGTAATTGACTTTTGCGATCTTCGGGTGTTTTGCCAGCCATTGTGCAATTTGCCCGGCATTCGAAAATTGCTGTCGTACCCGCAGGGGCAGGGTTTTCAGGCCACGCAGGGCCAGCCAGGCCTCAAAGGGGCCAAGGTTGGCCCCAATCATCTTGTTGGTTTCGTATAGCTTTTTCTTGTTTTCTTCTGATGTCGCCACCACGCCAGCCATGACATCCCCGTGGCCGGACAGGTACTTGGTGGCGCTGTGGATGACGTAATCTGCGCCGTGGTCGAGCGGGTTGAACAGGTAAGGGGTGGCAAAGGTGTTGTCGACCAGCAGGCTGGCTCGCTGGCGATGGGCGATTTCGGCCAACCGGGGCAGGTCGGCCACCTTGAGCAGCGGGTTGGAGATGGTTTCGACCAGCAGGATGTTGGCCTGGCTGGTTTGCAGGGCTTGCTCGACGGCGGGCAGGTCGGCCGCATCGACGAACCGGCTGGTGACACCCAGCACAGCGAACAGGTTCTTGAGCAGGCTGTAGGTCGCGCCGTAGATATCCAGCGCGGCGACCATGCTGCTGCCGTTTTGCGCCCCGGCGGCCAGCAGCGCAGCGTGGATGGCTGCCATGCCGCTGGCGTAGGCCTGTGCGGCGGGGGCGTTCTCCAGGCTGGCGACCGCCTGCTCGAAGGCATGCACGGTGGGGCTGGTGTAGCGCGGGTAGATGAAACCGGCTTTCTGACTGCCCAGCACAGTGTCGGTGTCATCCATGCTTTCATAGGTGTAGCCGACGCTCGGGTGGATTGGGCTGGCAACCGGGGTGTATTCCCCGCCTGGCTGGCGTTCCCCGGCGTGAACGGCTCGGGTAGAGAAGGATGGACGAGTCATTTGTGTGTTACGCCCCCCAGGCTGTCAACGCGCCCGGCAGTTCGGAACTTATAAGGAATTTCGGGCGTATCGATTGGCAGGCGATAGTGGTCCGGGCCTTCGTAATGATAAGCGTGATCAACAACATTGGTGACGATACTTGGCCCGTCTTTTATGTTTTCGATGCCATGCCAGACGGTGGGTGGGATAACCAGCATGGCCGGGCGTTCACTGCCAAAGCGAAATTCGTTGACCAGGCCAAGGGTTGGTGAATCTTTGCGGCTGTCATACAGCACGATGCGAACCCGGCCATAACTGATAAATAACCGGTCTGTAGTAATGGCGTGGGCGTGCCAGGCTGAAGCGCCACCTGGTTCAAGCACGGCTTGAAAAACCTGATCCATTCCGAACTTGTCGAGGTTCCAGTCCTGGCGGAAGATTTCGGTCAGGTAGCCATAGTTGGTGGGGACGTTTTTGACTTCTTTGATAACAACGTCATGAATAAGTTTTTGCATTAATTGCCAGTCATTGGTGATTCCCTGCTGATCTTGCTTCATGCCGTTGAGCTGCCAGTTCTCGTGCATTTTATCTCCTATTCTCTTCCAGGCCACGATTCTGCCTTAACTTGCGAATCATACTTCCGCGCCAGCCAAACTCGATAAGCGCTGAAATGGAAAGTGGGGATATGCCCATTGCCAGCAATGGCCGGTAAAGTACTTTGTGCGCCTGCCCATATATGGAATGCCACAGGCTGGGGAAGGCGGCCAGTTGAGTGCGTTCACGCTCCTGTTGGATGGCGATGGCTTCAAAAAGTTTCTGGCGAAAACCGGGGTCTGTTTGGATGAAGTTCCAGAAAAACTCAGACTCGTAGTCATGGTCGCCGTGGTAGGAGTTTTTCCTGTTCCCGGAAGGCACACTCAGCACCGTAATGCGCGGGTTAAACAGGATTTTCTTCCCGGATTTCCAGCCCCTGAACACAAATTCATTGGAAGGCGCCATCAGCGTTTGATGCGAGAATTTCCAGCCCCCCAGGTCTTTGATGTAGCTTTTTTTGAGCATCCAACCCAGCGCAGGGACTTGTAAATAAGGATGATACTGGTTATCTGGCGGTAAGCGGTGAAGTCGGATGTTGAGCTTGCCACCGGCCAGTTCCTCCCGGCTCGTGGGCAAGGCTTGGGCGTGGGCGCAAAAGACCAGGTCGGCTTTGCTTTCATTCAGGTAGGCCAACTGGCTTTCGAGGTGCTCAGGAAAGTAAAAATCATCATGGTTTAATACTGTGATGTATTCGCCTCTTGCCATGTCAAAGCCAAGATTATTGGGGCCGGTCTGTTCACCGCAGTTTTCTTGAAGGTTGGTGAAACGAATACGAGGGTCGTTGAAACCGGCCACAACCTGTGCGGTATCATCTGTACAAGCGTCGCCAATTACCAGCATCTCCCAATCCTTAAATGTGGAGGCCAGGACGCTGGCGATGGTGTATTTTAGGACGCTGCTACGGTTATAGGTGGCGGTAACAATCGAAACTAGCGGCATCTTAATCTTGAAGTATTTGACGGGCGATCACCAATCGGTTGATTTCGCTGGTACCTTCGCCTATCGTCATCAGGCGCGCGTCCCGGTAGGTTAGTTCCACCGGATAATCGCGGCTGTAACCATACCCGCCATGGATCTGGATGGCGTTCCGTGCGGACCGTTCTCCAACTTCGGTGGCCAAAAGTTTGGCCATGGCGGCTTCCTTGCTGTAAGGTTTGCCATTTTGTTTGAGCCAGGCAGCGCGATAGACCATCAGCCTGGCTGATTCCAATTCGGTGGCCATATCGGCCAGCATGAACTGGATGGCCTGGTGCTCGGCGATCGGTTTGCCAAAGGCCTGTCGCTCCTTCGCATACGCCAGGGAGGCTTCGAGCGCGGAACGGGCCAGGCCAAGCGACAACGCCCCAATGGATATGCGCCCACCCGCCAGGGTGGCCAGGGTTTGCTGCAGGCCACGATTGATTTCCCCGACCAGATTGCCGAGCGGCACACGTACATTTTCATAGGTTACGGCGTGGGTGGGAGAGCCCATCAGACCCATTTTTTTCTCGGCCGGGTGAATGGTCAGTCCCGGGGTGTCGGTGGGCACAAGGATCATGCTCAAGGAACGCGAGCCGCCTGCGGAGTCCGTGCGGCACAGGGTGATGATGTATTCAGCAATCGAGGCATTGGTGCACCACATCTTTGCGCCGTGGATGACCCACGCCTCCCCATCTTTTTCCGCTTTGGTGCGGATGCCGCCTTGCAGGTCAGAGCCTGCGCCCGGCTCGGTCAGTGCCAGCGCGCCAAGTTTGTTTTTCCCGCTCGAGACCTTCGGCAGCCAGGCCTGTTTAAGCTCCTGTGAACCAAATTCCGTGATCGGGGCAGTCCCCAGCCCGTTGTGGGCGGCCAAAGCCAGCGCGGTGGAGCCGCAGCCCCAGCCGAGTTCTTCAATGGCGATCGCTGCGCTGATGGCATCCACGCCTGCACCACCGAACTCTTCGGGGATGCTCAGGCCGAGCAGGCCAAGCGGACCTCCCTTGCGGACGGCTTCCCAGTTGAAGTGATGGGTTTCGTCCACTTCACGGGCTTTCGGTTTGACTTCCTTGGCAACGAAATCGTGCACGGCTTTCTGCCACATGCGCTGTTCTTCGGTCAGTTCAAAATTCACTGTGGGTCTCCTCGGCTGATTTGCCTGTTATTATAACGAAAATAAAAAACCCCCGTAGGGGCAGGTTGATAAGCAAGGCTGGCTTACTCTGTTTCGATGCGGCTTGGGACGCTCCCGGCTGTCACCCAGGCGTCGGCTGTTTCCTGGATGGTTGCCCAGCGAATGAATGGCAGGTCGTTTACCTCGTTGTAGAAGACGGTCAGAGCTTCCATGCCATCACTGGTCTTGACGATGGTCAGGGTGTCCGGGGCGATCATGAGCGTGAAGCTGATTACCGGGTAGGTGTACTGCCCGTCCTGGATGGCATTCACCAGCAACCGTGCATCGCTCAACTGGTGTGTTCCACCACCGACATGGATGAATTGACCAGATGGGTCGTGGGCAAGGTAATTTTCACTGTTCAATGGGATCCACACGCCGGGGGATGCTTCATCGCAGCCTGGCCGATGGCCCGGGCAGGCAACCGCCCCCCACAGGACCTGCGGGGTCCATTCTGTGCCCTGGTAGGACAGGGGGGATAAAAATTGCTCAAGCTCGTCGATCAGGAATCCCGAATATACCCCGGTAGGCTGTGCGCCATACTGGCTCAGGAGGTGCGCCGCCCGGGCCCGGTCTCCCATCTGGTGGGTGTGCACGTCCCATTGAACGCCCCAGGCGAGTGATTTTTGTACGATTTCTGCAGCGCGGGGTTCACCTTCCAGCCAGCCGACATCCGCCCCGACAGACCAGCGCATCCCCAGGCTGGTTACCTGCTCGAGGAACTCAAGGAAGGTGTCCGGATCGGGCCAGGCCTTGGGAAGTGTTTCAATATGGGTGGTACCTGAAATATACAACAGGGTTTGGACGCGTTCTCCCGCTTCCTGCGTTGGCTGGGGAGCGCTGCTGCTTGATTCTTTGGTGGCGGGGAGGACTGCCTCGCTGGTTGGCGGCTGGGGAGGCCGTTGCGGCTGGCCAGTCAGCGAGCAGGCTGCGGTGGTAAAGAGAATGAGGAGAGTATAAAAGGTTACTTTTTTCATTTTCTTTCTCATGCTGTCAAAGGCTGATCACTTTTTCTGCCCGAACCTGGGCCTCGATGATATCCGGCATGCCGCCGACAATGCCCACTTTTACCTGGCCGGACAGACCGTAATACTCCAGGCAGGTGGAGCAAACAATCAAGGTGACACCGCATTTCTCAAGCGCAGAGAGACTTTCCAGGACAGGTGAACCATCCACGATCAACTTGACCCCGTCAGTGTAGAAGGCGATTGCACCGGGCAGGGTTCCGTTCTCCAACAGCAAGGCAAAATATTTTATTGCCAGCTTGTGCTGCAGGGCGACATCGGCACGGCCCAGGCCATTGTTGGTAACGAGCAGCAGGGTATTTTTATCCATTGTCAGGGCATGAGATATTGCTTGATATTCGCCTTGAAGTTTGATTCGTAGTCCTCGGGCAGGTCTTTCTGGTAGGCAATATCATTTTTCGCTGCATCATAAGCCACCATGACCACGATGCTGACATCCGTAAGGCCGACCTTGGGTGGCTTGGTTTCGTAGATCATCTCGGCCACATCCTCGGGCAGGTGATTGGTCAGGATGACACAGGTTACATACAAATTCGTCACCAGTTCCTTGCACAGTTCATCGGCGTATTTTTTAATTTGCTTTTCAAGGTCAATAAATCCGTTTGCATCAACGCCCGGCATTTCGACCACCAGCACCTGGAAGTGTTCCGTCGCGCCGAGGAAGCCTTTACGGACCAGCTGGTAAACCGCCTTAAAGCGGATCTCGCCATACCGCTCTCCACGCAGTTCTTCATAGTCGTCTCGGCGCAGTCGCTTGCTAATATCATCCAGGTAGGCGCTGAAGTCTGCTGCAGCGGACGCGGCAGGTGTAGCAGGTGCGGGCGTGGCCGGTTTGGCGGGAGCAGGTGCGGGGGAGCCTGCCGGGGCATTCCCTGTATTGGCCAGGCGTTTTTCCAGCATGCTGATCAATGTGGCGAAGTTGCTGTTTTCGTGCATCTCCGGTGTGAGGGTGTTCATATCTTTGAGGATGAAGGTCAGGTTCGAAATGTTGTCGCGAATTTCATCGTAGCTGTCGATTTCCTCGCGCATGCCCTGCAGGTTGGCCGAGCTGACCGTTTTCATGGCCTCGTCCAGCTCTTTCAGTTTGTCTTCCCAGTGTTTGATGTATTTGATGCGGTTGACCGGGTTGTAGATGTCAGCGTCAGCCAGCACAATCGGGAAGATGCGGTCGTGGATGTCCTTGCTTTTGGAGATTTCGACCAGTTCAAACATGCAATTGGGCGACTTAAGATATTTGTCGCTGATGATGACAATCACTGCATGGCCGCGTCCGATCTCCTGCATAAAATCGCGAATGGAACCTTTAAAGCCCAGGTCACGTTTGTCGCGGATGACCTGGATGCCCTTGGACTGCAAGTCGGCGTCGAGTTCGTTGACAATGCGTTCACTTTCGCCGCCCCACGCATAAGAAAAATACACCTGCCGATTGTTGTCTGTCATAGCGCCTCTTTGTTAGGTTGAATTAGTTGCCAAGAATATTGTATAACAGACTTGTTCAATCTGTTTCATCCAAATTCTCAAGCTCAATGCCGCCGTCTTCGTAATCCTCCAGCCAGGTCCTGGCTTCCTCCAACCGGTTCTCCGGTACGGCGATTTCCATTTCAGACAAGGGCCCAACGTTGACCGGGTAGGCAAAGTGGGTCAGGCCTTCCTGGAAGATGTGCGCCGGGATGCCCTGCGCCTCCAGCGCAGATTTGATGATTTCCGCCTGCAACCGGTCTGAAACCTTTGTTAATGTGGCCCATTTTTCGTGAGACATATCACCTCCAGAAGATGATGAACAGTAGGGTGAACAGGATGGAAACAATTAATTGCCGGATCCCGATGGCGGTGGGTTTCACGCCAATGGCCGGGCGGAGGATTCCCCACAGGGTTTCGCCCCATTGCAGCAGGAAAGCCAGGCTCACCCCGGCCGGCATCCCGTTAAACAGGACCAATACCAGGCTGATGATCAGGTTAACCGTCGTACTTCCCAGTGCCAGCCTGCCATGTTGAAAACGGTCTTTCAGGTTTGGCAATGCGTTCCATTCGCGTTGTTCCAGGCGCATGTAGGCGTGCAGGATCGAGCCGCTCGATTGCAGCCAGGCCAGCAACCAGAGCAGCCAGCCCGCAGGCCGGTAACCACCTGCGCCCGCCCACAGCGCCGCGGGGGCGGCCAGCGCCAGCACGCCGGTCGCGATCACCTCCACAGCCGCCTGGCGGCGCTCCTCCCGCTTGGAGACCAGCCATAAATGCCAGGCAAAGACTGGCGCGGCGGGGACCGCCAGCCACAGCATGGAGAACATCTCCTGCTGGAAGAGCAACCCGACCGCCAGCAGGCCAATCAGCCCGTAGGTGGCAACCCAGAACTGTGCGGCGGGCAGGTCAGTTTCTGGACGGCGGCCAGAGATTGCTTTGACAGCCACGGTGACGGGCTGCCGAATCAGGAAGGCCATGAGTGCGCCGATCACCACGCCCAGTGATGCCAGGTTGAATCCCGGCGCGGCGAACAGGCCAATGGCCAGCGGGCTGAGCAGAAAAACCCATGAGCCGTGGTCTTGCGGGATGGCAATGGTGCGTTTGAAAAAATTAATCACAACGGAAACGGGAAAGGGCTTCTTCGAGCAGGGCGCGGGCCATGCCGTCGTTGGGGGTGTAGGCTTTCCAGGCAAAATCACGGTTTCCACAGCGCCAGGTTGCCGCTGCGCCGTAGGGCAACAGATCGGCGGCGGTTGGGCCAAGCGGCTGGTAGAAGACATTCAGGTCGCGGTAAAGGATGACATCCTGGCTGCCATGGAGCGTATCGGTTTCTTCCAGTACATAACGCAGGGTGGTGGTGCTGTCAAACGAGCCGCCTGCCGCCGTCCAGACAAATTGGATGAACAGGTTGGGGTTGAAGGCAAACAGGATGCCATAGGCGCGGGTGCTGGGTGTGGCCGGGTTGCGGATGGTGCTGGCGTCCACAAAGTGAACTTCAGCCGGATGGCCAATGCAGAAGCCGTACTCGCAGAACAATCCGTCCAGCGGGACAGTCGTCGGCAGGATGACAATCGTCGGGCTGGGCTGCGGCGTGGGGCTGGGAATGGCCTCAATAGTTGCAATCACCGCCGCGCGGATGCGCGCTTCCTCGCTGGCGCGTTCCTGGTCGCCACAGGCCACCAGCAGCGCCAGGCCAAGCAGGATGAGAAGCACGACAGCAATGATTATTTTCTTCATATTAAAAGTATAGCATGATGCTGGCTTATTTAACTGCCCCCGGCGGGCCGCCTTCCACCCGCGGCTGGTCAAAGAAATCGGCCAGCACCATGTTCTCGATGGTTCCCTGCGGCAGGCCGGGGAGTTCCCACGAAAAGCCGGGGATGACCGACGCCGGGTAGCTCCAACTGCCTGACGGGGTGTAATCCCCATTGGCAGGGTCTGCCAGGGTTGGCTCAAAGGTATTGATGGCGTTTTCGGCGATCAGCTGCCCGCCGTTGCAGGTCAGGTTACCGGGCTGGCAGCCATCCTCGCCTTCAATGCCCAGCGGCATGCCCGCATTGCCGTTCCAGATGATATTGCCACGGATGACCAGGTTTTCATCTGAAACGGCCACCGGCAGGGCGGCAAAGCCGGGGTTGCTGCGCGGGCCATAAATGGCAAAGTGCTGGTATTCGCTGCGGAACCCGGCCGGGTTGTAGACAATGTTATTGAAGATATAAACGTTCTTGTTGCCGATCTGCACGGCATTTGTGCCATCATCCACGGCCGTAGTGCCCCAGCCGCCCAGGTCGAGATATTGCTGGCAGCGTTCGCGGCCTCCGTCGCCGGGCTGCCCGTCACACGAGCGCAGGCCAAATACCACTTCAATTACATGCGAGCGGCTCCCCACGCGGTACAACGTGTTGTAGGCCATCAGAATGTTGTAGCCGCCATTCACACCCAACCCGGCCCCTTCGGTGTCGTGGATGATGTTGTTGACCACGCGAATGTCGTAGGCTTCGTATTGCAGCCAGGGCGGTGTCATGAACTGGAAGCCCGTCCCTTGCCCGGCGGTAAAGCCGCCCGTGCCACAGTTAAAAATCTCGTTCTTCTCAACAGAAATATAGGCCGAGCCGCCCTTGACGTAAGCGCACCAATCCCCGGCATTCGAGATGCGGTTGCCCGAAATACTGCCATTTTGCACGGCCACAAAATCTATCGCGTTATCGCCCGCGCCGGAGATGTCGTTATTGATTAAATAAATATACTCCGACTGGTTGACCTTGACGGTTTCGTGCGCGCCGTCGCGGCCATCCAGCAGGCTGTCCCGCACGCTGACATGCTGGCACAACTCGCAATGGAAGACATCGCCGGCCGGTTCGGGGATGATGTGCAGGCCTTGCAGGGTCAGGTGGTGGACATCGAACATGTTGATGCCGCCTGTCAGTGTCACCGTGCCGGGGCCGTTTTCCGCCAAAATGGTGATCCTCGCGGCGGGAGTCCCATAGCGTGATTCCCAGTAATTGGGCATTTGCTCCGCTGAAAGTGTGCCAGGCAGGATGTGAATGGTCAGCGGGGCAGTCAGTGTTTTGCCCAGCGGGATCATGCGCCAGGCGGCATCCAGGGTTTGCAGGGCGCTGGTGCTTTCCGTTCCGCTGTTCGAGTCATTGCCATTGGCCGGGTCCACCCAGAGGTGCAGGCCTTCATCGGATGCGACTGGCGGCAGGGTTGGGTTGGCGGGGCCGGCCTCGCTTGCAGTCGATTCGTTTAAAGGCGGCAAGGGCGCGGGGGGGGCTGCCTCCCCGCCCGGGAGTGAGCAGGCGGCCAGGGCCAGGATTAAGCCGATGAACAGGTATTTCTTTAGCATGGATATTTTCCTTAAAAACAAAACCTGGCCTGCGCTGTTGTTGCAGGCCAGGTCATCGGGTTTAATTAGGAGACGTTCGGGATGCCGATGTAGACGATCAGGCCGTATACGAACATGATCATGCCTGCCAGTGAAAACAGCAGGCGCATGTTGCTTTCTTCCTTGAGCAGGGAAGCCCAGGCCGAGAAGGCCAGGCCAAGCGCCATGATCATCACCACCAGTTGCAGCATGTCGCCGCGTTCGTCCCATTTGGCGCCCAGGTCGAAGCTGGTATCCGATTCTTCCCAGAACGCGTAGGCGCTGGCATAGATGGCGTCAACATATTCATCGTCGATCGGGTAGCCTTCCTCGCCGTTGCGCTCAATGGCAGCGTCCAGCTCTTCGGTGAAGTTGCCATAATAGTAGTCGGCCAGTTCCGGGTCCCGGTCTCGGTTGATGTAGTAATTGTCGAAATTGCTGTCATCCTGGATCCAGACCTGGTTGCCGGTCAGGTATTCGGCGTTGCCGTCGTTGAGGGCCTTCATACCTGCAATCTCGAACTTGTTCTGTTCGGAGTCGGCCATGGCGCCCTGGAAGCTGGCAACAGCCGTGCCGACACTGAGCAGGGCGATCATGGTGCCAAGCACCAATTCGCGGGAAATGAAGCGGATGCGGTCGAGCAGTTGGTTCATGGGGGTTTTTCCTTGTTTGGGTGGGATGGTTGCTATTCTTCGAGCGTGCTCAGGTCGCCTTCGGGCAGGCCCTGCGCGCGGGCTTTAAGTACGCGTCGCATGATCTTGCCGGAACGGGTCTTGGGCAGCTTGTCGATAAATTTAACTTCCTCGGGGCGGGCGATCGGGCCGAGGTGTTTTGAAACATGTTGGCGCAGTTCTTCGCTGAGTTCTTCGCTGGGGGCAAAGCCGGGTTTGAGCTGGACGTAGCAGGTGATGGCCTGGCCCTTGACTTCGTGCGCCAACCCAATCGCAGCGGATTCGGCCACGGCGGGATGGGTGATGAGCGCGGATTCGATTTCGGCGGTGCCCAGGCGGTGGCCCGAAACCTTGATGACATCATCCACGCGGCCAATGATCCAGTAATAGCCGTCCTTGTCGCGGCGGGCGGAGTCGCCGGTCATGTATTTGCCCGGGTACTTGCTCCAGTACTGGCTGACGTAGCGTTCATCGTCACCAAAAATGGTACGCAGCATGGAGGGCCAGGGGTTCTTGAGCACCAGGTAGCCTTCTTCGCCGTCGGCCACCGGTTTGCCCTGTTCGTCTACGATCTCTGCGTCCTGCCCGAAGAAGGGGCGTGTGCCGGAGCCGGGTTTGAGCGGTACCACCGGCGTGGGGGTAATCATAAATCCGCCGGTTTCAGTCTGCCACCAGGTATCCATGATGGGGCATTTTTCCTTGCCGATGACGCGGTAGAACCACTTCCAGGCCTCCGGATTAATCGGTTCGCCGACCGTGCCAAGCAGGCGCAGGGAGGACAGGTCGTGTTTGTTGGGCCAGGCCTCGCCAAAACGCATCAGGGCGCGGATGGCGGTGGGTGCGGTGTAAAAAATGGAGATGCCATAGCGTTCGATCAACTGCCACCAGCGGTTGGGGTACGGGTACGCCGGGCCGCCCTCGAACATAAAGGCGGTTGCGCCGTTGATCAAAGGTCCATAGACCAGGTAACTGTGGCCGGTAATCCAACCCGGGTCGGCGGTGCACCAGAATCGGTCCTCGTCCTTCAGGTCGAAGACATATTTCAGTGTGGCGTATGTCCCGACCATATACCCACCATGGGTGTGCAGGATGGCTTTGGGCTTGCCGGTGGAGCCGCTGGTGTAAAGGATGAAAAGCGGATCCTCGGCATCCATCACTTCGGTGGCGCACTTGCCATTGGCAATGGGCAGGGCGCACAAATCGTGAAACCAGTGGTCGCGGCCGGGTTCCATGAAGATCTCCTGTCCGGTGCGTTTCACCACAATGACATTTTCCACGCTCGGGCAGTGTTTGAGCGATTCATCGACGATCTTCTTAAGTTCGACCAGTTTGCCGTTCTGGTAGGAGCCGTCGCAGGTGATGACCAGCTTGGATTCTGAGTCGGCAATCCGCCCGGCCAGCGCGTCCACGCTGAAACCGCCAAATACCACCGAGTGAATGGCGCCAATCTTGGCGCAGGCCAGCATGGCAAAGACGATCTCCGGGATGCGCCCCATGTAAATGGTGACCCGGTCACCCTTGCCGATGCCCATGGCTTTGATGATGTTGGCCATGCGGCTGACTTCGCGGTTGAGGGCGTAGTACGAGAAGGTTCGGTCGGTTTTGCCGTCTTCCGATTCCCAGATCAGCGCCAGTTTATTTTTGCGGAAGGTCTTCAGGTGGCGGTCGACGGCATTGTGCGTAATATTGACTTTTCCGCCGACAAACCATTTATAAAAGGGCGGTTTGCTGTCGTCCAGCACCTGGTCCCATTTCTCGAACCATTCCAGGTTTTCGGCTTCGGTCGCCCAAAAGGCCTGCGGGTCTTTCAGGGCGGCTTTGGCAGTGACATCCCAGTCTTTCAGGTTGGCCTGGGCAATGATTTCATCAGAGGGGTAGAAGACTTCCCCTTCCATTTTGGGTTTGTTGGTTGCCATGTCTCTCTCCTGCGGTTTGGAATGTATTTACTATACAAAAAACGCTGCGTGATTTCAAGTGAAATAAAAAAGAGCCAGCAAACTGGCCCTTTAGTGCTTCGTGTAAGTTAATCTGCCACGGCCACGATGCCCACTGTGCCGGAGCCGGAATGGATTGACAGGCTGGGGTTGAGTTCGGCGATGATGATTTCATCCGGGCAGAGCAGGAACTGGCGGAGTTGGGCTTCCAGTTCGGCAGCGGCTTCCGGGGCATTGACATGCACCACGCTCAGGCGCTGAACGCGACTCCCTGCAGCCTTTTCCACCGTTAATTCCAGGATGCGCTCCCACGAACGGGACTGCGAGCGTACCCTTTCGACCATCCCCATTTCACCATCTGCGACCGAAAGGATGGGTTTCATGTCCAGCAGGGTGGCGATCCCGGCAGCCAGGTAGCCAATGCGGCCGGACATGGACATGTATTTCAATGTGGAGAGGGCAAAAAAGGCGTGACTGTTTTCGCGGGTTCGCTCGGCAGCCGCTACGGCTTGCTGCAAGGTTCCACCCTTGTTCAGCACCTCGGCTGCGGCGATGGCCTGGAACCCTTCGGACATGCTGATGGTCTGGCTGTCGAGGATGACAATGGCTTTGTCGGTAAATCGCTCACGGGCAACCAGGGCGGCCTGGTAGGCGCTGCTGATTTTGCTGGAGGTGGTAATACATAACAGGCCGCTATGCCCTTTATCGAAGGCCTGCTGGAAGACTTCAATAAAATGTTCTGTGGTCGGTGCCGAGGTGGTGGCAAGTTTGTTTTCGCGGTCAATGCGCTCAAAGACCTGTTGATCATCAATATCCAGCACCGCCCGGAAGATTTCCTTGCCAAAATGTACCATGACAGGAATCAGGGTGATGTTGTACTTTTCGGCCAGTGCCAGGGGCAGGCTTGTACCGGTGTCGGCAACCAGGGCAATATCGTTCATGCAACCTGCATTGTATCAAATCTGGGTTCATTTTGTTAATGAAAAGCATAGAAGAGTATGACATTCCTCTCTTGACATTCCGGACAGGGGTTTGTATAATCCTGCTAACCCTACCCCCCTGGGGGGGGTTAAGGAGAAGACCATGGCAGAAACAAATACCATTCGGCGATTGAAAACCATCGAGGGCCACCTGCGCGGTGTCATCCGCATGGTGGAGGAGGACGCTTATTGTATTGACGTCATCCGCCAGATCCAGGCGGTTGAATCGGCTCTCAATAAAGTCAGTGCCCAGATCCTCGAAGAACACCTGAATTCCTGTGTCATTACTGCCATTCAGGGTGATGAACCAAAGGAGCGCGAACGGGTGCTCAAGGAAATCACTGAAGTTTTCGAAATGGCGAACAAGGTATAGCTATGCAATTGCTAGGTTCGTTTGAAAAGTACATCAAATCAACTTCTTAAAGGAGAAAAACCATGACCACCATCAAGTATTCTGTTCCCGCAATTTCCTGCGGCCACTGCGTGCACACCATCCAGACCGAAGTTTCGGAGCTGGCCGGTGTGACCTCCGTCAAGGCGGATGAGAAGACCAAGGCTGTGGAAATCACTTTCGATGCGCCTGCTTCGGAAGACACGATCAAAGCCCTGCTGGCGGAGATCAATTATCCTGTCGCCGGGCTGGCGTTGTAGATCCTCCCGCCGCCCTCAACTGAATTTTCCCTGTTCTATGTGAGCCGGGCCGGAACCCCGGTCTGGCTCTTGTTCTATAAGGCTGTTTACCATGTCTGAAACCAAACAACTTACCCTGCCTGTTACCGGTATGACCTGTGCCAACTGTGTGGCCACTGTGGAACGCAACCTGAAGAAGCTGGATGGCGTGCAGGTGGCCAGTGTCAACCTTTCCAGCGAGCGCGCCTCGGTGGAGTTTGATGCCGGCAAGCTGGGCCTGCCTGAGATTATTGCCCGGGTGGAACGGGCTGGCTACGGGGTTGCCACCGGCGAAGCCGACCTGGTGATTCAACGGCTGGCTGACGATAACGACGCCCGCCGTCTCGAAAAAGCGCTCTCCAAACTGGAAGGCGTTCTGGAAGCAACGGTCACCTACGCTGGTGAAAAAGCTCGCGTCAGCTACGTCCCGACCATCATCACCCAGGCTGAGATTCGCCGGGCAGTCAGCGGAGCCGGGTTTGAAGCCCTGGAGTTGGGCGGCGATGCCGAGGATGCCGAAGCGGCCGCCCGCCAGCACGAGATTGACACCCAGCGCCACTTGTTGATGGTTGGTCTGCTGTTTACCATCCCGCTTTTCCTGCTCTCCATGGGCAAGGATTTTGGCCTGCTGCCTGCGTTTGTGTATGACGAGGCACATGGTGGCATGGGCATGCTGGAGGCGCAGTGGTGGTTCAACTGGGTGCTGCTGGCCCTGGCCACGCCGGTGCAGTTTTACGTCGGCTGGCAATACTATGTTGGTGCGTACAAATCCCTGCGCAACGGCTCGGCCAACATGGATGTGTTGATCGCCATGGGTTCCTCGGCGGCCTATTTTTACTCGTTGCCGATCACCTTTGGCTGGATGAGCGGGCATGTTTACCTGGAGACGGCCGCGGTGATCATCACCCTGATCAAGCTTGGCAAGTTCCTCGAGGCGCGCGCCAAGGGTCGTACCAGCGAAGCAATCAAGAAACTGATGGGCTTGCGCGCCAAAACCGCCCGTATCATCCGCGACGGTGTGGAGAGCGAAGTGCCTGTGGATGACGTGCGCGTTGGCGACGTGGTACTGGTTCGCCCTGGTGAAAAAATCCCGGTGGATGGGGTGGTGGTGGAAGGCAAAAGCGCCGTGGACGAATCGATGCTGACCGGCGAATCCCTGCCCATCCAGAAGCAGCCCGGCGACGCGTTGATTGGGGCAACAATCAACAAACAGGGCCTGCTTAAGTTTGAAGCCACCAAAGTGGGCCGCGAAACCGCACTGGCGCAGATCGTCCGGCTGGTGGAGGAAGCCCAGGGCAGCAAGGCCCCGATCCAGAAACTGGCTGACCAGGTTTCCGCGATTTTTGTGCCGATCGTGATCGTGATTGCCGCCCTGACCTTTGCGGGCTGGTATTTCATTGGACCGCCGGTGCCGATTAATGCGGACACATCCAATTTCACCCGCGCATTAATCAACATGGTGGCGGTGCTGGTAATCGCCTGCCCGTGCGCCCTGGGCCTGGCCACCCCGACGGCTGTGATGGTTGGGACGGGCAAAGGCGCCGAGCTGGGCATCCTGTTTCGCAGCAGCGAGGCACTGGAGCGGGCGGGCAAGGTCTCGGTGGTGGTGCTGGATAAAACCGGCACGATTACCAAGGGGCAACCGGCCGTAACAGACATCCTGGTTGGTACTGCAAGCCTGGATGAAAATGAATTATTGCGCCTGGCCGCCTCGGTTGAAAAAGGCAGTGAGCACCCGTTGGGCGAAGCCATCTGGGCCGAAGCCACCACCCGCGGCCTGAAGCTCTCCGAGCCGGATGGTTTTGCTGCCGAAGCCGGGCATGGCGTGGAAGCCGAAGTGGCTGGCCGCAGGGTGGCTGTTGGCAACCTGCGCCTGATGCAAAAGCGCGGCTACCCCATGGGCGGGCTGGAGACTGAACTGGAACGCCTGCAGGCCGAAGCCAAAACAGCCATGCTGGTGGCGGTGGACGGGCAGGTGGCTGGAATCATTGCCGTGGCGGACACGATTAAAGAAGGCTCCCCTGAGGCAATTGCCGACCTGCGCCGCCAGGGTCTGAAAGTCATCATGCTGACCGGCGATAACCGCAAAACTGCTGAAGCAATTGCCCGGCAGGTCGGTGTAGATGAAGTGATCGCCGAAGTGATGCCCGAAGGCAAATCCGCCGAGGTCAAGCATCTGCAGGAAAAAGCCAGCGTTGTGGCGATGGTGGGCGATGGTGTGAATGACGCGCCCGCCCTGGCCCAGGCCGATGTCGGCCTGGCGATTGGCACCGGCACGGATGTGGCCATGGCCGCCGCCCCGATCACGCTGATGAGCGGCGACCTGCGCGGGGTGGCCCGCGCCATCCTATTGTCTCGAAAAACGCTTGGTACCATCAAGCAAAATCTGTTCTGGGCCTTCTTTTATAACGTCCTGCTCATCCCCGCCGCGGTGATGGGCTGGCTCGACCCGATGCTGGCCGCCGGGGCCATGGCCTTTAGCAGTGTCTTCGTTGTCTCGAACTCCCTGCGGTTGCGCGGGGTAAACATTGGAACGGGCTAAACACCCTTCTGCATTCAAACAAAGGAACCCATGAAACACCAACGTTCGTTGCTGGTCCTGCTTGTCTTGTCCATTTTCCTGGCAGCCTGCGCCTCCGCGCCGGCTGAGGAGATGCCAACCGCGCTGCTCCCTGCGGGGATGGCCTATGCCGAAGGAAAAGAGATCTACTTCATCCATACGGAGGCCTCCGATGAAGCGGTTGCCGGGCTGTTGACTGATATGATGTCCTCCCCGGTGGTCTATGTACCCTCCCTGGCGCAAGTACCCGCCGAATCATTGGCCGAAGTGTATGTGTTCGATAATGGCCTGGAAGGCATGGGGCCGCTCGGTTTCCAGGCGGATGTGTTCGACAACCCGCCCGGCACACCTGGTTATACCCCCTTGCGGCGCCTGAACGTCGTCACCTGGGTGGACCCGGCCAATGCCCGCCTGCTAACCTCGGTGTCTGAGATTTTGAGCGCCGAGCAGGCCGGGGAAGTGACCATTGCCCAACCCGGTGTGGTGATAAACATGCCTTTCGTCGTCTGGGACGGCGGGAAGCGGTAAAATAACAATAAAAAGGGGGTGGGGTGTGTGGCAGGTCGTCATACACCCCACCCCCAACCTGGGATGCCAATCATGATCGAACAATACATACTCGCTTTCGTCACCGGCCTGACCACCGGCGGGCTTTCCTGCCTGGCCGTACAGGGTGGCTTGCTGGCCTCTTCGCTGGCGCACCAGATCGAAAAAGACCTGCTCAATGCCCCACCTGCGCCCGCTAAAAAAGGCAGGCGGCCTGTTCCGCCTCCGCGCCTCAACACCGGCCTGCCGATCGTGCTCTTTCTGGCATCCAAGTTGGTGGCCTACACCTTGCTCGGCGGCCTGTTGGGCTGGTTGGGCTCCTTCCTGACCTTCGACCCGATCACCCGCGCGCTGCTTCTGGTGGCCATTGGCATCTTTATGCTCGGCAACGCTCTGCGCATGTTCAATGTTCATCCCATCTTCCGGTATTTCAACGTTGAGCCACCCAAATTCATTACCCGCTACATCCGCCAGACCGCCCGCAACGGCACCGAACTGATTGCCCCGACCTTTCTCGGTTTCCTGACCGTTTTCATCCCATGCGGTGTGACGCAAGCCATGATGGCCGCCGCCCTTGGCACCGGGGATGCGCTT
This sequence comes from Anaerolineales bacterium, assembly GCA_024710905.1. Lineage (GTDB taxonomy): Bacteria > Chloroflexota > Anaerolineae > Anaerolineales > Villigracilaceae > JANJTV01. Next base: position 1,301 of record JANJTV010000142.1, on the reverse strand, counting down.
TCCGGTGCGGCGTTGATGTTTGCCTTTACGCTCGGCACCAGTCCGGTCTTTTTCTTCGCGGCCTACCTGACCGCCCAACTGGGCGCGCGGCTGGAAAAATGGTTCATGCGTTTTGTGGCGGTTGTTTTGCTGCTGCTGGGATTGATTTCAATTGACAATGGGCTGACGCTGATGGGCGCGCCTTCGGTGGCCGGGCTCGCCACCAGCCTGGCTCCCGTTTCGCAAGCGGATCCTGTCTCCGGGGCGCCAGTCCTTGATTCGCGCTCCGGCACGGTGATCCAATTACAGGTGCAAAATGGCGGTTACTTCCCGGTGACACTCAAGGCCAAACCTGAAACCACTGTGCTGCTCAACCTGGTCACAGAGGAGACCTATTCCTGTGCGCGTGACTTTGTCATCCCTGCCTTGAAGTATTATGCCCTGCTTCCTGAAACCGGCCGCGTGGTGGTCGAGATCCCGCCCCAGCCCGCCGGGACGGTAATGCGTTTTACCTGCTCGATGGGCATGTACACCGGCCAGATTGTGTTCGAGAACTAAGATGAAAAAAACCTACTCTGTTCCCGACATGCATTGCTCCAACTGCGTGATGAAACTGGAAGGGTTGGAAGATGACCTGCCCGGTATCCGCGAAGTGAATGCCAGTTATCACAAGCAACAGATGGTGATCGATTTTGACGAAGCCCGCATCAGCGAAGCGCAGATTTTGGAAGCAGTGAAGAAAAAAGGCTATCAGGCGTTCGCACTCGGATAACCGGTTTGCGAGGCGTTTTTGGCTTGGGTTTCTCTTGTGACCTTTTCCCTTGACGAGATAGAAAAATTGTTCTAAGATCGGGGTTATTCGCTATTTTTAAGAAGGAGTTGCTGATGAGCCCGGATAAAAAAGTCGATGGATTTACAGCCGAGGAACGCGCTGCGATGAAGGAGCGCGCCCGTGAGTTGAAAGCGGAAGCGCGGGCCAACAAGAGCCGGGCGGATGGGGAGAGCGACCTGCTGGCTAAAATTGCCGACATGCCCGAGCCGGAACGAGCCATGGCGAAGCGTGTACATGAGATCGTCACCGCCAGCGCGCCGGACCTGATGCCCAAAACCTGGTATGGCATGCCCGCTTATGCCAATAAGGACGGCAAGATCGTTTGTTTCTTCCAGAGCGCGCACAAGTTTGATGCACGCTATGCAACCCTGGGATTTAACGATACAGCGAACCTCGATGACGGGGCCATGTGGCCGACCGCCTTTGCCCTGAAAGGCCTGACCGCCGCCGAGGAAGCAAAGATTGCCGCGCTGGTCAAGAAAGCGGTCAG
>JANJTV010000079.1 GCA_024710905.1 Anaerolineales bacterium | reverse complement strand
CCTGTTGTGGGGCATTGCCATTTTCAGCGGCATTCAGGTGACCCGGCATGCCAACAAATTATCCATCCTGCTGCCCGCCAGCGTGCCCCTGTTGATTATCCAGTACTATGACGGCGCTGAGACCCAGCGCCTGTGGATTGTTGCTTTTTATTTCTTCTGTGCCCTGCTGTTATTGGGTCGGTTGAATTTTGTTGATATGGCCGCCAGCCTGCGGGGGAAACAGGTTGCCATAGACCTAGACGCCCACCTGGATGCCAGCTATGCAATTTTTGGGGTGACTGCCCTGCTCGTCCTAGTCGCCTGGTTCATGCCATTGCCTGGCAGCGCCATCCCTGCAGCAGTGCTTTGGTGGAATGACGTAACGACCAGCTTCCAGCAAACGCGTGACAACCTGGGCGATGCCCTGGCCGCGCTGCAGGGTGGCGGTAGCCAGGGCAATACCCGCTTTGGGAGTGTGCTCGGGCTGGGCACCAGCGCAGCCACCGGCGATGAGATCATCTTCCTTGCCAGCCCACAAGACAGCAACCTGCCGCGTTACTACTGGCGCGCCCGCGTCTATGACACCTACCAGCAGGGCTACTGGACCACCCGCCAGGCCCGCGACATCAACATTACTGCTGACGGCCCAAACGCCTTGATTCCAGATACTGACTCGCGCACCCTGACCGAAACCCGGGTCGAGTGGCAGGGCAATGCCCAGACCCTGCTGGTCAGCCTGCCACAGCCGGTCTGGGCCAGTCGTCCTGGCAGCTTGTCCTATTCCCCGATCACGGGCGGCCCGTTGGACGTGATGGCCCTGCTGGCAGAAGAACCCGTCCAGCCGGGAGACAAATATACCACCCGCGCCCAGGCCAGTAACCCCACCATCAGCAGCCTGCGAAATTCCGGTACGGCTTACCCGGCCTGGGTGCGCCAGCGTTACCTGCAGGTACCCGATGATTTCTCCCCGCGCATCATTGCTCTGGCCCAGGAAATCACTGCCGGGCAGACATCTGCCTATGACAAAACCGTAGCCATCACCACCTACCTGCGACGCGAGATCGAATACAGTGAAACCATCCCTGCGCCGCCACCCGGCACCGACAGCCTGGAATGGTTCCTGTTTACCACCCGCCAGGGGTATTGCAATTACTATGCCACTGCCCAGGTGATGATGCTACGTGCCGTGGGTGTGCCCGCGCGCCTGGCGGTTGGGTATGCTCAGGGGCAGGTCAGCAGCACCGGCACGTACACCGTACGAAGCAGGGATACGCACGCCTGGCCCGAGGTCTACTTTGAAGGGATTGGATGGGTGGAGTTCGAGCCAACAGGCAACCAGCCGGACCTTGTCAGGCCCTCCCTGCTGGGTGGGTCTTTCCCGGCAGTCAACCCCGAAGCGCGTCCTGATTCCGAGCAGGAGATTCTGCCGTCCCAAGGAACCCCGACCCCCGAAGTACCCGATGGGCAAGCCGCAAACGGGTGGGCAAATATGCCACTTCAGGCAGTGCTTGTCTGGTTTATAATTGTTATATTAATTTTCTTGCTGGTGCGCAGCGCCTGGCAGGCTAACCGGGCACAACCCTTCGCGCAACGTATTCCCCGCCTGGTACAAAACGCCTACCAGCGTATCGGCCAGAAGCCTCCACGCTGGCTGACCCGCTGGCTGGCCTGGAGTGAGCTCGGCAGTGTCGAAAAGTCTTTTCAGGCTGTTAACCAGGCGCTGGCCTGGCTGGGCAGTCCGCAACCGGCGCACAGCACACCCGCTGAACGCGCCGAACAACTGGGCTACTTAATGCCCCGGGCGCAACACCACATTCTTGCCCTGCAGGGCGAACTGGAAAAAAGCCTGTTCACGCCGCACCCCGGCAATGCATCGCTGGCTTTCAGGGCCGCCTGGGCAATTCGATATCATACCGTCCGCAGGATTATTTCTCGCTGGCTCAATGGAGTATGACATGACTGAGAACGAAAACCCATCAGTAGAACAACAGGTCAAGGCGCTCAGCCAACTGGCCGGGCAAATCCGTTCCAGCGTCCTGCCCATGCGGGCCAGCCTGCCAGCCAGCACCCTGGAAGAACTCTCCCAACTGGAAAACCGTCTCTACCGCGTTTCGCAGGAAGTCGCCGCCTTTGCAGAAGAACGGGCCAACTTGCTGGCCCTGACAGAAATCAGCCAGGTGATTAATTCCTCGCTGGAACTGGACGAAGTGCTGCGCATCGTTATGGACAACATCGTGCGCCTGACCGGGGCCGAACGCGGCTTCTTGATGCTGCGGGATGAGAGCGGGCAGATGTCCACCCGGGTGGCCCGCAACTGGGAACAGGAATCGCTTAACGAAAGCGAGTTTGCCGTCAGCAAGACCGTCATCCAGCGCGTCATCGATGCCGGTGAAGCCATCATGACCACCAACGCGCAGGAAGATCCGCGCTTTGGCTCCCAGGAAAGCATAATCGCTTTCAACTTGCGTTCCATTTTATGCGTTCCCCTTAAAGTAAAGTCGGAATTGATTGGTGTAATCTACACAGACAACCGCATTCGCTCGGGCATCTTTGATGAAGCCGAGCGCGACCTGATTACGGCCTTCGCCAACCAGTCGGCCATCGCCATTGATAATGCCCGCTTGTTCGCCTCGCTGCGCAAAACGCTTGCTGAGGTGACCGAGTTGAAGAACATGATGGCCAACATCTTTGCATCCATTGCCAGCGGCGTAATCACCGCCGACATTGAAGACCAGATTACACTGGTTAACCGCGCCGCCGAGTCGATCCTGGGCCAGACAAACGCCGAAATCATTGGCCGCAAATTGGATGAAGTGTTACCGTCCATTGCTGGGACAATCCTGCCACAGGTGATGTCCGTACGCACCCGCGATGTCGCCATTACCGACCTTGAAATCAGCCACCTGCTGCCGAACCGCGGCAATGTAGACTGGCGCTTGAACCTTTCCCCACTCAAGGATGCCGACCAATCGACCCAGGGCATTGCAATTGTGCTGGATGACCTGACCGAGCGCAAGCGCCTGGAAGCCCAGCGCAAGTTATTTGAACGCATGGTCTCCCCGGCTGTCATCAGTCAGTTGGACCCCAATAGTTTGCAGTTGGGCGGCAAAAAACTGGAAATTACAGTACTATTTGCCGACATCCGTGGCTTCACCAGTTTCAGTGAAAAACAATCCCCGGAACAACTGGTGGCCGTGCTCAACCGCTACCTGGCCGCCGGGGCCGAATGTGTGCTGGATGAAGAAGGTACGGTCGACAAATTCCTTGGTGACGCTGTGATGGCCTGGTTCAATGCGCCCATTCCGCAGCCAGACCATACCCTGCGCGCCGTGCGCGCTGCCCTGCGCCTGCGTGACCGCATCTTTAAATTACACAGCGTCCTGCCGCCGGAAGCCCACCTCGGATTTGGGATTGGCATTCACTCCGGCGATGCCATTTTAGGCCTGATCGGTACCGAAAAGCGCCTGGAATACACTGCCATCGGCGACAGTGTCAATACCACCAAACGCCTGCAAGAGAATGCCGGGCGTAACCAGATTGTCATCAGCGGGGAAGCCTACGAACATGTAAAAAAGCATATTGAAGTTCGCGAGATGGAACCCATGACCGTCAAAGGCAAGAGCAATGCCATCCCGGTCTACGAAATCCTGGACTTGAAGATATAAAAATCGGGCGGAAGAAATCTTCCGCCCGATTTACCATCCTGTCAACCTACTCCCCCGGCGCCGCACAGCGGAAACCTACCCGTGCGTTGGCTTCGCCCAGATAGGCTTCCGAACGTGAATCCTTGGTCGGGTCGGGTGCCATGGAAAACCCGCGGTTGGATACCCGTAATTCCTTAAAGTTATCGAACCACGATCCTCCCCGCAAAACACGGCGCGGGCCATTAACACCCGCCGCCACTGGCCCGGCAGGGTTCTGGTCGCCAGACTGGCTGTAGTAATTGGCATCATAATAATCTGCCACCCACTCCCAGACATTCCCGGCCATATCCAGCAGGCCAAACGGGCTGGCGCCGGAGGGATAGCTGCCTACGCGGGTTGTATCACGAACAATGGAGTCATAATTGGCAGTGGTCATTGTCGGGCTGTCATCACCCCAGGGGAAGCGCCGATAGTCGCCGTTGCCGCGCGCTGCAAATTCCCACTCCGCTTCGGTCGGCAGGCGGCGGCCCGCCCATTCACAGTAGGCTTTTGCATCCAGCCAGCTGACAAAAACGACAGGGAAATCAGCAAACTCGCTGTTGCCGAAATAGGACGTACGGTTCTGGCTTTTGAAATCGCGCGGCGGTTGACAGGCCCCGGCATCCACGCACAGTTGATACATACCGTTGGTGACCTCGTGTTTGTCCATCCAGTACGGACCCAGCGTAACAAAATGGGGAGGTTTTTCATCCTGCTGGGCGTCAGCATCCAGGCCGCCCATCTGGAAGCGCCCGCCGGGGAGATAGACCTGCACCATGCCGTCAGCCAGGCTGGTGCGTTCATCACCTTGCTGGCCACTGGCAGGTTGGGAGGTAGGGTTGGTTTGAATTTCGGTGGTGGGGACCGCTGTCGGCAACGCTACTGCGGTCGGTTCGGGCTGTCCGCCGGGCAGCATGCCGCAGGCACTCAGCAACAGAACAAAAGACAGGGTAACGGGAATCAGGGTTTTCATAGTGGTTCTCCTGATCCCAGTATAGCGATTGTCCACACATCTTTCCCATCACCCATGGGTAATGGGAAACGGGTACTATTCAACAGGGAGAAATGAGATAGGCTTGGTCAGTTTCACGCCTGAGCACTCGCCCGAACAACAAAATGAAACACCTGCTCCAGGCCTGCCATGAGCGGGCCGGTTTCCATATATTCCTCACGCGTGTGTGCGCCGCCGCCATAGGTCAGTCCGAGCACCAGGGCTGGATAGCCCCGGCTGAGGGGAATATTGGCATCGGTCGAGCCGCTGGTCAATTCCGGCTGGAAACCCTGTTCGCGCAGACAATCCTGCGCCAGTGTGATGATGGGGTGCGTGGCGGGGATGGATCCGGCTGGCCGTTGACCAATCACCTGCATGTCAAAAGTCAGGCCAGGGATGGCCTGTTCCTCCGCTTTATTCTCCACCGCCCGCGCCAGGTTTTGCAGGGCGGTTTCATCTTCCGAACGCAGATCGAGTTCCAGCCAGGCGGAAGGTGCCAGGGTATTGATGGACGTTCCACCGCCAATGCGGCCAACGTTCAACGTGGTGCGCGGCTGGTCTGGTAATTTCAGGCGCGTAATCTCCGTCACCAATCTTGCCAATTCATGGATGGCGGAAGGTTTGCCGTAATCGATCCAGGAGTGGCCGCCGCGGGTGTGGGCTGTGATCTTGTATCGCCGTACACCAATCGCAGCATGGTAAATATGCCCCAGGGCCATGCCCTCCAGCACCAGGTAGGCGCGCGGCGTATCATTAAAGCGATCCACCAGCGCGCGCATACCCTTCAAGTCGCCCAGGCCTTCCTCGCCAGTGTTGGCCACCAGCCACAGGTCACAGGGCAGGCGGGTATGGCTGTCCTGGAGCATCCACAGCAGGCCAAACAGCCCGGCCACACCCACCGAATTGTCGCCGATGCCGGGGCCATAGACACGCTCCCCATCACGCCGGATGGCAAGGTCAGTTTCAGGGGGGAAGACAGTATCAAGATGGGCGGAGACGATCAGGGGTGGGTCAGCTCCCTGCCCGGGGAGGCAGGCCAGGATATTACCAGCGGAATCCATTTTGAGCTGCGCCAGCCCATTTTGGCGGAACATCTCCAGGACAAATTGCCCGCGCGCTGCTTCATCAAAGGTTGGTGCGGGGATCTGCTGGATCTGGATGGCCAGATCGGTGACACGCTGGGAAATGGAATTCATTAAATTTCTTTCACCAGTTCGGCCAAGGAATTAAGCCGGGCGCGGGCCAGGCCGGGCATTGAATCCAAGGCGAAGAACGCGCCGCTGCCTTCAATGGTCAGCGAGGAGGCAATGTTGCCATGCAGCGCGGCCTGGACGGGGTCGAAGGTTTCGACCAGCCCGGCCAGGAAACCGCCGCAGAACGAATCACCTGCGCCGGTCGGGTCGGCCATGCCAGATGGGTAAGCCGGGATCTCCCAGCGCCGCGAGGCGGTGCCATCGTAAAGCAGCTGGCCGCGCCCGCCACGTTTGATGACGACATATTCACAACCAAAGGAGGCCAGCGTTTCAGCCATTTCCCACAGGTCATTGGTACGGCCCCAGAACAGGCTGCGGACCTGCTCCTCGGAGGGCAGGAAGGCAGTCACTCCCTGCAGCAGGGAGCGCAGGTCATCGAGGAAGTTGCCGTTCATATAGCCTGTCCCGGGGTCAATAGTAATTGTGGTAACCCCGCCCTGACGGAAGGTTGGGGCAAGCTGGTTATGCGAATTAACATCCATCGGGCAAAGATGAACTCCCTTGGCGTCAAAGTACGTGTCGGGAATATCGGCAATGCGGGGCGAATCGGGGCTCTGGTGAATACGGCTGTCCTGTTTGTCGGCAGGTGCCTGGTAGCCCAGCAGGATTTTGGGGAACGGCATGCCCAGGCGGGCAAAATGGGAAACCGGGTTGGTGCGGGTCAAGGCGTTCGGGGCGGTGTAGGCCATGAATGAACGGGTTTCGATGCTCTCCGGCAGGATGACGACGCCATCAGTATTCATTTCCATTTTCTGGAAGCGTCGCAGCCACTCCTGCGGGTAGTCCTCGCCCACACGCGTCAGCAAGCCAACGGTGACATCCCAAAGCATGGCCCCGGCGGCGGCATATAACAACGTGCCGCCCGGCACATCGATCAACGGGCGACCTTCAGGGGGCAACAGGAACTGCCTGCGCAGGTGCCCGGCCATGACAAGGGTGGGGGAAGAAACTGGCATGGCTCAGGCAGTGAATACTTTGCCAAGCGCCTCGGCTTGGGATGAATCGAGCGGCAGGAGCATGGTAAAGTTGCTGCCCTTGCCCACCATGCTCTCGGCCCAGATGCGGCCGCCGTGCATTTCGACCATCATCTTGGTAACCGAAAGGCCCAGCCCCATGCCGCCATGTTTGCGGGTCAGGTGCGACTCGACCTGGTAAAAGCGTTCAAAAATGTGCGAAAGTGACTCGGGCGGGATGCCAATGCCGTCATCAATGACCGAAACCTTGACATACCCCGGCACACGTTCGGCCACTACAAAAATATGGCCTTTTTCATTGGTAAAAGCAATCGCGTTCTTAATCAGGTTGGAAATGGCAATGCCAATCTTCTCGGTGTCGCCTTCCACCATCAGGTCGTCGTTGTCACCCAGGTCGGTATTCAGGGCGATATTTTTTTGTTTTGCATCCTCAACAAAGGTGGTCATCAGTTCCTGGATTAACTTCTTCAACGATACAGAACGCCTGCGTACCAGCGCCGTGCCAGACTGGGCATTGTCTGCGTTGGTCATGTTCTCGATAATCTCTTTCAGGCGCATGGCATTGCGGATGATGGTATCCATCTGGGCGTGGTGCTCTTCGTCAATCACCTCCCGCAGGAAGGTGGAGTGTCCCAGGATCAGCCCCAGCGGGGTGCGCAATTCATGGGAGGTAATGGCGATAAAATCGCTTTTCATGCGGTTCAGGCGTTCTGCGTCTTCACGGGTCTGGGTCAGAAGACGCTGTAGTCGCACATTCTGGATGGCCACCGCCGCCTGGACACACAGCACCTCAAGGATGGTGGCATCATCGCCAGTATAATCAGGCCCGGACTTATTGATTACCTCGAACACGCCCAGCACCTGGCCATGAAAGGTAATCGGCACCGCCAGGATGGAATGAGTCTCGAAACCGCTGACTTCATCGGCATTCTTGAAGTGATATTTGATCTTCCTGACATCCTGTACGATCAATGGCTTGGCGCTGGCAAAAGCCGTCCCGGCCACACTGCCTTCCAGAGGCACGGAGACGGTTTCGAGCGCCTCCAGGGCTTTTTGATCCAGCCCGGCCAGCGCAAGGAATCGCAACAGGGCAGCCTGCTCGTCATATTCGAGGATGGCAGCCCCATCAGAATCGGTTAAATCCGCCGCCGCCACCAGGATACCGTTCAGGTATTCGGTGGTATTGGCCGCCCGGGAAAGCTGGCGATTGATTTCAACAAGGCTTTGGAGGCGTTCCGATTGGTTTTGCATCAAATTTAAGGTTGGAGAGGTTTCGAGAGTGAGATAATAGGATTATACTCGTAACGTTCGCCGAAACAAATTCCAAACCACCGGGTTTTGTTCAGTACCCGAACCAATTCAGTGGCAGACCTGCCAACACCTAAACCTGCAAGGAGAAGATTCAATGGGCAAGAAAAAAGTACGCGTGGCGATCATCGGCGTGGGCAACTGCGCTTCGTCGCTGGTACAGGGCGTGGAATATTACAAGAACGCAACCGATACCGACACTGTCCCCGGCATCATGCACGTCACCCTGGGCGGCTACCACATCAGTGATATTGAGTTTACCCTCGGTATCGATGTCAACATCACCAAGGTTGGGAAAGACCTGAGCGAAGCCATCTTCGCCGACCCGAATAACACTTACAAGTTTAGCGACGTCCCGAACCTGAACGCCCCAGTGGTACGCGGCATGACTCACGATGGCCTGGGCAAATACCTGGCCAACGTCATCACCAAAGCGCCTGGCCCTACTGCCGACATCGTCAAATTACTCAAAGAAACCAAGACCGACGTGGTCGTCTCGTACCTGCCGGTCGGTTCTGAAATGGCCACCAAGTGGTACGTTGAGCAAATCATTGAAGCAGGCTGCGCCTTCGTCAACGCCATCCCGGTCTTCATTGCCTCCAGCGACTACTGGGCCAAACGCTTCAAAGACGCCAACCTGCCCGTGCTGGGTGACGACATCAAGAGCCAGGTCGGCGCAACCATCCTACATCGTGTCATCACCAGCCTGTTCGTGGACCGCGGCGTACAGATCGACCGCACCTACCAGCTCAACTTTGGCGGCAACACTGACTTCATGAACATGCTCGAGCGCGAACGCCTGGAAAGCAAAAAGATCTCCAAGACCGGCGCAGTCACTAGCATGATTCCCTACGAAATGGACCCGAACAATGTCCACGTCGGCCCGTCTGACTATGTGCCATGGCTGACTGATCGCAAATGGTGCTACATTCGCATGGAAGGCACTACTTTTGGAGACGTGCCGCTCAACGTGGAAGCCAAACTGGAAGTCTGGGACAGCCCCAACAGTGCGGGTGTCATTATCGACGCTGTACGCTGCGCCAAACTGGCCCTCGATCGCGGCCTGTCCGGCCCCATCATCGGCCCGTCCTCCTACTTCTTCAAAACCCCGCCCCAACAGTTCAAGGATAACATCTGCCTTGAAATGACCGAAGCCTTCATCAAGGGCGAGGGCAATCAGTAAGCAGCGCAATTCCAAGAAATCAAAAGGGATGGGCTTGCCCGTCCCTTTTTGGATTAAAATCGCTCCCATGCCTTCCATTTCCCACCCCTCCCCGCAAAGGTTGTTAAGCTGGCTCAGCCTGGGCCTGCTGGCCGTTTTCCTGGCTGCATGCGCCCCCCAGGCCACTCCCGCCATTCCAACCGCCGACATCAACGCCCTGAGCACCCAGGCTGTGGCTACCGTCTATGCCGGGGCCACCCAAACGGCGCTTTTTGTGCCGACCGCCACTGCCACACCTGAACCCAGCCCGACTGCCATCCGCACCCCGCCTGCCCTGCCGGGAACCTTCCAGACCGACAAACTGAACCCGCTGGATCAGCCAGTGGCCTACATCGAAGACGCCTGCCAGTACCTGAAAGCCAAATGGGATCCCAACAATGCCGCCCCCGGCACAGTCGTCATGGTAATCATGTTCCACGGGCTGGTGAAAGGTGAAGTCAACACTGACATCACCGGCATCTACCATGATATGAGTGTGAGCGACTTTCACCGCCTGATGAAAGACCTGCGCGATATGGGCTTCGAGGCCATCAGCATGCAGCAAATGGCCGATTTCATGTATAACAATGCCTGGATTCCCAAACGCTCGGTGCTGTTGATCCAGGATGACCGTAAATTCCGCCAGAACTTCGACGACGCCTTTTACTCGTATTACAAGGATTACGGTTGGGTGGTGATTAATTCCTACATCACCAATGACGAGCGCGAAGACCTGTGGCTGCAAAATGCCGAATTGGAAGCAGAAGGCTGGGTAGATCATCAGGCACACGGATACATCCATAACATCAACATCACCGTCGACTCCAGTGAAGAGTATATGCGCCAGGAACTCGGCAAACCCTTCGAGCTGTTCGCCCGCTACTTTAACAAAGAACCCATTGCCTATATCTGGCCGGGCGGCAGTTTCACCCCGCGCGCCATTGAGATCGCCCGCGAATACAATTACCTGCTTGGTTTCACCGTCAACCCACGCGGGCCGGTCATGTTCAACTGGGTACCCCAGGCCCAGCAGGGAGACCCTACCCGGCCCTCCTACATCCCCGAAGGCCCGGCAGGCGACCCGTTGCTGACCCTGCCACGTTACTGGAGCCCGGATGCGCGCAACCACCTGGATACCGTGCGTGTGATCGGCCAGCAGGCTGCAGAGCAGGCAGAGCGTGACCGCGCCGTGGAATTGGAGTATTATGATATTGTCTGCGCCCCTACTTTCGGCCCTATCCCTGGCCCCTGACAGGTGAAACCATGAGCCAAAACTGCCTTTTTTGCAAGATTGTTGCGGGGGAGATTCCCGCCACTATTGTCTTCAAAGACGAACATGTGACTGCTTTCCGCGACATCAGCCCGGCCGCGCCAACCCACATCCTGGTCATCCCCAACCGGCATATCGATTCATTGCATGCCGCGACAGAAACCGACCAATCCTTACTGGGGCACATCCTGCTCACAGCCCGCAAGATCGCCGAAAAGGAAGAGCTGGAGGCCAGCGGCTATCGAGTAGTGCTGAACACCGGCTCGGATGGCGGACAGACCGTCTTCCACATCCATGCCCATGTGCTAGGCGGACGGCGACTCTCCTGGCCACCAGGCTAAACAAGACAAAAAACGCCACTTCAAACAGTGGCGTTCTAATTTATTACTTTTAAATTAGCGTAATCCCGGAGGCTGGAATTTCGGCCTGCGGCCATAGACCTGCCAATAGTATACGCCCAGGCCCAACCCGCCCAAAACCAGCACAGCGCCAAGGATGCCCAAAAGACCTGTCCCGCTGTCGTCCCCTGTTTCGATGGCTGTTGTTTCAGCAGTCTGGGCGCCAAAGTCGACAAAAATATTCTCGCCGGCACTAACGTCCAACTGGTAATTCAGAGAGGTGGTCGGGAAATAGTTGTCCGGGACACCCACGCTCAGGTTATAGGTTCCTTCGGGCACGTTTTCAAAACAACTTGGTTCAATCCCGGCTATAGAATTCACGGTCGAGGAATACTGCCCGGAACTGCCGGTGATGCTAATCACACCGCCGTCGATAACCACCTCGGTTTCCTGGCGCAATGAGTCACCATTCAGATCGTCATACACCAGCACACAGACTGTTGCCAGCCCGGCAAACGGGGTCGGTGTGGGCGGTTCGGGAGTGGTGGTTGGCTGGGACGCATCCGGCGTATTGGTCGCGCCCGACGGCCCACCCAGGCCTAAAAGGATCTCCTGGCCAATAGAAAGGGTACAGTTTTCATCCAACCGGTTGAGGATTCGGATCTGATCCACCGGGATGCCGGAAATCAACTGGATGCGAAGGCAGGTATCGCCGGGCTGGACAATATAGATAATTCGGCCGTCCGGCCCGGGGGTTGGCGTGGAAAACTGCGGCAGCTGGCCACTCGGCGCGGCAGATGCCGTCAGCCCGGAAGCAGCCAGGAAAACGGCCACAATGGCCAGGGGGAGAAGCACGAGAAATTTTTTCATCATAGCACTTAAAATTATATCATCCCAACCCGCCCAGATATCCCATCACCAACCCTGCCACAGTGCGGGTATAATCCAAGCCGAAATCCCCCAAGGAGGCATTATGCCACTCCAAATCATTGTCGGCGCACAGTGGGGCGATGAAGGCAAAGGCCGCATCGTAGACTGGTTCGCCGCGAAAGCCGATATTGTTGCGCGGTACAACGGCGGCGATAACGCCGGGCACTCGGTGACCGTTGGCGATACGCTATTTAAATTACACTTGGTTCCTTCCGGTATCATTCATGGCCACGCCATTGCCTTCATGGGCAGTGGCATGGTTGTCAACCCTGGCTCCCTGTTTAAGGAAATGGATATGCTCGCCGGGGCAGGTGTGGATGTTTCACCGAAGCGCCTGCGCATCTCACATGCAGCGCACCTGATCACCCCGGCCCACCAGGCCCTGGACAAGGCCAACGAAGCGGCGCGCGGCAAGGCCAACATCGGAACCACCGGGCGCGGCATTGGTCCGGCCTATACCGATAAAGCCAAACGCTCCGGCCTGCGTATGGCAGACCTGCTTGCACCGGATTTCCTCGAGCGGCTCGGTCTGCACACAGATGATGCCAACCAGCAATTGAACCTGCTCGGTGCGCCGTACGTCAACCCGAGCGATGTGATGGACGAATATCGTGGTTACATTGAAATACTTCGCCCGCACATCGCCGATTGTTCTTCTGAATTAACTCACGCGCTCAAAGCGGGCAAACGCCTGCTGGCCGAAGGCGCGCAGGGCACCCTGCTCGACCTCGACCACGGCACCTACCCATTCGTTACATCCTCTTCCACCATCGCCACCGGCGTCTTTGTTGGCCTGGGGTTGGGCGTTACTGCCGCGCAAAATGCGGTGGTCAGCGGCGTGTGCAAAGCCTTCCAGACCCGCGTAGGCAGCGGCCCCTTCCCTACCGAAGTCAAAGATGACCTGGCCGCCCGCCTGCGCGGCACCGGCGAAAACCCCTGGGACGAGTTCGGCACCACCACAGGCCGTCCACGCCGCGTGGGTTGGCTGGATGGCGTATTATTACGCTATGCCGTCCAGATTAACGGCCTGACCGAACTGGTCATGACCAAGTTGGACATCCTCTCTGGCATTGAAACACTGAAATTATGCGTCGCCTACAAACACGGGAACAAAACTATCACCGACCTGCCCTTTGGGCCAACCGACCTGGATGGATATGAACCGGTTTATGAAGAATACCCGGGCTGGCAGGAGGATGTCTCCGCCATGCGGGACTGGGGCGAACTCCCCCTGGCTGCCCACCGTTACCTGGAGGCCATCGCCCGCCTGACAGACATCCCGGTGCGGCTGGTGAGTGTCGGCCCAGAGCGTGAACAAATTGTAGAAATAAGTTAAATAATTGCTGGGAAGGTAAGCCTTTCCAGCAATTATTTTCTACCCATGCCCGCTAGTTGCAGGCGCCGTTTGAACCAGAGAGGGAATTTTTTTATGCTGGGGGTCAGGCGCAGATACGCCAGGTATTCTTTCAACAGTCCCAACCACCACCCCAAACCGCCGGGCATACCATGCTGGCGGATATACCAGTAATAAATTTTATACGCTGTAATCGGTATCCATCCTTGCGGGCGCAGCGCCCAATCCGCCTCCGGCAGTTCAAATGTCGCTGCCGGGCGGAAATGCAGTTCAGTAATAATTTCTGACGGAATCCCCAGATTAAATTCGTTGTGCAGGTAAGCCAGGGACAGCGCGGCACGCATCGTCAGGCGACGGCGAGCAGCCTCGTCAACCAGCTTGCCCCAATCCAGCGATTCTGTTTGCAGAATCTGGCTTGCATCCACGATCCAGCGGATGGAGGCGGGCTCCTCCCAACGCCAGCCATGCATGCAGGCCAGGAGCAGTTCATCTTCCGGGGAAAGCCGCAACACAGGCAGACCTTCAAGTTGCAGCGGCCGGGCAGCCTGCCAGATGGGTTCATCCAGGCCAGGTGTCAACTCATCAGCAAACAGGCGGCGGTGCAGGTCAACATGCCCGGCAGGGGCAAGCGCCAGGTTAACGCCGTGGTAATAATAGAACAACCCTTCAGCAGAAAAGTAAGGATGTTCCACTTGCCAGCCTGCTTGTAGGAGAACTTCCAAAGCCTGGTGGGTATCGTTTTCTGGCACTAGCACATCCAAGTCGCTCATTGGTCGGGCAGCACGGTCCTTGTAATAGTGAATCCCCAACGAAATGCCCTTGAAAACCAATACCGGGATGCCCACCTCAGCCAGGGCACACAGGGCAGGCAGGCTGGCATGCAGCAGGCGGGTGTTCTCGTACCAAGCGCGGCGGTACAGTCCTTTCAGGCGCGCCAACCCGGGCGTATCATCGCCAGTGTAGAGAATGTTTTTATACACCACTGGCAACAGGCGGTAGGAGGGCCAGTCCACCGGGGAATCCTGCCAATTGGTGACCTGCTGCCAGCGAATCCAGGCTTCCAGCGCAGGCTGACCGGTCTGCAAAACCGCATCCAACAACAACCGGTGAGATTGCGAGATTTCAAATCGCGGGGTCACGAATTTCCCTTGCCATTTAAACGGCGGCGATCGAGGGCAGCCTTGATAACACGCACATACTCATGCTGCCTGGCTTTTTCACGACGCCCCAGGTTGTCAGCATGAATCCGGCGATAAAGGACCACATCCGGCAAGGTGATGTAGCTCAGTTTTTTTTCCTGGGCATGTAAAAACCAGCCGGTCACCGAACCGATTTTATACTGTTCGTCAAAATAGCCGATACGCAAAAAGGAAGTACGACGAATCAGCAAACTGCCGGGCACATAAGCAGGTAATACGTCTCCCATTTGGCGCGGCTGTTCGGGGGTCTGTGGCTCATGGAATTCCCGGACATGCCCGAAGACTGCTTCCAGAGTCAGGTCAGCTTGCAAGACAGCCATTTGTTTAACCGTTTTATCCGGCATCCAGTAATCGTCCCCATCCAGGAAGGCAAGATACTCCCCGGTGGCAGCCCGCACACCGGTGTTTCGGGCAATACCATCCGCCAGGCGCGACTCATCGACGTGGATGCACGGCAGGTCGTGCGCCAGCGTGAGCGCTTTTGTTTCATCCACCGAAGGGCCGTGTACAAGAATCACTTCAAAGTCAAAATTGCCCTGCTGGGCTTTGATGCTGTCCAGCGCTTCGTTGACGAATTTTGCTGCATTGTAAAGCGGCATGATGACACTAATGCGAGACATACTTCAGGAGTCCTCGTTTGATGCGGCGCAGGATGCCGAGCGGGCTGTGGTAGGCCTTCTCAGCCAGGGCAAAAGCGTCATGCTGTGGGTGGTAGCCCAGGTCGCGGCGGGTGTTTGAGATATCAAAATCGGGGTAAGCATTGTCAGAAATACCGTAATAAACACCATATTTTACCTTTAAGGAGGTGTTGACAGCCGCCTTAAATAAAGCGATCATATCTGGGTAGGTCAGCACCTGACCCAGGTGCGGCAGGTCGGGCCAATAATACCAATGAACCGGCAATACCATACCCAAGCGCAGGCACAAGATGGAGAGATCACCTGCTTTTGCATATTGTGCTGCCAGCATCTCTGCCCATTTTTTACTGGCACTGTAAGGCAATGCAGGTTCCAGAGCCACCATGCAGGTGCTGCCAAAGACAATCCGCTTGCACCCGGTTTCGCTGGCAATTTGGAATAGTTTTCGGGTGGCATGCAGGTTCACTGCCACCTGGGCATCCATGTCATTGACCATGTTCCCGCTGATTGCAAGGTGAATAATCATGTCATGACTGACGCATAATTCCTTTATTAAGGACTCATCATCCAGGTTAGCTTGGATGACCTGCACCCCCGGCACGGGCGGAATTGGAGCAATGTCCAGCAGAGTGACGGGATATTCTTTGGCCAAAGCAGGGGACAGCACCCGCCCAACTCTCCCGGCAGCGCCTGTGATTAAGATTCGAAGTGGCGACATGAATTATCTGCAAGATATTTGTAGATGGTTTCGTATGCGTCGACACACTTTTGCCAACTAAAAACAGTTTCTGCGCGATGTCTGCCCGCTGTACCCATTTGTTCCCGCAATCCTGGGTCTCGCAACAGGGGAAGGCTTGCTTCAACCCATGCATGATAATCATGAGCATCCAGTACAAATCCTGTTTTCTCATGCAGAACCACTTCTTGCAAACCACCTACCCGACTGGCTATGACAGGGCAACCTGCAAACATTGCCTCCAGAGCGACCAAACCAAATGATTCGCTATGTTGGGATGGCACCCAGGAAACCCACGCCCTGCGATAAAGCATTGACAATTCTTCATCTGAAACCCTGCCGGTAAATGTTACTTGTTTTTTTATTCCGAGACTTTCAGCAAGTTTCATAAGGCGCGGTGTTAATGGTCCTTTCCCAACAATTATCAGATGAGCATCGGCAATCTCAGACAGGATTCTTTGGAAAACCTCCAAACCAAACTCAAACCCCTTTGTTTTTACATGCCGGCCTACCATTAAGACAGTTGGGGTTTTCGCAAGTTTAGTTTTTACCGGAGTAATTGACAAAGGTCGACTATCGTAAAGCAATCGAAATTCTGCGGCCCTTTCAGGAACCATTTTTCTCAAATCCATCAAACGTGCCTGTGAAATTGCGGTGACAATCTCGGCGTGGCGCAACACAAAAAGGGTTGTGTCTGATTTTTCTTCGTTTTCAAGAAGATCATGAACAGTGACCACCATGGGAAGTTTCTGAGCAACTGCTGACAACCTATAATAAAGTGCGGAAAATCCGCCGATATGCAGGTGGAGAATATCAGCATTGATTTCTCTTAACTTTTGATCTAATAAAAGTTTACAACGGAGTAGTTCGGACGGTTTTTTATTATTGAGGGCCTGCGCAACAGGGATAGGATAAAAAAATACGCCATCCACTTGGCGAGTAGATAACAGATCAGGTGAAATGTTAATTCCGAATGGGGATGCAATTATATGGATTTCATGCCCTAACCTAATAAATTCCTTTGAAAGATCATGAACGAAGGTTTCGAGACCTCCCGTGAGTGGATACGCATAGGGAAGTAATTGTACGATTTTCATCTAATTTCCTGATATAAGGCAAGATAGGAGGACACGCAAGATTCCCAGGAAAATTCTGTGGATGCTTTGACAGCCGCAGCCTGGCCAAGCGCATTCGCTTTTTGAGAATCCTTTGCCAGCTCCAACATAGCTTTTGCAAGGGTTTCAGGATTCCCAGGAGGTACCAGAAGGCCAGTTTTTCCATGAGTGACCATTTCAGGTAAACCACCGACATCCGATGCTATCACTGGGCGTCCCATTTGCATGGCTTGCAGGGCTACAAGCCCGAACGATTCATAAAAAGAAGGAACTACGACACAAGCAACCCTATTGAGTAAAGCGGGCACATCTTCGGGTGGAATCCAGCCTGTAAAATTTACGTGTTCCTGAATCCCCAACGCTCGTACTTTTTGAAGTAGGTTTTCGCGTTCTGGGCCATCCCCGGCCACAATTGCTTTCGCGTCAGGAACCTCTTTTACAACTGCGGAAAAAGCCGAGATAAATTCAGCACCACCCTTCTCTGCGACAAGCCTACCAAGCATTAAAAATACCGGGAAAGATAGCTCGATATTTGTGGGTGACTGGGAAGGTATTGGAAGGCTATTCAAAATAATCACTGTGCGACCTGATACTTCAGGAAAACGGGTGAGAATTTCATCTTTCATAGCAGCTGAAATCGCAGCCACAGCATCCACATTACCAACAACCTTCCCTAGCATATCTATGCCAGTACCACTGGTATGGATAGGGATATGTGTTGAAAAAATAGTCCGGACTGGATTAGTTTTGCGCAATTTCAAGTAAAAAAAAGCACCTCCCAGAAATGTATGTAGATGAACTACATCCGGATTAATATCTCGCACAAGAGAAATCAGGTGTTTTTCCAAACGCAATATAGACGATAAATCGCGTCTAAGAATTGTCGATTGGAACGGATGGCGAAACACAGTCGAAGAACCAATTTTTTCCCGATCCACAAGACCAGATACAGGGTTTGAAAAGATAAAGTTCTGATGGCCTTTTTCTTCCAAAGACTCAGTCAGATTTTGTATAAAAATCTCTCCGCCGCCAATGATTGGGAGATAGGTCTCTGCCCAGTGCAATATTCTCATTGATTGTCCCAGAAATACAAGAATAGTTTATATAGAAGAAAATTATCCTTCCCAAAGTTTAATGGATATCAACGAACACCTCCATCCCCCCGATGACGGGCAGGAACATCTCGCTCCAATGTAGGATCTTCATGCTTCTCCCAGGAATTCCGTCAGCAAAGCAGTGGTCTGGTTGCGGTCTGCGCCCAGTTCCAGCGCAAAGCAGGGGACCTGACGCGCCAGGGCTGACATGGCCTGCAGGGCCTGTTGCGGATCGATTCCCACCCGCAATTGCACCAGCGTGTTCGGCGCC
>JANJTV010000048.1 GCA_024710905.1 Anaerolineales bacterium | reverse complement strand
CAGGGTCTTCAAGCGAGGCAATTGCGGCAACGCTGGCGGCAACGTTGACGTTATAAGGTTGTTTGGCCTTCCACAGGGTCGGCATCAGCCATGCCGGGAAAGCCCCGTAACCAACGCGCAACCCGGCGAGGCCAGCGAGTTTGCTGAAGGTTCTTAACGTAATCAGGTTTTGGGTATCAGGGACAAGGGTGATGGCAGATTTCTCTCCTGAAAATTCAATGTAGGCTTCGTCTAAAACTATCAGCGCAGGTAAGGTTAATAGTTTTTGCAAGACAGGCGACGGGAGGAGTGATCCGTCGGGGTTGTTGGGCGAGGCCAGGAAAATAATTTTTGGCTGGTAACGCTCAAAGGCAGAGAACATCCCATCCACATCCAAAGAAAAATCACTTTTGCGCGGGACGTTAATCACTTTGGCATTATTCAGGTCAGCGTCGAAGGCGTACATGCCGAAGGTTGGCGGGCAGTTGATGATGGCATCGCCGGGGCTAAGTGCGACGCGCATGATTAAGTCGATCAGCTCATCAGCGCCGGCACCGGGGAGCAGGTTTTCGGCAGGGACGCCGGTGAAATGACTGAGGGCGGCACGCAGGGCACGCGATTCAGGGTCGGGATAGATGTGTCCATAGGCCAGGCTGGCGAGGGCCGCGCGGGCGCGCGGCGACATGCCGTGGGGGTTTTCGTTGGCGTCGAGTTTGATAATCTCTTCGGGGCGGCGGCCAACGCGCTCGGAGAGAACATCGAAGGGTTCGATGGGCGTGTAGGGCGGGAGGTTGGCGATGTGGGTGGGGAGTTCCATGAGGTTATCCGGCTTTCCATTTATCAGGTCATAAATCATGTGACCTGCAACTTATGACCTGAAATCCGCCGAACGGGCGTGAGCTTCGAGGCTTTCTGCGCGGGCGATGCGGCCGGCCAGTGGAGCAATTTGGGTGGTGGTTGCCGGGTTGAGGGCTACCAGGCTAATAATGTGGACAAAATCCCACACATTGAGCGGGGAGGCGAAGCGGGCAGAGCCGCCGGTGGGCATGACGTGACTCGGCCCGGCAATGTAGTCGCCAAGGACTTCAAAGGAGAACTCGTCCATAAAAATACCGCCCGCGTTGGTGATTTTCTCGCTCAACGCCCAGGGGTCGCGCACAACCAGGCACAGGTGTTCGGGGGCGTAGAGATTGTTCAGTTCGGCGGCTTCGGCGAGGTCTTTGGTGATGACGATGCCAGATTGGCCAGGCAAGGATTGGGCCAGGATCTCGGCGCGAGGCAGGGTTTCCATCTGACGGCGGACTTCGATTTGGACAGCTTCTGCCAGTTCACGGGATGGAGTTAACAGGATGGCGCTGGCGAGCACATCATGCTCGGCCTGGGCAAGCAAATCCGCCGCCACCCAGGCGGGTTTGGCCGTTTCATCGGCAATGACCATTGTTTCGGTTGGACCTGCCAACCCGTCAATGCCCACCGCGCCAAAGACCTGGCGCTTGGCAAGGGTGACGAACAGGTTGCCGGGGCCGAAAATTTTATCGACTGCCGGGACAGTTTCGGTGCCGTAAGCCAGTGCGCCAATGGCCTGTGCGCCGCCAAGGGCATAAACTTCGGTCACGTCACACAGGGCGCAGGCGGCCAGGGTAATACTGGCAATCTGGCTTGCGCCGTATACAGGCGGGGCAACCACAACCACATCCTTCACCCCTGCCACCTGGGCCGGGATGGCAGACATCAATACAGAGGACGGCAATGGGGCAGTGCCGCCGGGAACATATAAGCCGACCCGCCCATGTGGGCGGATAATTTGGCCGAGGGTGCCGCCCAGGTCGTTGGTAAACCAACTGCTCAGCGGTTGGCGGCGGTGAAATTCGCGGATTCGCTCGGCGGCCACTTCCAGCGCGGTACGTACTTCAGGGTCAAGAGATTTCAGGGCGGCAGTCAGGGCTTTGGCGGGAACGCGAATCGGAGCGTTTTCGGGGAACCCGTCCAGTTTGGCGCTCCACTCACGCAGAGCGGCATCGCCCCGGGAGCGGACATCGCGCAGGATGCGGCGTACGGCTTCTTCAGGAGAAATCCGCTCGCCAAAGGTGGCGGCGATTCGCTCGAACACAACCGCTGGAACTTCCGTTTCGTCGGGGGGGATGCGTTTGAGAATGGACTTTTTTGCAGTTTCGACATCGTAAATTTTGATCATGATGTTTCCTTTTTTGTCCACAGATTAAACGGAGAAACCATAAAAATCCGTGCAATCCGTGTCCTATGGTTTTATCGCAAAGCATCCAGCATGGCCTTATACCTCGGCGGCTCTTCTTCGAAGATATAGGTCACCGGCGCAACCACCACGCCACTGCCGCCAATGGTACGTAATTCGTTGATGGCGGCAAAAAGTTCATCACGGTGGACGACGATGTGAAGGGCATACCAGTTTGGGTCGCTGTCTTTGCGGAGGATGTTGCTTAAGGTCGGGCCGTTCAGCCCGCCGATGGTTTTCTGCGAGAAAACACGTGCGGCAATCGCTTGCTGGCTCTCGCCACGCATGTTGGCGAAAATCGAGACATTGTTTTGGGCGCGCTGGTAGGCTTCAATGAACTCCAAAAGCTGGCGGGCGATGGTAAGCACGGCGGGATTGTCTTTGAGCACGGCTTTGTTGGCGATGAGAACGGCTTGGGAGGCAAGAATCTGCCCATCAGTAAGCAGTTTCAGGCGGTTATCGCGCAGGGTTTGGCCGGAGGAAACCAGGTCTGTGATTATGTCGGCGTAGCCGATGGTGGGCGCGATTTCGAGGGTGCCTTCGGCTTTGATAAAGGTGACATTACCGAGTCCCCGTTCGACGAAAAAGAGGCGGGCGGCGTTGGGGAATTTGGTCGCCACCCGCAGCGGACGCCCGATTTCAGCCTGCATCCGTTTCAGGTCGCTCATCTGACTGATGGTGTTCCACGTTTCGGGGACGATGACGTTCAGGGTGCAGGCCCCAAACCCCAACGCAGCGTGAATTGGGAGAATCGCGCCGTTGGGACCGCAATGTTCGGTCAGAACGTCCAACCCGGTAATGCCGAAATCCACACTGCCATTCCGTACTGAAATGACAATATCAGCGGGGCGCTGGAAGAGTACACTGACACCAGGCAAGGAGGAAATACTGGCCTCGTACTGGCGCGGATTGGGTTTATAAATATTGAAACCACAGGCGGCCAAGAAGGCTATGGCGTCTTCAGAAAGACGACCTTTGGATGGCAAGGAAAGGCGAATAGGACGACTCATAATTTACCTTTAATGAAAAACCCCCGGCCTTAAAGACCGGGGGCATGGATGAAAAGGGTGGGTTCGTGATGAGCTTAAACGAAACGAACCTGCGCTCCGGTCTGGCAGGGGATGCAGGAATGATGATGATGCAGTGCAGAGAAGGTTCGTTTCATATTGGGTCGCATTGTACTCAACGCAACGATATCCGTCAAGCGAAATTAGTGCTCATCGCCTAACTCGTCGTAACTAGCGCTAATTTCTTTGTATTCACCCGTCACAACAAATACTGTGCGTTCGCAGATGTTGGTTACCCGGTCACCTAGGCGTTCCAGGTTATGGGCCGCCCACAGCAGCCAGTTGGCACGCTCAATGTTCTTAGGGTCAGCCATAATGTAAGTCATCAACTCCCGGTAGATCTGGGTATACAGTTCGTCCACTTCGTCATCTTCTTTGGGAATGACACGTGCAGCTTCAGCATCTTCATTCACAAAAGCGGTCAGGGCGCGGTGCAGCATGTCAGTGCCCTTTTGAGCCATACGGGGGATATCCACCAGTGGCTTAAGCAGGGGCTGCTCACCCATGCGGAGGTTGATCACCCCGATGCCTTTGGCATAATCACCCATACGCTCCAGCTCGCTGATCACTTCAAATGCAGAGGACAATAGGCGCAGGTCATGTGCCATAGGCTGCTGGGTTGCAATCAGCACCATCACACGATTTTCGAGTTCAAAACGTTTCTGGTTGATTTTCCGATCAAAAGCAATCACCTCTTTCGATGCTTCCAGATCACGTTTCTTGAGCGCGTCCACAGACTGGATCGTTGCCTGCTCCACCATGCTGCCAAGCAATAAAATCTCGTCTTTGAGTTGTTTAATTTCCTGTTCGAATGTTTTCCTTAACATTGTTTCCTCGCTTTCAGGTTGCACCAATTAACCAAAACGGCCGGTCACGTAATCTTCTGTGCGTTTATTTTGCGGGGCGGTAAAAATACCTTTGCCCTCACCGTGCTCTATCAATTCTCCTTGCAGGAAGAAAGCAGCATAATCGGCTGTCCGGGCCGCCTGCTGTACCGAGTGCGGCACCAGCACAACCGTGTAACTCTTTTTGAGTTCCTGCAGGCTGGCTTCCACTTTGCCTGTCGAAATCGGGTCCAAGCCTGAGGTTGGTTCGTCCAGCAATATCACTTCCGGTTCAAGCGCCAGTGAACGTGCCAGGCACAGGCGTTGCTGCTGGCCGCCTGAAAGCGCGATTGCAGGGTCATTGAGGCGATCCTTGACTTCATCCCACAGGGCGGCCTGCTTTAGAGAACGCTCTACGGCATCATCCAAACGGGAGCGGCGTTTCTCACCCATTACTTCTAGGCCATACGTCAGGTTGCCGCGAATGGAGAGCGGTAGCACTACCGGGCGGGCAAAGACCATGCCAACCCTGCGCCGCAAGGAGATGGTATCCACTTTCGGGTCAAGGATATTTTCGCCATCCAGCAGGATACGCCCGGCAACGGTATGGACCTCGGCTAGGTCATTGAGCCGGTTCAGGCAGCGAAGCAAGGAGGATTTCCCACCGCCTGCCGGGCCGAATAAAACCGTGATGGCGTTTTGTGGGATGCCCAGGCTGACGTTACGCAATGACTCGGTACCATCTGAATATTGCAGCGAAAGATTCTCGACCTGTATTTTATACATACCTGGCTCCCCTACCATTGCCTTTTCGCGCGTGCACGCGAACGAATCAAAGTGGCGGCCAGGTTCATTGCCAGGACGAAAACAATCAGCACCAAGGCTGTGCCGTACTGAATCTGAAAAGGCATCTCCGGCACCTGGGTGGAGATGACAAACAAATGGTAAGGCAGCGCCATGGTGGCATCGAATGGTGAACCGGGCAATTGTGGCAGGAAGAATGCCGCCCCGGTGAACAGGATCGGCGCTGTCTCCCCGGCAGCCCGCTCCAAGCCCAGGATAATGCCCGTGATAATGCCTGGCAAGGCCTCGGGGAGGACAATCCGGCGGATGGTCTGCCAGCGGGTGGCACCCAGGCTGATCGAAACGGTCCGAAAAGATTGGGGAACAGCCCGCAGAGATTCCTCCGCGGTTGAAATAATTACCGGCAGGGTCATAATCGATAGGGTCAGTGAGGCTGAGAGCATACTGGTGCCGAAATTCAGGAACAGCACGAACAGGCCCAGCCCAAACAGGCCGTACACCACTGAGGGAATTCCTGCCAGGTTAATAATCGCAATCCGAATCACACGGGTCAACCAATTTTCAGGGGCATATTCAGCCAGATAAATGGCGGCCGCCACACCCAGCGGAACAGAGAAAATGGCCGTGCCAAGTGTCAGGTAGAACGTGCCAATAATAGCTGGCATGATGCCGCCCTGTCTCATGCCCTCGCGAGGCGCTTCAGAAAGGAATTCCCAAGAGATGGCAGGTGCGCCCTGCACAAGGATGTAAATCACCACCGCAACAATGGGGGTCACAGTGGCAATGGTCATCAGCGTTATCAGCGAAAAACCCAGCCGCTGGATAATATTACGATTGATTGAAAAGCGGCTTTTCATGAGAGCACTCTTTCGGCGCGTTTCTTGGTCTGGAAGACGACAGCCGAAGCCGTGACATTAACCACCAGAGAAATGATAAACAAAACCATGCCAATAAAAAAGAGAGTATGGTAATGTACACTGCTGTTGGCCACCTCGCCCATCTCGGCGGCGATAGTAGCCGTCATCGTGCGTACTGGTGAAAACAGGGAGGCCAACCCGGTTGCCAGCACCGGCGCATTCCCGGTCACCATCATTACCGTCATGGTTTCGCCGATGGCCCGGCCCACCCCAAGCATGATGGCCGTTAATACACCCGATCTAGCCGCCGGAAGCGTTACCCGCCAGATGGTCTGCCAGCGGGTAGCCCCCAGCGCCCAGGCACCTTCACGATACGCACGCGGGACGGCATCCAGGGCATCTTCTGCCACCGAAACCACCGTTGGCACAGCAATACCGCCCAGCAACAAAGAACCAGTGAATGCCGTCAGCCCGGTGGGTAAGTTGAATGTTTCGCGCAGGAAAGGTGAAAGCACCAAGATTCCCAGGAAACCGAGCACCACAGAAGGCAGACCGCCGAGTAATTCCACCAGCGGCTTGAGGATCTCCCGCACCCAGCGCGGGGCGATCTCGGAAATGTAAATGGCTGTTCCGATGCCAAAAGGGATGGCGATTAACGCCGCGCCGATGGTCACAACCAGCGATCCGCTGATGAGCGGCAAAATACCGTAGTAGGATTCAATCGGATACCAGCGAGCCGAAAACAGCGTGGAAATTTGCACCTCCCCCAGGGTAGGCAGGCCTTCACGCAACAAGAAGAAAAAAATCAGCCCGACAAAAACGATCGCCGAGTAACCTGCCGCTCGAACAAGGCGGGTGATAAGGAATTCCTGCCAGCTAATGTTTGAGTCCATTCATTCACCAGTTTTCATAAATATTATGGCTGAACCGGCACAAACCCCAGGCGGACCACAATGGCCTGCGCTTCGAGTGAGAAAATCCAATCCAGGTATTGCCTGGTTGCGCCAGTTGGCTCCCCGGAAGTGTACATATACAGGTCACGGGCGATTGGGTAGGTCAGGTTATTGACAGTTTCAATGGAGGGCAAGACATAATCGTTCCCCGGTGCTGAAGCAATGGCGATCATCTTCAGGTCGTGAGGCACATAGCCCAGCCCATCGTAGCCAATTGCATTCGGGTTTTGACGCACCTCGTGAATAATCCCTTCAGAAGAAGGCAATAATAGGGTGTCTGTTGAAAATAATGTTTTATCCTCCGGGTTGCCGAGGCGCAAAACATTCTCGAGGAAATAAACGTGCGTACCCGAATTGGTCTCACGAGACAGGCGCACAATCGGCCGGTCTTCCCCTCCCAACTCGCTCCAGTTATTAATCTTGCCGCTGTAAATATCTGAGATTTGCTGCAGGGTAAGCTGGCTGACCGGGTTATCCGGATGCACCACCACCGCAATCGCATCACGGGCGATGACAAACTCAACCGGGTTAATGCCTTGGGACCGGGCTTCGGCAATTTCTTCATCTTTGATGGCGCGGGAGGCATTGGCCAGATCAACCGTGCCATTAAGAAGTGCGGCGATCCCCGTCCCTGAACCGCCACCCGTAACAGATATTCTTACATCTGGGTTTTGAGACTGGTACGCTTCGGCCCAGGCCAAGGCCAGGTTGACGATTGTATCTGACCCTTTGTTTTCAATATACGTTGATTGGACGGTGGAAGAACCGGCTTCCCCTGCTGGGGCACACGCCGCGAGAAGTAAGACCAGCGACAGGAAAAAAGAGAGCATTCGTTTCATTGCCAGAATTATATCGTTAACCTGTTGTTAACATTGGTTGTTGGGTACAATTCCACCATGAACAGCACTCCCGCGTACTCTGTGCAAGCCTTGGATTTTTATTACAGCGCATCCAAAGCGCTTTCGAACATCAATATGGAAATCCTGCCACGACAGGTCACCGCCCTGATCGGCCCATCGGGGTGTGGAAAATCCACCTTCCTGCGCTGTCTGAATCGCATGAATGATACGATCGCTGGCACACGTGTGGATGGAAAAATCCTTCTTAATGGTAAAGATATCTATGATGAAGATGTGGATGTGGCAGAACTCCGCCAACGGGTGGGCATGGTGTTCCAAAAGCCCAACCCTTTCCCACAATCCATTTTTGACAACGTGGCTTTTGGACCGCGTGTATTGGGGCTGACTGAAAACAATGGTCAATTGCAGGATGTGGTGGAACAATCCCTGCAACGGGCCGCTTTGTGGGATGATGTTAAGGATGGCCTCGGGCAGGAGGCGCTGAGCCTTTCATTGGGGCAGCAGCAACGCCTGTGCATTGCCCGCGTGCTGGCGACCGCCCCGGAGGTGATCCTGATGGATGAATCGACCTCCGCATTGGATCCGATTGCGACCGGCCGTATCGAAGAATTGATCGCTGAACTAAAAAATGACTACACGATTGTCATCGTGACCCACAACATGCAGCAGGCTGCCCGGGTTTCGCAGTTTACCGGCCTGTTCTGGCTGGGCGAGCTGGTTGAGTTTGCGCCGACAGAAGAAATGTTCACCCGTCCCAAGCAAGAATTAACAGAATCATACCTGACCGGGCGCATGGGATAACAAAAACAGGCGAATTGCTTCGCCCGTTTTTTCTTTTACCAGATTGCTTATTCCCGCCCTTCGCCCATTTCATCGAAGGAAGTGCGTGTTTCTTTGTATTCGCCCGTTACCACAAAGACCGTCCGCTCGCAGATATTGGTCACGCGGTCAGCCAGGCGTTCCAAGTTATGGGCCGCCCAGAGAAGGTAGTTGGCTCTTTCAATGCTGGATGGGTCTGCCATGATGTACGTGACCAGTTCCCTGTAAACCTGGGTGTACAGTTCGTCCACTTCATCATCTTCCTTGGGCAGGGCGCGAGCCACCTCCAAGTCTTCAGTAACAAACGAGGTCAATGCCCGGTGAAGCATATCCACACCCTTTATGGCCATACGGGGAATATCCACCAGCGGCTTGAGCAAGGGCTGTTCCCCCATGCGGAGATTAATCACAGCAATGCCCTTGGCGTAATCGCCCATACGTTCCAATTCGCTGATGACTTCCAAAATGGAGGCAATCACACGCAGGTCGCGAGCCATGGGCTGCTGGGTGGCAATCAAGACCATCACACGGTTTTCCAGGTCAAAACGCTTCTGGTTGATTTTTTTATCTTCAATGATCAGGCGCTCCGACCAGGCCAAGTCACGCTTCTTTAAGGCCTCGACCGCATCCAGCGTGGCCTGCTCCACCATGCTCCCAAGGAGCAGGATTTCATCCTTGAGTTGTTGAATCTCATTTTCAAAGGTTTTTCGAACCATAATCTTCTCCTCTTGGCTTAACCAAAGCGGCCGGTAACGTAATCTTCAGTGCGTTTGTCAGACGGGTTGGTGAAGATCTTGTCGGTTTTATCGTATTCAATGACCGTACCCGACCGTGTCTCTTCGTAAAGCATCATCATGGCTGTGTAGTCAGAAACGCGCGCGGCTTGCTGCATGTTGTGAGTCACAATCACAATGGTATAGTTTTGTTTGAGTTCCTGCATCAGTTCTTCAATACGCAAGGTGGAAATCGGATCGAGAGCCGAAGCCGGTTCATCCATCAGGATTACCTGGGGCTCAACTGCTATGGCGCGGGCAATGCAAAGACGTTGTTGCTGACCGCCTGAAATAGCCAGGCCGCTTTGTTTAAGTTTATCCTTGACTTCATCCCAAAGCGCAGCTTTACGCAGCGAATTTTCGACCAATTCGTCCATGTCACCTTTGTAACCATGAATCCGTGCTCCCCAGGCGATGTTTTCGTAAATGGATTTGGGAAAAGGATTTGGCTTCTGGAAAACCATGCCAATGCGGTAACGGACCTCCACCGGGTCTATGGAACCATCGTACAGATTTTGCCCTTCAAAAAGGATTTCGCCATCTATATGGGTTCCTGCATACAATTCATTCATGCGGTTAAAGGAACGCAGCAAGGTGCTTTTGCCACAACCGGACGGACCAATAATGGCGGTAATCTTGTTGCGCTCAATGTTGATATTGACATCTGTAACGGCTTTGAAATCTCCGTAATAGATGCCCAGGTCGCGGGTTTGTAAAACGTAATTATTGTCGGTCATGGGGTTACCATCTCCTGCTAAATCGGTTGCGCAACATAATGGCGCTGGCATTGAGGGTCAACAGCAAAGTAAGTAAAACCAGGATGGTGGCAGCCGCAATGCTGCGAAACTCAGGCTGCGGACGTGCCGTCCATTGGTAGATTTGGATGGGCAAGGTGGTGAATTTGGAGAACGGGCCGGTTGGGTCAAAACTGATGGCGGTAGAAGCCCCAATCACCACCAAGGGAGCTGTCTCGCCGATGGCACGCGAAACCGCCAGGATTGTCCCTGTCAGGATGCCTGGCATTGCATTGGGTAGGACGTGAAACCAAACCGTCTGCCATTTGGTGGCGCCAATGCCATAGCTGGCCTTGCGCAGGCTCTGTGGCACAGCGCGTATGGCCTCCTGGGCGTTGATGATAATGATCGGAAGCACGAGCAAGCCCAGGGTGAGCCCGGCGGATAAAATCGTCCGGCCATTGGCTGTGGTTGGATCCACGTTCCCCAGAAACTCACCGCTGGTGATTGGTTCCAGCGCGCGCACAAAAATAGCCAGCCCAAGAATGCCATATACAATAGAAGGCACACCCGCCAGGTTATTAATGTTGGTCTGGATGATGCGATTGAGCCAGTTGTCGCTGGCATACTCTTCAAGATAAATGGCTGCGCCAACTCCCACCGGGAAGGCGAATAAAACCGTAATCAGGATTGTAAACAGGGAGCCAAGAATTGCCGTGCGGATGCCAGCCGTAAGCGCTTCGCTCGATTGCGGTCTGGTGACAAAATCTGTATTCAGCCAGTTGATGAAGCGTAATTCATCTGTCGGGTACTCATTTGCCGCAATGGCTTTAATCTCATCGGCACGGGTCAACGAGTCCCATAAGCTCCAGGTTATTTGGACGTTGTAACGAATGATGCGTTCAGCGACCAATTGGTAAATATTCTCGGTGGAGCGTTCAGCAAATGGCTGGTCGCGCTCTAGCTTATTAAACGCACCGCTGGATAAATTATTCTGCAGCAGGGAAATTAATTGCTCCTTGCTCTGGTCTTCCAGGAGCACGCCATTGACGGCGAGGCTTTTGGGGTCGACACGATAATCCAGGACGGCATATCCAAACGCGCCATCAACGATGTTCAGGAGTAAAGCCACCAGCGCCAGGATGCCCACCAACGTGGAGGCCTGGAAAACAAAATGCCAGACCAGCCCGGCACGATGGCGGCCTTGGAGATTGTCTGCCGTGTCGTCAGTCTGCCAGGAACGGACAGGGATATTGTTCTCGTGGCTCATTCGTACACCTCACGGAAACGGCGCACAACCCGCTGGCTGATGATATTAAGGATCAGCGTGATAAAAAATAACAGCAAGCCGAGCGCAAAAATGCTGTTGTAATCCACCGTGTCATAGGACAGGTCACCACCCGATATACGGACGATGTGCCCGGTAATGGTTTCGGCCCCCTGGAAAGGGTTAAACGTAAAGTTTGGGCCAGCCCCCGCAGCCAGGGCCACGATCATTGTCTCGCCAATGGCGCGGCTGGCGCCGATAATGATGGCAGCAGCAATCCCAGACAGAGCCGCAGGCAACACAACCTGCACAGCAACTTCAAGTTTGGTGGCCCCCAACCCATAAGCCGCTTCCCGTAGCGATCGCGGCACCGCAGTTAAGGAATCTTCGCTCATGGAGGTAATCAGGGGCAGGATCAGGATGCCCATTACCAACCCAGCCGAGGCCGTATTGTAGATTTGCACAACATCACTGCCGAAGATACTGCGCAACAGCGGGGTCATAAACGTCAGTGCAAAATATCCGTACACAATGGTTGGGATACCAGCCAGGATCTCCAGGACAGGTTTCAGCACACCGCGCACTTTGGGCGAGGCGTATTCACTCAGGTAAATTGCTACAGACAGGCCCAATGGAATGGCGATAGCCAGGGCAATCAGGCTGGTCATAAAGGTGGATGTCACCAGCGGCCAGATGCCAAATTTACCAATTTGCGGCTTCCATTCAAAGGTGGTAAGCGTATCAATGATACTAACACCTGGCATTTGGAAAAACAGGAGGGATTCTTTGCCAAGTTCGTACACGATGCCCAGCGTAATAAAAATGGAGAAGACACCACTGGCAAACAGCAGGGTCTGGATCAGGGTTTCTGTGGGGCGAATACGGCGCTTGAGATTGTAGCCAGTTGGATGTTTCATATGGTTTTCATCCGTCATCGAGAACTCCTTTGAGACAGGTCATCCTTCCCCTTCAACGGTGCGAAGGGGAAGGATAATTCCACTCATACTTACAAGAAATGAACTACTGCAGGCCCATGGCAGTCAGCCAGGCATCCAGGTTTTCCTGGGCAACTGCATCGCTGACAGGGAAGTAACCCACATCCAGGATCTCATCAGCCACATTGGTGATGTAGAAGTAGATGAAAGCAGCAACCTGGGGCTTTTCCTGCATAATGGCCGGGGAGCTGTAGATGAACAGCGGGCGGGAGATCGGGTATTCACCAGATTCAGCTGTTTCAGCGGTCGGGGCAACGCCTTCAACGGAAACCGCCTTCAAAGTCGCGGCATTTTCCTGGAAGTAGGCATAGCCAAAGTACCCAATCGCATAGGGTGAACCCTGGACACCCTGCACCAGGACGTTGTCATCTTCAGAGAACTGGGTGTTGGTGGAGTTCAGGATGGCTTCCCCGCCGGTATCGCCCAAAGCCTCTTCCATGATGGCTTCAACGAAGTAGTCAAATGTGCCAGAGTCAGTGCCAGGGCTGAAGCGCTGGATCGGTTCGGCAGGCCATTCGGGGCGAACGTCAGACCACAGTTCGGCGGTTGAATAAATCAGGGCCAGTTCGGCAATGGTCACATCGGTCACGAAATCGTTTTCGCTGCTGACCACAACTGCCAGGGCATCAATACCAACCAGGAAACCAGCCTGGTCAACATCGCGCCCAATGGCTTTGCAGGATTCCACTTCGGTGTCGCGGATGGCGCGGGACGAATTGGCAATGTCAGATTCGCCAGCCACGCAGAAGCGTTCAATGCCAGCGCCGGAACCAATGCTGTCTACCGTCAGGTTGCCGCCAAAACCTTCCTCTTCGAAGCGCTGTTTCATGCGTTCGGTGAGCGGGAAAACCGTGGAAGAGCCAGCAGTGATGATGTCACCAGAGACGGCATCAGGCAGGTACATGTCCATCGGATCAGCAACAACTTCCTCGCTGCTAGGGGCAACTTCGGAGGAAGCAGCATCACTGGAAGCCGGGGCTTCCTCGGTGGCCACAGGGGCGGCAGGCGCGCAGGCAGCCAGGATCATGCTGGCGGCTACCAGAACGGCCAAAAGGGCAAACAACTTATTACGCATTTCTTTTCTCTCCTGTTTGATTATGGATATTGGTTGTACAGGGTAAATTTACCAGTCGGTTGTTAAGGACAATGGAATTCCCGTTTAACGTTTTGTTAAATTAAACGACATCCCGCCTGTTCTTCTGATGAGCATCCAAAAGGACCACCACAAAGAACAAAACAATCAATAGGGCAAGGGTCACTTCCATCTTCCAATACCTCCTGATTTAATTTCCTGTACGTTGCAAGTGTAGGCTTAAATGATTAACGCCCCTTTTCAGGGGCGTTAACAACTGGTAAAGGCTTGATAAAACTTACTTGATTAGTTTTTCATCCGGCGGGCAGGCTTCCTTAGCCGCCACCAGCATTTCCGGAGCAGATGAGACCTCACCCTTGAACCATTTCTTTTGCAGCCCGAAAGCCACATTGACCAGCCCGATCATGACCGGAACTTCCACCAGGGGGCCAATCACTGCCGCAAAAGCCGCCCCGGATCGCAGGCCAAACACGCCCACCGCGACAGCTATCGCCAGTTCAAAATTGTTACTGGCTGCCGTAAAGGAAAGTGTGGTGGTTTTCGAATAGTCCGCGCCAATGGCTTTGCCCATGATAAAACTGACCAGGAACATCACAACAAAATACACCAGCAAGGGAATCGCAATCCGCACCACATCCAGCGGCAGTTCCACGATCAGGTCGCCTTTGAGCGAGAACATGACCACAATGGTGAACAACAGGGCGATCAGGGTCAGCGGGCTAATTTTAGGGATGAACACTTTGGCGTACCATTCCTTGCTCTTGACCTGAATCAGGATGAAGCGCGTCAGGAATCCGGCGATAAACGGAATTCCCAGATAGATAAAAACACTCTCTGCAATTTGCCCGATGGTAATTTCGACCACCGAGCCGGTCAACCCAAACCAAGTTGGCAGGACAGTGATAAAGACATAGGCATATACGCTGTAAAACAAAACCTGGAAGACGCTGTTAAACGCCACCAACCCGGCCGCATATTCGTTATCGCCATGCGCCAGTTCGTTCCAGACAATGACCATGGCAATACACCTTGCCAGCCCGATCAGGATCAGACCGGTAAAATATTCAGGGTAGTCGCGCAGGAAGAGCACCGCCAGCCCAAACATCAGCACCGGGCCAATAACCCAGTTTTGCAACAGCGACAGGCCGAGAATCTTCCAGTTACGGAAGACATCCCCCAACTCTTCATAATGCACTTTTGCCAGCGGGGGATACATCATCAGGATTAAACCGATCGCAATGGGGATGTTGGTCGTCCCGATGGAAACGGCCTCGTTGAATTGAGAAACGCCCGCAGGGAAAGCGAAGCCGATCAACACGCCGAATGCCATGGCAACAAAAATCCACAAGGTCAGGTAGCGATCGAGGAAGGATAATTTTTTAATGGTACTGGTTTCAGTCATAAATCCTCCATGGGTTATTGTATGCGCAATTTCTCGCGCAACATTTCAATGGTCGGGCTGCCGCGCATCCCCTGCGAGGTGGCATAAACCCGGCAACTCAATTTAAAGTCATCCCGCTCTTCCGGCCACATATCCAAGCCGTTAATTTGGAAGGACGGCGAGCCGAGGAATTTCAAGCGGGCGGCTTCAGAGTCGCTGGCAACATTCACCAAGCGGATTTCAGCTTGCAGGCCTTCTTCCCGAAGGGCACTTTCCAGGTTTTCCAGACCGGTTCGCCAAGAGGGGCAATCGTCGAAATACAGCAGGTCAACCTGCATGGGCCGCCAAAATCTCGGGAATTACTTCCGCAATCTCATCACGCACCCGGCGGAAATCGTCCATGTCATCCGTTTTGGCGGGGTCAAAGAAACTATGGTGCACTTTCCTGCCCTTCCCCAGCCAGAGGGGACAATCTTCTGCCGCCGAGTCGCAGACCGTCACTACCAGGTCGAAATCGGTTGCACGGAATTCATCTGCCAGTTTCGAGCGCCCCTGGTGCTGGATGCCGATTTCGGCCAGCGCAGCAATCGCTTTCGGGTGGGTATACCCGGCGGGCTTCGTCCCGGCGCTTACTGCTTCCCAGTGTTTACCCAGGTGGGCATTAACAATCGCCTCGGCCATCTGGCTGCGGCAGGAATTACCAGTGCATAAGAATAAGACCTTTTTCATTTTTTCTCCTTGATGATCATACATTGTATCAATGAGAATTTTACTTGCAGGCAGGTGCGCAAATGTTATGGATTGGTTAAGGTTATGCCGCTTCAAGCGCATTGGCCAGCCAGGTGGTCACCTCCGCGGCGGATGGGATACGCCCGCTGGAGACCAGTTTTTCGTTCACGACCAGGCCTGGCGTGGAGAGAATGTTGTATTTCATGATCTCCTGGTACTCCGTGACCTTGATGACCTGCGCTTCAAGCGCCATATCGCTGACAACCTTGCGGGCGATCTGCTCAAGTCGTTTGCAGTTGGCACAACCAGAACCGAGTACTTTAATAGTTAGCATGGGTAACTCCTTTTTGGGTTAGTGAGAAGCAACAAATTGGGTGTTACGGTGGTCGAACCACCAGGAAACCGCCGACAAAAGTGCAATGAAACTTATCAGGGCAAGCGCGAGCAAACCCAGACTGGCCCCATCCACCCAAGCGCCGTAAAGCAGGCCTGCCAGGGTGCTGAACAAGGCCACCCAGCCTACATAGACCCAGGCCTTGAATCGGCCAATCAGGCTGGCCGTAATCAGGATGCTTTGCAAGCTAAGTTCGGGGTCTGAAATCAGGTAAGCTAGCAGCGGGCCGCGATGCATTCCCAACGACAGGAACATCTGCGCGATTGGCACTTCCACCAGGGTGGGGAAATACATGAAGATGCCGAAGACTACACCGACGAAATTCCCAAGCAGTGTATTCTGCCCGGCCAGCCGCTGAATCCACTCCGGCTGAATCAGTTCACGAATAACCCCGACCGCAAACACGCCAACCACCAGCAGCGGGAAAATCTGCTTGACAAATTTCCAAGTTTCCCAGAGCGTATCACGTATTTCATCTTCGGTCAGTTGGGTGACCAGCATCCAACCCAGGGTAACAACCGTGAGGAGAACGCTAATGAACTTGCCCGTAATAGCCAGGGTGACCCCACCCGCCACAGGGATAATCCCCAGCGCAGCAATCAGCAGGGTCACGCCCGTCAGGCCTGCTGCAATCCACGTCCAGGCAGTGAACCCTTCGTGAATATTCTCAATTCCATGCCAGGCCACCAGCCCAATCAATGCAAGCAACCCAATCAACAAGGCGCCCTGAGCCGTCACCCCCTCTTCCCCTTTAGCCGGGTCGAATGGCACCAGCTCGGTCAGCCAACCCTGGAAGGTATCCGCACCCTGAATGGGTAGGGAAATTTCAGCATAAGTGCGGGTCAAGACATCTAATTGGAAGGTTCCGGCAATCAGCAAGGCTGTGAGCACAAGCAAAAACACCAGGGCAGCACGTCGCATGGAAGCCTGCCCGGCAAACATTACATCTGTTGCCGCGTCATGGGAAGCGTCTTCCCTGTGAAACATCAGCGCCATCAAGATGCCAATGCCAACCCCAAACGTCAAGGTCAAGACCGCCCTGGCAATCGCCAGGTCCATACCAATCATCTTGCCTGTATAAACCAGGGCCAAGATATTGATGGCGGGCGCAATGAATAGGAAAGTAATGGCTGGCCCCAGCCCGGCCCCTTTTTTATAGATCCCAGCAAATAGCGGGATGACTGTACACGAGCAAACGGCCAGCAAAAACCCCGCTGCAGCAGCAGCCGGGTAAGAGATCCATTTTTGGGTGCTGCGACCCAGGAAACGCGTCACGGTTTCTTTGGGAATCAGGGCCGTCATGGCCCCGGCAATGACAAACGCCGGGAGCAGGCACAATAACACATGGGCCGCCAGGTAGGCTACCAGGTTGCCCACCCCCGCTACAAAAAGATTGCTGATAATTTCCATAAATTACTGCCTTTCCGTATTTGATAAATTTCATAAAAATAGGCTGGTTTCAGAACTTTCCTGAAACCAGCCTATTTTTATTGAACCTTTAGTGCAGAAACCTGCACACTATAAACCGGCACACCGGTGGAACTTCCTCCGCTGGTACTGCGCCGCACCTGCACGTCCGTAAACCCAGCCTGTTTCACCAGGTCTACATACTCGCCTTCGGGCAGCGCACCTGAGATACATTCCGCCCAGCCGCCCGTCGAAAGGCGCGCAGCAGGTGGGATGGACCCGCCAAACACCATATCGTTGACCTCCAGGCGACCGCCCGGCTTTAGAACCCGGTACGCTTCGGCGAACACTTTGGCCTTGTCCTCGGTCAGGTTGATGACGCAATTGGACAGAATCACATCGATTTCGCCGTCCTTCACGGGAAGCTTCTCGGCATACCCATGCCGGAACTTAACATTCTCAAAGCCGCCTTTTTTGGCTGCCTTGCGGGCACGCTGCAGCATGGCAGGGGTCATATCAATGCCATACACAAAACCGGTCGGGCCAACCCGTTTTGCCGCCAGGAAGGCATCCAGCCCGCCGCCGGAACCGATGTCCAACACAACTTCACCATCCTTCAGGCCCGCCATCGCCACCGGGTTGCCACATCCTAGAGAAAACCCGGCTGCATCAGCAGGAACATCGGCAGTTTCGGATGGCGAATAGCCGCCATCCCAGTGAATGGTACCAACCTCTTCGAGCGAGATTGTGCCAGGGGAACAACAGCTGCTGCTGCAACCACAGTCGCTGTCGCTATTGCTATCTTCACAACAATCGCTGGAGCAGCCGCAATCGCCTTCTGTTGCCCGGGCCGCATAACTGGCCTGGACCGAATCCCGCGCCACGATGCGCCTGGTACCGGTGGCAACAAAAATATTGATGGCGGTCTGCCGTTCAGACTGGCAGGTCTGTTCGGTGTCATCAATTATGATGTTCACCAGCCCGGCTTCCTCAAACCATTTGCGCAACTCGGCCCGGTCAAACCCCAGCCAGACGTCGGACATTTCTTCTTTCATCCATTCCTGGTCATGAACATCCAAGTCAGTAATCACCAGCCTGCCGCCGGGACGCAGGATGCGCACCATCTCACGGATCGCTGCAGCCGGGTCTGGCGCGTGGTGCAGGTACATGTTGGCAAAAGCTGCATCCAGGCTGGCATCCGGCACAGGCAGGGATTGCCCATCGGCAACCTGGTATTCCACATTGCTATAGGACGCCAGATTCTTGCGGGCCACTTCCAGCATGGCAGGGGAACCGTCCAGTACGATTACCTTGCTGGCCAAAGGGGCCAACCCGGCAGCCATAAAGCCCGTGCCCGCGCCGACATCCGCCACTTGCATGGAGGGATGTAACCAGGCTTTGGCAATGGCCACTTCGCGTACCACTTCGGTAAAGTAGCCCGTCCGCAGGGAATCCCACTCCCCGGCCACTTTTTCAAAATACGGTTGGGATGGATTGTTGATAATCATGGTGCTGTCTCCTTTTATCGTAAAAATACGATATTTTGGGTCTAAAAAAGTCGCCACATCCGGCGAGTGAACAAAGAACAGACTTACAACTGGAGCAGGTTAACCTGTTCGGGCAACCAGGAGCCAATCTGTTCTTTCAGGAAACGCATGCCCTCTTCATTGATGCAGTAACAGGTGGCAGGGCCTTCGATCTCTCCCTGAATCAACCCCGCCTCGCGCAACACCTTGAGATGCTGGCTGATCGTGGACTGGGCCAATGGTAGGGTCTTGACGATATCATTGGTAATGCACATGTGGTTGTTGGCCAGGTATTCGACGATCTGGAAGCGAACCGGGTTGCCCAAGGCTTTGAGCATTTTTGCCAGTCGTCGTTTATCGTAGGAGAGTGCAATGGTTTCCGTCATAATTATCGTAATTTTACGATAAAGCTTGATTTTGTCAAGAGGCAATTGGCAGGGAAAAAGTGAAGGTGCTGCCCTTGCCTTCCACGCTTTCGGCCCAGATTCGGCCGCCATGCGCTTCAACGATATGCCTTGCAATGGAAAGACCCAGGCCCGTGCCGCCTGCCGAGCCTTTTGTGCGGGCGCGGTCTATTTTATAGAAACGCTCAAAAATGCGCGGCAGGTCATCGGCAGGGATGCCTGCGCCGGTATCACGCAGAGACAGGCGTACAAACTCGCCATCCGCTTCGGCAAACAAGCTTAACGTCCCACCCGGCATGGTGAACTTAACAGCATTATGAATCAGATTGACCAGCACTTGCTCAATACGCGGCCCATCGGCCAGTACATTGGGCAGGTTGGCGCTTTTCAAAATCTCAACCTGCAGCCCGGCACGCTCAATCTGGGCTTTCATCCGTTCGGCGGCTGTCTCCAGCAGGGAAGAAGGCTGGACAGGTTTAAGCGAAAGTGGCACCTGGCCAGATTCAATGCGCGACAATTCCAACAATTCATTCGCCATCTGGGTCAGGGCATCCACTTCAGTTTGCATGCTGTTGACGAAACGTCGGGCGGCGGGTGGATCATCCAGTGCTCCCTCCTGCAGGGTTTCGGCCAGCGCCTTGAGCGAGGCCAGCGGAGTACGGATTTCGTGAGACAGGTTGGAGATGAAATCGCGCCGTACGGTTTCGAGGCGGCGAATGCGGGTCAGATCTTGCACTAGCAGCAGACTGCCGCCTGCAAACTCATCCGGGATGGCGACCAGTTGCAGGAGTTGCCGCCGGGAGGGAATCTCAACCGATTCTGTCTGCACTTCGCGGGTCTCCTGGCAGGTACGCCAGGCTTCCACTAGGCGGTGGTGGCGGATCGACTCGGTGACAGAGTATCCCAACAGGGGCTTGCCGCCATTGAACAAATTCTCGGCCGCTGGGTTGGCAAAGCGTACACGGCCGGTATCATCGGCAATCAGTACCCCATCTGTCATTTGCTCCAGCACAGCAGCCAGGCGGGCGCGCTCTGAATCGAGATCGTCCATGCGCTGCTGGTACCAGGCGGCCCGGGCATTAATCGCGCCAATCAGTTCATCCAATGCCTGATGGTCAGTATCCAATTCGGGGGAGGCCTGCCCCTCCGAACTAGTGGCGCGGCGAATGGCCCGGGCGGCACCTGAAATGCTGCGGCGCAGGGAGACGTATTGCCAGAACATCCAAAAGAGCAGGATAAGCAAAAAAACAAAAATGGCAATTTGGACAGTCATAAGGGAGGGGATTAACCTTCGAAACGATAACCGCCGCCGCGCACAGTGACAATGCGGACGGGGTTGCCGGGGTCAATTTCAATCTTCTGGCGCAGCCAGCGCACATGCACATCCACCGTGCGGCTGTCGCCGATGTAGTCCCAGCCCCAGACGCGCTCAAGGATAAATTCGCGTGAGAGCATCTGGCCTTTGTGTTCGGCGAAGAAGAGCAGCAGGTCGTATTCCTGCGGTTTGAGGGGGATCGGGCTGTCGTTCAGGCTGACTTCGCGGCGGGTGATGTTGACGGACAAGTTTCCAAAGGTAAGAAGTTGAGGCGTTGCAGGTTCTGATGTTTTAATCTTGTCCAGTTCGGCGCGGATGAGCTGGGTGCGGCGCAGTTGGGCCTTGACGCGGGCCATCAATTCGCGCATGGAGAACGGCTTGGTAAGGTAATCATCTGCGCCGACTTCCAGGCCAACCACGCGGTCAATTTCATCGTCGCGGGCGGTAAGCATGATGACCGGGCTGGTGAAGTTCTCGCGGCGCAGGGTCTTGCACACTTCCACCCCATCCATGCGCGGCAGCATAATGTCCAGAATCAACAGGTCGGGCTGCATGCGACGGGCAGCTTCAAGCGCAAGCAGGCCATCGCCCACGGCTTCCACTTCGTAACCCTGTTTTTGCAGGTTATATAACAGGGTGTCTTGCAGGGCAGGTTCGTCTTCAACGAGTAGTATTTTTTCAGCCATAGGTCATTTTTCGCAAGTTTGTTAACAATATACTACCATAGCGACCAAATGGGCGAGTTAATATCTTGTTAAAGGGTTGTGAAACTGCAACCGAGTAATTTATTGGGAACTGTATAATGTGGAGAAATTATGCTGAATAAAGAATTTCATTATGACTGGCATGTGGATTTGAAGTCCTCGCAGGAGGCGCTCTGGCCGTTTGTGGCCGACACCAACCGCTTTAACCGCGATACCGGCCTGCCGCCCATCCAGCATCTTACTGATGCGCCCAACCTGAAACCGGGCAAATATCGCCTAAGGTTTTACATCTTCGGCCAGCGGGTGGAATGGGACGAAGCACCCTTCGACTGGGTGTATCCTTACCGGTTTGGCGTGATTCGTGATTATGTAGCCGGGCCGGTGAAACAAATGCGGGTGCTGGCCGAAATGACGCCCAACCCCAGCGGCGGCACACATCTGCGCTACCGGGTGTGGGCTATCCCGGCCAACCCGTTGGGGCTGGCGGCCATTCCGGTGCAGATCGGGCTGATCAGCGCCACCCAGTTTGTTTCCATTTTTAAGAAATACGACGAAATTGTGCAGAAGAACGGTACACATTTTGAAATCCCAGCCCGGGTGCAATTTGCCAGCGGCGGCCACCTGCGCCTGGAAACCTTTGCCACCCAGGCCAGCCTGAACGGCTACGGCCCGATTGCCCAGAAACTGCGCGGCCTGATTGAATATGCTGACGACCTGGCCTTGCAGCGCTTGCGCCCCTACCAACTGGCCGACCTGTGGAGCCTGCCCCGCCGCGAAACATTGGAGGCCTTCCTGCGCGCCGCCAATGCCGGGGTGCTCGACATGCGCTGGGAATTGCTCTGCCCTGGCTGCCGCGGCGTGGGTGAAAGTCACACCAGCCTGAGCGAAGTGCATAACGGCGCGCACTGTAATTTCTGCAACATTGATTACGACGTGGATTTTGACCGCCAGGTGGAGGTGGTCTTCCGCCCCAACCCGGCCATCCGGCCCATCCCCGACAGCCTGAAATATTGCATCACCGGGCCGCAATCCATCCCGCACATCCCGATCAACCAGCTGGTTGCGCCAGGAGAAACCCTCGATACCAGCGCCGTGCTCCAACCCGGCTATTACGCGCTCGACAACGCCAGTTTTTTTGTGGATGAAAGCGGCCAGCCGGAAATTGAACTGGCGCTGACCGAGCAGGGCTGGGATAAAACCGGCCTGGCGGTCAAGCCCGAGGCACGCTTCCGTTTCAGCAACCTGACCGCGCTCCCCTACAAAGTGCAGTTCCAGCAAACCGCCTGGCGACAAGACGCCGCCACCGCAGCCGACGTGACCACGCTGCAGGTCTTCCGCAGCCTGTTCTCGCGCGAAGCCCTGCGCGCCGGGGAGGAGATATCAGTGGGCAACGTCACGCTGATGTTTACCGACCTGCGCGACTCGACCCGCATGTACCGCCAGATCGGGGACGGCCCGGCCTTTGGGCGCGTGCGCCAGCATTTCGACATCCTAGAGCAGGCCATCGCCATGCACAACGGCGCCATCGTGAAAACCATCGGCGACGCGGTAATGGCTGTCTTCCGCCAGCCAGTAGATGCCCTGCGGGCCACCCAGGCCTCCCATCGTGCCCTGGATGCCATTGGCGGCTCGCCGGAGCTATACCTAAAAGTAGGCGTTCACAGCGGCCCGTGCATCGCCGTGACGCTCAACGAAAAGCTGGATTATTTTGGCTCGACCGTGAACCTGACCGCCCGTCTGCCCGGCCTTTCGGACGGCGGTGAAGTCATCTTCAGCGAGGAGGTCTTCAAGGATGTGGAAGTGCAGTCCTGGCTGGCTGGCAGCCGGGTAAACTTTGTCCAGTTCCGCGAGAAGGTCAAAGGCTTCGACGAGCCAATAGAACTACATCGGTTAAGACTATAAGCAAAAAGCGGCGAGAGAAAACTCTCGCCGCTTTTTTGTTAACCCGGTTTATTCACTTTTTGGCTCAACCGGTTTGTTTGCCTTGCGGCCAAAGGCCAGCTTCCACAGACCCCACAGCAGCAACGCGAATGGCCCAACTACCGGCACCACCACAACCAGCAGCCAGATGAACAGGCTGGCCAGGGCACGATAGGCTTCGGTCAGCGTTTCAAAGGCATCATCGAAAACCTGTCCCAGGCTCCACTCGTCAGGCTGGGGAGCGGGTTCAATTTCCGGCAATTCGGGGCTGATGGTGACTGTGATGGTCGAGAAGGCCGAGCGATCCTGAAGGTAGTTCATACGGCCCTGTATCTCTTCGATCTGGCGCTCCAGTTCGGAGAGCTGCTGGTTGACGCGCAGGGCTTCCTCCACGGTGGTGGCCTGGTCTAGGAAACCGCGAACACGCTCACGGGTGGCTAGAAGGTTATCCAGCTGGGATTGGAGGTCAACAAACTGGTCGGTCACATCCTGCCCGCTGGCGTTTTCATCCAGCACGCGGACGGCCAGCCCGCGCAGGCGGCGCATGCTGGTTTCGAAGGCTTCCGCCGGGATGCCGAGCGTCAGGGTGGCGTATTTGTAGTTTTCACCATAATAAGACTGGTACCAGATACGTGAACTGATGATGTACCCGCCTAGGTCATCCGCCACCTGGGTGGTGCGGTCGAGGGCCACGTCGGTATCCTCCACCAACAACTGGAGCTCAGCGTTCTTGATGATCATGCGCGCGTCGCGATACGTGTCGGCAATCTGGGCAATGCCCGGCGAGCCGGGGGCGGTTTCGCCTTCGGCGACCACACCCTGCGCAACAGCATCACCGGAAAAAGCCTTCCCGGCCTCTTCCACAGCAGGCGCGTCAAGCGACATCGGCTCGGCATAGACTTCCACCATGGGCGCCTCGGCGGGGACGCTTGCTGCAGGGGCGCAGGCGGACAGCAAAACCGCCAGCAGGAACAGGGACAACAGGGGTATTCGGTGGGTGTTCATCTTTTCCTCCTTTGAAAAGAAACGAACGGCGTTGTCATACAGACGCCGTTCGTGTGCAGGAGGTTCCTGTGATATGAAGCAGTACTTTTGCAGTTATCCCCGATTATCTCCGTTCATCTAGTAGTACTTCGCTAGGTCCATGCCGTCGTATAACCCGGCCACCTGCTCGGCATAGCCGTTAAACATCAATGTTTCGCGGCGGCTGAACTCACCAATCCGACGTTCGGTGGCCTGCGACCAGCGCGGGTGATCGACCTGCGGGTTCACGTTGGCGTAAAAGCCATATTCGTTGGGCGCAATGGCTGACCACAGTGTGGCCGGTTCTTCCTCGGTCAGTTCAATTTTGACAATGGATTTAATCGATTTGAAACCGTACTTCCACGGCACCACCAGGCGGATCGGCGCGCCGTTCTGGTTCGGCATGGCCTGGCCGTACAGGCCAGTGGCCAGGATAGTCAGCGGGTGCAGGGCCTCGTCCAGGCGCAGGCCCTCGCTATACGGCCAGGGGTAATACGGGGCGTTCAGGCCGGGCATTTCCTCCGGGCGGTAGACGGTTTCAAAGCGTACATATTTGGCGCTGGCCATTGGCTCGACGGCCTCCAGCAGGTGGCGCAGCTCGAACCCCTGCCACGGGATGACCATGCTCCAGGCCTCAACGCAGCGCAAGCGGTAAATACGCTCCTCGTGCGGGAAGTTCAGCAGGTCTTCCAGCCCGAAGGTTTTCGGGGTGCGCACCAGCCCGCCCACTTCCACCGCCCAGGGCGTGCTCTTGAAGTTCTCGGCTAGCCCGGCCACA
The DNA here is from genome assembly GCA_024710905.1 of Anaerolineales bacterium. Lineage (GTDB taxonomy): Bacteria > Chloroflexota > Anaerolineae > Anaerolineales > Villigracilaceae > JANJTV01. The sequence goes on along the minus strand of JANJTV010000048.1, from coordinate 8,462 downwards.
CCCTGTTTGTCGATGGTGAACTCGTAATAATTGTTGTAATTGGTGATGTCTTCGTAAGTGTTGGCCGGGTCACCCAGCTCGTCAGTCAGGCCGCTTTCAACATCCACTGCGGGTTCACCTGCCGCCTCCGGCGCAACCCCACAGGCGGCCAACAGGGCCGTTGCGCCCAACACCCCGGCAGCCTTCATAAAATCGCGGCGAGAAAGGTAGGTTTCCCTGGGGGTGATTTCAGACGAAGGAATGGCGGGGATTTTGTAAGTGTTCGGCATGGTTTGGCTCCAATTGTATTAAGGGTATTGTTCGTCCAGTAAAACGCGGATGGCGTGCTCGGTTTCAGGGTAGCGGCCTTCGCCAACATGAATGTAACGAAGATGGCCAAACTTGTCAATCAGGTAGAGGGTGGGCCAGTAGCGGTTCTGATACGCCCGCCAGTTTAGCCCGTCATTGTCCTGGACAACCGCGTAAGGGATGCCCAGGTCGGCAACCGCCTGTTCCAGGTTGCCCAGGTCTTCTTCGTAAGAAAATTCAGGGTAGTGGTTGCCAATAATCACCAGCCCTTGCCCTGTGTACTGCTCGTGCCAACCCCTCAACGAGGGGAGTACATTCTTACAGTTTATTCATCCAAACGTCCACATTTCAAGCAACACCACCCTGCCGCGCAGGTCAGCCAGGCGCAGCGGCCCGGGCGTATTCAGCCAGGTCTCGCCCGAAATCTCCGGGGCCAGGCCAAGGTCCAAATAACGGGCATCCCGCAGGGGTGAGCCTGCCTGGGGGCCAGCGCAGGCCGTCAGAAACGCCAACGCAAAAAGTAAAATCTGCCACAGCATATGCCTCTGATGCAACTCAGTCAATAAACCTTACCCGCTTTCACGTATAATGCACAGGATGAAGATTCGCAGCAACGAGGAATGGCTTGCCGCACTGGCCACCCCCGGCCCGGAGTATGATTCCGCGCTGGAGGATCTGCGGGGCGTGCTCACCCGCAGCCTGCCCTATGCCCTTTCGCCGTATCTCAGCCCGGGTGACCCGCGCCTGCCCGCGCTGGTCGAGGAAACCATTCAGGAGAGCCTGCTGCGCGTGCTGGATCACAAAAACGAGTTTGAAGGCCGCAGCCAGTTCACCACCTGGGTACAAAAAATTGCCGTACGAGTGGCATTGAGCGAACTGCGCCGTAAACGCTGGCAAAACGCCTCGCTGGATGAACTGGTGGACGGCGATGACGAGAGCCCGGCCCGGCCCGACCTGACGATTGACCCCGCCGATACGCCCGAAAAACAGGTGGAAAATGACGACATGCTTGGGCGCGTGCGGCGCATCATTGCCGAGGAACTGACCCCCAAACAGCGCCAGGCGATCATCGAAATTGCCGTGCGCGGCCAGCCGATTGACGAGGTCGCCAGGCGCATGAACACCAACCGCAACGCCATGTATAAATTATTGCACGACGCGCGCGTGCGGGTGAAAACCCGCCTGACCCGCGAAGGCCTGACCGCCCTCGAAGCCCTTGAAATGTTCGCCCAAAGGTAAGAACCGGCCAACATCGTACATCAAGATTAAAGAATGATGAGAAACCTGCTCAACGCCCTGCTTTCAAGATTCCACCGCCCGCGCACTGTTCCCACAGAACAGTTGGCGGTGGCCGCGCTGGACATGACTGCCCAGTTGGAGCGCGACTGCCTGGATTGCGACCATGTTTACCGATTGCTGGACGAGTACCAGGAGCGGGCTACGCGCGGCGAGGACATCTCAACCGAAATGGCCAATGTACGCATCCACCTGGATGTCTGCCCGGATTGCCTGGAAGAGTACGAAATGCTCGAACGTATGGTCAACGCCCGGCCAGCCGGGTAAGCCTCTATCCCGATGGCGTTTACTGACATTAAAACTCCCGCTACACTGCGGGAGTTTCTTCTTTTTCCCCAAGCATGGCCGCCCAAATGATGGCCTCGTTGCGGCCGATTTGCATTTTGGAGGCGTACACCGTGCAGGGCTGCTGGTCACCAAAGCGGGTGCTGACACTCATCGGGTGGCCCGCCAGTCTCCCGCCCTCCTTGTTGTAAGCATTCAGGAACTGTACCCGCTCAGGGATGCTCCACAGGCCTACTTGCAGGGGGGTTTTGCCCACCAACTGGTCGAGGCGCAGGCCACTGTAGGCCATCAGGGAGGAATTGGCATCCATGATCGCGCCGGTCTTAGAATCCATGGCCATCATCAATACGCCAAAACCATCTGTTCGCATGGGTAAGTCACTGCCCTGCCTGCCGGAGACATCACGCAGCGCCAGGATGCGCCCCTTGAGTTGCTCTCGTTCGTCAAGCAGGGGCACAATCTGGATTTCAAATAATTCGGTGGTGGCCTTCTCGGGCCGAGCGGTCATCTCCCGTTTACCAGCGTTAATCTCAAGGAACTGCGGGTTGATCGTTAGCCAGGTGGGCAGTACATCAAATACCTTGCGGCCAATGGCCAGGTCTGAAATGCCAGTAATGAACCGGAACGAAGGATTGAAGAATAAAACATTGTGATCGGGATCCAGCACCATAATGCCGTCAGTCAACCCGTCCAGGATAAGACCCGGGTCAAGGGACACGATTGCCAGCATATTGTAGCGGGTGAAGGCAAAGATAAAAATGAAACCTGAAATGATGAAGGCAAACGGGGTGACATCCAGGGCCGGGAAGGGACTCAAGCCCAACAGATAGCCCAGGTTGACAATCCACATAATCAGCGCACCAATCACCACCAGCGCAATCTGGTTGCGGTACAGGCTTTTTTCAGCAATCGCCCGGCGCACCAATGCAATCGTCCCGGCCAGCAAAAGGACATAGGAATACCCGGAGTGCACCCAGAACATGGAACCGTGGCTGTAATCGGTAATCAGGGCATTGCCAACCAGCACCTGGACCGTGGAAGGCCAGATCAGGCGATGCGCTTCGTTCGTCCAAACCAGCGTAATGGTCAGCAGTGGCAAAAGGAACAAGACAATGACCTGGGGAATGGTCAGTTTTGTCGAAGGATTGTTGAAGCGCAGAGCAAAAATGATCCAGAACACTGGCACGGTGGTAATGCCGAAATACTGCATCTTGGACCAGAAGACCTGTGCCTGCGGGTCGGACACAGCCATCTCGAGGGCATACATAGCGGCCCAAAAACCCACCGCAAACATCATTGCTGTCAGGGATTTTGCCCCGGAGGAATTCCGGCGGCCAATGGAAACCCCTGTCAGGGCAAAGGCAATCAGGCTGGCGATTACTGCCGCAAGGGCGTAGGGATTATCCTGGAACATAAGCGCATTCTCCGTGGCGAATGTTAAAAGAATATCACAAATTGTGCTGTTTGGTGAAGAACGAAATGGGCTTAACAGGCCTGGCCCGGCTGCATTGTATTAAAAAAACAACAAGCCCTAACGGGCCTGTTGCTGTATTCAGGGAATGGATTAATCCATGCCGGGAGCCACGCTGCCGTATAACTGCTGGCGAATTTGGACAACGCGGTGGCGCAGGCGGTCATCCCGTTCCAGCAAGTCGGAGACCTTCTCGATTGCGTACATCACCGTGGTGTGATCGCGCCCACCTAGCGCTTCGCCAATTTGCGGCAGGGAAGCGTTGGCCTCCTCGCGCAACAGGTACATGGCCACCTGACGCGGCAGGGCCACATCGCGCGAACGATCGCGGCCCAGCAGACGGTCTGTGCTCAGGTTAAAGGCGCGGGCCACAATATCCACCACTTTGCTGTATGGCAGGCTGCGAGCCTGGGGCAACAGGTCAGAAAGGGCAGTCTCCACCAGGCGGGTGGTCAGCGGGGAACCGCTCAGGTCGGCAAAGGCTACAATGCGGTTGAGGGCGCCTTCCAGTTCGCGGATGTTGGACTGCACACGACGGGCAATGGTTTCCAGTACTTCATCCGGCACTTTGCGGCCAGTGCGCTCCGCTTTGGCGCGCAGGATGGCCAGGCGGGTTTCCAGGTCCGGGCTTTGGATGTCGGCGGTCAGGCCCCACTCGAAACGGGAGCGCAGGCGTTCCTCCAGTGTGACCAGTGCCTTGGGAGGGCGGTCTGACGAAACAATAATCTGCTTATCCTGGCTGTGCAGGGTGTTAAAGGTATGGAAGAACTCTTCCTGGGTGGATTCTTTCCCGGCAATGAACTGGATGTCATCAATTAGCAAGACATCAATCGTTCGGTATTTTTCCCGGAATGCCTGGGTGGTATGCGAACGAATGGCATTAATCATGTCATTGGTAAATTCTTCACTGGAGACGTACAGGACCTGCAACCCGCGTGCATGGCAGGAATTGCCAATGGCATGCAGCAGGTGGGTTTTCCCCAGCCCGACGCCACCGTACAGGAAGAGCGGGTTGTAGGCACGGGCAGGCCGTTCGGCCACGGCCTGGGCGGCGGCATGCGCCAAGCGGTTGTTGGCACCGACCACGAAATTTTCAAAGGTGTAGCGCGGGTTCAGGGTGGCATTGCGCGCCGCAACGGTATCCGCTGCAGGAGAGTCAGTCTCTGGCTCGATCTCCTCAGCCACGTCTTCCCCGCCATCATGCCCATTTGAGACGACAAAACGTGTTTCAATCGGCTGGTTCATCAAGCCCGCAAGCAGGCGGCTGACAGTGCTGGCAAGGCGGTTCTCAAGCCAGTCGCGGGCATAGGCATTGCGAACACCCACCACGGCAACACCTTCCTCACAACGGATCAACAGGGTGTCGCGCACCCAGGTATCAAACGCTGCCCTGGGCATTTCCATTTGCAGTTGTCCGAGCACCGAATGCCATGCTTGTTGTGAGTTCATGTGCAGTCTCCAGCGTTGAAGGGTATAGGGAACCAAGCCCTCTGCCGTGTTGCGCAGAGGGGAGCTCCACCAGTATTTACTTGAAGTGCCTTGCAGTTTTTGGGGCCGGGGATTTTCTGGGCAGTTATCCCGATCGGCAACGCCCATTCTAGCAGAAAGCCGGGCGCGTTGCCACACTATAACCCTACGCTTCCTTAAAAACTTGTCGTTTTTTAAGATTTGACAACCTTAAAGAATCAATATGGAGTCGGATGGTATTATTTTTTTACACAGAACACTTGTTTCAGCCACGACGGGTTTCCATTGCAAAACATACCCCCAGATATGGGGGGTATGTCCTAAAAAAGGGGCTTTTTGCCATATAAACCTTAAGAAACCGAAGCACCTTTCATGAATGCAAAGCGGCCCGTGAAACATGAATCCAAACGATTCGTTTTTTTAAGATTGGAGATTAACAGGGGATTAATGCAAATCGTTAAGCGGAACCCAGACTAGGATGGATGTGCCTTCCCCAATGACCGAGCTGATCTCCACATCGCCACCCACCTGTTGGGCGCGGGTGTGAATATTGGACATGCCATGGCCAAGGGTTTTACTGGCTTTTTCAGTATCAAAGCCTTTGCCGTTGTCGCGGACTTCAAGCATGGCCCTCTCCGCCGTACACCAGACCGCCACATCCACCCGCTTGGCGGAAGCATGTTTGGCTGCATTGGCCAGGGCCTCCTGGCAGATGTGGAACAAGGCTAGCGAATGGGATTGCGGCAAGTCAGCCAGGTCGGCGGCGTTTCCGGTCAGGTTGGCTTCGGCCAGCGTATTGGCCCGGAATTCGGTCACCAGGCGGCGCAGGCCGTCCAGCAGGTTTTCGTTTCCCAACTGGCGCGGGCGCAGGTCGAGGATATATGTCCGCAGGTCGCGGATGGTATTGTTCAAGCCATCAATCGCCTGCCTGATGCGTTCCTCCGCGCGGGCAGGATCTTCATTCACCAACATGCGGGCATTTTCAAGCACCAGCCCGGCGCCATAAATGGATTGGATAATGCCATCGTGCAGGTCCATGCCAATGCGGTCACGCTCTTCCAGGATAGCCAATCGGCGGGCATCATTGTGCAGGCGGGCATTCTCAATTGCAAGCCCGGCCCAACCCCCCAGGGCTGTAATGAGCTGTACATCATGCGGGTGAAGCGGATCGCGGCTTCGGGTAACGGCTCCCAGCACACCCACCATTTGCCCGCCAGATGTCAACGGGAAGCAGGCCATTTGCTGGAAGCCGGCTTTTACCACGGCATCACGCATGTAACGGCCATCACTGGAAAGATCAGTACTGAAAATCGGCTCGCATTTTTCGGCTACCAATCCGACCAACCCCTCGCCAATCTTAAAGCGGTTGCGCGTCCAGAAGGCTTCAGCAGCCTCGCCGCGATGCAGCACCATGCGCAGGGTCTTGCCGTCGGCATCCAACAGGAAGATTTCCCCGGCCTCAACCTTCAGGTAGTTCATCACCTCAGTTAGGGTTTTGTGCAGGATCTGCTCAAGTTCAAGCGAAGAGGTCAGCACCTCGGCCACATTGTTCAACAGGGCCAGGTCCTGGTTGCGGCGCGTCAAGGCGCGGTCACGTTCACGCAGGCCTTCATAGAGGCGGGCATTATGAATGGCAACCGCCGCATAGGTGGCCAGCATTTCAATGATGCTCTCGTCATCTGCAGTAAATTCTGCCGCATCGATTTTCTCGGTCAGGTATAACTGGCCCAACTGCTTCTCCCCATAACGGATTGGTACGCCGAGGAAGGAACGCATGCGTGGATGGTTTTCCGGGAAGCCCACACTGCGCGAATCGCGCTGGATGACCGGCAGGCGAATAGAGTGCTCGCTATTCATTAATGCGCCGAGCAGGCCGCGCCCGACCGGCGGGTGTGGGATGCGCTCAATCTCTTCATTGGTCATGCCCACCGCAATGAACTGCTTCAGGCTGCCGTCTTCTCCCAGCACACCCAGCGCGGCGAACCGGGCATCGGCCTGGTCGCAGGCCACCGAAGCAATGCGCTCCAGCAGTGTCTCCAGCGAAATATCATCCACCAATTGCAAACTGGCCTGGTGCAGGGCGATCAGGCGTTCTTCCAATTGTTGACGGGTCAGCAGCATGAGTTGTGTTTCCTTCGAATTGATTCTATCCTACAAGTACAGACCGGGGCAAGCCAGACCTGGCTTTTATCGTTGTACAGCAAAGAATCGGTCTTTCAAATCCAATAATGGCTTTTCAAGGAAGCGGTACGAGAGATAGGCCAGCAGGATGGTGACCGGCAGGGCACAGAACAGCGCCAGCCAGAGTGCCTGGTCATAGGTCAGCGGGAAGACATCCTGCATGCGCATGAAGAAAAAGATTACGGCATAGTGATAAACGTACAAGCCATAAGAAATGCGCCCCAGGAAAGCCAACCAACGTTGTTCCAGGAAACGGACGAACAGGCCGTCATGAACCACCGCCGAAATCAGCACGGCGAAGAAATAATTCAACAGGCTGTACCCCCAGACCTGCTTGAGCCCGTTCGCCAGCGGGAAAACAAAACCCAGCGCGGTCGGGTATTCCACCACCCCGCTGGTCAGGTACTGGCTGCCATACCCGATCACAGGGATGGCCACTGCCAGGATTGCCAGTTGCAGGCGCGCATGGGGAATCTTCCACAGCGAAATCAATGCCCCCAGCGCGAAGGCATCAATGCTTGAGAACGGCAGCACATAAATGCTGGCGCCCACATCCGTACTCAGCCAGTCGAACCAGTAACGGTTATACAGCACAGAAAGGCCCAGACGAATCATCGGTGCCAGCAGGATGGCCCCAATGAACAACCTGCCGTAATACTTTTTCGGCACAAAAAAAATCAATAGCGGCCAAAAAATATAAAATTGCTCCTCTGTGGAAAGCGACCAAAAATGCGAGACGAAAAACGAATCCTTGAACAGGGCACTGGCATAAAAAAAGTTATACACATAGGCCAGGGCAAACGGCAATTGGTTCAGGTACTCTTGCATCCGGCCAGGGTACACCTGCCACTGCAACAGGACCCACACCAGCCCGGCCATTGCCAGCAGGTAAAAATAATACAATGGGAAGATCCGTAAAAACCGCCGTCCGTAAAACTTCCCCAGGTACTCTCGCAATGAAAAGTCTTCCTTCATCCGCATCAGGATGCCAGTAATCAGGAAACCCGAAAGCACAAAAAACAACTGCACCCCCACCCAGCCAATATGCAAAAAATTGACATGGAAGAAATACACCAGCAAAAACGCAATCGCCCGCAAGCCGTCCAAACCAGGAATCATGAACGCATACTCCTCGGCTTCATTTTAACCCACATCTGAACCTGATAGCTTTTGCCAGACGCGGCCCGTAAAATCCAACTATCAACTTTTGGAAAGTGGAAAAATGAGATCTTCCCGCATCCCTGGCTTTTATAACAAGTCCCTGGCAGAGCGCCTAGCCCAAACCGCCTCCAACGCGGAGCTGACTCCCGAAGACCTTTCCCCGTGGACGACAGGTGGGCTCACCCCCGAGGCTGCCGACCACATGATTGAGAACGTTATTGGCCTGCACAGCCTGCCACTGGGCATCGGCCTGAACTTTATGATTAATGGCCGCGATGTACTCGTCCCGATGGCGGTGGAAGAACCTTCCGTC
>JANJTV010000108.1 GCA_024710905.1 Anaerolineales bacterium | reverse complement strand
TCCCCGGCCGTGGAGACGCCATTCGCCAGCAGATTAAACCGCTCGCCCAGCGCAATCACATCCCCATCCCCGGGACGGGCCACATATACCTGCAGCGTATCGGAGGCTGTCGCCGGGAAGGTGCAGGCGTGCAAAAACACGAACAGGGCAAACCAACGGAACGCATCAGCAATTCGTTTGATCAGGGACATTTTTCATCCTTAGGGTGGGGGTTTGGACAACGGGATAATAAATTATAGCCACAACCTGCATGGGATACATTAAAAAGTAGAGACGCAAGTCCTGCGTCTCTACCAGTTGCTTTCGTTATGCCGATGCCAGCGCCTGCGCGAGATCTGCCAGCAGGTCATCCACATGCTCAATGCCCACCGAGATGCGCACCAGGCTGGGCGGCACTTCCAACTGGGAGCCCACCGTGGATAAGTGCGTCATGGCTGCCGGGACCTCGATGAGCGACTCGACGCCGCCCAGCGTTCTTTGCCCGGGCCTATACAGGTGCAAGAAAACGAAACTGAAAGGATCAACTGGAATTTGGCAACCATAAAACTACAGCCCCCCGCCGGGTTGCATGGCCTGATCCAGGGCAGTCTCTATTTCCTGAACAGTGATCAAACGCCCATCCACAAACTTTAACAGACCGGCCTTTGCCTTTTCCACCGCCAGGTCCCGGATCGTCATGCCGCGCGTAACGGCCTCCTGCGCCAGCTCAGCGCCCTGGCGGTAACCAATCAGTGGATTCAGAGCGGTGACCACAATCGGATTATGGGCCAGCCAGGCTTCCGCCCTGTCTTTGTTTGCAGAGAGTCCGGTCACGGCCCGGTCAGTAAAGACCCCTACTGCGGCAATTGTGATGTGCATCATCTCAAAAAGGTTGTGTGCGATGATGGGCATCATGACGTTCAGTTCGAGTTGCCCGGCTTGAGCCGCCAGCGCCACAGTCGTATCGTAGCCAACCAGCTGGAACATCGCCATATTGAGCATCTCTGCCATGACGGGGTTGACCTTTCCCGGCATGATACTGGAGCCGGGTTGCACCGCGGGCAGGCGGATCTCGTCCAGCCCGGTGGCCGGCCCTGAACTCAACAGGCGAAAATCGTTGGCAATGCGCACCAGGGTCAGGGCCAGGGTGCGGAGGGACGCAGAAAAAGCCACTGGATCCGCCATCGACTGCATCGACTCGAACAGATTATCGGATTCAGCCAGGTGGAATCCGGTCAGCGTTGAAAGCCTGGTAACCATCCGATGCCGGTATTCGGGGTGCGCATTCAACCCCGTACCCACAGCTGTTCCGCCAATTCCCAGCCGTTTCAAGCCCTCCGCAGCGTAGCGGATTCTCTCTGCATCCAGCTCAACGGCTTTCGCATACGCGCCAAATTCCTGCCCCAATCGCAGTGGAACGGCATCCTGCAAATGGGTCCGCCCTGATTTAAGGATGTTCGCAAATTCACCAGATTTGGCATGGAGCGCCGCAGACAGTTTTTCGAGTTTCAACAGCAGTTCATCCAAGCGCCACAAACAGCCCAGGCGAATGGCGGTGGGGATGGTGTCGTTGGTGGATTGGGCCAGATTAACGTGATCATTGGGATGAACCAGATATTCCCCCAGCTTTCCACCCAGAATTATGGTGGCGCGATTGGCAATCACCTCGTTGACGTTCATGTGATGGCTGGTGCCTGCGCCGGCCTGGAATGGATCAATCACAAATTGGGCATTCCAATGTCCGTCAATGACTTCCTGCGCAGCCTGGATGATGGCTCGCGCCATGTTGGGGGCAAGCAGCCCCAGTTCCAGGTTGACTTCCGCCGCGGCCCGCTTGATCATCCCCATCGACCAGATGAATGCCGGGCGCGGTTTTAACCCGGATATCGGAAAGTTCTCGATGGCACGTTGCGTCTGTGCGCCATACAGGGCATTGGCCGGAACGCGAACTTCACCGAGAGAGTCGCGTTCAATGCGCATGAGGATTGTCATGGGTGTAACTTTTTACAGCCGGAAGGATTACACTGCCCGATAGCCTGTCCTTGTTCACGACTACCCGCCCAGACTGTCATTGCCATTGAATTCTTCCAGAAGGGCGTCTTCTTCAGCAAGCTGGCTGGTTTTATGTGCCTGGCGAATATTCATGCTCAGGATGGTATGGTGGATAACATCTATTTTGAGGAGCTTGCTGGCTCCATGCTGATTTTTTTCAGACATCTTTATTTTTCTTAGCTGGATGTACCTGGAAAATCCATCAGGTTGGAAATGACGAATCGTTGGTTTATTCATTTTACTCCTGCATACCCAGTACGTGGGTTGGGATCAAAAAAATCATTTCCCCGAATCCATTATAGGGCAATAACTATCCAAAAAATCTTAATTATTCCTTAGAACCTGAGACAGCCAGCCAATTATCAACTCCACTTATAAATAATCCTGAAAATGGAACATCTTGATCGATACAGGCGATACGATGCAGCATGTTGCCACCCTTCTGCAAATCAAAGCAAAACTCATCCTGGGATGGGTTCTTTATCCTAGCATGTTCTCCGCCGCCAAATAGGCTGTGTACAGCCGCCGGATATCATCCAGATTCCTGCCGGTTTGGCCCGAGAATACCGCCTGCTGGTCAAGTAGATTCTTTCCCACTGGTTCTGACTCCGGACAATCAAAAATATATCGTACCCTGACAAAAACCACCCACCCGAGGCTACATTAAAAAGAAAAGACGCTTTTCAGGGCGTCTTTTCCTGAACAACATTTATGCTATTGCAAGCGCCTGCTCGAGATCTGCCAGCAGGTCATCCACGTGTTCAATACCCACCGAGATGCGCACCAGGCTGGGCGGCACCTCCAATTGGGAGCCCACTGTGGATAGATGCGTCATGGCTGCCGGGACCTCGATGAGCGACTCGACGCCACCCAGCGACTCGGCCAGGGCAAAAATTCTTGTCCCTTCGGCCACTTTCACAGCAGCCTCACGGCCGCCTTTCATGATGAACGAGATCATCCCGCCGCCATTTTTCATCTGCACGCGCGCAATCCCATGCTGTGGGTGGCTGGGCAAATAGGGGTAGATCACCTTCTCCACTTTCGGGTGGCCTTCCAGCCAGCCGGCAATATTAAGCGCTGATTCGGCATGGCGGTCCATGCGCACATGCAGGGTCTTGATGCCGCGCAACAACAGGAAGCAATCCTGCGGGCCGGGCACCGCCCCGGAGGCATTTTGCAGGAAGGCCAGTTTTTCGCCCAGGGTGGCATCCCGGCCCACCACCGCCCCGCCAACCACATCCGAGTGGCCGCCCAGGTACTTGGTCATGGAATGCACCACCAGGTCTGCGCCCAATTCCAGCGGACGCTGCAGGTAGGGCGTGGCGAAGGTGTTATCCACCACCAGCAGTGGTTTATTGGGGTGAAGGTTAAGCGCCTCTGCCACCGCGCGGATATCCGTGACGCTGAGCAACGGGTTGGTCGGCGTCTCCAGCCAGACCATTTTTGTGTTCGGTTGCAGCGCCTCGATCACGTTCTCCGGATCGGTGGTATCCACATAGCTGAACTCCAGGCCAAAACGACGGTGCACTTTATCAAACTGCCTGAACGTGCCGCCATAGACATCATTCCCCGCCAGCACATGGTCGCCCGAGGCCAGCATCTGGATGACCGTGTTGGTGGCCGCCAGGCCCGAGGCAAAAGCCAGCCCCCAGGCACCTCCTTCCAGTCCGGCCAGGCAATCCTGCAGGGCTTTGCGGGTCGGGTTTTGGGTGCGCGAATATTCATACCCGTTGCGCGGTTTACCCACCCCGTCCTGCATGTACGTGCTGGTCTGGTAAATGGGCGTCATCACCGCCCCGGTGATCGGGTCCGGTTCCTGTCCGGCGTGAATTGCCAGTGTCTCAAATTTCATTCCATCTCCTTTGAAAGTTCCGCATAGCGCCATTCATATTCCATCTGGCGGGCGGTGCGCAGGGCAAGTTCGTGTCCAGCCAGTTTTGCCACCAGGTGCAGGCTCATCTCAATCCCGGCTGAAATGCCTGCCGAGCAAACCACCCGGCCATTATCCACCCAGGGCGTGTTCTCGCGCACGTCCAGTTTCGGGAACATTTGCCTCAGGTCAGGGATGTCCTCCCAGTGTGTGGTCACGGCCTGCCCTGCCAGCAGCCCGGCCTGTGCCAGCAGGAAAGCCCCGGTACATACTGAAGCGGTGATCTCCGCCTGTTGAGCCATCCGGGCAATCCACTGGATGACCTGCGGTTTTTCCATCTCATGCGTGTGGATTCCGCCCGGGATGACCAGCACATCCGGCTGGGGGCAGCCCGCCAGGCCGGCATGGGGCTGGACGACAAACCCATAACGGGCAGGCACCAGGGAGGCGGTTTCGCCGATTAATCGGACCTCAAACAATGCTGAAGCTCCCGGGGTCAGGCGCTGGTGCATGCGGCTGGCCGTGTTGAAGACCTCGAACGGCCCGGCAAAATCCAGCACTTCCACCTGCGGGTAAATATAAATGGCGATAAGTTTGGTCATATCCCGATGATAAAGCAGGCCAGGGTTTTCGGCAACAATTGGACTATAATTCGCTGTCTGGTAAAAATGCGCCAGGCGACTTTTTTATTGTTACAGGAGCGGTATGACCCAAACCAAAACCATTTTAGCCGTGCTGGCCCACCCGGACGATGAATCGTTTGGCATGGGGGGGACGCTGGCGCTGTATGCAAAACAGGGACATCATGTCTATCTGGCCTGCGCCACCCGCGGCGAGGTCGGCTCAGCCGATGCCGAATTCATGCAGGGTTTCAAGAGCGTGGCGGAAATGCGCGAGAGCGAACTGCGCTGCGCCGCCGGGCACCTGGGCTTGAAAGAGGTCTTCTTCCTTGGCTACCGCGACTCAGGCATGCCAGGCAGCCCCGAAAACGAACATCCGGATGCCCAGGTGGCCCACCCGGTGGAAGAGGTGGCAAAAAAAGTTGTCCAGGTGATTCGAAGCGTAAAGCCCGATGTGGTGATCACCTTTGACCCCATCGGCGGTTATCGCCACCCGGATCATATCCATATCCACAATGCCACGGTGCTGGCCTTCAACCAGGCGGGCGAGGCCGATTTTGCCCCGGAGTTGGGGAAGGCATTCTCTCCCGCTTTCCTGTATTTCCACACCTTCCCGCGTGGGTTCCTGCGCTTGGTGGTGCGTACCATCCGCCTGTTAGGCGGGGACCCGTCCAAATGGGGTCGCAACAAGGATATTGACCTGGCCTCGCTGGCCGAAGTGGACTTCCCCACGCACGTCAGGATCGACTACAGCACCATGCGCGAAAAGAAAATGCTCGCCAGCCATTGCCACGCATCCCAGGGCGGGCGGGAAATGGGCAAAGGCATCCAGGGGCTGCTCTTCCGCTTGCTTGGCCAGCATGATGATTTCATGCAGGCACACCCACAACCCGCTCAGAACGCCCGCATCAGGAATTCATTGTTTGAATAATCTTCTAAACCCTGCCGGAACAAGGCAGGGTTTTGGTTATGCAAATGTTTTGAAACCTTGGGCGGATTTGCTTACAATCAACAGATGTTTGCCGATCAGGCAAACAAGGTTTGATCATGAGAGCCAGTGAAAAGAAAGTCGACGACCTAAATCAGCAGGCCTTTGCCATGCGCCATATCGACACGCGCCAGGCGCTGGCTTTATGCACAGAATCCAGCGAACTGGCCGCCAGGCTGGACTACCAGTATGGCCTGGCGCATGGCCTGTATCTAACCAGCCTGTGCCAGTTCATCCTGGGAGAGAGCAAGGATGTGGTTGAAAAGGTCTTCCAGGCGCGGGCAGTCATGCAAAGCATTGATGACCTGTATGGCCTGGCGATGGTGGACAACCTGCTCGGGCATCTCTACGACCAGTCTGGGGCCTATAAAAATGCGCTCGATCACCACCAGCGCAGCCTGCAAACTCGCGAAAAAATCGGCGATCTCTCCGGGCAATCCGGTAGTTTAAACAATATCGGCCTTGTCTACCAGGCTTTGCAGCAACCGGTCGAAGCGATGGAATACCTGCTGAAAAGCCTGAAAATCGCCGAAAAAACCAACCTGCCTGAAGACCTGGCCTATCCGCTCAGCAACCTGGGTGAACTCTTCCAGGAATTGGGGCAGCCAGACCGGGCGCTGGAATATTACCAGCGCGGCCTGGCGGTGGCACAACAAAGCACGGACCGCGCCATTGAAAGCACATTATTAAAAAACGTTGGCCAAATGCAGGCCCAACTGGGGAATTTTGAACAGGCAAAACAACACCTTGAAGAAAGCCTGAAACTTTGTGAGCAGACCGGCAACCTGCACGACATGGGCATGACCCTGCTGGCCATGGGGCAGGTGTATACCCTTTTTGATCAATACAAACCCGCCGGCAAAGCGCTTACCAAGGCGCTCAAAATCATGGAGCAGCTCCAGGATCCGAACATCTGCATCAAGATCCTGTATGCCCTGGCCAACAACCTGTACAAACAGGGATGCCCCGACCAGGCGCTTCCCCAGCTGGAAAAAGCCCTGAAGCTGGCACAGGAGACAGATGGTGCGCCGATGGTCAGCCAGATCTACAGGCTGATGGCGCACACCCACGAACGCCTGGGGGATTATGAGCAGGCCTTCAGGCATTATCGCGCCTATCACCACGCCAGCCTGCAAGACATGAACGCCCAGGAGAATGAGAAACGTATCCAGGCCCTGACCGCCAAAACAGAGATCGAAAAGGCCCAGCAGGAAACCGAAAGCGAACGCAGCAAAAGCGCACAGCTGGCTGAGGCCTTGCATGCTGCGCGCCAGTCAGACGAACAGAAAGAAAAACTTCTCAAGCAGTTGGAAACCCAGGCCGCCATGCTCCAACAACTGGCCCGCGAAGACGGCCTGACCGGGGTTGCCAACCGCCGCTGGCTTGACCTGCAACTCCTGCGCGAGTACGAACGCGCCAGGCGATTTAACCACCCGCTCAGCATCGCCATGCTGGATATCGACAATTTCAAAAGTATCAACGACCGTTTCACACACATCACCGGCGACAAAGTCTTGCGCGCCATTGCAGACCGGCTCAAAAACCGGATACGATCCGTGGATATTATTGGCCGGTACGGTGGCGAAGAATTCATGCTGATCATGCTGGAAACAACCGAGGCGCAGGCCAGCCGGGTGTGCGAGAATATCCGCGCCGAGATCGAAACCAGTTCATGGAAAAAATACCACCCTGAGCTGGAAACCATCACGATCAGCATTGGCGTGGCCGGGCTCGAAAGCGCCTCCAATCTGGAGGAGCTGGTGACCAAGGCGGATCAACAGCTTTACCTCTCCAAACAGGGCGGGAAAAACCGGGTCTGTACGACTTGTTAAACCCGAAAATGTGACAATTCCCACCAAAAACGGCCACATCTGGGGCTTGATTAAATAGAACAATTTTTCTATAATTATTGATGTATCACCTCTACCCCCGCCAAAGGAGAAAATCATGACCAAAAGAAATATTGTTCACATTGAAATCCCCGCCAGTGACCCGCAAAAGGCTGCCGAATTCTACAAAAACCTGTTCGGCTGGCAGATGCAGGTCTTCGCCGAAATGAACTATACGATGTGGGATGCCGGCCACGGATCGTCCGGGGGCTTCAGCGAGCTCACGGATTCTGTAAAGCCCGGCGATGTGCTGATTTACATCAACAGCGACGACATCGAAGCCGATCTCAAAAAAGCCGAATCGCTCGGCGCAACCATCCTGCAACCAAAGATGGAAATCCCGGCCACGGGCTGGTTTGGTATTTTCAGGGACCCAACCGGCAACCAGATTGCGCTGTACACCAGCATGAATCCGGCTGAAAATTAACCGGCACGTCCCAAGCCGCCTGCCCGGGCGGCTTTTTCTTTTAAGACGTTTATCACCCTGGGTCGGGACACTCCTTCTTTGACTCGCGGCATATCCTACGCTATACTTAGATTGTTCATTTTGTCACACGGCCTGCGAAAGCAGGCAATTCCATCCTATTTACCCCTTTTCAGGAGGTTCTGAGTATGTCTGACTTCAAACTGACCTATGCAACCATGTTCAACCCGCCAGAAGAACTTCATACCAAGTATGATGAAGCGCTGCAGAAGGTCAAGGCGAAATTCGGCACCGAATATGCCATGTTGATTAACGGCAAAGACGTTCTGGCCGACGAAAAATTCGAAGACCGCTCCCCGATTAATACGGATTGGGTGCTGGCCGTCATGCAGAAAGGCAACGAAAAGCATGCCCAGGCCGCCATGGAAGCCGCCCGCAAAGCCTTCCCCGGCTGGAGCCATACCCCCTGGCAGAAGCGCATCGAACTGCTGCGCAAGGCCGCCAGCCTGATCGAACAGCGCATTTTCGAACTTGGCGCGGCCATGTCCCTGGAAGTGGGTAAGAACCGCATGGAAGCCCTGGGGGACGTGCAGGAAACTGCCGACCTGATTTACTATGCCTGTGACCAGGTGGAAGCGAATGACGGCTTTATCAAACCCATGGGCAAGGACCCGCTGGTCGGCTATGAATCCAGCAATGTCTCCATCCTGCGCCCCTATGGCGTATGGCTGATCGTCTCCCCGTACAATTTCCCCTTCGCCCTGACGGGTGGCCCTTCTGGCGCCGCCCTGGCGGCTGGTAACACGATCGTCATTAAACCGGCTACCGACACCCCCTGGATTGTCCGCCTGCTGGCAGACTGCTTCCGGGATGCCGGCCTGCCGGATGGCGTGGTGAATTTTGTCACCGGGCCGGGCCGCACCATGGGTCAGGCGTTGGTGGACAGCCCCGAAGTCGATGGTGTGACCTTCACCGGCTCCTTTGATGTTGGCATGAAGATCTATCGCGACTTCGCCAACGGCAAGTATGTGCGCCCGATCATCCTGGAACTGGGTGGCAAAAACCCGGCCATCGTTTCTCGCCATGCCGACCTGGACCGCGCTGCGATTGGCATAGTCCGTTCTGCGTTCGGTCTGCAGGGTCAAAAATGCTCGGCGGCTTCACGCGTGATTGTGGAAGAACCAGTTTATGACGACCTGGTTGGCCGCCTGAAGGAGCTGACCGACAAACTGGTCATCGGCGACCCCACCGACCGCGCCACCTACCTGGGCCCGGTGATTAACGCCTCGTCTTACCAGGATTTCAAGGATTTCAACGAAGAACTCAGCCAGGCGGGTAAATTCCTGACCGGCGGTAAGGTCAAGAGTGGCGGGATGTTCGACAAGGGTTATTTCTGTGAGCCGACCTTTGTGACCGATGTCCCGTTCAGCCACCGCCTGTGGCAGCACGAAATGTTCCTGCCGATTACCACGATTGGCAAGGTCAAGAATCTGGACGAAGCCATGACGATTGCCAACAGCGTCAACTATGGCCTGACGGCCGGCTTCTATGGCAGCGACGAGGAAGTGGATTGGTTCTTCGACAAGATCGAAGCTGGTGTATCCTACGCCAACCGTCCGCAGGGCGCCACCACGGGCGCATGGCCCGGCTTCCAACCCTTCGGCGGCTGGAAAGGTTCCGGGTCATCGGGCAAGAACGCGGGCGGCCTGTATTACGTCCAACTGTACATGCACGAACAGATCCGCACCCGCATCAAATAAAATGAGTTGCAGCAGCCCCTTCCCAATCCAACCGGGAAGGGGTTTTTCTGTTCAAAGACCTGAAAAAGCCAGTGGTAGAATCAGACCGTATGGGCGAAGAAACCGTTGATCGGTCTGCTTTTATCGCGCGGGTGGGAACGTTTTTCATCCTGGTCGGGTTATTTTCGATGATCCTGTTCATCGCCTCGGATGCCACCCGCAACATCCCGGAACGCATGCCGCATGTCACCGAAACGTATATTGTGCAGGCCATCGAGGCGTTGCAAACCAGGGATGCCGGCGCCGCCACCGTTCTGGCATTCGACCCCAATGCCCAAACGCCTACATTAGAACCGCCGCCCATTGTGCGAGAAGCAGATACAGGTACCTATATTCCGCTGTTCTGCCTGGGAATCTTCGGGCTGGGGGCAGGCTGGCTGCTCTGGCGCACCGGCGCTCAGCCCCGCGCCAGCAGCGGCCGCTTTGCAGGGATTCGCAATATCATGCAAAAACAGCGTGAAGCCAAAGCCAAACGTGAAGCCGCCCGCAAGGAAAAAGAAGAGCAGAAAAAGCAGGCGAAAAAATAGCATGGAGCCAAGATGAGCAAACTCGTAACCCTACAAGAAGCCATTCGCCAATTTGTGCAGGATGGCGACAGCATTTACGCCGCCGGGTTCACCCACCTGATCCCCTTTGCCGCCGGGCACGAAATCATTCGCCAGGGCCGCAAGAACCTGACACTGGCCCGCGCCACACCAGACCTGATTTACGACCAGATGGTGGCAGCAGGCTGCACCAAAAAGGTGATCTTTTCCTACATGGGCAATCCCGGCGTTGGCAGCCTGCGGATCGTCCGTACGGCGATTGAAAAAGGTGAACTGGAGTGGGAAGAGTATTCCCACTTTGGCATGATCTCGCGCTTACAGGCAGGCGCAGCCGGACTGCCCTTCATGCCGATGAACCAGACCGCCGCAACAGACCTGGAAGCTGCTAACCCGCTTATCAAGCGCGTACAGGACCCCTACAGCGGTCGGGAGGTCATCACCGTCCCTGCCCTGAACCCGGATGTCGCCATTGTGCACGTCCAGCGTGCAGATGCGAACGGAAACGCACATTTATGGGGCATTGTTGGTGAACAAAAGGAAGTGGCCTTTGCCGCCAAAAAAGTCATCCTCACGGCAGAAGAAATCGTCGACGAAAGTGTCATCCGCTCTGACCCCAACCGCACCCTCATCCCTGGCTTTATAGTCTCGGCGGTCTGCCACGTCCCGTATGCGGCACATCCCAGTTACGCGCAAGGATACTATGACCGTGACAATGCCTTTTACCTGGCCTGGGACAAGATCAGTGAATCGCCGGAAGCCACCAGGGAATACCTGGAGGAATGGGTCTATGGCGTAAAAGACCGCGAAGAATACTGGCAAAAACTGGGCCTCGAAAAACACGCCGAACTGGCCGTACCAGAGAATTTAAGCAAGCCAGTCAATTACGGAAAATATTGAGCCGGGAGAAAATTCGCGCAAACCAGCGAACGAAGTGGATACTAATGATCAACCACTGGATTGATTACGGCGGGCAAGGGCCGGAACTAATTTTCCTGCACGCCAACGGGTACCCGCCGGGCTGCTATCTTGAGTTGTTCGAGGGCCTTAAAAAGGATCACCACATCCGTGCTTTTGTGCAACGCCCGCTCTGGCCGGGCAGCCAGCCCGAAGACATCCAGGATTGGCGCCCCCTGACCCAGGACCTGCTGGATGCCACGAATGCACAGCCGCCAATGTTTGCGGTCGGCCACTCCATGGGCGGGATCGCCACCCTGCGGGCCGCGCTGCAGGAACCGGAACGCTTTAAGGCGATTGTCTTGATCGACCCGGTCCTGTTCCCGCCACATTTTATTATCCTGTGGAACATGGTCCGTGCGCTGGGACTGGCCCACAGGCTGCATCCGCTGATCCCATCGGCCCGCGCCCGACGCCGCAACTTTGATGACCTGGAGCGCCTGTTCAACGGATATCGCCGCAGGGAAACCTTCAAGTACATGAGCAATACCGCCCTGCGCAACTACGTCCAGGCGATTGCCTGCCCTGACGGGGAAAAGGACTATACCCTGTGTTACACCCCGGAATGGGAAGCGCGGATTTATTACACCGGCATCTGGCGTGATCTGGAATTATGGCGCCAGCTGCCAAAACTCAAACCGCCGTTGTTGATCCTCCGCGGGGCCGAGACAGATACCTTTTTTGCGGGAACCGCTCAGCGGGTGACCCGCTCCCTGCCCACCGCACGGATTGAATCCCTGGAGCGGAGCACGCACCTCGTGCCGCTGGAACGACCGGAGCAGACCTCCGCCATCATTTTGGACTTTTTAAAGGAGTTGCCATGAGCGAACTAACCTATTCCCCCGCAGAGCTGATGATTATCAATGCCGCCCGCCTGCTGCGGGACGGCGACGTGGTGTTCGTAGGCGTCGGCCAACCCAACCTGGCCTGCAACCTGGCCAAACGCACCCACGCCCCCAACCTGGTGATGATTTACGAAGCCGGGGTGATTGGCGCAGAACCGGCCCGCCTGCCGCTCTCGATCGGCGACCCAACCCTGGTGAGCGGCGCGTTATCGGTGGTCAGCATGTACGATATTTTCACCAATTACCTGCAGCGTGGAAATGTGGATGTTGGCTTCCTGGGCGGCGCGCAAATCGACCGTTTTGGCAATATCAACGCCACCCTGATCGGCAACGACTACGCGCAACCTAAAGTGCGCCTGCCCGGCTCCGGCGGCGCGCAAGAGATCGCCGCCTGGGCCAATCGCTGCTACATCATGACCCCGCACCAGAAACGGCGCTTCCCCGAAAAAGTGGACTTCCTGACCTCGGCAGGCTACCTGGATGGCGCAGGCGGGCGCGAAAAGGCCGGGCTGCGCGGCAAAGGCCCGATTGGCGTAGTCACCGATATTGGTTATATGGAACCGGATGCATCCGGCGAACTGACCCTGACCGCCCTGCATCCCGGCAAAACGGTTGAGATGGCCATCGAAAACACAGGCTGGGCGCTCAGGACCGCCCCCGTCCTGCGCACCACTGACGCGGTTACAGAACACGAATTACGCATCCTGCGCGAGGAACTCGACCCGACCGGCATTTATCTGAAAGGCGGCGGATAAGATGGACGGCCCGGTGCATGTGCTTGTCAGCCACGCCTTCAAACCTGCCCAGCTCAAACAGCTGGAAGGGGTTTCACCGCGCCTTCGCATCCAACAACTGGCCGCCGCCAAGGCGGATGAAGTTCCAGCCGACACCTGGGCACGCTGTGAAGTGCTGTACACCGACCGCCTGCTCCCGTCCCCTGAGCAAGCTCCCAACCTGAAGTGGATCCAGTTTCACTATGCCGGGCTGGACCGCTTCCTGCAAGAGCCCGCCCTGAACATGCCGGGCATCCAGGTCACCACCCTGAGCGGGGCCGCCGCCCCACAGATGGCCGAACATATTTTAATGATGATGCTTGCGCTGGCCCGGCACCTACCAGACGCAATGCAACTTCAGGACAAAAAGGAATGGCCAAAAGACCGTTTTGAACGCTTCCGACCGTTGGAATTACGCGATGCCACCGTTGGCATCCTCGGGTACGGCAGCATTGGCCGCGAGGTGGCCCGCCTGCTGACCGGCTTCAACGCCACCGTGCTGGCCATCAAACAAAATGCCATGCAGCCTGTCGACACCGGCTACAGCCCGGAGGGACAGGGTGACCCTGGCGGGGATTTTGCCCAGCGCATTTACCCGCCGCAGGCCATCAAATCCATGCTCAAAATATGCGATTTCATCATCATCTGCGCCCCGCTTACCCCGAAAACCCGCAACCTGATTAATGCTGCCACGCTGGAGTCCTGCAAACCCGGCGCTTACCTGGTGGATGTCTCGAGAGGCGGGATCGTCGATCATCAAGCCCTGCTCAAAGCCCTGCACAACGGCGCACTGGGCGGCGCAGCGCTGGATGTCTTCCCCGAAGAACCCCTACCCGCCAAAAGCCCGCTCTGGGATGCGCCAAACCTCCTCATCACGCCGCATGTCTCCGGCAACAGCAAACATTACGACCAGCGCGCGACAGACCTGTTTGCAGAAAACCTGCTACGTTATATCGGCGGCCTGCCACTGTTCAATAGTATTGACCCCCAACGCGGATACTGATGCCTCCTTTGAAAGCCGTCGTCTTTGACCTGGGAGATACGCTCATGGTCGGCCTGCAGCCCTGGCCGCCTGTCCTTGAGCGCGCCGACCGCGCCGTGGCCGACTACCTGCTCAGCCAGGGGCTGGATATTGACCCACAGCAATTCCATCGCCAGTTGGAACAACGCCTGGATGAATACTACAGTCAGCGCGAAGCCAGCCTGCAGGAAACCTCCACCACTGCCGTGCTGCAAGAAATGCTTGCAGCGGCAGGCTACCCGAATGTAACAGCCAGCGTCCTGCGCGGCGCGCTTAATGCTCGCTATGCCGTCTCGCAGGCCAACTGGCAACTGGAGGAGGACGCCCTGCCCACCCTGCAAGCCCTGCAGGCGCTCGGCCTGCGCATTGGCATGATCTCCAATGCAGGCGACAACCAGGACGTCTTCGACCTGGTTGAAAAGTTTAATATCGAACCGTATCTTGATTTTGTCCTCACCAGCGCCGCCTGCGGAGTTCGCAAGCCGCACCCGCACATTTTCGAGCTGGCCCTGGCCCACTGGGGATTCCCTGCCCCGCAGGTGGCGATGGTCGGCGACCGGCTGGACGCCGACGTCATGGGCGCACGCCACGCTGGCATGCAGGGAATCTGGCTCACCCGGCGGTCGAAACAGCGCCCGAAAAGCCCGGTCGAAGCAGACGGTGTGATCCATTCCCTGCTCGAACTGATCGAATGGGTTAAAACTTATTCCAACGCCTGAAAGGCACTCATACATGCAAAACAGCCAGCCATCCAACCGCCTGGCCTACCTGGCCCTGGTGGCGGCCATCCTGTCGCTCAGTTTCTCGGCCATGTTTGTGCGCTGGGCCGATGCCCCCGGACCGGTGACGGGTTTCTATCGCCTGTTTTTCTCCACGCTCATCCTGTTGCCGTTCTTTGCGCGCAGCATCAAAAAACACAACCCAATCTCGCGAGCCAATATCCTTTTCCCGGTCCTGGCGGGCATCTTCACTGGCTTCGACTTTGCGCTTTGGAACACCTCCCTGTCGTATACAACCGCCGCAAATGCTACCCTGCTGGGCAACACCGCCCCCCTGTGGGTGGCGTTGGCCACCTGGCTGGTCTTTCAAAAACACCTATCGCGAGGCTTCTGGCTCGGCCTGGCGTTCACCCTCTCCGGCGCACTGCTGGTCATGGGCACGGATTTCCTGCTGCATCCCCAGCTTGGACTGGGCGACCTGATGGCGATTGGCACGGGCATCTTTTATGCAGGCACCATGCTGGCCACCCAGCGCAGCCGCACCAGCATGGACACCCTGACCCACATCTGGCTGAGCGGCGCATTTGCCAGCCTGACCCTTTTCCTGATCAACCTTGTTTTGGGCTTCCAGTTCACCGGGTATTCCAGCCAGACCTACCTGGTCTTCCTGCTCTCAGCGCTGGTCTCCCAGATCATTGGCTATCTTTCCATCACCTACGCCCTGGGCCACCTGCCCGCCGCAATCGTCTCACCCACCCTGATTGGCCAGCCAATCGTCACCGCCCTGCTGGCCATCCCGCTGCTGGCTGAAATCCCGACCCCTTTCCAGGCCATTGGCGGGTTGGTGGCCCTGGCCGGCATCTACATTATCAACCGCAGCCACAGCACAGAAAACGACCAACCAGCCAGTTAAATATATGGTTGTTTGTTGTATACTAAATACATCTACACGCTATCACTCGTTGAGGAGAACGCATGTCCATCCTATCCATTCTTGAAATTGCTATCGGCTTGATCTTTATCTGGTTCGTCATGAGCCTGGCGGCCATGTACATCCAGGAATGGATCGTGGCCCGCCTGCAATGGCGCTCCAACATGCTGGAATCCGCCATCCGCAACCTGCTGGCAGACCCGGCCCTGGCCAGCCAGTTCTATGAACACCCCCTGATCCAGGCCCTGCATTCCGGGCCCGATGGCAATTCCAAACCGTCTTACATCCCTGCCAACCAGTTTTCGATGGCCCTGTTCGATGTGCTGATCTCGGCCGGGACGGAAGCCTCCCTGATCCAGCAAAACCTGTACAACCTGCGCAATGACGTGGAAGGGCTGGGCAAAAAAGACCGTGAACTGGCCACTGAGCAATTAAACCTGATCATCGGCCTGCTGCGCAAGGCCATTGCCAGTGAAGCCGGGGACGAGGTCATCAAGGCCCTGATGGACGATATCAAGGCGCAAATCAGGAAAATGGCTGCCGATTTCCCGGCCCTGCGCCCGGCGATTGAAGCCAACATGATGAGTATGACCCTGGAGAAAAAACAGATTGATGCCATCCTGGCCGAGTGGCAGCAAAAGACTGGCGGCGTACCGGATACGCTTTCCGCGGTACGCACCGGGATTGCCACCCTGAGCGTGACCCACCCGCAAATGAAGCAGGCACTCAGCACCCTGTTGCGTGGCGTGGAGGAATACACCGCCCAGGGTGAAAGCGCCATTGCCACGGCCCGTAACAACGTGGAAGGCTGGTTTAACGACAGCATGGACCGCCTGAGCGGCTGGTACAAACGTCGCGCCCAGACCATGGCACTCCTCATCGGCATTTCCCTTTCATTCATCATGAACGTGGACAGCCTGCAAATTGCCACCCAGCTGTGGAAGGAACCCATGCTGAGACAATCCCTGGTGGCCCAGGCCGAGACCTTCATGGAACAAAATGAAACCCTGCAGCCGGTTGATATTGCCCAGCAATACGATCTGCAATTGCAACTGGCCAGCCTGAACATCCCGATCGGCTGGATCGGCACCCCGCTGGCCGCCACGTCTTCAGGTGGCATTCCGCTCGGGGATGGCAGCCAGAAGTTGTGTACCTTGTTCCCGCGCTCTTCGGTGGATTTCTATGGCATCCCTGTCGCAAACCAGTGCTACCCGATCATCAATGCGCCGAACCTGAACGATCTGACCGGCTGGTTGCTCAAGCTGTTTGGCCTGGTTGCAACCGGCATCGCCACCGCCCAGGGTGCCCCGTTCTGGTTTGACATCCTGAAAAATATCGTCAACCTGCGTTCCAGTGGCTCCAAACCCGACGAAAAGAAAAAATAAGCACAACAAAGCCCCCGCCAGAGCGCGGGGGCTTTGTTTGCTATAATACCCTTTATGACCGATCTCTTCGACCACGCCATGCACGAACGCCTGCAAAATGACGCCCCGCTGGCGGCACGCATGCGTCCGCGCACGCTGGAGGAATACATTGGCCAGGAACACATCATCGGCGAGGGAAAGCTGCTGCGCCGCGCCATCGAGTCAGATCGGCTGTTCTCTTCCATTATTTTATGGGGGCCGCCCGGCACAGGGAAAACCACCTTGGCGCAGGTGATCGCCAACCAGACCAAAAGCCATTTCGAGACTCTCTCGGCCATCCTGGCAGGCAAAGCGGAATTACGCGAAGTGATTGAGCGCGCGTTGGAACGCAACCGCCTGTACAAACAGCGCACCATCCTGTTCGTGGATGAAATCCATCGCTGGAACAAGGCCCAGCAGGATGCCCTGCTGCCGTATGTTGAAAACGGCACCGTCACGCTGATTGGGGCGACCACGGAAAACCCGTTCTTCGAGGTGATCAAGGCGCTGGTCAGCCGCTCGCGCATCTTCCAACTCCGCAACCTGAACCAGGTCGAGATCGGCCAGTTATTGCAGCGCGCCATCAGCGATCCGCTGCGCGGATATGGCACGCGCAAGATTCATCTCACAGACGAGGCCCGCGCCCACCTGGAGGATGTCGCCACCGGGGACGCCCGCAACGCGCTCAACGCGCTGGAGCTGGCCGTCGAATCCACTCCGCCCGATGCGGACGGCGTGATTCACGTCACACTGGAGGTCGCCCAGGAATCCATCCAACGCCGGGCCGTGCTGTACGACAAGGACGGCGACGCGCACTACGACACGATTTCAGCCTTCATCAAGTCGGTGCGCGGCTCGGACCCGGACGCCGCCCTGTACTGGCTGGCCAAGATGCTGTACGCCGGGGAAGACCCGCGCTTCATCCTGCGGCGGCTGGTGATCCTGGCCGGGGAGGATATTGGCCTGGCCGACCCGTTGGGGCTGGTGGTGGCCTCCTCCGCCATTACCGCCTTTGATTTTATTGGCCTGCCGGAGGGGATCTACCCGATCGTCGAGGCCACGCTCTACCTGGCCACCGCGCCAAAATCCAACAGCGCCGGGGCCTATTTCAAGGCCATGCAGCGCATCGAGCAGGAAGGCGCGGGCAGTGTTCCCAAGCACCTGCAGGACGGCAATCGCGACCGCGAAGCCACCGGCCAGGGCATGGGCTACCAGTACCCCCACGAATTTGAAGGCCACTACACCCCCCAGCAATACCTGCCCAAACGACTGCTCGGGACGTACTTCTACGCGCCCAGCCAGGAGGGCTACGAAGCCCAGGTGCAGGCCCGCCTCGAGCTTTGGCGCGAAGCCCAGCGCAAGGCCTTGAACATTGAAAAGCATGAAACCCTGCCCGACCTGCCCGAAGAAACTATCCAGACACTAAAAAGGAACATCAAGTAAACCATGCCGTTATTGCTGCTGATTCGCCACGGGGAGAACGATTTTGTCAAAACGGGACGCATGGCCGGGCACACGCCCGGCGTACACCTGAACGATCGGGGCCGCGAACAGGCGGAGGAACTGGCCGAAGCGCTGAAGGAGGTACCGCTGGCCGCCATTTATTCCAGCCCGCTGGAACGCGCCCTCGAGACCGCTGCGCCGATTGCCCGCCTGCGTGGCCTGGAAACCCAGGTAAAGGATGGATTAATCGAGAGTTTCATTGGCGACTGGCAGGGGCTGGAGATCAAGGCCGCGCGCAGGTTTGACACCTGGGGCACGCTGCAAAACCACCCTTCGCGCTTCCGTTTCCCCGGCGGCGAGTCGATCCAGGAGCAGCAGACCCGCATCGTGACCGCCATCGAGGAGATTGCCCGCAGTCACGCAGCGCACGAGATCGTGGCGTTGGTCTTTCACGCCGACCCGATCAAGCTGGCGGTAACCTATTACCTGGGCATGCCGCTGGATAACTTCCAGCGCATTGGCGTGGACACGGCCTCGGTCACCGTGCTGCACCTGGGCCGCGAAGGCGCCAGCCTGGTCAAGCAGAACATGCGCGCGCCGTTCAAATTTCCCGTGCCGTCCGGCCCGCCCGCAAAAAAGAATTTCCTCGAGAAACTACTGGGGATGCTGCGAAAGTAACAATCGCGAAAACTACTCGCCCACAAACTCCACAAAGACCTGGTTCGAGAGCATGCGCGCCTGCGGGGTCAGCCGCAGCGTGCTGGCCTGCCATTCCAGCAGGCCGCGCCGGGTCAGGCGCTCAATTTCCTTCGGGAAGGCCTCCCCCAACCCCAACCCAAACTGCTCCCTGAAGCGCCCCTCGGCAATGCCTTCCCGCGTCAGGCGCAGGCTGGTCAGCAGGGTTTCCTGCATGTCCTCGCGGGGCGTGTTGCGGTGCTGGTTGACCGTGGCCGGGGAAAGCGGGAAGTCAAAGGTGCGCCTGTCCGCCGACTCGCAACGCTCAATATAGGTCTTAATCCGCAGTACATTGGCATAACGCACCCCGCCCGCATAGCCATGCGCCCCTGCGCCAAAGCCCAGATAAGGCAGGTTGCGCCAGTATTGCAGGTTATGCCGGCACTCACGCCCTGGCCGCGCCCAGTTCGAAATCTCATATTGCTCATAGCCCTGCCCGGCCAGGTAGTCCCCGGCCCAGTCGTACATCTCCGCCGCCAGGTCGCCATCCGGCAGGGGCAGCAGGCCTTTCTGCGCCCAGCGGCCAAACGGCGTACCGTGCTCGAGCGTCAGCGCGTACATGGAGACATGCTCCGGCCCAAGCGCAACGATCCGCCGCACCGAGTTCTGCCAGTGCTCCAGTGTCTGCTCCGGCAGGCCGTAGATCAGGTCCAGGTTCAGGTTGTCGAACCCGGCCTGGCGGGCCCACTGCACCGATTGAATCACCTCCCCAAAACCATGCGTCCGTTCAAGCATCTTCAATTCAAACGGGTTGGCCGACTGCACCCCAAACGACAGACGATTGAACCCAGCCTGCCGCAATTCCTGCAATCCCTGCGCCGAGACCGTACCGGGGTTGGCTTCCAGCGAGACCTCGGCAGCCGGTTCCAGTGTGTAGCATTGGCGCACTTTCTCTATAACGGAGGAAAGCAATCGGGTGGGTACGAGCGAGGGCGTTCCCCCGCCAAAGAAAACGCTCCGGGCAGGCAGGGATTCTTCCCGGCTGGCTGCCACCACATCCACTTCCGTTAAAAGGGCCTGCATATAGGCCGGGATGAGCGCCTCCTGCCCGGCATAGGTGTTGAAGTCGCAATAGGCGCAGCGGTGGCTGCAAAACGGGATATGGAAATACAGCGCGTGCGGGGCACTCATGCCGATTGCGCCTTTCGCGGCAGGCCCAGGATGAGCGCCAGCGGCCCGGCCAGCAAAATCCACATGGCATTGCCCAGGCCGAACCATTCGGCAGCCAGGCCAACACCCAGCGGCAGGGTCTTGCCGATCACCGCGCTGACGTTCTCCACCAGCAGCACCGAGCCGCTCTGGCCGGGCATGGCCTTGAATTGTTCTGCTTTCAGGATGGCATACCAGCCCGAATTGAAAAAGCCCAGCAGGCCCAGCACGACCAGTTTGGCAAACAGTCCGGGGACGAGCAGGAAGGCCACATACAGGGCCAGTTCCAGCCAGGCCGACACGCGCAGGTAACGCAGGCCGGGCACGCGTTCCAGCAACGGGATGAGCAGGGCATCGCCCAGCAGGCCAACGCCCGTCCAGACGGCCACGCCCAGCGCAGCCTGGGCCGGGGAAAGCCCGGCCACATCCACAAAATACAGGGCCAGGTAGGCCAGCAGGATGTCCATCATCAGGTCGGCAAATTCCAGCAGCGCCGTCCAGCGAATGACCTCCGGGCGACGGAACGCGCCAAGCGCGGCCTTGAACGTCTGCCAGAACGACTTCCAACCCGGCCAGCCAGGCGGGTGAATTTCCTCATGCGGAAGTTTTAGCCGCAGAAAAGCCGCCGCCAGGATGCCCAGCGCAAATACCGCCAGCGCCAGGTAAGACCCGCGCCACCCAAAGCCAAACCACAGCGCCGCAGCCAGCGCCAACGGGCCAAGCACAATGCCCAGCGACCCGGCCAGTGTCCACCGGGCCATGTTGTGGTCGCGGCGCTCCGGCTCAAGGTCCATCCAGGTGGATTGGGACAGGCTGACAAATGCTCCCGAAGCCGGGAAGAACAGGATGAACGAAAGCATCAGGAACCAGAAATCGGTTGCCCAGGCAGTAACCACCAGGGAAAGCGTAAAGAACACCCCGCCCAGCAGAATCAAGGCCCGGCGGCGGCCTGCATCGGCCAGGATGCCCAGGATGGGCTCGATAAAAATGGCAATGTAACCGGGGATGCTGAGCAGCAGGCCAATCTGCACATAATCCAGGTTCAGGTCTTGTTGCAGAAGCGGCATGACCGCCCCTTGCACGCCAAAGACCAGCTCATCAATAAACTCGATCAGCAGGAAGATCCAATTCATGGTTTGCGCACCCGGAAGATCGCCACCGGCGGCAGCTCGCTGAAATTACCACCCCAACCCAGCGGCGTGGTTTGTGGAATTTCCGGCGGGAAGGCCCGTTC
This sequence comes from Anaerolineales bacterium, assembly GCA_024710905.1. GTDB lineage: Bacteria > Chloroflexota > Anaerolineae > Anaerolineales > Villigracilaceae > JANJTV01. The sequence continues at coordinate 24,762 of JANJTV010000108.1, read as the reverse complement.
GGCAAAATCATCCACGATAAAGCCGTGCGTAAAGGCCGCCTTGAAATATGCTTCCAGCGGGCGGTGGAAATACAATTGTGGTTTTGGCTGGTTGCGCAGGGCCAAGCCTGCAGAATGGAATGGCGTTATATACTTGCTGGTCTTGATTGCGTAACGGGTCTGGATGCTGCCATCGTCCCATTCTTCGACCAGCATGTTGCAGGATGGGTTATTAAACGCCGGGTGGGTGATGCTAAACACAAAAACACCGCCAGGTTTGAGCAGGCGAGACAACGCCCGGAACAATGGTTCGATTTGCGGCATGTCAAAAAGAGCCATGTTTGAAAAAGCGCTATCAAAATTTTGCTCCCCAAGCGCAAGCAAAGCCGACTCATCCGTGGCGTCCAGGACGCGATAATCAATCCGGCTGCCGTGTGTGCGCTGGCGCGCAATCTCAACCAGGTTGGCCGAGAAATCAAACGCCGTGACCTGCGCGCCGAGCTCGTGCAGCTTGCGCGAGGTCAGGCCATTTCCACAGGCCACATCCAGGATGCGCTGGCCGCGCGGCAGGTTCAGCATCCCCACCATCACCGGCCAGCACAGCACATTAAAGAAATCGTTGCCGCTTTCGGCCATTTTGGCGTCCCAGACCCGGGCGTTGCTATCCCACGCCTCCCTGGAGACAGCGTTCAATTCGTCAGGGGAATGATTTTTATCAGACATGCAGGATATTAAACCCCAATCCCGCCCGACTGAACAGGGAAACGCCACTTTTAATAAGAAGAGTTGTTAAAGATATAAGAGACAAGTACGAACCATTGTTACAATGGCATAAATCACTGAGGAGAGCAATGTGACAGATCGCGTGATAGTTTTCGGGAAGGATTTGGGCAAGCGTGAACACTGGGCCTGGTATATGTATGATTTCGGCAATAGCGCCTATGCCGCGGTGGTGGTACTGGCAGTTTATTCGGCATACTTCCAGGGAACTGTCGTGGGCGGCGCAGAAGGGTCGCGCCTGTGGGGCATTTCCATCGGCATCGCCATGCTGGTCGGGGCATTGATATCACCGGTTCTGGCAACCATTGCTGACTTCACCGCCGCCAAAAAACGTTTCCTGATGTTTTTCTCAGCCCTGTCATGGATATTCACAGGGCTTTTATTTTTTGTCGAAAAAGGCAGTATCCTCACCGGCATGTTGTTCTTCATCCTGGCCGAGGTCGGCTATCGTGCCGGGCAGGTCTTTTACAACTCCCTGCTGACCGATGTCGCCAGTGAGCAGGAAATGGGCCGCGTCTCCGGCAACGGCTGGGCAATCGGCTCGGCAGGCGGCATCCTGTGCCTGTTGCTCATCCTGCCGGTGATTGTCCTGGTCGGCGGCCCGGAGGTGGTACGGGCTTCCTTTATCTTTACAGCCATCTACTTTGGTCTTTCCACCATTCCGCTGTTCCTGTGGGTCAAGGAAAAAAACCAGGCACAGCAGTTGCCCGAAGGAGAGAATTATTTCTCACTTGCCTTCAAAAAATTATTCGGCACCATCAAGTCCATCCGCCATTTCAAGGAATTTGGTAAATTCGTACTGGCCTTCCTGATCTACAACGATGGCATTGACATGGCCATGCGCTTCGCCTCAATTATCGGCGCAGTGCTGTACGGCATGAACCAGCAGCAGTTGATCATCCTGATCATCCTGGTACAGGTCACCAGCATCATCGGCGCATACGCCTTCGGGCGAGCCGGGGAACGCTTTGGCTACAAACGCTCCCTGCTCTTCTCCCTGATCCTCATGCTGGCCGCCGTGGTCTGGATGTTCTTCAACCCGAGCGTCACCGGCTATTATGTCATCGCCTCGCTGGCTGGCTTTGCCCTGACCGGTGTGCAATCGGTCAGCCGCACCATGGTGGGCCTGTTCGCGCCCAGGGGTCAGAGTGCGGAATTTTTCTCGTTCATGGCTGTGGCTGGCAAAGCCTCCTCCGTGATTGGTCCAACGCTGTACGGACTGCTGGCCGCCGGGGTGGCCCTCAGGCTGGAGGCAGGTGGCATGGCCGAATTGGCCGCAGAGCAGGCCGGGCAAAAAGCGGGCATCATTTCCATTGCAGCCTTCCTATTGGTGGGTACATTAATGCTGTTGCGGGTTAACGAAAAAAATGCCCGCCAGGCGGCGCAAGACTACCAACCCCCGAAGATTTTCTAGCATGGCTGGCGAAATCCATTACCCACGCCGCCGCTTGATTCGCGGCATCATGCACACCCTGGCCATCCCGGCCCTGCACCTGGTGGCTGACCTGCATGTCCACGGGATGGAAAACCTCCCCGCAGGCGGACCGTTGATCGTGGTTGGCAACCACTTCAGCTTCCTCGACCCGGTGGCCTTTGTACGCATTGCGCCTTGGCCGATCGAATTCGTCGGCGGCGCCCGCCCGCCGCATGCGCCGCAAACCACCCGTCTCTTTCCCTGGTTGTGGGGCTTCCTGCCCCTTTATCGTGGCACCGGTTCCACCGAAGCGCTCAAAGACGCAAAAAGCATCCTCAACCAGGGCGGTGTGCTGGGCATCTTCCCCGAGGGTGGCAACTGGGCTGAAGTCCTGCGCCCGGCCCGGCCCGGCACAGCCTTCCTTGCCAGCCTGACTGACGCGCCCATCCTGCCCATCGCGCTATGGGGATTCACCCAGGTTTTTCCCTCGCTGGCCCGAGGCAAACGAGCCACAGCGCACATCAACATTGGCAAACCCTTTGGCCCGCTCAAAGCCAGCGGCGCAGGCCGCGAAAAACGCCAGCACCTGGATGAAATCGGCCACCAGATCATGCACGAAATCGCTGCCCTGCTGCCTCCCGAGCTACGCGGCCACTACTCTGATGACCCTGCCATCCGCCGCGCCGCACAGGGAACAGAGATCTACCCCTGGGCCGACAAAGTCGAAGGCGAAGTCGTCGGCCAGGTACGCTGAACCCACCAAAACACCGCAGCGCAGCGGTGTTTTGGTTTATTGGAATTTCATCAGAACCCGCACGATCCGCTTGAACAGACAGGTAAGGAATGATAATATTTTGACATCAAACTATTAACGTATCCTTCCCATTCAAGGAGTATCACATGCAACCCATTCAAGGCCTGCACCACATCACCGCTGTGGCCCGCGACCCGCAGCGTAATGTCAATTTTTATCGAAACTTGCTCGGCCAGCGACTGATCAAGAAAACCGTCAATTTTGACGTACCGGACACCTATCACTTTTACTATGCCGACTACCTTGGCACCCCTGGTTCGGTCATGACCCATTTTGCCTGGCCCAAAACCCGACGCGCTGTGCGCGGTAACGGCACCACCACCGCCATGGCCTACAGCCTGCCCGCCGGCTCGCTTGGATTCTGGCAGGAATACCTGGAACGCAACAATGTAAAAACCGAACCCATCGAAACCCGTTTCGGCGCGGATGTGCTGGCGTTTGACGACCCGGATGGCCTGCGCATCGAACTGATCGAAAGCAGCCCCGTGCCCGGCATCCAACCCTGGCCGGAAGGGCCCATCCCGGCACAACATGAACTGCAGGGCTTTCACAGCGCCACCCTCTGGCTCGATGACATCCAGGCCACCGCAGACCTGCTCACCGGATCCATGGGCTATACCTTTGCCGGACAGCAAGCCAACCGATATCGCTTCATCGGCAGCCAGGACACACCGGGCAGCATACTCGACCTGCTCCATCGCCCCGGCGGGAACCAGGCCGCCTTTGGTGCTGGCAGCATCCACCACATCGCCTTTCGCGTACCGGACGACGAGACCGAGCTGGCCTACCAGGCCAGTATCCGCCAGGCCGGGTTAGGCGTCACCCCTGTGCGCGACCGTTCCTACTTCCACTCCATCTACTTCAACGAACCCGGTGGTGTCTTGTTCGAGATCGCTACCAACACCCCCGGCTTCGATCTCGATGAAGCACGCGAAAAACTGGGCGAATCTCTGAAACTGCCGGAATGGCTGGAACCCCAGCGCACGGAAATCGAGCTGGGGCTGGCGCCCCTCAGCCTGCTGCCGATTAAGAAGGCTGAACATGCCGCCTGAAATACACCCACATGCCGGCCAGCCCGTCCTGACTCTCGGCGCGGACCTGTCCGAAGCCAAAAGTGCATTGATTCTGCTGCATGGTCGCGGCGCCTCCGCGCAGGACATCCTCGGCCTGGCCGGGGAACTGGACCTGCCCGCAAACATGGTCGTCCTCGCCCCGCAAGCGGCCAACTCCCTGTGGTACCCGCAGCGTTTCATCGCCCCCCTTGCCGCCAACGAACCCTGGCTCACCTCGGCGCTGACCCGCATCCAGGAACTGGTGGCCGAACTGGAAAAACACACCATCCCGGCCAACCAGGTGGTACTGGGCGGTTTTTCACAGGGTGCCAGCCTGGCCAGCGAATATATCATCCGCAACCCGCGGCGCTGGGGCGGCCTGCTGGTTTTCTCTGGTGGTTACATCGGCCCGCTGGACGGCGAAAAACGCCAGCCCACCGGAAACCTGGAAGGCACCCCCGTCATGCTTGGCTGCTCGGATGTTGACCCGTACATCCCGCTGGAGCGTTTCAACGAAACCGGCGCACTGCTCGAATCCATGGGGGCAGTTGTCAGCCACAAGGTTTACCCGGGCATGGATCACACCATCAACGTGGATGAGATCAAACGCGCCCGGCAAATCATCGCCACGCTGTAAATCAAAAGGCATGGAGTGCATATCCATGCCTTTTGATTTAACGATTAAAATATCACCCAAAGGAGATTTCTTCATGAAACAAAGCAAAAAACAGGCCGCCCGCGCGGCCCAGCAGCGCGAAAAACAGATCCAGCAGATTGCCATCGGGGTAGTCCTGATCGTCGGGGCGCTGATCCTGGCCTGGGCGTTGTGGCCGTCAAGCACTGCCGAAACCGCCGTCATTCCCATCGCCAGCAAGCAATATGATGCCCCACCGCCCATGACCATCGACACCGATAAAAAATATTTCGCCACCTTTACCCTCGCCAAAGGCGGTCAATTCGTGGTTGAGCTGTACGCCGACAAAGCACCCATCACCGTAAACAGTTTTGTCTTCCTGGCGCGTGAAGGATTCTACAATGGCGTGACCTTCCACCGTGTGCTGGAAGGGTTTATGGCCCAGGGCGGCGACCCTACCGGGACAGGCGCAGGCGGCCCCGGCTATCAATTTGTCAACGAATACAGCGACCTGCGCTTTGACCGGGAAGGCGTGGTGGCCATGGCCAACGCCGGACCGGACACCAACGGCAGCCAGTTCTTCATCACCTTCGGGCCAGCTGAATTCCTGGACGGCGGCTATACGATATTCGGGCAGGTCATTGAAGGCATGGATGTAGTAAATGGCCTGACTCGCCGCGATCCGAACAGCAATCCCGACTACAGCGGGGATGTAATCGAAAGCATTTCCATCGAAGAAAGATAAACGTCTGACCGGAAACAATAACGCGAGGAAAACTCGCGTTATTGTTTCCGGAGAATGTCCAGGAACTCTTTTTTCGTTCGCAGGATGGAACCCCGCGCACCAGCCTGCGCCGCTTTGAGAGTCGCCTTACGGCGCTGACCCAGACAGGAGGTCACTGCGCCATGCAGGCGGTCCACATCCAGCTCTTCCACCGGCAGCAAAACCGGCCAGTTCATCGCAGCCGCCTGGGCAGTGACCTTGCCACCGCCTTCGATGGCATCCACCGCGACCACCGGCACATCATTTTTTATTCCCAGCACCAAGCCGTGCAAACGGTTGGTAATCAGCACGTCCACCTTGCGTAACAGGCTTTCGAAGGCCTGGCTGGTCTTTAGCCCAAACTGGTTGCCGTGAATAATCGTATCCAGGTACACCGGCACAATTAAACCACTGTCAATATAATCTTCAAAAACCTGGCGCACATAGGCATGGCGCTGGCGGCTGCCATACGCCAGCTGGCGATCCACGAGCAGGACGCCAACCACCGGCAGCGAATCCATCTGGCGGGCAAAGGCCAGGTCTGCCCGCAGTTCCACAGGATTATCCCGCGCAATCAAAAAATCAAACCCGGCTGTCCCCGCCTCTTTGACGGTCAGGTTCAAGCCAATCCGCCTGCAATGGGCAAATTTCTCCAGCAGCATGGCCGGGATGGGTCGCTCCGGGTACCACGGACCACACACAAAGAGTAATGTGTCGTACAGGCTGGCATCCACTGCATCAAGCGCCGGGCCGACCACACCATCTTCCCCATTACTGGCAATATCGTAGTGATATCCCGCTTCTTCCAGCCACTGGCAGGCCACTTCCTGCGCCTGCACATCCCCGAACGTCCCGCCGCCACCCGGGATGCTGAAATGCCCTGCCACAAGCACCCGGCGGGCCGATTTTGGCGCGGGTTGTGCGGTCTTAATAGATGCGTAACGATAGCGAAACAAGAGGGTGGAAACTTCTTTGCGGACGTAATGAATAGACTGCCTGCCGCTGCGTATCAGGAATTGCACGTCCAGCCACCACTGACGGTACGGGGAGATTGCATAGCGGGCCCGGGCGCAAACCTGACCGGCGGCCGATTCCTGTTCCAGATCGACACAATCAAGCAAGCGCACTCCCAGCGTGCCCGCCATCTTGCGGGCATTGGACTGTGCCCGGCGACAGGCCAGCGCAAAGGCAGCCTGCTCCCCTTCTGGGCCAACTGTCTCACGGGCAATCACCTGAATGGATTGTTGCACGATCTTCAATGGTGGGTTCCTTTGCCTTCCATTTTACCTTACACAAAAAAGAAAGGACCGATCACTTACAGACAGCATCCTTTCATGCATTACACCGTTATCGATAAAACTTCCTCGCAGGCTCCGATGAGAAACCCATCTTGGCTCCCCGGTCACCAATTCCCCTGCCACAAGCGGACGGTTTCTATCAGCAGGGTTAAACCCCACACAAAAATGCTGATCCCTACTGCGGCGGAGGCAACATCCTTGATGATGCCGATCTTTTCATTGTGGCCGGATTCCACGAAATCGCATAGCGCTTCGATGGCCGTATTGAACATTTCTGCAACCAGCATCATCCCGCTGGCAACGAGGACGATCGTGAAATCAAGCCATTGGCGATAATAAAAACAGGCCAGCAGCACGGAAAATGACAGGATAACCTGAATGGCAACCGACGTTTCGGTCAAGATGGCATAACGAAACCCCGAATAGGCAATTCTTAATTTTCGGACGGGGTCAAATCCCTGTTGGCCAGTGTTAAGAAATTTATTTCTCATAGGTCTCCTTATGGGTTCCCCATCAAGGATTGAAGCAGCCAAATTATCCTTCATGAAGATGGTTGGGTGTCCAGTGTAATCCGAAAGAGGATCGCTAAAAATCACCCGTTGATGCTATTGTAATGCTCTATCAATAAGACAAGAATCGGCTGGTTGAGCCAGCCGATTCTTGTCTTATCTTGGATTGTAACAGTGAGAAGGTTAACCAGGGCTGTTCAGAAATTCTTTCTCACGTATCCAACGAATCCCTGATGTTCAAGCCTTCTTGCTACACCAGCATCCGCACAGGGTTCTCGAGGAAACCAGCCAGCGCCTGCATGAACTGGGCCGCTTCCGCGCCGTCGCTCACACGATGATCCACCGAGATGGTGGCTTTCATGCGCCAGCCGGGCACCACCTGGCCGTTCTCCACCACTGGCACTTCGCGCGCCGAACTGATGGACAGGATGGCCGCTTCAGGCGGGTTGATGATGGCAATAAAATCCTCCACATCATACATACCCAGGTTGCTGGTCGAGAAGGTCGAGCCGTCTACATCCTCCGGTTTGACCTTGCCCTCACGGACCCGGCCAGCCATGGCCTTGACCTCGGCGGAAATCTGGCGCAGGCCCTTCTGGTCAGCGTCTTTGACCACCACCGTCAGCAGGCCGCCTTCCACGGTTACCGCCACGCTGACGTTAATGTGCCCTTTGCGCACGATCTTGTCACCGTCCAGGCTGGCGTTCAGGTTCGGGAACTGGCGCAGGGTCAGCGCCACGGCCTTGACGATGAAATCGTTCACTGAAATTTTTTCGTTGTCAGGGAGGTAGGCGTTGATCTGCTTGCGCATTTCCATCAACGCTTCCATCTTGTACTCATGCGTGACGTAGAAATGCGGCAAGTTTTGTTTGGATTCCACCAACCGGCGGCCGATGGCCTGGCGCAATTTGGTGGTCTGGATGATCTCATCTTCGCGACTGACGGCAACTACCGGGGCGTAGGCGGGCGCAGCCGAGGGCTTGGCTGCCATGACCGGGGCCGAACTTCCGCCCAGGGCAGATTCAATATCTTTACGAACAATGCGTCCGCCAGGGCCGGTTCCCTGCACAGCAGCCAGGTTGACCTGTTTTTCTGTGGCCAGTTTGCGCGCCAGCGGGCTGGCCTTGACTCGGCCCTCCTCATCCGAGGAGGGGATGGCAGAAGCAACCGGAGCAGGCTCGGGGGAGCCTGCCGGGGCAGCGGCTTGCTGGACGGAAGCAGTTGCAGGCGCGGAATCGCCGCCTGCGGGCAGGTCGATCTTCTCATCCGCCCCACCAATGATCGCCATGGCCGTGCCTACCGGCACAATATCGCCCTGGTTGACCAGCAATTTGCGGACAATACCCTCTGCCGAGGCTTCGACCTCGACCGTGGCCTTGTCGGTTTCGATCTCGGCCAGCACATCGCCCTTGTTGACTGAATCGCCTTCGTTCTTGACCCAGCGAATCAGGGTACCTTCTCGCATGTCAAAGCCCAGTTTGGGCATGGAAATTGTCTCGGCCATTACTTCAGTACCTCCTTGACGGCATTGTACACGTCGGCGACCTGCGGCAGGGCCGACTGTTCAAGGGTGCGGTTGTAAGGCAGGGGAACTTCTTTTTGCGCCACACGGATGACCGGCGCGTCAGCATAATCAAAGGCTTCTTCGTAGATGCGGCTGACCACCTCGGAACCGACGCCGTAGGACTTCCAGCCTTCTTCAACAACCACCGCACGATTGGTCTTTTTGAAGGATTCCAGCACGGGTTCCATATCCAGCGGACGCAGGGTGCGCAGGTCAACGATCTCTGCTTCGATGCCTTCTTTGGCAAGCTGGTCTGCAGCCAGCATGGAAAGCTCCAGGCCCTTGCAGTAGGTCACAATGGTGACATCCTTGCCCGTGCGCTGGACCTTGGATTTGCCAATCGGGATGGTGAAATCGCCATCCTGTACTTCGCCGCGCACCTGGTACATGGTGGCATGCTCAATGAACAGGATCGGGTCATCAGAACGGATGGCCGCCTTCAGCAGGCCCTTGGCGTCTTCCGGCGTGCCGGGGCTGACCACCTTCAGGCCGGGGAAATGCGCAAAAATCGCATCCGGGGTCTGGGAGTGGGTCGCGCCGAGCTGGCGGCCGCCGCCGCCCACCGCACGGATGACCAGCGGCAGCTTGAATTGCCCGCCGAACATATAACGCAGTTTGGCCGCCTGGTTGACGATGTAATCCATGGCTGAAAAGGCAAAGTTAATCGTCATTAATTCAGCAATCGGGCGCTGGCCCACCATGGCCGCGCCAATCGCCGCGCCGATGATGGCATTTTCGGCAATCGGGGTATCTTTAACCCGTTCTGCACCAAACTCATCGTAAAAACCTTTGGTGACGGCATACGTACCGCCCCAGACGCCCACTTCCTCGCCCAGGATGAACACGCTGGGGTCACGCTGCATTTCCTCGCGCAGGGCCTGCGAAATTGCTTCACGCATCAAAATTCTAGCCATAAGTTATTTCCTCGTTGTTCTCAAACGCCTACGCGGGGTCGGCGTAAATATCAGTCCACAGTTCTTCAGGCGCAGGTTCCGGGCTGGCATAGGCAAATTCAACCGATTTGGTGGCATCAGCCATGGCCTTGTCGTCCAATTCGTCCAGCTGGGCTTCGGTGGCGACCTTCTTCTTGATCAGACTCTTGCGGAAAATGCCGATCGGGTCATTGTCCTGCCATTTCTTGACTTCATCCTGGGTACGGTAGCGTTGCGGGTCGCCCATGGAATGGCCCATGAAACGATAGGTGATGATTTCCAGCATGTAAGGGCCGTTCTCGCGCACATACTCAATGGCCTTCTTGCTGGCTTCGTAGACCTTCATCACATCCATGCCCTCGATGCGCTCATTCGGAATGCCATACCCCTCGGCCTTCTGGCGGATTTCGCTGACCGCCGAGGCGCGTTCCACAGCCGTACCCATGCCATACAGGTTGTTCTCACACACCCACAAGACAGGCAGGTTCCAGACCTTGCTCAGATTGAGCGCTTCATGAAAGTAACCAATGTTGGTTGCACCGTCGCCAAACATGCAAATCGTGACGTTTTTGTCACCAGCGTACTGGTCGCCCAGTGCCAGGCCAGCGGCAACCGGCAGGTGTCCGCCCACAATGGCGTGCCCGCCCCACATGTTCTTCTCCACGCTGGCCATGTGCATCGAGCCCCCCTTACCCTTGGACATGCCTGTAGCCTTGCCAAACAATTCTGCCATCACTTCATTGGCAGAAAGGCCACAATTGATGGCCACGCCATGGTCACGATAGGCAGTAATAACACGGTCTGTGGGCTTGCGGGCAGCGATCAGGCCAGTCGAGACGGCTTCCTGGCCGATATATAAATGCAGGAAACCGCCAATCTGGCCCTTCTGGTACTCTTCAGCCGCCTTTTCCTCAATACGACGAATCAGCACCATTTCATAATACATTTGCAACTGCTTGTCTTTATCCATAACTCTCTCCATGAAAAACGGGATGATGACAAAAAAACAGCCGGGATAGCGCCCGGCCAGGCAATTGAATTCATACAACGTTGGCCGAATTATAGCCCATTTATATAACAATTCTATAAGAAATTCCTTTAGGGGGAAACACCCGCCCAAAAAAATGGATACGTTTTGACAGGTAAAAAATCAGGTATAATTAGTTTACCGTACTGATTCAGGAGTAAATTGGGAATGCTGAGCAACCGCTAAACAAAACCTGTTTTTTCGGGGTATCGCCCGCCATGATCATGGCCGGGGGCGTTGGCCCCTGGCTTTTGTTTTTAATCTGCGAGGTTGCACATGCTTACAGTTCACCAAATTACCAAATCCTACGGGCTTCACCCCGTTCTCAAAAATATCACCTTCACTCTTAATCGCGGCGAACGCGCCGGGCTGGTTGGCCCCAACGGGTGCGGCAAGACCACGCTCTTAAGGATTTTAATCGGGGAGGAGACTGCCGACTCCGGGCAGGTGACGTTAAATCAACCGGGCCTGCACCCGGGCTACCTGCCGCAGGGATTTGAACTCCCCCCAACCTGTCTCCTGTCCGAGGCACTTACCCTGGCTGAAAGTAATCCCGCCGATGTACTGGAGCAGGTTGCCGCACAACTGGCTGCCAAACCGCAGGACATTTTGCTTCAAGCCCGCTACGACGAAGCGCTGCGGCAACTTTCCGTATTGCCCGGCCCGGAACACACCCGCGAAATCCTTGCCACCCTGGGCCTGGATGCCCTGCCCGGCCACCAGCCTGTCTCCACCCTGAGCGGCGGCCAGAAAACACGCCTGTCGTTGGCCCGCCTCTTGCTCCAATCCCCGGAATTGCTCCTGCTTGACGAACCGACCAATCACCTCGACATCCACATGCTGGAGTGGCTGGAAGCCTGGCTGCAACACTACCACGGCGCGGTACTGGTCGTCTCGCACGACCGCATGTTCCTCGATCATACCGTCACGCAGATCCTCGAACTGGATCCGGCCAGCCACACCCTGAAGCAATACGCAGGCAATTACAGCGCTTACCTCGAACAAAAAATGTCCGAGCAGGAAAAACATGCCCAGCAATACGCCGATTGGCAGGATGAAATCGCCTCGCTGAAACGCGCAGCCAACCACCTGCGCAGCCTGACCCGCATGAAAAAAGGTGGAAAGGCCGACAGTGGCGATACGTTTGCGAAGGGTTTCTTTGGCAACCGGGCCACCAAACGGGTGGCGGGGAAGGCAAAAAACCTTGAACATCGCATTGAAACCCTGATGACCGATGAGCGCGTGGAGAAACCTGCCCAGGCCGCCTGGAAAATGAAACTGGAATTCTCAAACCTAACCCATGTCAGCCGTGATGTGCTTGTTTTAGAGGACCTGACTGTGGGGTATGCCCAAACTGGGCCACTCTTGACAAACATCAGCCTCTATCTGCGAGGCGGCTCGCGCGTGGTGCTGACCGGTGAAAACGGCAGCGGTAAAAGCACCCTGCTCAAGACCATCATCGGCCAGGTTGCACCGCTGGCAGGTTCCATTCGACTGGGGAGCTCTGTACACCTCGGCTACATGAGCCAGGAACAAGAAACCCTGGAGCTTCACCAGACTGTCCTGCAAACCATCCAGCAACAAGCCAGCCTGCCACAAACGGAAGCGCGCACCTTCCTGCACGCCTTCCTGTTCAGCGGGGATGATCCGCTGCGCCCCGTGGGAGAGCTCTCCTTTGGCGAACGGGCACGCCTGCAACTGGCCATACTGGTGGCACAGGGCTGCAATTTCCTGCTACTGGATGAGCCGATTAACCACCTCGACATTCCCTCACGAACACGCTTCGAGCAGGCGCTGGATCAGTTCAACGGAACCATCCTGGCTGTGGTGCATGACCGTTATTTCATCCAACAATTCGCAAATGAAACCTGGGAAGTGGAAGGGCAAAAACTTATTCGAAACCCGCTGTAACATTTTGCCAAGATTTGGGTTATTATTAATATAAGCCGCTGGGTAATCATAAGGAGAATTGCAATGAAACTCACCCCCCCTAAACAGATCACTTTTTGGATTTCCCTCGTCCTTGCTGTACTTGGCATCCTTGCCACGTTCGTCAGCATCCCCTTCGTTTCCGGTTTTGCTTTCTGGTTCGTTGTCGCCGGCTACGCCCTCCTGGCCGCCGGTCTTTTCTTAAAAGGCCTGTAAGTCTCAACAAACCAGCACACCGGCGGCGTAAAAATAAACCTTCCCTTCGGGAAGGTTTATTTTTAATCATGCCTGAACATGACCTTGATCGCCCCGGCCTTGCCTTTGGCCGATGCCATACGGATGGCCTTTTTGTAATCTCCCGGTGGGAAACGATGCGTCACCAGGCCGGTGAAATCCATCTCCCCGGACCTCAATAGAGCATCTATCCAGGCGTAATCATGCTGGCGACTGCCATTAAACTCGCTATACCCATGCCCGTATGAACCAACCAGGTCAATGTGGTGATACCAGACCGGTGTCAGGTCGATCTTTGCCATCGGCGAAAAATGCAGGCCGACGATCTGCACCGCGCCGTTGGCGCGCGTCCAACGCAGGCTGTCGGTCAACGTTTGCGAACTACCCACACAATCATATACCACATCGTAGCCGCCGACCACAATTCCCTTGTTGAGCGGGCCGGTAAAGAACTTGCCACCCGTCAGCCGGGCGATGGCCGGGTAATCGGGCTTACGCAGGATATGTTTTGCGCCCAGTTGTTCCGCCATCACCGCCTGGAAGGGGTATCGCGCAATGGCTGTCACCTCCACCTGCGGGAAGAATGCCTTCAAGCTCATAATCATCGTCAGGCCAATGATCCCGCAGCCATACACCAGCACCTTGCCGTCCGGCGGGGGAGGGGTGCGCAACACACCATGCACGCCAATCGAAACCGGCTCAATCAGTGCAGCTGTTTCAATATCCATGGCTGCATTCACCGGGTACACTTCGCTCTCGTGGGCTACATACTGGTCGCCAAAGCCGCCACCTGCGCCATGCGGCCCGGGCTCAGATTTATTGACACAAAAATGGTGGTCATCTTCAGCACAATAGCGGCAGGGCGGATCGATCCCCAGCGTCAGGCAATTGGAGCCGGCAAAATAAGTATCCATAATTACCCGGTCGCCCACTTTCAGGCGGGTCACCCCCGGGCCTGCCTCCACAACCTCCGAGACAACCTCGTGCCCCAGCCAAAACCGGCTCAGACCAGGCAGTGCCGCCGGCCCCACAGATGGATCCGCCTGCACGTAAAGCAGCGACAGGTCAGACGCGCAAATGCCACAGGCCAGGTTCCTGAGCCGCACCCAATCCGGGCCTGGCAGCGGCACATCGGGCAGCAGTCCCACCCGGGCAGCGGCCAGCGGAGTCCAGACAAAATCGGGCCATAGCGGGCTGATGGCCTTGGTCAGCAGAATGCGCGGGATGTCCTTGTCCACATAAATGGCTTTCATGACGACTCCTGTTGTAGAATAAAAAAATTATATCGTGGAGGAAAAATGGCGCATATTGAAATCATCGGCCCCGCCAATGCCACTGGAAGGTTGAAGGAAGAGTACGACGCCGCAATGGCGCGCGCCGGGTACGTGGCACAAATCCTGCAAGTCCAAAGCCAGAACGCGGACAGCCTGCACGCCTCGATCGCAATGTACAAGGCGATCATGTTCGGCAAATCGGGCCTCAGCCGCGCCGAACGGGAGATGCTGGCAACGGTTGTTTCGCAGGTTAACCACTGCTTTTATTGAACACACTCTCACGGAGAAGACCTCCGCGCCCTGGTCAGGGATGATGAGTTTGTCGAAGCAATCAAGAAGGATTTTCGGTCTGCCAGCCTGACACCGCGCCTTCAGGCACTCTGCGAATACGCCGAGAAACTGACCTTGAACCCCGCCGCCATGCAGGCCAGCGACATTGACCCGCTGCGGGCCATCGGGCTAACCGAGCGGGACATCGTGGATGCAACCCAGGTGATTTCTTACTTCAACTATATTAATCGCATCGCCGATGCGCTTGGCGTGGACCGCGAAGCCTGGATGCCAGGCGATCAACGATAGTTTTCTTTTAAGTCGCTGGCAGGCAGGTAAATCAACCCTTCGCGGGCATCCCCGGCGGCTGAAATCTTTTCCGGCTCAGTGGCTGCCATCAGTGCCATATGCGCCGCCGCCAACGCATCCAACTCTTCGGCCAAATAGACCTGCTCAACCGGCAAGATGCCACGCAACAACCGATGGCGGGTGATTTCTTCAAAATACTCCATCGCATCCCGGACATCCAGACCCGCTTCAAACAAGGCCAGTTGGCGCTGTAAACGTCCTTCGATTGTGGTGCGGGACAATGGCAATTGACCCAGCAGCACTGCAAAGCAGGCCTGCGGGTGGGTCTCCAGCCACTGGAACGGTTCATCACCCTTGGGGTACGGCTTAAACCCGGCAGAGGACAGGTGGGCATACAGTGAAAAACCCTCCTGCACCCAGTGAGCACACATTTCCCGCCGTGAAGGTGTGCTGGCCACCTGGATGCCCCGCTCGCGCAGTTCACTTTCCGCCATGCGCATTTCAGTGTTCCGGCCCGGGAAATGCACCGCGGACAGGCTGGCACGTTCTTTCACCAGACCGATATTTGGGCGCGGCGGCGCATTGACCGCCACAAATGCCTGCCCCAGGCCAGCCAGGAAAGCCAGCACATCCTCCAGGCTGCCATCCGCCAGGGCCTGCAGCTTGCCGCGGTGATCCAATGCAGCATAAGTGAACGGGGTTCGCCCGCCAGCAGTATCCACGCCAACAAAAGTCATCGTATCAATTATCATAGGCTCGCATCAAATTGGTAAAATATCACCTATAGTGTAGAGGAAAAATGAAAATTTCGCAACAAGGGAAAATCGCCTTACGGGTGCTATTGCTTGCCCTGGGCCTGACCTGGATCTGGTTTTCCGCCGAACCGGATGGCTTGCCAGCCACAACCGGGATTACCTCACCCAGAACCGGTTTTGCCGCCCCTGATTTTGAGCTGACCACCCAGACCGGGGAGAGTGTTCGCCTTTCTGATCTGCGCGGGAAACCGGTTCTGATCAATATTTGGGCCAGCTGGTGCGAGCCATGCAAAGCCGAAATGCCTGCCATCCAGGCCATTTACGAAGAATACCAGCCAGGCGGCCTGATTGTACTGGCCGTCAACTCCACCATCCAGGATGACCCGCAGCGCGCCCTGGCCTTTGTACAGGACTACAACCTGACCTTTCCTGTGCCTCTGGATGCAGATGGAAGTGTAACCCGTGCCTACCTGGTCAACGCCCTGCCAACCACCTTCTTTGTCGACACTAACGGCATTGTCCGCGAGGTGGTCATTGGCGGCCCGATGACAGAAGCCTCCCTGCGGGCAAGAGTTGAAAAACTCATTGGAGGCAACCGCTAATGTTCCCCATCCTGCAACTCGGCCCGTTGGCCATCCAAACCCCTGGCCTGCTCTTGCTGGCCAGCCTGTGGCTGGGGCTGTGGTTAAGCGAAAAAACCGCCCCGCGCCACAAGCTTACACCCGACCAACTCTACAACCTGGCCTTTACCATCCTGGTGACTGGCATGCTTGGCGCCCGCATTGGCTACGTCCTGCAAAACCCGTCTTATTTCTCGGGCAGCCTGCTCTCATATGTTTCGCCGGATTGGAGCCTGCTCGACCCGTTCAGCGGGATGGCCTTTGGCCTTTTGGGCGGCTTTATTTATGGTTACAAACAACGTCTCGGGCTCAGGGACGCCCTGGATGCCCTTACACCAGCCATTGCAACCCTGATGGTCGGCCTCGGGCTGGCCAACCTGGCTTCGGGAGCCGGATATGGCAGCGAGAGCAACCTGCCCTGGGCCATCCAACTCAATGGAGCCATGCGGCACCCCAGCCAGGTGTACGAAAGCCTGGCAGCAGGGTCTATTCTGTTTTGGGTGTACCGCCAGGCCAACAAAGGTTTCCTCCCGGCAGGAAATTTATTCCTGATTTTTATTGCTCTGACCGCAGGTTCCATCCTTTTCCTCGAAGCCTTTCGCGGAGACAGCACCCTGCTGGCAGGTGGCTTTCGCGCCAACCAGGTCTTTGCCTGGCTGATCCTGGCGGCCAGCCTGTTCAGCCTTTCCTCTCACAATAAAGCACCCGATTCGCCTGCCGACTCAGGAGAACAATAAGCGGCTACACGATATTATATCTTGAGAGTCGTTGCACCCCGTGAAATATTATCGAGGAACTCCTGCCGGGTTGCCAGGTTGGCACGGAATGCGCCATGCATCGCGGAGGTCGTCATACGGGCGTCATGCTTCTTCACGCCGCGCATCATGGAACATAAATGCATCGCCTCCACAACCACCGCCACACCCTGCGGCTTGAGCAGGTCGCTCAAGAAGTCAGCCACCTGGCGCGTCATGCGTTCCTGCACCTGCAGGCGGCGGGCGAACATATCCACAATACGCGGGATTTTCGACAACCCCAACACTTGTCCATTCGGGATATAGGCCACATGTGCCCGGCCCATAAAAGGCAACATGTGGTGTTCACACAAGCTGTAAAACTCAATATCGCGCACAATCACCATTTCATCATATTTGACATTAAAGATGGCGCCATTGACAATCGCATCCGGGTCGGTGCGATATCCTGCCAACAATTCAGCATACATCCGCGCAACCCGCAACGGGGTTCGCTGCAGGCCTTCGCGTTCGGGATCTTCACCAAAAGCAACCAGCATCTCCCGTACGGCCTTTTCAATCGCACTAGAGTCCAGTTTGTCAGCCCAATCCGGCTCTAACATGGCGTCATCAAAGTCTAAAGAATTTTCCATTCACAGCTCCCAAAAATAGACTGGCCTTCCTCAGGCCAGTCTATTTTATCCTACTCGTTCACATCCCGAGTATTAAATCACATTGGGCTCAATCAAACCATACGTATCATCACGTCGGCGATACAGCACGTTCAGTTTGCCGGTCTGGGCGTTAAAGAAGATGAAGAAATTATCATGCCCCAGTAGTTTCATCTGCTCAATGGCTTCCATCTCATCCATGGGGGTCAGGTCAAATTTCTTGCGCCGGGCAATGACCGGGGCTTCTTCCTCAACATATTCGAGCGCATCCTCCACTGGAACAACCTCTGCCGCCGACTTACCATCCCCGCGCCCATGGAACTTTTTACCCTTATAGCGGGCTGTCTGCCGCAAGAGCTTTTCCAACGCCACATCAATTGCCATACGGACATCATCTGAGCGCTCTTCCGATCGCAGCAACAAAGCCTTCCCGCGAACAGTCATTTGGGCGACGTACCGGTCAATGGCACTACGAGCAGACTTGACGTGAGCCAGCTCCACCCTGATCTCATCAATCATGCTTAAGTGTCGATCAAGTTTGGCTACTTTCTTGTCAACATATTCCTGAATTCGGTCTGTCACTTCAAAATCACGACCTACGATCTCGAGCTTGTACGACATCTTAGCCTCCTTGAAATTTTTATCATGCCTGTCAAGACATGGAACTTGCGGAGCCAAAACTCTGGTCCCATCCGTGTCTCGCCAGGGCACGCGCAATCGAAACAACGTACACCGTTTGCGCCCCGAAAGCCAATAAGGCCTGCGAGGCTTCACGTACGGTCGCTCCGGTGGTAATCACATCGTCCATCGCCTGAATAAATAAAGCAAACGCCTCGGACAATGTGTCTCCGATACCAAGATCACGCTTATATTTCATACTATGCAGCACATCGCGGATAGGTGGCTTAAAAACAGACCACGACCGCATTCGTTCAAATGCTGGTCGTGATTGTTGACAAGATTTACATATCTTCCCCGGCTTCTGCGAATAATCACCACGAATCTCGCAACCATTATCAGGAATATGCTCAATTTGCATAAAGCAGTCCTTGCACAGGCGCCGACCTAATTTTTCGCAACCAGGACCCTCTGGCGGCGGAAAGACAACACCCAGTGCTGCCCAAAAGATTTTCTGGGCGTAATAACTGGCCCGATAAAAGAATTTTTTGGCGTTACCCCCCACCAAGACTGGAACCCATCAAGCGAAATGCAGCAGGGGCCAATAGAACAATAAAGATAGATGGAAAAATAAATACAACCATCGGGATAAGCATTTTCACAGGGGCCTGATGGGCCAATTCTTCAGCATACTGGCGGCGTTTCAGGCGCATTTGATCAGATTGGATGCGCAATACTTTTGCCATACTGACACCCAATGTCTCACTCTGGATGACTGCCGCGACGAAACTTGTCAGTTCCGGCAGGTCAACACGCTCAGCCATTGCCCGCAAGGCTTCCCGTCGAACCTTGCCCAGCTGAACTTCACGAATGGTCCGGCCAAAGGCAAGTGAAAGTTCATTCTCCCATTTTTGGGCGACATTCGACATGGCTGCATCGAAACCAAGACCAGCCTCCACGCATATGGTTAACAAATCCAGCGCATCCGGCATTGCTTTGCGAATATTGGTCTGGCGTTTTTTAATCTCGCCATCCAACCACAGTTGCGGGAAAAAGAAACCAACCACGGCGCCAATCAGGGAATATAAAAGCGCACTTGAAAGCTCGGTCTTAATAAATGAGAAAGTAAATATTACAAATACCCCACCCGCGACCAGGGCTGCCACAATAAACCGTGACGCAAGGAATACCGGCGCATCAATGGTGCCAGCCTTACCTGCCAGTTCCAGTTTTCGTGAAACCTCCTGCAAGGCATTCTGCGGAGTAAATCGTGTTGCCAGGTCACCAAACTGCTTCAGGAGCGGCAGGATGACACGCTCACTGAAAGTCTGCGACATTTCAAGATCTTCAAGGGTTACGGTTTCGCCGCGCTGAGTAAACTCGGCCAAACGCGCTGTTAAGGGATCCTCGTCATCTTTTGGTACTCGCTGCCCAACCCAAATGAGCGCAGCAGCAACGCCAATGACAAGAACGATCACAATCAGGATAATTGTTGAAACATCCATCATTACACCTCGATATCCGCGATACGGGTCATAATGAAATAACCAATACCAATCATGATAATGCCCAGCCCAATTGCAGCGCTACCACAAACAATATTTTCTGGTTTGAAAAATTCACCCATATAGTCATTATTAACAAACCAAATAATAATAAACACAGCGAACGGTACGCCCGACAAGATACGTCCCGACATAACCACCTGCGCCGTCATCACTCGGATTTCGCCCTTGATACGGACGCGTTCACGAATTGTATAAGAGATCGTATCCAGAATATCTGCCAGGGGACCACCAACTTCCCGCTGAACGTTCATTGCGGTAACAACAAAATCCAGATCTTCGCTGGGGATGCGGCGTAATAAGTTTTCCAGCGCTTTGTCCATGGGTATGCCAAGTTGCATTTCCTGGGTCACGCGGCGAAACTCCTCACTGATGGGAGGGGGCAGTTCACGGCTAATTGCCTCAAGGGCCTGCATGGTTGAATAACCAGCCCGCAAACCGTTCACCATCAGATTGAGCATATCGCCCAACTGGTCATTAAATTTCCGCAGCCTGGTTCCCTGCTGGGAACGCAAATAAATGATTGGAATGACCACACCTGCAATAGCGCCAAACAACCCGGAGAGAATCTGCTGTGAACCCAGGAAATAGGCAACCACACCAAACCCAACCATTAAAATTAAAATCAGGGAAACAAACTCCCCTGGTTTGAATTTAAGATCGGCCTGGGCCAGGTTCTTTGAGATGAGCGAACCTATCGATGTGCGCTCGACCCGTTTATTCACCCAATCGGCGACCGCGGTCGTTTGGACTTGTTCTTGTTGGGCTGGTTTTTCTTCTTCGAGGTAGCGGCCAAGACGATCTTCAACAGCCCGATCGCTGCTGGACGAAAAGTAAATACCAACACCAATCAAGATCACTATAATGACCAGGCCGACAATCAGGAAAATGGGCATAACCTAACCTTTTAGTAGCGGCGACGCTCACCCACCCCAAAGATGGTTGGGGGGAGGTGAATCCCGGCAGCTTCGATGCGATCCATAAACTTGGGACGCAGGCCCGTCGGGCGGAGCCGACCCAGAATCTTGCCGTTTTCAAAACCCGTCTGTTCAAACACGAACAGATCGGTCATGGTAATGACATCCCCCTCCATACCACTGACTTCAGTAATGCTGGTAATCTTACGGGTACCATCCCGCATGCGTTCCTGCTGGCAAATCAAATCCACCGCGCTTGAGATTTGTTCTCGGATGGCGCGCACAGGCAAATCCATGCCTGCCATCAGGCACATGGTTTCGATACGGGATAGTGCATCACGAGGGGTATTGGCATGCGCAGTGGTCATCGAACCATCGTGACCGGTGTTCATTGCTTGCAACATGTCCAAGGTTTCACCACCGCGGCACTCTCCCACAATAATACGTTCAGGGCGCATACGCAAGGCGTTGATGACAAGATCACGAATTGTAATCTCACCTCGACCTTCAATGTTGGGTGGCCGA
Organism: Anaerolineales bacterium; assembly: GCA_024710905.1. Lineage (GTDB taxonomy): Bacteria > Chloroflexota > Anaerolineae > Anaerolineales > Villigracilaceae > JANJTV01. The sequence continues at coordinate 3,575 of JANJTV010000108.1, read as the reverse complement.
GATTCAAGCGTAACCACATGCTCCTGGCGCAACTGCAACTCGGCAGCATTTTCAATCGTCAGGATGCGCTCATCGTTAGGGATAAAACCGGAAAGGATATTCAGCAGGGTCGTTTTCCCAGAACCCGTACCGCCCGACACAACAATATTGACCCGGGCGATCACGGCCGCCTTCAAAAATTCAATCGCTTCGGGGGTTACAGTGCCAAACTGAATGAGTTGCTCAACCGTGATCGGGTTTTTGGAAAATTTACGGATGGTCAATGTCGGCCCAACCAGTGAAATCGGGGGGATAACCGCATTCACACGAGAACCATCCGGGAGGCGCGCATCCACGTACGGGCTGGACTCATCAATACGACGGCCAAGTGGGGCAACAATACGATCAATGATGCGCATCACATGATCATTTCCCTCGAACGTGACCGGCACACGCACAAGCTTGCCCTTGCGTTCAACATAAATATTCTTGGGACCATTAACCATGATTTCGGAAATCGTATCGTCCTCAAGCAAGGGCTGGAGCGGCCCAAAGCCCAGAATTTCCGCAGCAATTTGCTCATATAGCCGCTGACGCTCCGGGCGGGAGAGAATAATGTTCTCCTCATTCAGGATTTGCTCAAACATTTCCATAATCGTCCGGCGAACTTCATCCGTTTTGGAAACATCCATGGATGGATCCAATTCGGCGAGCAACCTGTTTTGCACCCGGGTTTTCAGGTCAAAGTAAGTTCCAGCCTGAGGGGATGTGCTTGGTGCGCTGACCCGACGGGCCTGCAAGCCCGACAAACCACCGCCTTCACCCGATCCGCCTTCAGCAGGCTTGGGGGTCGGGGACGGCGTTTGCGAAGGCTCGTTGGAACGACCCTGGCCTTGTTCAATCCGTTTGAGTAGGGACATTCTCTATACCTCCAAAATTCTTATTCCAACTTGGAAATCCGGCCACGCACGGCCTCGGCCAAAGCCAGGACAGCCCTGCCGGCCAACTGTGTTTTGTTATCCACCATGAATGGCACACCCTGATTAACCGCAGGGATCACCGTTCGCTCATCAAGAGGAATAACACCGGTTATTTCCTGTTTCAGGTTTTGAGCGATTTTTTCCGGGGTGATCGAAATTCGTTTATCGTATTTATTCATCACAAAGCAAACCCGATCGCGCGCCACGCCAATTGTGTTCAACAAATCGAGAAACAAGCGGGCGTTCTTGATGGCGGGGATGTCTTGAGTAACGATCAACAAAATCAGATCGGCCTGGTCAAGCGCAGACAGGGTAACGTCGTTGAGCATGTGAGAGGTATCAACCACCACATAAGCATATAACTGCGTGAGGTAGTTAATGATCTTCCCAAACTGAGCCGCATTAATGTTCTCGGCATGCTCAGGGCGCGATGGCGCAGCCAGAACACTTACACCTGAAGCCGCATGTTTGATCATCACACTGTCGACAATATCCGGTTCCAATTCGTCAGCCCGGGCAGCCAGATCTAAAATCGTGTTCTTCCCCTGTTCATTGAGGAAAATCGACACATCCCCAAACTGAAGATTGCCATCCACAATCACCGCACGGGTTTCCTGATTGTTTAGCGTAATGGCCAGGTTTACCGCAAGGGTGGTCACACCTACCCCACCCTTAGGGCTGTATACCATGACAACTCGCCCATTTGCATAACCGGCCTGCATGCCTTTTGATGCGGATGTTTCGGCAGCTGCTACGAATTGAGCACTCTTACTGCGTTCCAAGCCGGCCATTTCACCGGCGCGGCGCACAGCGGAGATCAATTCATCTGCCATCGGGGGCTTGGTGAGGAAGTCCCTGGCTCCAGCCAGCATTGCCCGCCGCATATAATTAGGGTCCGCCTGGACGGATAAGATCACAATCTGCGTAGCAGGCTCACGCTGGCGAATCAATTCGGTCGCCGCGATCCCGTCCATATCAGGCATATTAATATCCATCAAGACAACATCTGGTTTTAATTCGGATGTCATCTGGACGGCCTCGCGGCCATTGCGAGCAGCACCTACTACTTCTATATCAGATTCAAATTGAAGCAGTTTTTTGACATTTTCCCTGGTTTCCGAAATGTCATCAACGATTAAAACCCGAATTTTATCCGCCATGAAAAGTTAGCTCCAACTGCAAATCTGATTTGTTGTTCCGGGCAATAACACGACTACTACTGGTTCGGATTGATGAATAGATCATTCCGTAAGCTGGGCTCGAAAATCCCACGTTGAGGATTAAGCGAATCCACAGCATTGGTCGCATAGGGCAGCTTGGCGGGCACGGGAATCGCATACTGGCTCAACAAGTACTGCAGAGTTGCGGCTTCCGTCTCAACACGGGAAGGGTCATCCGGAGCGCGCAAGGTGAGGTTCAGGCGAGCACCGCTGTACATCAAATACGTCAGGGTGACGGCGTCTTGAGGGGTCACAATCAAGGTAATGATGTCTGGTGCCTGGCCAGATGTCGTCGCAACCTGCCCACCAGCAGATGGGGTTGGTGTTGGGGTCGGCTGCTGTCCTTGTTGGGGCTCGTCATCCGGAAGAAGAAAATTACCCACATGCAATACCTGGATGTCCTGCAACAACATCTGGGAAACCAAACGCGGACGCTGCAACTCAGAGGGAACAACATAGAAAGCCTGCCCCAGGGTCGGGTCAATTTCAGCACGTCCCTGGGTCGTTGGCGGGCCATCTGAAAACACATTGGTGGTTAAGACCGGCAAGGTTTCAGGCAGGAAACCTGTACCTGTGACAACTGCTGTAAAATTCGGCAGGTTGGTCTGGAAATTAGAGTCGACATCCACAAAATTTGTCGTCACGATGACATTCACACGGTCCCCATCCTGAATGGCATACGCGACAGACGAGAGACGGCTGATCGGAATTGAAATCGCGGTCAAGCCAGGCGGGATCACCCGGGCCGCTTCCGAGCCAGGCTGTAGTAAGCCGGGGCGATCAGAGAGCATATCACGAGTAATCGGAATGCCTTGCGCCAAAGGATATTTGGCGAACAAACCGACGATCTCATTTGGGTTGGTAATCATTTGGCTTGTCAGTTGATCCTGCGGGAAAGGAATCGACGAAAGCGCCTCTGGGACGATTTCATCATCCCGCTGAATCGGCTGGCCAGCGATTACGATTGTCACCAATGGAGGCGTAGGCGTTGCCTGGGAAGAACCAAAACCCCCACCTCCTAAGAATAAAAATCCTACGGCCCCCAAAATAACCACAATCAAAACCACAAATAACAAAAGACGGCCACCGCGCCTCATATGCTGCTCCTTAGGGATAGTATGTTGTTTGATAAATTATACAGTAAAAATGAATTGAAAACACCTTTCATAAATATGACGGCATGGGAAATAAGTACGGGCAGTAGAAATAAAAAGAACCCAAACCAATAAGGTTTGGGTTCTTTTGTTCAGAAAAACTAGAAGCTGGTGTTGATGGTGGTGAAGACGTTACCGATGATCGGGCCGAGAACGGTCAGAACGGCGATAACAACAACGGCGACCAGCACGAGGATCAGCGCGTACTCAACCAGACCCTGGCCTTTTTCCTTGGGAGCGAA
>JANJTV010000004.1 GCA_024710905.1 Anaerolineales bacterium | reverse complement strand
GAACCGGCCGGGGCGGCGGCTTTCGCCGGTTTGACGGCGGCCAGGGCTGAGGGGTGGCCAGACCCGGAATCGCCTGTTTTGGTGTTGAATACAGGCAGCGGCTTAAAGGACATTAAAGCAGCCGGGCAGGCCGTGCGGCAGGCGCCCATTGTTGAACCCCGCCTGGAGGCGGTCAAACGCCTGTTAGTAAAGTAAAATTCAGCCACTCTCATCCTAATTTGAAGAAAGTTTTCTTTCCATGAAAATCACGTACTCGATCATCGCCCCGATCTACAACGAAATTGACAACCTGGACGAACTGCACCGCCGCATCGGCGAGGTGATGGACAGCACCGGCGAACCCTGGGAACTGGTGCTGGTAGATGACGGCTCGTCGGATGGCTCGACCGAGAAGATTCGCGAGCTGGCCAAAAAGGACAAAAAAGTGCGCCCGGTGATTTTTGCGCGCAACTTCGGGCACCAGATTGCGGTGACAGCCGGGCTGGATTACAGCCGCGGGGAGGCGATTGTGATCATTGACGCTGACCTGCAAGACCCGCCGGAAGTGATTTTGGAGCTGGCGAAAAAATGGAAGGAAGGCTACGAGGTGGTCTTTGCCGTGCGTTCGGAGCGCGAAGGTGAGACCTGGTTCAAGAAGACCACGGCGGCCCTGTTTTACCGGATCATTTTCCGTATTACGGATGTGAAGATTCCGCTCGATACGGGTGATTTCCGCCTGATTGACCGCAAAGTGGTGGATGTGATGAACCAGATGCGCGAGCGGCATCGCTTCCTGCGCGGCATGTCGGCCTGGATTGGATTCAAGCAGGTTGGCGTGGAATACAAACGCGCGGCCCGCCTGCACGGGGTGACGAAATACCCGTTTCGCAAGATGCTGGCGCTGGCGTTGAACGCGATCACCAGTTTCAGTTATTTCCCGTTGCAGGTGGCGACCTATTTTGGTTTCACCGCAGCAGGGATTTCAATTATCGCCATCCCGGTGGTGGCCTTCCTGCGCATGTCCGGCTCGCAGTTCTTTGGCGGACAGGCAACCACGTTGATTGCGGTGCTCTTCCTGGGCGGGGTGCAGCTCATTTCGCTGGGCATCCTGGGTGAGTATCTGGGGCGGATTTACGACGAGGTGAAGGGTCGGCCATTGTATATTGTGAGTGAAGCGCCGATGGAGAAACGCTAGGAGTAGGTGCGTATTTTGCAGAGAATAGGTAGTAGGTGATTAGTAAAAGGCCAATCGGTTACAGATCGGCCTTTTGAGTAAATATCGCCTTATTTTGATAAACGCAAGCAAATCGTTGTCCAGTTTGACCCTTGTATGGTTCCAAGTGCTTTGAAAAAGGCGAATAATAATCCATATTTCCTTTTGAAAAGTTTTTGAACCAGGTTCAACGTCTCAGGTCTGTCATCTTCAGCCGCACTGGCAGGTACCCATTCTCCCAAAACGGTTCCATCTGCCTTGCATGGATTAATGTTTACAGTTTCATTGATTCGGATGCGTTTTACTTTTCCTGCGTGTTGCATTGTCCAGATATAGTAACGCCCTTCGTGCTCTGCAAACCAGACCGGGGTTTTGATGCCTTGTCCATTTCTCCTAAAAGTTTCGATATTCAAGTATGGTTGGTTGAAAAATTGATCCATGATTCCTCTGCCTTATGGCAGCCCCTTGAACCCGCGCGCTTTCCAGGCGTTGAAGCGTTCCCAGCCCAGGTTGGAGAGCATCAGCGTCATGCCGAAACCGATCAGCACGTTGGTGATGAAGAAGAAGGCCACCTCTTCAACCGGCAGGATGCCAAAGAAATTAATCCCCAGCGTTTGTTCCTTTGAAATCTGCCAGGTGGTGTCGGTCAGCGCGACGATGTCGGCCAGCGAGAGATAGGTTCCCATTGGCACAATCGTCCAGAAGACCAGTTTGCGGTGATGCCACAACAGATCCGCGCCGAAAAGAAACTGGGGGAAGATCGGCACCAACGCCCAGAAAAAGATGATGCCGAGATAGTTCCACTGCTCCCCGGCCATGAAAAACTGCCAGGTAAAGAAGGCCCAGGCGGCAAACAGTACGCCAAAAGCTGCCCAACGGCCGCGTGCACTGGACCTGAATTCCCCCTGCGTGCGGATGCGCCGTGCGAGGAAGGACCACCACAGCCCGGTCAGGATGGTTTCCACCACAAAGAAGGTGTATTCTTCGATTGGCACATAGCCAAGTGTCAGGCCGGTTACCAGGGCCGGGTTGTAATACCACACACCGGTTGCCACCAGGTAGTTGTCCCAGGGGGTGGTGTAGAGTAGCGCAAGCAGCACATGCACGCCGATGATGGCGGCTACTTTATGGCGGTCAAAGCCTGGCATGTCCCGCCCGGCGCGCGCATCCCGCCAGGTCAGGATTAACATCACAGCAATGGGGGCGAACAGGAATACGCCCAGGAATTGGAAATAGGTCATGGTTTTCGTCTCGTCACTTTCATCATTACCCCGGGGCGCGGTTCGAGCGTGGCGCCCATATGCGGGTGGATTTTGTCCCCGTTCAGCAGCGAAAACTCCCAGCCTTGCAGCAGGCGCGCCAGCACCAGCCGCGCCTCCGCCTGCCCGAAGGCCGCGCCAATGCAGGCCCTCGGCCCGCCACCAAACGGGATGTAACTCATCGGCGGTGTCTTGCGTCCCTTTGCAAAACGCTCCGGCTTAAAGCTGTTTGCGTCCTCCCAGATAGCCGGGTCGCGCTGGGTCAGATAAATACTGTAAAACATGCGGCTCCCGGCGCGCATTGTTTCGCCCTCGCCAAAGGCGCAGTCCTCGGCCACCATGCGGTTGCCAATGTGGATGGGCGGATAGAGCCTGAGCGACTCCTTGATGATCTCATCCAAAAAAGGCGGCTGCCAGGCTGGTTTTGCTCCCGGGGCGGACTCCCCCAGCGCGGAATCCAGTTGCGAGGAGAGTTCCTGCATCTGGTGCGGGTGCTGGCCGAGCAGTGCGAACGTCCAGGCCAGCAGGGCGGTGGATGTGTCGTGCCCGGCGATCAGCATGGTTAACATCTGGTCGCGGATGCGGTCTTCCTCCAGCCCGGCATCCAGCAGGTGGCCGAGCAAATCGTTCTGGGTGCGGCCCGCCTGCTTGCGTTCGCGGATGATTTTATACAGGTATTCATCCACCGCTCGGAGGTGCCTGCCATACCCTGGGCGCGGAATCCTACGCCACAAAATCCATGCACCGGGGGAGATGTAATCAATCACTTTCAGGATGGACGGCCACAGGCGCGGCAAGTCGTCCCAAATATCCACGCTGAACAGGGCCTGCATGATGATCAGCAGGGCGATTTTGCGGCTTTCCACCAGCATATCCAGCGTTTGCCCATCCTGCCAGGTTGCAGTGACCCGGTCGGTTTGCCCGAGCATCATTTGCGTGTAAGCATGGAGCAGGCCAGGGTGCAGGGAGGGTTCCATTAAATGACGAAACTGGTCGTGCTCCGCGCCGTCGGTCACCAGCACGCCGCGATTTAATAACTCAGTCACCGGGTCGTTGTTGCGCCACAGGAATTTTTCCCGGTCACTGACCAGCACTTTACGCGCGGCTTCGGGACCATAAACGATATATGGCTTAAAGCCGGGCAGGGGCACCTGAAAGAAGCGCCCGACGCGCTCGGCCATCACGCGTAACGGGCCAAGAGGCGATTTTTCTTTCAGCCAGGCTTTCAGGACGGCGCGCCCGGTTTCGGGGTCATTGGCTTTTGAAGTCATGAGATGGATTAAACCAGAAGGTTGCCCGGCTGGCTATGTATATTCGGTCAGGTTGAGATGTTCTTTCGAAACCTGATAGGCTTTTAGGGTACGGTCTTTGACCGTTTCCCGGTCAACAATCGGTTTGGCCGGGTAGCCCGGCACGCGCAGGCCTTTTTCCCAGGGCGCATGGATGACCTCGCCCTGGATTGCGGCCAGTTCCGGCACCCACTTGCGGATGTAGTCGCCGTGCGGGTCAAATTTGATGCTTTGTAGCACAGGGTTGAAGATGCGGAAGTATGGCGCGGCGTCTGTGCCTGTCCCGGCCGTCCATTGCCAGCCGCCGTTGTTGGCGGCAGGGTCGCCATCTAGTAAATTTTGCATGAACCAGTGCTCGCCCCACTGCCAGTTAATCAGCAGGTCTTTCACTAGAAAGGAAGCCACGATCATGCGGGCGCGGTTGTGCATCCAGCCGGTGGCAGCCAGCTGGCGCATGGCCGCATCCACAATCGGCAGGCCGGTTTGCCCGGCCTTCCAGGCTTCGAAGTCACCCATGTTGTTGCGCCAGGGGATGTTGGCCAGCGCCGGGTTGAAGGAGGTTGTTGCCACGCGTGGGAAGTGATACAGGATGCCAATATAAAACTCGCGCCAGATCAATTCGTTCAGGAAGATCTCAGCCGATTTTTGCGCTTCCGGTGTGCACGCCTGGCGCATGGCGTGCAGGGCGGCGCTAGCCGCCTGGCGCAGGGAAAGCATGCCGAATCTCATGTAAGGAGAGAGCGCCGATGTGCCGTCCAGATCCATGCGATTGCGCTGTTCGCCATAGGTGTGTATTTTTTCTTTGACAAAGGTGTCCAGGCGGCGCAGGGCTTCGGCTTCACCGGACGGGAAGAGTGCGCAGGAGTGATAGGCGGGCAGCGGCTCGGAAGCGGGGAATTCTACAGGTGGGAAGTTCCCCGGCGCAGGCAACGGCTTGAGATTTTCCGGCAGGTGGGTTTTCCAGGTTTTGCTGTACGGAGTGAAAACCGTATAAATACCGCCATCGGGTTTATGGATGGTTTCAGGGGCATGCACGGTCTGCCCGTTAAACAGTTTGAGCGGCAGGCTGGCGGCAATTGCCGCATCCCGTTTCCTGGCGTAAGGCGTGAAATCGGCTTCAGTGTAGATGCCCTGCGCGTCGGTTTCGGCCAGTAGTTTTTGCAGGGCGGCCAGGGGTGGCCCGCTGCGAATCACCAGTTGGCTGGCGCGGCTCCTTAAATCGGCATCCAGCTTAGCCAATCCCTCCAACAGGAAATCCTGCCTGCGTTTGGGCGTGCGCGCCAGCAGGTGCGGGTCGAGGATGAAGACCGGGAGGACGGGGCCGGTCTCCAGTGCGGCCAGCAAGGCGGGGTTGTCGGCCAGGCGGATGTCCCGCCGCAGCCACCAGAGCGCGGACATGGCTATAATAATTCTGGCAAGGTTGGCTCACCCACCTGTTCGGGGAAGAGCAGGTGCAGCACGGTCAGCACTTTGTAGGTGAAGTTGGGGTCAAAGGTGTAAAAACCTTCATACATGCGCGGTTCGCCGGGCAGGCGCTCGGCAGGGTTCTGTTCCTCGGCCAGAAGGCACATCGCAAAACCGGGACCGTAACCAATGACAAACCAGTAATGCTCCAGCGGTGTGCCGGTGGTATCCACCGCAACCGTTCGTTCAAAATCCGGCAGGGGCACATCCGGCACGCCATACAGCCACATGCCATTGGCAGCATGGGCCACGCGTACATAGCGTTCCTGCTGATCCTTGATGCGCGAAAAATACTGGAAGGATACATGCGTCTCGGCAACGCCCGGGCTGTGGACGATCGCATCTTCGATCAGGTGGCTGATCTCGATCATGCCCTGCACGGTGAAGATATACCGAAAATTAACGTGCTTCAGGTCTTCCTCAGTTGCCACTTTGAGGAAGGCCTCGCTGCGCGGCGGGAAGAGTGGCATGAGTTTGCCAAAGAAATTACCCAGAATATCCTTATTAACGGTCATTTTTCCTCCTACAGGATGCAACGCATTGGGTTGGGCCGGGCGGATGCGGCTGGTTTCAGCGCTGTATTTTGAACAATCGCCCGGCGGCGTGAAATTCGCCGGAGAGGAATGCCCTGGCTGGCTCCCTTTTGTCTTTTGCGCAATAAATAAGGTTTTCTTCTCGCTTTAGTCATTTCCCGCTCCGGACACAGGCTGGACTTCTGGCGCAGGAGATTCATCTGGTTGCAGTACATATATTCGTGCCAGCCCTTTGCCTTTCAGGGTTACATTCCTCCCGATAAAAGCAAGCGGCATGCCGACCTCCTGGTAGGTTATTTCGTCGATGGCGATGCTGCTGGAAGGAGCGTTGGATTGTAAGCGGCTGGCGATATTGACTGCGTCGCCAATGATGGTTACTTCGCGTCGGTCTGTTGAGCCGATGCGGGTAATGACGCATTCCCCGGTTGCCACCCCGATGCGGGTATTCAGGCGGATGCCCAGGTGGGCAGCCTGTTGGTTGTTGAAAACGGCCAGGCGCGCCTGGATTTGCCGGGCGGCCTGTACGGCTTGATGCGGGTCCCTGAAAAAGGCCAGCATGCCGTCGCCGAGGAACTTGTCCACATCGCCGTGGTTCTGGTATATGGTGGTCGCGAGGATATTAAAGTAACGGTTAAGCAGGTTGGTCAGCAGGTCTGTGTTGACATGGTTAAACAGCGGGGTAAATCCTTCAATGTCAGTAAACAGGATGCTCAGATTTTCACGTTTGGATTGGTTGCTGACGACAGCGCCTGCATCCAGCATGTCGGTGGCATTCTCCCAGGCCTGGCGTGAGACCATCGTGCGGACGATATTTTCCATTCGTTCCAGCGACCTGGTGCGTTCGTCAAGCGTCTGGTACAGGTTAATTACACGCGCATTGGCGCGTTCCATGTAACCGGAAAATTCCTGGATGTACGTGCTGGAAGGTGGTTGGATGCCCTGGCTGAAAAAGACTGGCTCGGCCAGGCCAACGCTTTTGCTCAAGAGTCGCGCGGCAGGCTGAACGATATACGGCTCAAACGTGGTCATACCCTGGTACAGGCGGCCGCGGCCAAATTCACTTTGGCGCACCGTGGCAGAATTCATCTCACCGATCTGGCGGGTGAGCAGGGCAGCCGAAAATTTCTCATGTGAGAAAACAATAAACCATTCGCTTGTCAGGGGCGATTTTTCATTCAGGTACACATATTCCAGGTTGGGGATATCCGGTACAGGCGCATCCGCAATCCCAAAGACATACACCTTCTGGCAGCGTGAAGCCAGGAGTTTGAAGCGGTTGGCCTGCGGCAGGAAGGCCGACATGCGCTGGAACCCGGCAAAGAAAACCCCGCCCAGGTGGTGGTGCATCACAGTTTGCTCAATGCTGTGGCTGACGGCCAGCAAGGTCGGCACGGAGGAGGTCAATGTACCCTGCCGGGTGGCGGTCAACGGGTAGAGCGAAATACCCTGCACTTCAGGATAAGTGGTCCTTTGCATATTAAACTCCGTTAGTGGCCTGTGCTGCTTTGCAAGGCCGTTGATTTGGCCTGTATCTCAGCGGCGATGGGGTGGTTGTAGATTGATTTCCACACATATACAGTGGCCACCAGCATGATCAACCCACCCAGGACGCCTGGTGACCACACACCGATGGCGCCGAGGATGAAACTCCCCAGGATGGGCGAAAAGGTGCGCGTCAGGCTTTCCAATCCGTTCGACAGGCCAAGCATGCCGCCGATTTCCCGCGGTTCAACCGCTTTGGAAAGGGTGCTGGAGAGCAGCACATTTAATGTACCTGCTGAGAGCGCAGTTGGGATCAGGATTAAGACCAGCACGGCAACCGATGGCGTGGCTGCCCAGGCAAACAGTGAAAGCATCATTGTCACAACGGCAATGGGGATCAGGATATCCTCCCGAAAGCGTTTGGTCATCTGCCCGACGAAGAATCCCTGTGTAAAGACTGAAAGTACGCCCACAAAAGTAAGCAACAGGCCGGTCTGGTTGGCCGGCATATTGAAGCGGGCAATGGTGTAGAGCGAAAACAACGTTTGGAACATATTGAAAGCCAGCCCAAAAAAGACGCGTGTGCCGAGCAATGCGCCGACGAATGGGCGCTGCAAGGCTGCCGTCAGTGATTGCAGGTTGAATTGTGGGCGCTGATTCTTAATCGCCTCGGCGCGGTTTTCATCGGTCAATGACTCGGGCAGCCAGAAGTAAACCAGGGCCAGGTTGATTAATGCCATGACAGCTGCGATCAGGGCAGGCACGTTGTAGCCTAAGGTCTCACCGAGAATGCCGCCTGCCGCCGGGCCGATGATGAAACCCAGGCCGAATGCCGCGCCGATCATGCCCAGGCCGCGGGCGCGGTTCTTTTCGTCGGTGACATCTGCAATGTAAGCCTGCGCCACAGAAATATTGCCGCCGGTCAGGCCGTCCAGAATGCGCCCGAGGAACAGCATCCACAGCGATGTCGCCAGGCCGAAGATCATGAATCCGACGAAGGTGCCGAAGATGGAGATCAGTAATACCGGGCGGCGGCCATAGCGGTCTGATAACCGTCCCAGGATCGGCGCACCGATAAATTGCATCCCTGCGTAGGAAGCCACCAATAACCCGGTGGTAAATTCATTTGCGCCGAATGCATCGGCATAATAGGCCTGGAGGGGCAAAATCAGGCTGAAGCCGAGGAGGTCAATAAAGACGATCAGGAAAATCGAGAGCAGGCGTTTGCGGTCCATAAATCTGGTTTCTCCAATGGGTTAATTTTCGGGGATGAATTAACCATCTCCTTGGCCGCGTTGTTCCATCGCTATGGGCAATGGCGATGGGGCGGCGCGTAGGCTGTTGATGCGGTCTGAAAGCCACAGGCCCAGCCAGATCAGCCCGGCCATGGCAAACATGACCAGGTATTCAATAAACGGGATGCGGATCAGCTCGTTCAGGTCGGCGAGATCTCGGCTCGAGTAAACGATGACCACGGCGAGGAGATATAGCAGTCCAATCCCCCAGCGGGAGAGGCGGGAAAGCCCCAGCCCGTGCATTTGCGTGATGACGAACATGCCAGCAAAACCAAAGGCGAACATGGGCCACAGGTTTGCGCCCTGGAAGACGGCCACCAATGTGCCATGAATCAGCACCATAACTTCCTGTGTCACCATCCACCACTTATTAACGTGAATGCGGGTCAGGAACAGGCTGCCTTGGAGCAGGAGGAAAAACATATACAGGAAGCCCGCCAGGTGGCCAGGGCTGCTGACCATCGGGTGGAACCAGAAGGTAAACACGGTGGCCCAGGCAAACAGGTAGCCATGATATTTTTTGGCAAAGGAAACCACGCGTTGTGAGAAGGGAACTTTTGCACCAAAGAACACCCCGCGACGTTGGTTTTCCATCAGCAGGATGGCGCACAGCAACAGGATGACCGATCCCTGGGATGTCCACGAGGGCAGATCCTGGGCAATGGCGTCATACCAGATATGGGTCTGGATAAAATGCAACAAGATGAAGAAAGCATTAATGCCCAGCGCCCACAGGTTGATGGGATGGAGACCGGTGCTGTACTTTTGGACGCGGGTTTGTGCGTAGTAAATTAAACCCCAAAAGACAATCTGGTGTGCGGCATACATCATCCACAGGATGACCTGCGCGGTCAGGTTGGGTTCCAGTAGTTGCCATTCGTAAAAGATGATCTCGCCGTTGGGGGCCAGGGTGAAGCGGGCCAGGAGCGGGTCGGCCAGCCATATCAGGAAAGTGATGAGCGCGGAGAAGGCAATGCCAGCCCACAGGGCAAGTGTTGCGCCCCGGGGTTTGTTTAGAAGGTTTGAGTTATTCATCGGTTAGTTTTTAGATGGTTTGATATGGTTTTCAAGCCAACCTGCAATCAGGTCACCGTTCGCACTCATCTGGAGGCGCACAGCCTGGGCGTACCCGATCAGGTACGCGTTAACCAGGTCGGCCTGCTCATTATGGCTTTTAAGCATCATGCGCAGCCAGTCGAATTCGGTCGCCAGATAATCCATGTTGCCGAGGCTGAGGGTCGCGACGATATTGTCTCCCATAAAGCGGTGTGCGGTTTCGAGGTAATCGGGTTGGCTGCCGGAAAAGGCGCGCACCTGTTCGCTCAGGGTGGTCTCAATGGCGCGGCGTTTAATGAGGAAAATTTTCAGGGTTTCATTAAACTCGTTTGGCGGGGTAAAGGCGCGAGGTGTGCCAATTTCTTTCCCGAAAAGGGTTTCGATGGTCTCCGCACCCGAGTCGATTCGGTCGCCGAGAAAATGCCCCGGGATGGCTTCCACCAGTCGCGGGTGAATGATGAAAATGCGCCCGCCGAAAGCCACCCTGGCGCCGTGCGCACTGAGTTGCATGGCGGTCTGGCGTAATGTAGCGGCAGAAGTTAACTGCTGGGCAGCAAGAATAATCAGGCTGGGTTGGATGGCGGCAATGGTTTCCTCGAAGCGATTGGCAGGCACGTTGGCACCAAGGTAAATGACGTTGATGCCGCGGCGGCGCAGGAAGAGCGCCAGCAGCAGGGGGGTGAAAGTATGCCATTCGTCCGGCGGGCAACCAATCAGCACGGTCTGGCTGCGGGTGGGGGCTGGCGCGGCTGAAAGCAATGAGTCGAGTCGGCGCATGGCCAGCCCGGAGGCGAAATGTTCCTGTTGCACACTGGCGCGCCCTTCGTACCAGAGCATGCCGAGTTCGGCCATGCCGCGCTGCAGGATTTCGGTGCACACGGTTTCAACCGGGTACAGGCCAAAGGCCTGGTTGAGGGCTTGCTCGGCGGCAGTTTCGTTATAGTTCAGGCAGGCAGCCAGCCAGTGCGAACGAATCGATTCGAGGTTGGTTTCTGGTGGCAGGTAAATGGCTTGTTGGCGGGCTTGCAGGGCGAGGGTGGGTTGGGTGCTTTTTTCCAGGGGGTCGCGGTCTTGCGACAGCATCTCATTCCATAAATCCACTGCCCGGGAGATGCTAAGCCCCTCGTTCTGGCGTTGGATGAGCCATTTGACGGTTTCAATGTCGTACAGGGAATACAGGCGGTGCCCGCCGGGGGTACGGTCGGGCATGGGCAGGCCATAGCGGCGCTCCCATGCCCGCAGTACGTCGGGCTTAATGCCTGTTTCGCGGAGTACGGCTTTCAGGTTGTAGGTAGGCGTTCGGCTGAGTGTCATTCTTCCTTGCTCGCACGGCTGGATATGGTCTGGCGCAAGTCTAATCCCCGGCGGCGGGAGCGAACTTCAGGCTGGCAGGCTGTAAGGCCTTGTTTTCCTTAAGAATACGCTCTGTGGTCAAGCGGGCCGAAAGCAGGACAATCGGCAGGCCGGTGCCGGGGTGGGTGGATGCGCCGGAGAAATACAGGTTTTTCAGTTCGGCATGGCGGTTCTGCGGGCGCAGGTAACCTACCTGCCAGAAGTTATGGCTCAGCCCAAAGGCAGCGCCTTTTTGCAGGTTGAACTGTTCCTTCCAATCGTTGGGAGTATACACAATTTCGAACTTAATTTGGTCTTCCAGGTCTGAAATGCCCATTTCTTTTTCCAGACGCTCGAAAATTGTCTGACGGGCGCGGTTGACCATGGCGTCCCAATCCTGTTTGGTTTCTTCATTCAGGTGACCAACGGGCACCAGGACATATAAAGTATCCTGCCCGACCGGTGCAGCCTGCACATCGGTGCGGGAGGGGGCATGGATGTAGAAGCTGGGTTGATCCGGCAGGCTGTGGTCGTCAAAAATTTGGTCAAACGAGGCTTTGTAATCGCCTGCCAGGAAGACATTGTGGTGGGCAATCTGCGGGTATTCCTTCTTGACGCCCCAGTAAAACATGATCGTCGAGCAGGTGTAGAGCTTCTTATCCAATTTTTCGGCCTCGCTGTTCTTGGGCAGCAATTCCTTATAGATGTAAGGCAGGTCGGCATTCCCGACGAAGATATCGGCTTGCCAGGTCTTGCCATCGGCTGTTTCTACGTTTTGGACCTTTCCGTTGGCTGCCCTGATGCGTGATACTGGCGAATTGAAGACGAACTTGACCCCGAGTTTTTCCGCCACGCGCACCAGTGCCTGGATGCCGGCATACATCCCGCCGATGGGGTACCATACACCTTCGGCCAGTTCGGTGTATTGCAGCAGGGAGTAGGTGGCCGGGGCGTCATAGGGGCTTAAACCCAGGTACATGTTCTGGAAGGTAAACGCCGCCTTCAGGCGCTCGTCCTTAAAGAAACGCCCGGTGTTGCGATAGTGCTTGTCAAGTGCTTTAAGCTGGAAGATTAACGGCAGGTTGGTCAGGCTGAAATACTCGAAGATGTTGAAAAAATTACGACCAACAAATTTTTCTAGCGAGATCTTATAGTGTTTGGCCCCTTCGGCCAGGTAGGCCAGGAATCCGGTAAACGCGGATTTGTCCACCAGCTCCAGTTGGGTTTGCATCTTACCAATATCGGAAGTCAGTTGCAGTTGCAGACCGTCGTCAAAGTGAACTTTGTAGGTCGGGTCGATGCGGCGCAGGTCCAGGTGGTCGCTCATCTTTTCGCCCAGGGATGCAAAGGTTTCCTCCCATACTTCCGGCATCAGGAAGAGCGTCGGGCCGATGTCGAAGCGGTGGCCTTCCCGGACAATCTGGTTGCAGCGGCCGCCAGGCTGGGAATTCTTCTCCAGTACGGTCACATCAAATCCGTTCCGGGCCAGGCGGGCGGCGGTGGCAATCCCGCCAATCCCGGCGCCGATCACAATAGCAGTTGGTTTGTTGGTCATTTTTTCTCCATGGTCTGGTTCACTGTTCTTATCAAAGAACGGTACTTTTGGGTCAACAGGATGTAGTATAGTCTATGTTTATATTTTGTCAAGATATTTTAGGATTAAATCCATACAAAACCTTGACAATAATGCAGATAGTTCGTAAAATGCTATCAAGATTGATCTGCAGAGGAGAACGGCAATGCACGCTCATTGGGAACACCATCTAATTGCTCTGGCTGGCAATGTCGCCCGGCCAAACGTGCGTCCGGTTCATTCGTACTGGGCGGGGGACGCCTCATTGGAAAAAGCCTATGAATTATGCGGGCGCATTGCCGCCCACCACAGCAAATCCTTTTATATGGCCAGCGGGTTGCTTTCTGAAGAAAAACGCTCCGCTGTCCGCGCCCTGTACGCTTTCTGCCGTACGGTGGATGATATTGTAGATGAAGGTTCTATTATCGGCCGCGATGCCGAGCTGGATTACTGGCGCAATGTTGTACACGGCATCCAGCATCCGCGCACCAACGACCTTGTTGCCCAGGCCTGGGTGGACACCCGCAACCGTTATCACATCCCGGCCCGTTATGCGATGCAACTGATCGACGGCGTCGCCCGAGACATCTACCAGCAGCGCTACCAGACCTTTGAGGACCTGGCGACCTATTGTTACGGGGTTGCTTCAACTGTCGGGCTGATGAGCATGCACATTGTGGGCTTCAAGAATGAAGAAGCCTTGCCTTATGCCATCAAACTCGGTGTAGCCCTGCAATTGACCAATATCCTGCGCGATGTAGGCGAAGACTTCCGCAATGGCCGTGTTTACCTGCCACAAGACGAATTGAGCACCTTTGGCATCAGTGAGCAAGACCTGGCGCGCGGTGTTGTAAACGATGCTTGGCGTAATTTCATGCGCTACCAGGTTGACCGTGCCCGTCGCCTGTACGACGAAGCCCATCCTGGCATTGCCATGCTGGAAAAAGACGGCCGCCTTGCCATTGGCGCCTCGTCCGGTTTTTATCGCAGCATCCTGGATGTCATCGAAAAGAACGACTACGACGTATTCTCGCGCCGCGCCAGCCTGGGCGCCTGGGGCAAACTGAGCCAGATTCCACGTATCTGGTTAAGCGTTCGGTAGCTGTGACTGCTGCCGCGGCCAGCGAACTTATTTCGCTGTTTGCGGCACCAGTACATGGTGTGATTCTCCTTTGGGCGAAGGGCGGTCTGCGGGCACAGACCGCCCTTCAAATTTAAGCCGGTGATATACTCGGAAAAACCCTGGAGCCAGCATGACAGACTTCTTTCGCTCTCCTGACCGCTTGTCCACCAACAGCATCAAATGGACACTTTTTGACCCGGATGTCATCCCGCTCTGGGTGGCCGACATGGATTTCCCCGCGCCGCAGCCTATCCTCGAGGCCATCCGCGCCAAGCTGGATCACGGTGTACTGGGTTATGAATTCCCGACCATGCAATTGCGCCAGGTGGTTGCGGATAGGATGAACCGGGTACATGGCTGGCAGGTGGACCCGGATTGGGTGCTGGCGACCCCGGGCGTGATTGCCGCTTTCAATGCCGCTGCCCAGGCTGTTTGCCAGCCCGGCCAGGGCGTGCTCTTCCAGACCCCGGCGTATCCGCCGTTTTATGGGGTCTCCAAAAATGTCGGGCTGGTGGACCAGATCTCTCCATTGATTGAAACCGGGCCGGGACAGGAAATGCACTACCAGGTGGATATGCAGGCCTTCCGGCAGGCCATCCATCACGAGGCCCCAACCGGGATGTTCCTAGCCTGTAATCCGCATAACCCCACCGGTCGGGTTTTCTCGCGTGAAGAACTGCTTGGCATGGCCGAAGCCTGTCTCGAAAAAGATGTGGTGATCTGCTCTGATGAGATTCACAACGAACACTTTTTGGATGGCGCGAAACATACCGTCTTGGCATCCCTGTCCCCTGAAATTGCCGCCAGGACCATTACCCTGGTTGCGCCAAGTAAAACTTTCAATGTCCCCGGCCTGTTTTGTGCTTTTGCGATTATCCCTGATGCCGGTCTGCGTGAAAAATTTAAGATTGCCACCGAGCGCATGTTGATGCACGTCTCCAGCCTGTCGCTGATTGCCGCGGAGGCTGCTTTTGGCGGGGCGTGTGACCCGTGGCTGGAAAATTTGCGCGCCTACCTGGCCGGCACCCGGGATGAATTGATTACCGCACTGCAAACTGACTTCCCGGAAATCCGCTATACCCGCCCGCAGGCCACCTACATGACCTGGCTGGATTGCTCCTCCCTGGCAGCGGACGGGCGCATTGCGCCTGACCCGCATACATTCTTCCTTAATCATGCGCGGGTTGCCCTTTCAAAAGGCGTCGATTTTGGTGCCGTCTATACCCAGTTCACCCGGCTATTATTTGGTTGTACGCGCGAAATGCTTTTTGAAGGCCTGATGCGGATGAAACGCTCGCTGACGCAATAACCATGAAGCCTTACCCTTTCTTTCTGGCTGCATGCATGTTGCTGGGCTGTGCACCTGCCCAAGATAACTTAATTACCCGGGAGACGATGCCCATGAACGATTCTGTTCGCATCCTTGCGCTTGGCGATTCTTATACGATTGGAGAAAGTGTCGCGGAAAGCGAACGCTGGCCAATGCAACTAGCCACCCGCCTAGCGCAGCAGGGGATTGATGCTGAAGTAACCATCATTGCCCGCACCGGCTGGACGACCGACGAACTCTGGCAGGGGATCAAAGCGACAACCATCAGCCCGCCATATGATCTTGTGACATTATTGGTCGGGGTCAACAACCAGTATCGCGGGCGTGATTTGCAAGAGTACCGTGAACAATTTACTTTTTTACTCACCCAGGCCGTTGACTATGCGGGTGGCGACCCGCAAAAAGTGATCGTCCTCTCCATCCCGGATTGGGGTATGACCTCTTTTGCGGCGGGCCGCGGGGTATCCGCAGAAAAAGTGGCCGGGGAGATTGACCTGTTTAATGCCATTAATCGCGAAGAAGCGCAACGGGCTGGCGCATTTTACGTGGATGTTACGCCTGTTTCCCGCGAGGCGGTAAATGACCCGACCCTGATCGCGGAGGATGGATTGCACCCGTCTGGCAGCATGTATGCCCTGTGGACGGAGCTTGTTTTCCCTGTTGCATTGGAAATCTTAAAGTGAGCTAGGAGATAGGAGTTGCCATGACCGACCCGTTTGATTATCACCAGGTACAAAACTATCTGACATCCCTCGTCCCGGAGCGTCCTGAAGAAGTGCAAAAGATGGAAGTCGAGGCTGAGAAACACGGTTTCCCGATCATTGGCCCGGTTTGCGGGCAGGCTTGTTACCTGCTGGCACGCAGCATGGGGGCAAAGCAGGTTTTTGAGCTTGGCTCCGGGTATGGCTATTCCACCTATTGGTTTGCCAAGGCGGTTCGTGAAAATGGCGGCGGCAGGGTGCACCACACCGTCTGGGACGAAAACCTCTCCCGTCAGGCGCAGGGGCACCTGGCCGCCCTGGGCTTGGGGGACCTGGTGACGTTTCACAACGCCGAGGCCCTGGCCAGCCTGCGTAGCACGCCGGGACAGTTCGATATCATCTTTAATGACATCGACAAGGAAGCCTATCCCGAGTCCCTGCCGCTGATTAAAGAAAGGCTGCGCCCCGGCGGGCTGCTGATCATTGATAACATGCTCTGGCATGCCCGTATCTTTGACCCGCTCGATGCCAGCCCGGCCACTCTGGGCGTGAAGCGCTTTACTGAGGCCATCACCAATGACCCGGATTGGATCGTGACCTTGCTGCCATTACGGGACGGGGTGATTGTAGCGTACAAGAGATAGTCAAACTTTCCCGACTTAAGAATTCTGAAGGGTGATTGCCTGTCCTCCAAGACTATAATAAGGAAAATGGAATGGAGGGTCTGGAATGTATACACTTGCTGCAGATGAAAAAAGTACTTTGGTGATGGTCTATACCCAAAATGCGATGGTTCGCGGGGAAGTTGTCACCAAGGATAATGCCAGGGTCAACACCTGGTTGCGTACCGATGCCGCTCCGCGTTTTGTTCACCTGCTGCGAGCCAGTGTGTTGGTGTTTGGTGGCAGCCCAGTAAAAGCATTTACCCACCAGGAATATTACCTGCCCCTGGCCCAGGTGATTGCCATTCACCTGGCACCGCCGCATACCGAAGCGGTGGATTATGAAGAGAACGAGGCCAACCGCATGATGGCGCAGGTAACCGCACAGGTGGGCAGTTTTACTTTCAAAGGTGAATTGCGCATCTCTGCCCAGAGCAACGTGGTTGCCTCCCTGGACCTGGCCAAAATGCAGTGGCTTTCCATGTATAACCTTGAAATTAAGAACCCTTTCCTGCCGCAGATGCCGCCCATCAAGACCAACCTGGCCCTGGTCAGTCCGACCAGTGTTCATTTTGCAGAAGACCACTAATCCGAATTGGGTCAGTAAAACCGGCGCAGCATAGTTGTGTGCCGGTTTTTTCTTAAGAAGTGGCGGATGGGGGTGACCCATCCGCCGGTTGATCGTTCTTTAGTTTTAGTGAGCTTGGAGAAGCAGCCCAGGTTTTCCCATTTTCGCGTCATGGTGGACGTCTGGACAGTTTGCCTGACTGCGGTATTCTGCCAGAAGGTGTTTCAGGCCTGGCCGCTCTCCGTTTCATTCTTCGGTTCCATATTTTATACTGGTAACCTCCTTGCTAGGCTAATTTGAGCCTAACTACATGATAGGCATGCAATGTTTGAAATACATTAAAAGAAGCCTACGCTTTTATTAAAAATTCTTCGCCAACTCGCTTGCGACACTCCCCTGGCAAATCGTACTATAATCCACTTGTCAGACAACAAAGGAGCCATCATGTCTCGTATTGACCTAACCATTTACCCGGATCGTCGTCAGCGCGCCATCCAGCGCGCCCGTGAACGTAATATTATCATCCCGACCTATGCCCAGATGAAAAACCCGGCCATGATTCCCGCCAACATTAAGCAGGAACTGGCCGGTGTTGGTTTGTGGGATGTCCACCCTCGCAACCTGTTCCGCATCAACTGGCACAACGAGCCAAAGGGTCATGGCGGGGGCTTCGGCGGGGCGAACTACCTCGAGCTGCCTCCGGCATTGACGGGCGTTCCCGCCCGCATCATTGCCCTGGTGGGCAAATGGTTCCCGACCGGCGCGCACAAGGTTGGGGCGGCATTTTCCTGCCTGGTCCCGCGCCTGGTGACCGGGCAGTTCGATCCGACCGCCCAGAAGGCTGTCTGGCCATCCACCGGGAATTATTGCCGCGGGGGGGCCTACGATTCTGCCCTGCTGGCCTGCGAATCGATTGCCATCCTGCCCGAGGGTATGTCACGCGAGCGCTTCGAATGGCTGGAGAAAATTGCCGGGGAGACCATCAAGACACCCGGTAGCGAGTCGAACGTTAAAGAAATCTTTGATAAATGCTGGGAACTGCGCAATTCCGGCCAGGACCTGATGATCTTCAACCAGTTCGACGAATTCGGCAATTATCTCTGGCACTATGAAGTCACCGGCCACGCCATGCAGGAAGTGCTTGAGCAGGTCATGCGCCCCGGGGATGTCTATCGTGGTATGGCCAGCGCCACCGGTTCCGCCGGGACGATTGCCAGCGGCGACTACATGAAGAAGCTGTTCCCGGATAGCAAGATTGCCGCCAGTGAAGCCCTGCAATGCCCGACCTTGCTCGAAAACGGCTTTGGTTCGCATCGTATTGAAGGGATCGGAGACAAACACGTACCCTGGATTCACAACGTAAAAAATACCGATCTGGTTGTGGCCATTGATGACGAAGCCGTGGTTAACCTGGCCCGTCTCTTCAACGAAGAAGATGGCCGCGCTTACTTGGCTGAACAGGGAGTGCCGGAAGACTTGCTGGCCAACCTGGGCTTGCTGGGTTTCTCCGGCATCTCCAACGTGTTGACCGCCATCAAGATGGCGAAGTATTACGAGATGGGCGAGAATGACATCCTCCTGACCATCCTGACCGACTCGATGGAGCTGTACCACAGCCGCATCCATGAAATGCGCCGGGAAATGGGTGAATACTCGGCACAACAGGCGGCTGTTGATGATGCTCGCTGGTTGAAAGGCCAGCACACTGGCGACATGCTCGAATTGCGTTACCCGGAGCGCCGCCGGGTGCATAACCTGAAGTATTACACCTGGGTGGAACAACAGGGCAAAACATATGAGGAGATTCAGGCCATGTGGTACCAGCCCGATTTCTGGACGACTGTGCAGGGTCAGGCCGATGAAATTGACAATCTCATTGTTGAATTTAACCGCGAAGTGGGTGTACATTAAGGGTGATGCTTCCTCCCTCCTCCCTGGTGCTTGTCTGCCTGCTACCCGCCCCGCGTGACCTGGATTTTGCCCGCCTGCTGGGCTGGTATCGCATCCCGTTCAAATCCGCGCCCAAGGTTGTCGCAGTGGATTACCTTGCTTTCTTCCAGCCAACCAGCTTTGGCGAGCGCGGCGGTCAGGTGGAATTGATTGCCAGCGTGCGCGGCCACGAACTGATCACCCGCGCCGAATTATTGCGTGACGAGGCAGACCATCCCCGCGCCCGCGAAGAATATTTCAAAATCCAACTTGGTCCGCTGGAAAAACTTAAAACACCCATCAAGGCGGAAAAATGGCGACGGATTTCCTTTTTCTATACCACGGGCGAATACCTGTTGCTGGCTCTATTGGGGATTAAGGACCTGGCTGTCCCGCACCTGCCGGGAGAAAGCGAGAATCTATGACCACTCCCGACCCCAAGCAAGACAACCAGCCCGTCTGGACGTTCCGCGGCTACCAGCTCAAGGCCAGCGAATTTACCACTGCCATGGTGCACTTCTTCCGCGCCGAAGTGCAGCGCGCCAACGTCTGGCGGCAACGACTGGATACGACCACCAACTGGGCGGTGGTTACTACCGGCGCGGCGCTCTCGTTTGCCTTTACCCAGTCCCAGGCCGGGCATATCGTCATCCTGCTGGACGTCCTGTTGGTGACCGTTTTCTTGATCATGGAAGCCCGCCGTTACCGATATTATGAATTGTGGGCCTCGCGGGTGCGGCTGATGGAAACCGATTTCTTCGCCGCCATGCTGGTCCCGCCCTTCCATCCTTCTCCTGACTGGGCTGAAACCCTTGCCGAAAATCTGCTTATGCCGCACTTCCCGATCTCTGTCTGGGAAGCCCTGGGCCGCCGGCTGCGCCGCAACTACCTGTGGATCTATGCAATTGTCGGGCTGTCCTGGCTGGCCAACCTGTGGCTTATCCCAACCCCGGTGACCACCTCGCCCGAGTTCATTGAACGGGCTGCGTTGGGCAGCCTGTCCGGTGGGGTGGTGATTGCCCTGGTGGTGACATTTTTTGCCTTGCTGCTGTTTTTTGCCATTGCGACCATCACACTGCACAAGGCAACCGGGGAAGTGTTGCCTTTCTTCGAACACGAACAAACCGTTCTGAACGACGATGAAAAGGCCACCGGCGCGAACGCTTGGTTCCGTCCCCGCGCCCGTCGTGAGCAACTGCTGACCCTGATCATCACGTCCTATCCGCAGCAGGTTTCCACAGAAATCCTGCAAGACATGAGACGTGGCGCAACCGTACTTTCCGGCAAGGGTGCTTTCACCGGGCAGGAGAAATCGGTATTGCTGGTGGCGCTAACGGTCACCGAAATTAACCAGCTGAAAGCGCTGATTGCCCGCGTTGACCCGGAAGCCTTCGTAATCGTCTCACCGGCCCAGAATGTCTTTGGGCGTGGGTTTGTGCCGTTGGATGAAAAACAAAAATGACCCTGCTGGTTTGTAATGCCACATTGATTAATGCAGATGAGACCCTGCAAGCCGATATGCTGGTGGAAGGGGAAACCATCCGCGCAATTGGGGGAAGCCTGGCTGCCCCCCCTGAAGCTGACGTGCTGGATGCGAGCGGCTGTTTCATCACCCCGGGTGGGGTGGACCCCCACTGCCATTTTGACCTGCCCATGTTTGGCACCGTCTCCTCGGATGATCATTACACCGGCCACAAGGCCGCGGCTTTTGGCGGTACCACCACCGTCATGGATTTTGTGCCCCTGCCGCCGGAAGGGATAAAAACCGGGCTGGGCGCCTGGCGAGAAAAAACCCAAAAGGCGGCCATTGATTATTCCTTCCATATGAACCTGACCCATTTTGATGAACAGGTTGCCGCCGAGATTCCCTGGCTGGCTGGGCAGGGAATTATGACCTTGAAGGTCTTTACAGCTTACAATGGCCGCCTGCGCCTGGAGGATGCCAGCATTTTCAGGGTACTACAAATTGCCCGCCAGCATGGCATGCTGGTTATGGCGCACTGCGAAAATGGGGACGTCATCGAAACCCTGGTGGAACAGGCCCTTGCCGCCAGGCATGCCGAACCAATCTGGCATGCCCGCACCCGTCCGGCCTGGGGTGCGGTGGAATCTTCCTTGCGCATGGCGGCCATGGCTGCCCAGGCTGATTCGCCGGTCTATATCGTCCACATGAATGCGGCGGGGGAGGCCGACATGCTGGCATACGCCCGCCAGCGCGGGGTCAAGGTGATGGGTGAGACCTGCCCCCAATACCTCTTTTTCACTGAGAACCATTTGCAGCAGCCCGACGGCGCCAAATGGATCTGTTCCCCGCCCATGCGTACCTCCGCAGACAATACCCGTTTGTGGCAAGCGCTGGCTGACGGCACCATCCAGACTGTTGGTACGGATCATTGTCCATTCTTTTTTGATGGTACACAGCCGATTGAATATGAAGGCCAGCCGGTGGCCATCCCTGGCAAAGAACTGGGCGCGGCAGACTTTACCAAAATCCCCAATGGCCTGCCTGGCGTGCAGGACCGGCTGCCCGTCCTGTGGACGTATGGTGTGCGGGCCGGGCGCATTTCCCCCAACCAGTTTGTAGCCCTGACCAGCGCCAACCCGGCCCGCATCTTTGGCCTGTACCCGCGCAAGGGAACCCTGCAGGTGGGTTCGGATGCCGACTTTGTCATCTGGGATGCGGAAAAACGGGTGAAGTATGGCCGGGCACACAGCCAGCAGCGTACGGACTACAACCTGTACGAAGGCTGGGAACTGGTGGGCTATCCTCGCCAGGTATACCTGCGGGGAAGTTGTATTGTTGATGATGGAACGTGGCTGGGCCGTGCGGGTGGGGGGCAGTTTTTGAAACGTGGTGTTGGGCAGGTTTTGTGAGAATCAGCCGGGGCAGACGATCGTCTGCCCCGGCTGTGCTATTACTGCTTTGTTAGTTCTTTTAGCCTTGGGTGTTCGGCATATACGCCCCGGTATCTCTCCGGCAGGATGGCTGCAATGCGGCACATGATTTCATCCAGCGCACCTTGCAGGGCGGCTTCGCGATTGTTCCTGTCCAGCGGGGGGATGGTGAAGGGTTGGCCTGCGGTAAGCGTTACTTTGGATTTTCGGAAGCGGCGAATATTGCCCCAGATGACCCTGTCTTCGGTGCCGGTGATGCCTACTGGGACAACAGGAAAGCCGGATTTTGCCGCCAGGTAGGCCACGCCCGGCTTGCCCTCGATCAGACTGCCGGTGCGGCTGCGCGTCCCTTCCGGGGCGATCACCAGCGAGTTGCCCGCCTCCATCATTTCCATCATCTTGCGCATGGTTTTCAGGTCGGCGTTGTAACGGTCAATGAAGATGAAGTTCAGGTTCTTCGCCAGCCAGCGGATCCAGGCTTGTTTTTCCCATTTTTCTGCCACAGGGATGAACATGTCGTAGCGGTCAAAGACATAATGGAACATGGCAATGTCAATAATGCCGATGTGGTTGGTGGCGATCACGAACCCGCCGCTGGCAGGGACGTTTTGCACATCATGTACTTCAATATCAGCAATCAGGTTGGCGACAACGCGGATTAAACCGCGCACAAAATTACGCATTTTTCAACAATTCTTTCAGGCGCGGGTGGCCGGAATAGACGCCGCGATATTTTTCAGGCAGCAGGACGGCGATGCGGCACATGATCTCATCGGTAGCGGTTTTGAGCGCTTCATCGCGGTCCTTCCCGCGCGGTACGTCCAGCAGGAACGATTCCCCGCCGCGAATAACGATTTTGGCCCGCTTAAATTTCCTCCAGTTTTCGCTGACCACCCGATCTTCCGTGCCTGTAATTGCCACCGGCATGACCGGCACACCTGCGCGGGCAGCCAGGAAAGCCACGCCCGGCTTGCCTTCGATCAGTGCCTCCGTACGGCTGCGCGTCCCTTCCGGGGCAATCACCAGGACTGCGCCATCTTGCATACGCTGGATGATCTTGCGCACGGCACGATAGTCGGCATTGAAGCGGTCCACCCAGACCACACCCAGCCAGTTCCCCAACCGTCCGTAGAATGGGTGATGCTGGTATTTCTCGGCCACCGGCACGGCAAAATCGTTGCGGTTTTCCAGGCAGTAATGCAGCAGGTAGGCATCCAGCCGCCCGAGGTGGTTCATCGCCAGGATGAAGCCGCCCTGCGGGATGTTCTCGCGGCCGTGCACTTCGACATCCGCCAGGATGGGGATAATCAATTTGACAAAAAAGCGGAAAATTTTATGCGGGTTCATTTACGGTTCGCCATCCCCGGGCAGGTATTGTGCCAGCATGGGGTGACTGGTATACACGCCGCGATATTTTTCGGGCACCAGTGCTGCGATGCGGCACATCAGGTCGTCGGTGGCCTGCTGCAAGCCTGCTTCGCGCCCCTGCGATTTATCGATTTTGATCTCGTAAGGTTGGCCGACCCGCACCACAATGTGTGAGCGCCTAAAGCCAAACAAATTCTGTTTAATGGTACGATCTTCCGTACCGGCCAGCCCGGCTGGCACGACCGGCACCCTGGCCTGGGCGGCAAAGAACACCACGCCGGGCTTGCCCTCCTGCATGGCTTCCGTCCTGCTGCGCGTGCCTTCGGGGGCGATCACCAGCAGGCTGCCGTTTTTCATGCGTTTGATTACTTCGCGCACGGCGCTAATATCTGGGTTAAAGCGGTCTATGAACAGCCCGCCCAGCCCGCGGATGACTGGCCCAAAGAACCAGTGATGTTTGTATTTCTCGGCCGTCGGCAGGATGATGTCTCGGCGGTCAACGGCATAGAACAGCACGGCCGTATCCAGCCGCCCGAGGTGGTTCGAGGCAATCACAAACCCTCCCTGTTTGGGCAGGTTTTCAAGGCCGATGAGTTCAATTTTTGCAGCCAGTGGGAACAGTAGGCGAATGATCCAACGGAGAATTGTTTGAGCCATGCTGGTTATTTTACACGGAAATAAAAAGAACACCCTGGCATTTCAGGGTGTTCTTGGAAAGTCT
>JANJTV010000102.1 GCA_024710905.1 Anaerolineales bacterium | reverse complement strand
TGGTCGAGGTAGCGTTCCAGTTTTTCCAGGGCTTCCTCGGCGCGTTGGCCGCGCAGGTCCAGTTCCAGGCCGGGGGGCGCAGCAGCCGGGCTGGAGGTTGAACCGGAAGCAGGCTGCCTGGAGGCGGACTTTTTGCCTGCTGGCAGGGATTCGAACTGTGGGCGATCCTCTGTTTTGCGGGCAATTTCGCTGAACTTCGCCCGCACCCGCAGGCTGCCAATCTGTACTTCCACATCGTTCTGGCTCAAGGCGGTGATGATGCCCTCGCTGCCAATCGTGCGTACGATCACTTTTTCACCCAGTTTTAGCGGGGACAAGGCATTGGCTGGCAGGCCTTCTTCTTTGGCCTTCCTTTCAATCGCGCCGGTGATCTTCTCTTCTACTTTTTCAACTTTTTCTTCCAGTTTGTTCAGCGCATCCACCGGCTGGCGCAATTTTTTCATGTCGCGTTTCAGCGTTTCAAGATTGCGTTTGAGAATCTCCACTTCCAGTTCGGCTTCGGCGCGGGCGCGGGCCACCACTTCACGGCGTTCGTCCTCGATGGCGTTCAGGCGGGCTTCCAACGCGCGGTTGAGCGCCTCGGTCTTCTGGCGGGCTTTCTCGCTTTTTTCGCGTTCGCGGCTGGCACGGTTGCGTTCCTTGCGGATGTCGTCGAGCAGTTTGTCGGCGCGCAGCTCCGTAGGGTTGATTTCGCCTTTCGCAACGGCAATAATGGCGTCGGGGAGCCCGAGGCGGCTGGCGATCGCCAGGGCGTTTGAACGGCCCGGCAGGCCAATCGTCAATTTGTACGTCGGGCGCAGCGTCGCCACATCAAATTCCAGTGAGGCATTTACCACACCCTCGGTACTGTGGGCGTAAGTCTTGAGTTCCGGGTAGTGGGTGGCGACAAAGGTGGTGCAGCCGGTTTCGAGCAGGTGCTGCAGGATGGCGCGCGCCAGGGCCGCCCCCTCCTGCGGGTCGGTGCCTGCGCCAAGTTCATCAAAAATGACCAGCGAGTGGGCGTCAATTTTTTTCAGGATGCGGATGATGTTGGTAATGTGCCCGCTGAAGGTGCTCAGGGATTGCTCGATGGATTGTTCGTCGCCGATGTCGGCAAAAATATCATTGAAGATGGGCAGCTGCGAACCGCTCTGGGCAGGGATGTGCAGGCCGCTCTGGGCCATCACGGCCAGCAGGCCGACAGTCTTCAGTGCGACGGTCTTACCGCCGGTGTTCGGGCCGGTGATAATCACGGCGCGGATGCCGGGCTTTAAGTCAATATCGTTTGGCACAACCGAGTCGGCGGGCAGCAACGGGTGGCGGGCGCGCAATATCTTGATGCCTGGCGGCGCGGCGTCTTTGACCTTCGGGTCTTTTTTGTTGCTCAATAACACTGGCTCACTGCCCTGAATCTCCAAGGCATATTTGGCTTTGGCAAACACCAGGTCTAGGTAAGCCAGGGCTTCGATGCCAGGCAGCAGTTCGAGTGCGGCTGCGCCAACCACTGCCGAGACCTCGCCCAGCACGCGGATGACCTCGTTGCGTTCGGCCAGCTGTAATTCCTTGTAACTGTTGTTTAACTCCACCACGGCCAGCGGCTCCACGAACAGGGTCGCGCCGGAGGAGGACTGGTCGTGAACGATGGATTTGATCTGCCCTTTGAACTCGGCCCGCAAGGGGATGACGTAACGGCCGTCACGGGTGGTGATTAGTGCGTCTTGCAGCATCGAGACGCTTTTGGGGTCGCTGATGTATTTTTGCAGGCGCGTCATCAGCCGGTCGTGGGCAATGCGCATTTCCTTGCGCAGGGAGGCCAGTTTGGGCGAAGCCGAGTCGAGCACTTCGCCGCGATCCGAAATGACCCGCGAGATGGCATCCACCAGCCCTTGCGGGTAAGGCAGTTGCAGGGCCAGTTCGGCCAGGCGGGGGTAGCGGTCGGTGTGTTTCTCCAGGCTTTTCTTTAGTTCGCGGCAGGAGATGAGCGTGCTTTTGATGTCCAGCAGGTCGCCGGGTTCGAGGATGCCGCCCCGCGCGGCCAGATCGGCTTGCGGGCGGATGTCATGCGCGCCGCCGATGCTGAGGGTGTCGTTGACGGAGAACAGGTGGCTGGCCTCGCTGGTTTCTTCTTGCCGGGCCTGGGCCAGTTCAAAGGTGATGGTGGGTTCTAGCGTACGGGCAAGTTCCGCCGACGCCGAGAAGGAGCAATGCGCGGCCAGGCGTTCCAGCACTTTGGGGTATTCGAGTACGTTGAGGGTTTTGCTATCCATGATGTTTTATTGAATTCTTGCCGGGCTATGCACCCAGGCAGTAAATAATTGAATCGACCATGCGCCGGGCAATTCTACCAATGCATTCACCTTGCCGGAGATACCAAATAGGCCGAGGAAATTCTGGTAATCTTCGAACCATTTATGCTCTGCGCTGAAAGAGTGAATGAGCAAAATGGCATACCCGGCGTTAAATCGCCGTGCTTCAATCAACGAAGATGCCGCCCTGTGGAAAAGCTGGTAGCGCAGGTTTGGCGGCGGCATGTTGGGGAGACCAAGCGTATTACAAAGAAACCGCAGACGTTCCTGTTTGCCAGCAGAGGCATTTGCCAGCCAGGTTTCCATTGTTTCTCCGAAAGGCTCAGCAACCTTGCCTTCAACCATGATGCTCACCAGTTGGTTGTCTTTTGCGTGAGCCAACACAAACAGGTCGTTTTGTGATGGCCTTGCGCCGCCGGGCACGTTTACCTGGTATTCAGGGATGCCCATCAGCATTTCCAGTTCAGAGAGCGCCGGGTGGGCTGATGCTGAGAAAACCTGCTGAACCTCGTCGGGAAATCCGTTGGCATTTTGCCAGGCTTCTGCCAGTTCTTTTGCGGAATAACCGGTACGCCATTGTTTTTCTGGCTCAGCCAGGAACTTCCGCCAATCTTCAGCAGAAGATGTTGGGATGTAAATTCGGTTCATTGCTGCTTTCCATAATAACTTTCTCTGCCAAATGCGCCAAGTCGAATTGTACTCCCAGATGATATCTTCGGGAAAAGCAGCGTCTTCAGCTATGCTACACGGAAGGACATTTATTAGCCATATAGTTCATCAGTGTGCGAGAATTTCAAAACCCCTGTGTTCTCTGTGGCTAAATTCTTCATATTTCCAACTTATTTTTATCCCCAACCTGTCACAACTGCAAAGCCAGCCCTTTCTCTTTCATTTTCCTTTTTTATGATATACTCCTGCCCGCGCCGGGAGTGCCCGGTGTATTTTCTGGGAATTGTTTTGACTGTCCGAATGATTGCCCGATGCGTAACGCGCGGGCATTTTTGTTGGGCGGCGGCGCGCCGTGAGGCGCCCCACCGATTTGGCAGGCAGGTTGACGACGTTGTCAAAACATCCCTTTTGACCGGGTTCCCCGGTAACAACA
>JANJTV010000075.1 GCA_024710905.1 Anaerolineales bacterium | reverse complement strand
CTTCTGGGCCGCGGGCGCGGTGACGCCGCCGCGGCTGCAGTTCTCCGAGGCTGCGCCGGTGGGCGCGCTGGTGCTGCTGTGCGTGCTGCTGACGGTGCAGGCGGGCACGGTGTTCGACTACCTCGGGCGCACCACCGCGGGCCTGCTGCGCAGCGGCGACTACGCCGCGCGTGTGCTCGGCGAGCCCCCGGTGCTGCGCGCGCCGGGCGCGGAGGAGGGGGCGCGATGAGACGCTGGCTGCCTTCGCCGCTGCTGTCGGCGAGCCTGCTTCTGATGTGGCTGATGCTCAACCAGACGCTGGAGCCCGCCCACTGGCTGCTCGGCGGCGTGCTCGGCGTGCTCGCGCCGCTGCTGTCGCGGCCGCTGCAGCCGCACGGCCACGCCCGCATCCGGCGCCCGCTGGCGCTTTTCCGGCTGTTGTGGATGGCGGCGGTCGAGATCGTCCGCTCCTGCTTCAACGTCACCCAGATCATCCTGCTGCGGCGCTCGGCGGACGTGAACTCGCAGTTCATCCGCGTGCCGCTCGAGCTGAAGAGCCCGCACGGCCTGGCCCTGCTGTCCTGCCTGATCAACTCGACGCCGGGCACGGTGTGGGTGGAGATCCTGCCCGAGCGCCACGAGCTGCTGCTGCACGTCTTCGACCTGCACGACGAGGCGTGGTGGGTGCATACCATCAAGACGCGTTACGAACAGCCGATCATCGAGGTGTTCGAGACGCCCGAACCCGGAGGAAGCCGGACATGACGACCGCGACGCTGCTCTCGGCAGCGAGCTTTTTCGCGCTGGCCTGCGTGGTGCTGGCCATGCTGCTGTGCACGCTGCGGCTGATGGTCGGGCCCTCGGCGCAGGACCGCGTGCTGGCGCTCGACACGCTGTGGATGTGCGTGATGGTGCTGGCGCTGTTGCTGGGCATCCGCCACGGCAGCCAGATCTACTTCGAGGCGGCGCTGATCATCGCGCTGCTCGGCTTCGTTTCCACGATCGCGCTCGCCAAGTTCCTGATGCGCGGGGAGGTGATCGAATGAGCGGCGCCGAATCCCTGCCGTGGTGGGCGGCGATCCCGGTGGCCTTGCTGCTGGTGCTCGGCGGGCTGATCACCCTGGTCGGCACGATCGGCCTGGCGCGCCTGCAGAGCTTCTACCAGCGCATCCACGGCCCCGCGATCACGATCGCGCTCGGCGCCGGCTGCATCCTGGTCGCGTCGATGCTGTACTTCACGGTGGCGCAGTCGCGCCTGGTGATCCACGAGCTGCTGATCAGCGTCTTCGTGCTGATGACCGCGCCGGTGGTGTCGATGCTGATCATGCGCGCCGCGGTGTATCGCGACCTGCGTGCCGCGCGCGACATGGATCCGGGGAACGACGCGGGGAACTCGTGAGCGCGCGGGGCGCCGAGGCGAGCAAGTCGAGATCGAAGGTTAACCGACCCCGTTTCAACCGGATCCGTTACGCCCAAGGGTTCAACAAGCCCGCGTTCGTCGTCTCTAAGTCACCGACGCTTCGCGTGGCCACCGTCAGGCCATGAGCGGACGCGGTTGCCGCGATGAGGGCATCGTGCTCTGCACGCACATCAGGAACGTGCAGCTTCGCGCAGCGACGCGCGACTGCGGTATCGACAGCAAGGATTCGGCCGGCAAAGGCCGGCAGTAGATGTCGATTGAGCCATACGCGCAGCAGCGCGGCCTGTGCGCGATCCGGTTGCTCGACGAGCAGGGGCCCTCAGTTTTGCCTCCCCGGGGATCAGCCAATAAAAAAGCCAACCCCGGAGGATTGGCTTTTTTGCTTGGTGATGCTGGCTCCCCGACCTGGGCTCGAACCAGGGACCTACGGATTAACAGTCCAACACGGGGTGCGGGAAAGTCGAAGAAGGGTAACGAGATTTTTGGTGTCGATGCCCGCGACCGAACCTATGCCGAACGCGAATGGTGGGGTCTTCGTCTGCTGATGCTGAAAACCCATGTGTTTCAAGGCAATGCGCCACCGAACGCCGACCAGGTGCCGACAATGGCGAGGTTCGGCGACGTTCCCGGTGCCTACTGGCTGGAGTCGGCGGGGGAGGGGGAGCCCCGGGGCGACGGCGGAGTGCTCCAGAGGCACGCATAGTGGCCCGAGGTGCCGCCGTCGGGGGCGGGGGATGGGGGCAGCCATGGCGCGGGGGCTGCGCGGCAGAGGTGCCCAACCTGGGCCGCAGGAAGGGGGCAGTCCGGGCGGGCGTGCTGCCCCGCTCCCGACCCCTCGCGGTCCGCCAGTGTTCTCCGAAGCGGCCGTTGGTCACCTATCCCCGCCAGCCACTGAGAGCTTGAACAGGGCTGGACGAATGGCAGCGGGAGCCTGGACAGCCGACGCTGGAGAGAGGTCCCGCCCGCTGCGCCCAGAAAAGGGCACTCGGGGCCGAAAAGGCCTCGAAAAACAGCGGTAGGCGCGGAAAAATCGATCATCGGAGTCGGCAGAAGTGGTTTTGGCTTGGGTGAGCGTGCTCAGAACATCAGTTGATCAGGGGTTCCTGAGTGGGCTGCTGACCGTGACGTACCTCAACTGCCACACGTGATGAACACTGCTAATACGTCAGTGCCTCCACATCGATCTGCTGCCCTTCTGACGAAAAGATTTCAGCTCCTGCCCTGCTCACAAGACGGACTCTTAGCAGCCTGACTGGTATTGCATAGCGTGTGTCTGTCGCATCTACGGGGCTGTCAAATTTGGGTTTGTGCTCATTCTTCTCGATTAGCAGGAGCGGATTGTCTCTGTTGCTCGGATATCGCGGGTCAACCGAAAATTCCATAACGATTCTCCCTTTTGCAAGTAGTTCGCGTGCGTCGTCCTTTTTCATGTGTGTGGTGAATGTCTGCCGTGAGTCAGTGCCATAGGATCTCGTAGCCTGACTAAGGACCGCCAAACCGTACCTCGTAACAGCCATTTCGAGAACGTCAATCGACGCACCGAGGCGGTTGCTGGCTTGATATGTACCGAGCTTCTGGTCGGTTGAATGAATCGGAACAAATGAATAATGAATCCATCTCGGACTGCCCGCCTCGCCTGTTTCGAGGAACAGGATCCGTCGGGTAATCTGCGGCATGGCAATTCGTAATTCTTCTGTATCTGGGTCAAAATGTACTAGCTT
>JANJTV010000003.1 GCA_024710905.1 Anaerolineales bacterium | reverse complement strand
AATCAACGGCGCGAGCCACAGCCCGGCCTTGCGCCCGGTGCTGCGGATTTGTTCTGCCAGTGCAGCCATGCCGGATGGGAACTTTTTGTTGGGCTGCCAGTCACCTACTTTTAATTGCCAGCCGTCATCCACCTGGAAAACTTCAAAGGGCATGTCGCCCCAGCCGTGCAGGGTTTCCAGTAAGTTGGCCTCTGATATTTTCGTGTAGTAACTGTACCACGAACACCACATGCTTGGGGACTGGTCGCCGCGTCCGCTGCCAAATCGCTGTTTGAGCAGCTCGGCATATTGCCCGAAGACCTTGTCCTCAGGCCCAAATGCGGCGAACCAGTCCGCACCACCACCTTCGAAAAACCCATGCAGGCTGCCCTCGCGTAGTTGCACTCGCGCATCCAGCCCGAGCGCGCCAAGCAGCAGCACGTTGTCATCTGCAAAATCCACCGCGGCCATGCCGCAACCCAATGGGGCAGGGTGACTTGCATAGACCGGGTCGGTTTGCATGGGCAGCAGCAGGGCCGGTTTCTGGGCGGGCAGGGTTGTTGGCCTGGCCCAGCCTGTCAGTGACCAGGATTGCCATCCATGACGGTAGAAATAGCGAGGCGGTTCCCGGAGGGCGATCTGGACGGAATTGCCTTGCAGGGTGACGCCAAAGTCGGGATGCGGGGAGGCGTTTTCAGCCTGGACCGTCCAGTCGGCATCCCCAAAACGGATTTGATGAAGGGGCATGGTTTGTCCTTGCAAGCAGGTGATTTCAACATTATAATCCGCCAATCAAAAGCAAAGATGGGAACGAGTAAGCCTGTTGGGCTGCCAGCGAGTTCGGGTGTGGTGTGAGCCGGACCAGCGAGGCGGGCTGAAAATCCTCCCGGAGCTGTGATCTGAACGCTGCGGCAAGTAGGAAAACCGGTGATCCACCGTTATTCGGGTGCAGGGATGGTTGTCCCTGGCAAAGCGCCTGCCTGGCAGGAATGTGGGTGGTACCGCGAGAGCCTTGCTCCCGTCCCATTTTGTGGACGGGAGTTTTTATTTTTGGAGGAATGAATGTCGTTCAAACCTGTGTCATCAAAGCTGGATGTGACCGGCCTGGAAGAGGAAGTGCTCAAGTTCTGGAAGAAAGAGCGCATCTTTGAAAAGACCCTTGAGACGCGTGCAGGCGGCCCGGATTATGTTTTTTACGAAGGACCGCCAACCGCTAACGGCAAACCGGGTGTGCACCATGTACTGGCCCGCGCTTTCAAGGACCTTTTCCCGCGCTACAAGATCATGCGCGGCTACAAGGTCATCCGGCGCGGCGGTTGGGACACGCACGGCCTGCCGGTGGAAATCGAGGTCGAGAAGAAGCACGGTTTTACCAATAAACAACAGATCGAGGCCTACGGCATCGACAAGTTCAACGCCGAGTGCCGCAAATCGGCCTTTGATTACATCCAGGACTGGGAACGCCTGACCGACCGGATTGCCTTCTGGGTGGACCTGAAAAGTGCCTATGTAACCTTTACCAACGAATACATCGAGTCGGTCTGGTGGATCCTGCGCCAGTTCTGGGACAAGGACCTGCTCTACCAGGGCTTCAAGGTCGTTCCGTACTGCCCGCGCTGTGGCACGCCGCTTTCCGATCACGAGGTGGCGTTGGGGTACGAAGACGCCGTGGATCCGTCTGTGTTTGTGCGTATGCCGTTGATGGAGGAAGCCGGGACTTCGCTGCTGGTCTGGACCACCACACCCTGGACGCTGCCCGCCAACGTGGCGGTGGCGGCCTCCCCCGAGGTGGATTACGTGAAAGTGGAACGCGCCCTGGCGGAGGGCGGCACGGAAAAGCTCATCCTGGCCGAGGCCCTGCTCGAGAAGGTCTTCCGGGGTGAGGAAGTGAAAGTGTTGGAAACCTTCAAGGGCAGGAAATTGAAGGGCACAAAATACAAACCACTCTTTACTTTCATGCCGACTGACAAACTGGCCCATTTTGTGGTGCTGGGCGATTTTGTCACCACCGAGGACGGCACTGGCCTGGTGCACATTGCCCCGGCCTTTGGCGCCGATGATATGAAGGTGGCCATGGATGCCGACCTGCCGGTCTTGATGACGGTTGGGCCGGATGGCGCTTTCCTCGAAGAGATCACCCCCTGGCGCGGCGTGTTCGTCAAGGACGCCGACCCGATGATCACCCAGGACCTGGAAAACCGTGGCCTGCTGTACCGCGCGGAAACCTATACCCACACTTACCCGTTCTGCTGGCGCTGCAAGACGCCGCTGCTGTACTATGCCCGCGAAGCCTGGTACATCCGCACCAGCCAGTTCAAAGAGCGCCTGGTGGGCCTGAACCAGAGCATCAACTGGACGCCAAATCACATCCGCGAGGGGCGCTTTGGCAACTGGCTGGAGAACAACATCGATTGGGCCCTCAGCCGCGAACGCTACTGGGGTACGCCGCTGCCGGTCTGGGAATGCGAAGGCTGCAAGCACCAGCATTGCATCGGCTCGGTGGAGGAACTCGGTAATTTGTCAGGTCGCGACCTGACCGCGCTCGACCTGCACCGTCCGCACGTGGACAATGTTCACTTCCCGTGCCAGCAATGTGGTGGGAAAATGAGTCGTGTCAGTGAATTGATTGACGTGTGGTTTGACTCCGGTGCCATGCCCTACGCCCAGTGGCATTACCCGTTTGAGAATCAGGCGGTCTTTGAACAGCAGTTCCCGGCCGATTACATCTGCGAGGCGGTCGACCAGACCCGCGGCTGGTTCTATTCGCTGCACGCCATTGGCACCATGTTGATGGATAGTGTGGCCTATAAGAACGTGGTCTGCCTGGGGTTGATCCTGGACGGCGAGGGCGAGAAGATGTCCAAGTCCAAGGGCAACATCATCAATCCCTGGGATGTGCTCAACGTGCATGGCGCGGATGCCTTCCGCTGGTACCTGTATACGGCCACCCCGCCCGGCAACGAGCGGCGCTTCTCGCCCGACCTGGTCGGTGAGGTGCTGCGCAGCTTCACCCTGACGCTCTGGAACGTGTATTCCTTCTTTGTGACCTATGCCAACCTGGACGGCTGGAAGCCAGGCGACATGAAAAATGTGGCCTATTCGCCGCTGGACCTGTGGCTGCTGTCCGAACTCAACACGCTGGTGCGGGATGTCACCCAGGCCTACGAAACCTATGATGCCACTGGTGCGACCCGTCCGATCGAGAAGTTCGTTGAGACACTCTCCACCTGGTACCTGCGCCGTTCGCGTCGCCGTTTCTGGAAATCGGATGCCGATAGCGACAAGCAGGCGGCCTATTCCACGCTCTACACGGCGCTGGTGACGGTCAGCAAGCTGCTGGCTCCGGCCATGCCTTTCC
Organism: Anaerolineales bacterium; assembly: GCA_024710905.1. Lineage (GTDB taxonomy): Bacteria > Chloroflexota > Anaerolineae > Anaerolineales > Villigracilaceae > JANJTV01. Next base: position 5,100 of record JANJTV010000003.1, on the reverse strand, counting down.
TGGCCGATGACCTGTACCAGAATCTGGTGCGCTCCTTCGATTCGAGTGCACCCGAGTCGGTGCACCTGGCGACCTGGCCGGAAGTCGACAATGCTTTTGTGGATGAAAAATTGAACCGCGACATGTCCCTGGTGATGCAACTGGCTTCGCTGGGGCATGCCGCCCGTGCCAAGGCCAATCGCAAGGTGCGCCAGCCGCTGGCTGAGGCGGCTTTTTCGGTTGGCAATGTCGACGAGCGCCGTGCAGTGAGCGATTATGCCGACCTGCTGGCGGATGAATTGAACGTCAAGAAAGTGCGCCTGCTGGATGCCTCCACCGAGGCGCTGCTGCATTCGGTCAAGCCGCTGCCCAAGCAGCTCGGGCAGAAATATGGCAACAAGTTCCCGGCCCTGGCCAAAGCCATCCAGGCGATCGACCCTGAAGAGGTGGCGCATACCCTGTTGAGCGGGGGCACGCTGCGGGTGAGCCTGGACGGAGAGTCTTTTGACATCCAGAACGATGAAGTGGAAGTCAAGACCCTGGCCCGCGAAGGCTTTGCCGTGGCCGAGGAAGGCGCAACCGTGGCCGCCCTGGTGACCGAGCTGACGCCGGAACTGGTGGCTGAGGGACTGGCGCGCGAATTTGTGCGCCGCGTGCAGGATTTCCGCAAGACCTCCGGGCTGGAGGTGGCCGACCGGATAAAATTATACGTCCAGGCCTCGGATACGCTCAAGGAGGCCATCCACCGCCACCGCGAATACATCACCGGCGAGACGCTGGCGGCGGAATTGCATTTTGCCAAACCGCCCGCCAAAGCGCAGGCCACTGACGATGCCTTCGATGGCGAGACCGTCACCTTTGCCATCCAGAAAGCCTGACAGAAACGAACCGGTTGAGCAGAAGTCCGCTCAGCCGGTTCGTTTATAATTGTGACCATGACAACCCAGACCCTTTCCCGGAATCTTTTCCTTCGCAAGACCCTGGCCTACGGGGTGCATTTCTTAACTGCCTCCGGCGCGCTGTGGGGCTTTCTGGCCTTGCTGGCGATCTTTGAACGGCAATGGCAATTGGCCATCCTGTGGATGATCGTCTCGATGGTCGTGGACGGGTTGGATGGATTCCTGGCCCGCCTGGCGGACGTCAAAACCTATGCGCCGAACATCGACGGTGAGCTGATGGACAACATCCTGGACTACCTGAATTACGTCGTTGTCCCGGCCCTTTTCTTCATCAAAGCCCCGAACATCCTGCCCGCCGGGTTCGAGATTCCCGTTGCGGCGGCCATCCTCCTGACCTCCGCCTATCAGTTTTCGCAGGTGGATGCCAAGACCGATGAAAGCGCCGATTATTTTTTCAAGGGCTTTCCGTCCTACTGGAACGTGGTTGCATTGTACATGCTGGTCATGCAATTGAATCCCTGGCTCAACCTGGCCTTCCTGGTGGCGTTTAATATCATGGTCTTTGTGCCGGTCAAATTCCTTTACCCCAGCCGCGACACCCGCCTGCGGACGGTGACCCTGGTGCTTTCGTATTTGTACGGCATCATCGGCATCTGGGGTGTCATCCAGTACCCGGATGTGCCGCAATGGGTGGTCTGGGCTTCCTTTATTTATGTCGCTTATTATGCCGCGCTCAGTTTCTGGCCGCGTAAATCGGTGGAGCAAAATGCCTGACCTGCTGCGCTTTTCTGAATTGGCCACTGAGTATGACCTGCGCCGCGCAATTATCAAGGCCGGGCAGTTGTGCTATCAGCAGGGCCTGATGCCGTCCAATAACGGCAACATCTCCGTTCGTTCTGGCGAAGGGAATTTCCTCATCACGCCCTCCGGTTATTGCAAGGGCCGCCTCGATCTCTCCGATCTGTTGCTGATCAATGAACAGGGCGAGATTGTGAAAGCCCACCCGCGTCGTAAATTGCGAGTTTCCTCCGAAACGCCCATGCATCTGGAAGTTTACCGCCAGCGTCCGGAAGTCCAGGCGGTCATCCATGCCCATCCGGTGCATGCCACCGCGCTGACCGTGGCGGACATTCCCTTCCCGATCGACATCCTGCCGGAAGTGCTTGAAGGTCTTGGTCCGGTGCCGACCACCCGCTTCGCCCTGCCCAGTTCCGAAGACAATGCCCTGGCGATTCGCGAGCACATTCGTGGCCACAATGCCATCCTGATCCGCAACCACGGTGCGATCAGCTACGGGAAAAACCTTGACGAAGCCATCAACCATATGGAGCGGCTGGAGAGCGTCGCCAGGACGGTTGTGCTGGCCATGGGCCTGGGAAAGGTCAATCGCTTGCCCGCTGAACTGATGCCCGCCTTGGTGGAATTAAATAAAAAATTGTTTGGGGGAATGAATGAAGGTTGAACAGGTCACGACCGTTAGCGATGAACTGTTGAGTGCCTTTCAGCGGTTGGTCCCGCAACTGACCACCCGTCGCCTGCCTCCAAACCAGGCGGCCCTCTCCGCGTTGATCAGGTCTGATGCGTCTGTATTGCTGGTTGCACGCAATGATTCTGGTGAAATTACCGGCACGGCCACGCTGGTTCTGTTCCGCACACCGGTGGGATTGCACGCCCGCCTTGAAGACCTGATCGTGGACGAATCCGTTCGCGGACAGGGAGTCGGGCAGGCCCTGACGGCAGAGGTCCTGACCCGCGCACGTGCGGCCGGTGCGGATTACATCTCCTTTACTTCCAATCCTGCCCGAGCCGCTGCCAACGGGTTGTATCTAAAGATGGGCTTTAAACGCTGGGAAACGAATATCTTTCGAATGGATTTCGAACCTTGATAATTAGTTCTTCAAATTGAGAAGTTGCGAGGTTTTTTTGAAAAAATCATTTCTTGCAAGCACTGTTCTCGAATATCTATTAATCTTGATCATTTGCGGCTTATTGGTTGGGTTTACCTTTGCGCCAATTAACCCGATGGACAGCTATCCAAGTCGTGATAGCAGCCTTTTCCTATATGCTGGGCAGCAATTATTAACCGGTGGGGATTTATACCTTGATATTTGGGATAATAAGGGACCCCTCATCTTTTTCATAAATGCATTGGGTTTGTGGATTGCAAGTGACACAAGGTGGGGAGTGTGGCTTCTTGAATCAACAAGCCTGGTGGCTGCGGCTTTGTGCGGTTATTATGGTCTAAAGCACATTTGGGGACATCCTTCGTCGTTATTCGCTACAATTTTATGGTTGATCGGATTGGGGCATATTCATGGCGGTGGAAATTTCACTGAAGGATATAGCCTGATCTTTAATTTCCTGGCTTTGACGATATTCCTCATTCGCTCCCCTGTTTTTGAGAATAAACTCTCTTTCTTCATTATTGGCCTATCTTTAGCGGGAAGTTTTTTCCTAAGGGCAAATAACATTGGCCTTCAGCTCTCTATCCTTTTCTCGTTTTTTTTGATTCAGCTTCTTAACCGCGGGTATGGGAAAATATTTTTCGGTATGTTGTGGACGTTGTTGGGATTTCTTGTGCCTTCCATCATCGTCATCGGGTATTTTTGGGTGCGTGGCAATTTAATGCAAATGATTGAAGCTTCGTTGATATATAATTTCTATTACTCAGATATTAACAACTCTTTCAGGTTTTCAGTCTGGGATGGCATAGCGCAAATTGGCTTTCCTGCTTACTTGGCGCTTGTTGGCTATTTGCTGGTTTTCGTTCGTGCTTGGAACAGCATTAAGCTGGGAGAAAACGCCACCTTGTGGATTTTCTTGCTCCTTGGATGGCCCATTGATGCTTTGTTGAGTAGCCTTTCAGGGCGTAATTATCCACATTATTATATTTCTTGGATGCCAGTCCTCTCAACTCTATTGGCGTTCCTCTTTGCCGAATTTTCTCGGTTTGCTTTCTCCGATAAATTCTTAGGTTTGATCCATCGCCCCAGTTTCCTTACCCGTTGGGTCTTGTTTGGACTGGTCTTTTTTTATTTCAATGGTGGAACAATCTTCGTTTATCGAGATATATTTGTCAGACTTTTTTTTGAGCGCGAAAAAGGCATCGAGGCGATTGATCCTGTCTCAAGATATATACGTCGAGAAACAAAGGAAGAGGATCAAATTTTGATTTGGGGTTTGTATCATCGCTTTTATTATCTATCGCGTCGGGATGCACCTACTCCTTATGTGGTCTACCCGGTGTATAAGCCGTCCCCGTATATAGAAAATATGTCAATGCAATTCTTTGAGGACGTGAGTCAAGCCCAACCGCGTTTAATAGTAGATGCATCCTCTAAAACAGATGACTATATCCTGTCCCTTGATCCCGAGATCAGGCAGCAACAATTGAACAGCGGAAATCCCACCCTGTATATTCATACCCCCTATCAGGAAGAATTTTTTACTTATTTTGAGACCAATTATCGCCTTGTTGAAACCATCGATGGATTTAATATTTATTTGTTGATTGAGAAAGCCATCACTCCTTTACATGGCGGAGTTGAGTGATGGCTCCCGTTTCGAGAACCGGGCGTTCGAAGTAACACGGGTCTGAGTGCTTACTTTACAGCTGAACTTCTTCAAAGAAGACGATTTGATTGGAATTTACCCGATGATGGGTCGAATGATGCGCGTTTAAGATGGTTTTCTCCGAAAAACTCGCATCCTGCTTGGTATGGTTGTGGTGACTTGCTCAATTTATTACCGGCCGTACCAGAAACGATGCCAATCCCCCTCGCTGGAGTGCAGCGCAAGCAGGGTATACAGTGCACCGGCCCAGAAGCCGAGCACCATCATCATGGTGACCCATACGATCGAGGGCAGCAGTTTCTTCTCGCGGAATATGATCCAGCACGAGAACAGGGCGAATCCAACATACAGGTCCACCAGCGAGACGATCCCCCAGGGCATCTCCAGCAGCCTGGCGCCTTCCGCTGCAAAATCCCCGACCGTGAATCCATAAATCAGTACGGCGGTCATGGCCAGCAGGCCAGTCAAAGCGACTATCTTGGCAAATTTCATGGTGAACTTCCTTCCTTTATTTGGATGCCGCAATGACAGCAAAGCCGAGCGCGCCTGGACCGATGTGGGCACCGATCACGGGCGTAATATCCTCGGTCAGGAGCTCTCCGGCTGGAAGCAGGTGGGCCGCCCGGGAGCGCAATTCGGACAGGTGTTC
>JANJTV010000154.1 GCA_024710905.1 Anaerolineales bacterium | reverse complement strand
CAAAGATTTGTTTTGGTCGATGCGTGCTTTATTTTCGGCGATTTGGGAGGCATACACTGCCGGGGAGGCTGCCAGGCGCGCATTTTCACTTTCCAGGGCCACAATTTCGTTTTGCAATGCCTCGATTTGAATCTGAATCTGACCGGACTGATTCTGCACCTGCGCAGCAGAAATTTGGTCAATTTCGCTTTGCAGGCTGTTTAGCTGAGTCTCAATCTGGGCGATCTGGTTACGCAGCGATTCTTCGATGGAAATATACCTGCCGGCCTGCAAACTTTCATTCTGGGCAACCAGCACATCCAGCAAGACGTTTGCAATGAGCGCTGCCCGGTGCGGGTCGGTGTCTTCGACCATCACCTGGATGACTTGTGTATCGCGGACTTGTTGGACCTTGATTCTGCCGCTATTGATCGGGAAACCTACTTGTTCTGCGGCTGTCTCAATAACAGGGCGGGTGGTCAGCAACTGGATAAAGGTCTGGATGACCTGCTGGTCGGTCAGGTAGCCTAACTCGGCAGAAGAATTGCCGGTGGATGGGCGCATGACCAGCGCCTTGGTGGAGGCCTGGTAGACCGGGGTTTCGAGCATGGAATAGCCGTACCCAAAAGCAGCCCCAAGAATTAACCCGGCAATGAGCAACCAGGCCCAACGTTTTAAGATAGCGATATAAAATTTAATTTCCAAGAGATTTATCCTTCCGAACTGCAGGCGTCCAGGGCCTGCGCCGCAGCGTCAATGACCCAGTTTAATTGTTCTTCTGTCAATCCCGGGTAGAGCGGCAGGGTTACTTCCCTTTGGCCAACGACCTCGGTAACGGGGAGACGCAACTCGTGAGCCTGCTCACGATATCCACTAAAGGTATGAATCGGCGGGTAGTGGATGCTGGTCTGGATGCCGTACTGTTTCATCATTCCCATAAATTTTGCCCGGTTGGTACCCTCAGGCAGCAGGGCGGGCATCAGGTGGCAGGCGGATGTGCCGGGGTGATCCGCAAACGGGAACTGGATCCCGGGCAATCGTTTTGCAGCTGCCTGCCGGTACTGTTCGGTGAGCTGGTGCCGCCGTAGGTTGCCTGCCGGTATGCGGGTGAGTTGTACTCGCCCGAGGGCAGAACGCAATTCATCCATGCGGTAGTTGTAACCCAGTTCAACCACATCATAACTGAAGGCGTGGCCGCGATGGCGATCCCAGGTCAGGGTGGTCATGCCGTGTGAGCGCAGGACGCGGATTTTTTCGGCGGCGGCGTCATCGTTGGTTACAACCATGCCGCCTTCGGCAGTGGTCATATTCTTGTTGGGGAAGAAGCTGAAACATCCAGTGTGTCCCCAGGTGCCAAGTTGTTTCCCTTCCAGTTCGCTGCCAACGGCATGGGCCGCGTCTTCAATGATTAATAGATTATACCGTTCGGCAAGTGTCTGGAAGGCAGGCATATTACTTGCGTACCCGCCGTAATGCATGAGCATGATGGCGCGGGTGTTGGGGGTGATGCGGGCCTTGACTTCGTGCGGGCTGAGGGTCCAGTCGTTCAGGCTTGAAATATCGGCGAAGACCGGGGTTGCGCCTGTGTAGCGAATGGCATTGGCGGTGGCAACGAAGGTCAGGGAGGGGAGGATGACTTCATCTCCAGGGCCAAGACCCGCAGCCAGACAGGCCAGATGCAGCCCGGCGGTGGCATTGGTGACGGCAAAGGCATGTTTTGCGTCACAGAAGGCAGCAAACTCAGCTTCAAAAGCCTGGGTAACAGCGCCCATACTCAACCAGCGGCTTTCCAGCACGCTGAGCACGGCAGCCGGTTCCTCGGGTCCAAATTCCACTTCGGCCAGTGGCACGCGCCACTGATGAGAGTTAATCTGCTGCATAGGGCCTCAATACCTGCTCACTACGAATCTGGTTGTGCAGGATTTGCAGGATATCCGGCATGATGACCACGCGGGCGCTAGTCTTACGGCATTGCGCCAGGATGCGCTCCCGTTCTCGGGGATTGATGTTGGAGATGGCGAACAGGATCAAGCCGACATCTTTTTCTTTGACAATCCGCGATAGTTCCCGGGAACCACCCAATACAGGGTAGCCATCAATTAACATACCATGTTTGTACATGTCGTCATCCACCATGCCGAGGATGACATAAGCACTGGCGAAAGCGCTTTTTTGCATCAGCCAGGCGGCCATCTGCCCGTATTCCCCGGCGCCAACGATCAGCACTCGTTCGCCAATGGGATTAAACCGGTTGCGGTGATATACCCAGCGCGATGCCAGCCCGAGTAGCAGGCGTTCTCGATAGCGGGCTGCTGTAAAGCCAATGAAGGTGAATAACCCTGAAACAATCAGCATGCCCAACGGAAGGCGGACTTCACCCACCCAGAATTGGTTGATCAAAACCTGGGCCAGGGTGGCAATACCACCAGAGAAGGCCAGGTCAATGGCCAGGGCCGGTGGGGCATGCCGCCAGGAGACGCGATGCAACCCCAGGATGTAATTTGACAAACTGAAGGTGAGCGCCATAATCAGGCCAACTGCGAGGGCCACATCCACCCCCAGCTCCAACGGGCCGCCTGTACGCCAGATGATACCGCTGGTTGCAATGGCCCCAAAAGCCAGCAGGCTGTCTATAACGAACCAGTTTCCAATGCGGCGGGCAAAATGTACCAGCGGCCCGACATATAAACGCGCTTCAGGGATCGGCGCATTACGCACGGTGGGCAGCAACACAATCAGGGTCATCAGGATGACATCCAGATCAGATAAAAACGTATGATTGCGAACATACAACTGGTCGAGGCGCAGCTTGTCGGGCAGGATTTTTCGCAGGTACTCATCCATCGTATTGCCGCCGATGAGCATGGCTTCTTCGTCACGGTAGATGATGGATGCCGGGCTGGTGATGCCGGGACGCACAGAAAGCACCTCGCGTTTTGCGTCCGCAGGCCACCCCTCAGCAATCTCAGGTACTTCGGGACGAGGCCCCACCAGGCTCATCTCCCCCGCCAGCACATTAAACAATTGCGGCAACTCGTTTATCTTGGTCAGACGCAGCCAGTGACCGAGCGGGGTAATCCGATTATCCCCGCTGGCAGTGATGGATGGCCCCCGGTAACTTTCAGGACGTTCGTACATCGTGCGGAATTTCCAGATGTAAAAAACCTCCCCGTTACGGCCTACGCGCGGCCCCCGGAAAAATATCGGCCCGGGCGATTCGCGTTTAATCAGCTGCCCAATCAGCAAAAAGAACGGGCCGAGCACCAATAAACCGGCCAGCGATGCGGTTAAATCGAACAGGCGTTTCAGCAGGCTGTCCAACCGCTGTTGCAGGCTGGCCTGGCCTTCCACGTGAAAAATGGGTCGTGTAATAGGTAGGCTTTTCATGGTTTCCTTGGGCGACGCAACCCCATTATGCCCACCTTATGCGTATAAGAACATTGCAATATCGCGCTAATGGGTTACAAAACCCTTACGAAAGCCCCCTGATGAATGGATATAATCCTTGATATGTATCCAAAAGACCTTGCTGCCAACGTTTTCCACGATCGCTTCGGCCAATCCCCAAAGCACCTTGTTTTGGCCCCCGGCCGGGTAAACCTGTTGGGGGAGCATGTGGACTATAACGATGGTTGGGTGATGCCTGCCGCCATTGACCGGTCAACTTGGTTGGCTTTCTCGCCTGTGGAGGAAGGAGACGGACTGGCCACGCTTGTGGCGGTCGATTTCGCCGAGCAGGTTTCATTTAACTCTGAACCGATTCCTGCCAAAACCAACCTGCCTGAGTGGGCGCGTTACCCAGTCGGGGTGGCCTGGGCTTTCCGGCAGGCTGGACTGCCAGCGCCTGTCATGCTTGCTGCGTACGCCTCGGATGTACCACGCGGGGCCGGGTTGAGTTCATCTGCATCTGTTGAGATGGCATTTGGTGTGGCATTGCAAACCCTCGCAGGCCAATCCATCCCTGCCATGCAAATGGCGCTGCTGGGTCAAAAAGCCGAAAATGATTATGTCGGTGTGAACTGCGGCATTATGGACCAATTTGCCTCGGCCTGCGGTTTGCGGGATCACCTGCTCCTGCTAGATTGCCGCAGCCTTGCATGGCGCAGCCTGCCACTTCCGGATAATCTGGCGATTGTGATTGCCGACACATCCGTGCGCCGCAAGTTGACTGTCAGCGCCTATAACACCCGCCGCCAGGCCTGTGAAGATGCGGTGCGGATTCTCTCTGCCGAACTGCCGGGTATCCGCGCACTACGGGATGTCAGCCTGGAGGCGTTTAATCGTTTCGAGGACAAACTGCCGGGTGAGCCGGCCCGGCGCGCGCGGCATGTGGTTGAGGAGTTGGATCGCGTCCAGCGCGCGATTCCCCTGCTTGAACAGGGAGACATCCAACAATTTGGCAGGTTGATGAACGAGTGTCATGCCAGCTTGCGAGATTTATATGAAGTTTCCATCCCCGAACTGGATGCTATGGCAGAAATCGCCCGCGAACTGCCCGGCTGTTACGGGGCGCGGCTGACCGGGGCCGGGTTTGGCGGTTGCACGGTGAACCTGGTGGCGCGGGAGCAGGCTGAGACGTTTTCTGTCGAACTGGCGCGACGTTACCAGGTCCGCACAAACTTGGCAGCAGAGGTGTATATTTGCCGGGCGTCAGACGGTGCCAGGCTGGTGGATTAAAGAGAAACTCCCCTGTGTGATTCACAGGGGAGTTGTTGTTTAGAACAGGCCGACTACTTTGCCGGTTTCCAGGTCCAGGTCTACGTCGTAAAAGACCGGGCGGGTCGGCAGGCCGGGCATGGTGCGCATGGTTCCCAGCAGTGGGTAGAGGAACCCGGCGCCAACGCTGGCGCGGATGTCACGAATGAGCACCCGGAAACCGGTCGGTGCGCCTTTTTGTTCAGCGTCGGTGCTGAACGAAAGGTGGGTTTTGGCATTGCAGATGGGCAGTTTATCGAAACCCAATTCGGTGTAGAGTTTGATTTTCTTTTCGGCTTCTTCGCTGTAATCTACGCCATCGGCACGGTAGATCTCACGGCAGACAGTTTCAATTTTGTCCTTGATGGACATTTCCAGCGGGTACAGCTGCTTGAACTGGCTGGGTTTTTCAGCGGCTTTGGCCACCGCTTCCGCCAGTTTGACTGCTCCTGCGCCGCCATCCATCCAGTGGGTGGAGACAACGGCATCCATGGCCCCGGCCTCGAGGGCGGCCTTGCGAACCAGTTCTACTTCGGCGGGGGTGTCATTGGCAAACGAATTGACAGCTACGACCACATTGACGCCGTATTTGAGCGCGTTCTGGATGTGCTGTTCCATGTTAGGCAGGCCTTTGCGCAACAGATCGAGGTTCTCTTCAGTGTATTCGGATGCCAGTGGTTTGCCAGCCACCACTTTTGGCCCACCGCCGTGCATCTTGAGGGCGCGGACGGTGGCAACCAGCACCACCACCTGCGGAACAAGCCCGCTGTAACGGCACTTGATGCCGAAGAATTTTTCCATGCCGATGTCGGCGCCAAAGCCTGATTCGGTGATGACGAAACCATCCGCACCGACCAGTTTGAGGGCGATCTTGTCTGCAATAATGGAGGACTGTCCATGGGCAATATTTGCGAACGGCCCGGCATGCACAATGGCAGGTGTGCCTTCGAGGGTTTGCATCAGGTTGGGCTTGATGGCGTCTTTCATCAGCACGGTCATGGCTCCGGCCACGCCCAGGTCTTCGGCAGTGACTGCTTCACCTTTGTGGTTGGTGGCCACAACGATATTGCCCATGCGTTCGCGCATATCGGCCAGGGAGGTGGTCAGGGCCAGGATGGCCATGATTTCGCTGGCTACGGTGATGTCGAACCCGGTACGGCGGGTTTTCCCTTTTTCTTCCGGGCCAAGGCCAATTTCAATTTCGCGCAAGAAGCGGTCATTGGTGTCCATCACGCGTCGCCAGGTCAGGGTAGCGGGGTCAATATCCAGCCGGGCAAAGCGGCTGCGTTCCTCAGCAGTCAGTTCTTCGGGGTCTTTCTTGTTGATGCCCAGTTTTTTCAGGCGCTTGAACATGGATGGGGAGAATTTGCGTTTCCCCTGCTTGTCTTTCGGGCACAGGGCATTGAACAGTTTTTCGTCGTCCTGTTCGCTCTCATGGAACATGCGCGCGTCAATGGCTGCTGCGCACAGGTTGTTGGCTGCGGTAATGGCGTGGATGTCGCCGGTCAGATGCAGGTTGAAATCCTCCATCGGGATGACCTGGCTGTATCCACCGCCCGCTGCACCGCCTTTAATGCCGAAGGTGGGGCCTTGCGATGGCTGGCGAATGGCTGTGATTACCTTTCTTCCCAGGTGGGCGCCCAGGGCCTGACTCAGGCCCACGGTGGTGGTGGTCTTGCCTTCACCCAGCGGGGTGGGTGTAATGGCTGTCACATCAATATATTTGCCATCCGGTGCGTTCTTAAAACGCTCCAGCACTTCCAGGCGGATTTTCGCTTTATAAGGCCCGTACATTTCGAGGTCATCAGGAGTCAGCCCCAACTCTTCGGCCACTTGCACGATCGGTTTCAACGTCCCGGCCTGGGCGATCTCAATATCCGATGGGACAGGGCGCAGCAATTTGAGTTTGGTGGGTGTAAACGGTTTGCTCATGTTTTCTCCATTTGGGTGGGATACGACAATTGACACAATTCAAATACCATTATGGATTTGTTTGACAAGTTTTGCAAGAGACATCTATCCCCAATTCTTGCGCGGGGTGTCATGTCAAAAGTGCCTGAAAATTTCCGCTTTGCGACCCTTTTCCACCTGAAAAGCCGACTATATTGAGTAGTACAAAAGTACTAGTAATTTGTAATTATTTTGCTATAATTTTTTTGGTGCTCGATTCACGATTCCAAGGGAGAAGAAAATGAAAAAACTGATCGTTTTGTTGACCGTTTTTGTAATGGCTTTTGCCATTGTCAGCCCCGCCCTGGCTGATGAGCCACGCAGTATTACACTCATTGGGGTGGAGCATGTTAATAAAGGCCTGGTCTTTAAGTTCAATGTCACCGGCGCATGGGAACCCGGCGAACTGGAAGGCTACCTGCAGGTTGGCAGCCATATCTTCCCGCTCGATTGTCAGTTCAATGATGATGGGGTGACGCTGGTCTGTATCTCCAGTTATGGTTCGGGCGGGTTTGCCGGAAGTCAGGGCATTCTTGTCCTGGCGGGAGAAGGTTTCTATTTTGGGATTATCCCCGCCAAGCAGGAGCCCGGCTACTGCTTTGACATCTGGGCGCTCTATTTGGATTTGGTGCAATTTGCCGCAGATGAAGGCATTACCGAAGAAGAACTCCTTGAATTGCTGTATGAGGATGATCCGATTTATGATGGCTGGCTGGAATATGCATTGGAAGAAGGCTACATGACCCCGGCAGTGGTTGGCGGGCATTGTTCTTACAGCATGCCTGAAGAGATGGATATGATTGCTTTTGATCATCCGCAACCAATCATGACTGATTTGTTCTATTACGTGGTTTACGAATTAATCAGTGAAGAAATGGCCGAGGAAATGTATGAAGAGTTTGATGGGAAGTTACCGGCCATCTTTGTCCCGGATGATACCGGAGACGAGGATGTTGAGTATTGCCTTCCAAACCCGGCCTACCACGCTTTTGGCTCACTGCTTTACCATTATTACTTCTGCGTTTTGTAACTTGCCCCATTCGTAGTACACCCCCGGTCAGTCAAATGGCCGGGGGTGTATTCATTTAATCCCGCTGAATGCGCGTTCCTGCCTGCTCGCCTGCCAGTACCTTTGCCAAATTCTCGGGCTGCTCACCGCCAAAAATTTCGGCAGTCAGTCCATCCACCTGTTGGACCAACGCCAGCATTTGCATCACTTTGGATTCCATGCCGCCGGTTACATCTGCTGCGTGGGATTTCCCCACCCCGCTTTTGATCTCGTTAAAAGAGGATGGCGTAATCAGGCTCACCCGCTGTTTGTTCACTGGGAAATCGGCCCAGACCGCCTCTTCAAGCCCGGCCAACAATATCCGTTTTGGTTCTAGTTCCATTGCCAGGTGTTCAAAAATATCCTCGGTGGAGAGGATTGTCCCACCCAGCGCTTCATCAAAGGCCACATCCCCATAAACGACCGGGATAATCTCGGCTTTTAGTGCCGCTTGCAGGGATGTGAGGTCCCAGCGGGCAACTTTTCCGTTTTTAGCGGTGATGGCGGCCACCGGTGACAGGGCAATGGCAGGCAGGCCCGCATCGTGCAGGGCGGTCATCACATGCCGATTGAGGGTCGAGGCCTGGTACCAGACTTCGGTAAAGCCCTGCCAGCCTGCTGAATCATAAACGCCCTGGCGTGTGCCGTATTGTTTGGCAACGGTATGCCCAAAGGAACCTGAACCATGCCCCAAAACGAGGGGCAGGCCCGGGGTAACCTGCCTGGCGGCAGCGATCTGTGCCGCCAAATCCCGGAGAACATCCAGCCTGGCAGTGAACGGGTGGTTTTTGTCGGTAATCAGTGAGCCGCCCAGCTTCAACAGGGTGAGTTGTGACATATCCCGATTATAACGACAGGCAACCCTTGCGGGTATAATTTTGCCTATGGATATTAAGGCCGGGATTGAAACAGCCATTTTACTGGCATTTGCAGGGGCGCTGCTCAGTGTGTGGGTGGGGATTGAGACCATCCGTTCGGGCCGTAAATTAACCTATTTTCGCCTTCGCCAGCAACGGCTGACTGGCGGCTGGTTGCAGATTCTTCTTGGCTTTGGGCTGGTGGGTTTTGCTTTTCTGCTATTGAATTACGGCGAACCGGTCGCGTACCAGTATTTCCCGCCATCGCCCAGCCCGAGTGTTTCGCCGACCATCACACAGACACCGACCATTACATTAACGCCTACGATTACTGAAACGCCTACGATTACTGAAACGCCTTCCATTACGGATACGCCAACGATTACCCCGACACCTTTTATGCCATTGGCAATTGAAGTCTTGTTTGAGAGTTTTGTCACACCCAATCCGGATGCAGTCTTCAGCCCGCTGACGTTTGCACTGGGAATTGATAGTAATTTCCAGCCGGTGCGCCCGGGAACGACGTTTGCGAACCCGCTGCGACGAATTTATGTGTTGTATAGTTATGACCAGATGATTCCCGGCGTGCAATGGACAGCGCTTTGGTATCGAAATGGTGAACTGGTACATTACCAGACTGCGCCCTGGGATGGCACAACGGGCGGCTATGGTTCGACTTTTTGGGAACCTGGCGCAGACGAATGGCTGCCGGGAGATTACCAGGTGCAGATCTTTGTCGGGCTGGAATGGAAATCTGTCGGGTTGTTTGTTGTAGAGGGGGATCCAATTACAGTAACGCCCAGCCCGACACCAACCCTGGAATTATCGAACACGCCCAGCCCGACGGCTACCATACCGGCCAGCATGACGCTGTCACCGACTTCCACACTGCCACCAACCTCCACCAGCCCGCCTACGTTGACGCCGCGCCCGAGTGATACGCGCTGGCCCACCACAACGCCGAACGCAACACCTTAATAGATAAAGACAGCGCGAGCTTTTTCTGCTCGCGCTGTCTTTATCTATTGTCTAAATGGCTTTTTGTCGCAGGGCGGCCTGCATGGCGACGGCGATTTTTGCAGCCAGGCTGGCGTTATTTTTCAGTAATTCGATATTGGAACGCATTGATTTCCCATTGGTCAGTTCGGCCACGCGGCCCAGTTCGTACGGCGTAACCGCCTGCCCGCGAATTCCTTTTTCGCGAATTTCCTTCGAGGCCTGGGCTTCGGCGTCATCAGCCAGGCTGGCATCCAGCGCATGGCTTGGGTCAACCTGCTGGCAGACCAGGATGGCTGAGTTCATCCCCAGGACATTCCAGTGATAGTGGGCGAACTCAACAATTTTCAGGGGGTCATCCAGTTGTACGCTGACGGGCAGCTGTCTGCCAGTGACATAAAATTCGGGAAATTTATTGGTCTGGTAGCCAACAACCGGAACCCCCATGGTTTCGAGGTATTCCAGGGTGGCAGGCAGGTCGAGGATGCGTTTGGCGCCTGCGCAAACCACAAGGGTAGGGATGGATGCCAGGGCCTTCAGGTCGGTGGAGACATCGAAACGGGCTTCCCGGTGAACACCACCAATGCCGCCGGTGGCAAATACACGAATACCCGCCCGGTGCGCGGCAAACATCGTCCCGGCAACGGTGGTGCCGCCGGTGGTTTTCTGGGATAGGCTGGCGGCGAAATCGCGCAAGCTGACCTTGACCGGGTCTGGCGCATGGGCCAGCTTTTCCATTTCAGATTGGTTGATGCCCACACGGACAAAACCTTCCATCACGGCGACGGTGGCAGGCAGTGCGCCGTTCTCCCGAACGGTACTTTCCATGTCCTGTGCCAGGTTCAGGTTTTGCGGGCGGGGAAGGCCGTGGGTGATGACGGTCGACTCAAGTGCCACGACGGGCAATTTCTGGGCCAGGGCGCGGCTGATTTCAGGGGAAAATTTTAACGGTTCGTAGCGGGGATGAATGAACATATTGGTTTGATGGATTGGGCCGGGGGGAGCCAGCCGGTGAATTGGGTTGATTTATCCCACACCTTCATCCGGTTCAAGGTTGTGGGCGCGGATTCCACGCACCTGGTTCAGCGCATAGAGGGCGTCTATCAGGTTACGGGGCGGGTCCTGGCCTTCGCGTTCGTATGTGCCCAGGGCGGCTTCAAGTTTTTCATGATATTCATCCAACATCAGGTCGATGAACTCTTCATCGCTCGTACCTTTTAAACGGTACCAC
Organism: Anaerolineales bacterium; assembly: GCA_024710905.1. Taxonomy (GTDB): domain Bacteria; phylum Chloroflexota; class Anaerolineae; order Anaerolineales; family Villigracilaceae; genus JANJTV01. Next base: position 24,475 of record JANJTV010000154.1, on the reverse strand, counting down.
TTTTCGATGACCTGCTGGATCAGGCGGGTAATCTCATTCAGGCGGGCTTCGGTTTCCAGTTTTTCCAGTTCATCAGGATGCTTGCGGATGAAGTTTTCGCGGCTGATTTTCCAGGCTTCCATGTGGCGAGCCGGGATGATCTCATGCGGGGTATCCCAAGTGCCAATGCCAATCCAGTTTAGTTGCAGGCCTTTGTTCTTAAGCACTTTACGGAAGCCTTTATCGTCATAGAACAGTTTGGTAATCAGGCTGCGGGCGGTGAAGTCACCCGCCTTAAGCGGCTGGCTGCCTCCGTTGCTGCTGCCGATGCCAGAAATTTCCTGCCCGCTCTTGCGGATGTTCTCTTCCATTTTGTTGAAGGCTTCTTCTTCCGGCGCACCAATGGTGGAGAAGAATTCGCTTAACCCACGTTTGCTGATGAAGCCGCCCAGCTCATTGTTGATATTGGAGTAGATGTTACCGGGTTTGGTGGTTGCCCAGTCTGGTTTGCGTTCTGGCACTTTGCCCGGCGACACCGGGCGGACTTCGCCGTACACCAATTTTTTGATAACGTCATCGTCAAACGGGTAGGGCACCGGGAGGGTTTTCTTGACGGATTCCCCGCCCCGGTACACGCTGAAGGTGTACTGGACGTTCTTGGCAGTGATGGGGATACCGTCGCGGCTGCGGGCAACGATATCCTGGGAGCCGGATATGTCGCGTAGGTCAAAACATTGCCGGATGCGCTCAAAACCGTCGATGACGGCCCGGTTGCGCCACTCGCCGCCTGATGGCCTGATAATGCGGGCTTCACCTTCCGGGGTTTCAATCAGGACGGCGCTATCCAGTTCAACCAGCAGGTATCCCGGCCCGCCAATCTGGACAATCGGCGATTCGAGGTGTTCTTCGGCTATTTTCCCGTTCGAGATGCGGATGGTGTTGTAATAACCGCCGAAGGCAGCCTGGCCGAGGAACGTTTTTGCAACATCAAACTCTTTTTCAAAGATGTCGGCCAGGTACACAGCGGCCATATCCGTCATGAACCAGAAGGGGATGGCCAGGGCTATCATACGCGCCAGCACAGCCGGGGCGAGCAGGGTGTTGGCAAGGATATCCAGGGGAATGGGGAGGATTGTGGTTTCTTTGACAGGTTCCAACCCAATCCAAATATTAAATAGGGTAACCCATTCCTCGGCGGAGTGGTTGAATACAATCGAAAGGATGTATGCGAGGAGGAAGAAGAGACTGGTCAGCAGGCTGCGCATGGAAGCCGAACTGTCGTGCAGGGCAAATAGCCAGTTGAGGAAGGAATCAACCTGCTGACTGACCCAACTACGGGCGCGGCTGGCGGGGCCGGGGTTTGGGTTCACGCTATCCGTTGCTATCATCGTTGCCTTCGGCCTTATCGCGCAGCCAGGTTGAAATTTCACGCAAGTCGGTTGGTTCGGTGTTCATTTTGCGCGTCAGGGTGTTATTTTTAATGATACTTTTGCGGGTGGACTCGATCAGCATGTACAGCGCATCGGCCCGGTTGCGAGGCTGTATCTGGGATATTTCGCTGCTGGCATTTTGGGCGAAGTCTTTCAGGGCTTTTTCGGTGCCTTTCATTTCGCTCAATTTGCGGGCGCGCTCTACCTGCTCCCGTTCTTTCTGGGCGTTTTTCAGCCACATGCTGCTCCACTGCTGGATCAGGCGCTCTTCGACTTCAGGGGAGAAGATTAGTTTTTTGATATTGACGCTAAAGACCTTGTAACCCATTTCCTGCAATTTGATGAATTCCCGGCTGGGCGCTTCCCTGAATTCGGGCTTTCCGGATGCATCCAGAACCGGATTGCCTTTTGCATCCACTTTCGTGATTGGTTTGCCGAAATCATCCAACTCACGGACATTGGGTTTTGCCAGCCGTTCCTTGACCAGGGTGCTGATTAATTGCAGCTTGGTATCGTCTTCTTGTTTATCGGGAACTTCAAACAACTCACTTAATTTGAAACGCCGCAGGTACTCGCGCCAGACATCGATGGCCATTTTAGCGGGCAATTGGCTCCAGACCGGGGCATTGGGGTTGGCATCCTGGGTCAGGGCTTCGGTAATGGCGCGGCGGGTGTTTTCTTCGTTAAAGCCGAATAATGTGCCGCCCTCGCCTTCCCTGGCGTCAATACGGAAGGTGATGGAGATGATTGCCACCACTTCGATGCCGTCGCGGGTCATGGCGCTGGTTTCCCAACGGCGAGTTTGTACCTGGGCGTAGTCTTCGTGGTCTTTGCTGATGGTAAAAGGCTGGTCGCTTTCGCGTGGTCCAACATTCAGGGTCAGCGGATGTAAATCCACAGTTGCGGCGATGTATTCATTGCGACGGGTAAAGTGGACGCCCGGGCCAATGACCCGCGTGAAACGGGTATGGGTGCGCAGCATGGCGGCGCTGGCTGAATCGAGCCAGATGACACCCAGGCCGCGTTGCTTGCTTTCATTTTCCCGTTCGTGGATTGTGCCATTCTCAATAAAAATGGCCGGGCCATGCAAGCCGGCGATGTATTCAGTGAATCTTTCTACAATGGACGCCCGCTGTTTGAACGTCCGAACCGGTAGGATGAACTGCGCAAAAAAAAGCATCCAAAGCAAGGCTCCTACCCCGGCGAGTACCAGGTCGATGACCAGGTTGTTGAACAGGGCGGTTTCCGTGCGGAGATAGTTCACTGCCACGAACTGTAATGCGCCATAGAGCAGGACAAAAAAGATTGAAACCAGGAAAGCCCGTGGAACCGGTTTGTTATAAAAGGGGATTTCGTCTTCCATGAATCTGATTTTATAACAGATTTTCCTTCTGTGCGCGGCAGGCAAGAAAAAACCCGCCTGGCTGGCGGGTTAGATGTTCAGTCGACAAAACGGTATTTAAGCAATGCCCAGACGGCTTCGAAAGCATCCCGCAGGCCGATCTTCTTGCCTTCGTGATATTCACGGGGGTTAAAGACGATTGGCACTTCGAAAATCCGCACATTGCGTTTAAGGATTTTGGCAGTGAATTCGGGTTCAAAATCAAAGCGGTTGGCATTTAATTTCATGTTCTCAACCACTTCGCGCCGGAAGACCTTGTAGCCGGTTTCCATGTCGGTCAGGATGTTGTTATAAAGGATATTGGTCATCAAAGTCAGCAACTTGTTGGCAACCATGTTCCAGAACAGGATCGGGCGGCGCGGGGCGCCGAGGAAACGGGAGCCATACACCACATCGGCCAGACCTTCATCCAGCGGCTTGAGCAGGTTGGGGTACTCGCGCGGATCATATTCCAGGTCAGCATCCTGGATTAACATAATCGCGCCCCTGGCATTCTGGATGCCGGTACGCACGGCTGCGCCCTTGCCCTGGTTCTTTTCATGCAGGATGACCCGCACGTTGTCTTTGCCATCCAGTTCGGCCAGGATGTTTCTTGTGCCATCCTTCGAGCCATCGTCCACAATGACAATTTCATCGGGGATTTTGGTGGCCAGAACGCGCCGGACAATTTCGCGGACAGTGTTCTTTTCGTTATAGACGGGGATGATTACGCTGAGTTTCATGCGGGGCATTATAGCCCAAATTAACGTTTTGTAATGTCTTCAATGGGTGCGAATCATGTGTGCATGCTATAATCTTAATATCCTTTAACCGTCCTATTTTCAGGGAATTTTATGGCGCTTCCATCCTCTCAAGCTAGTCCTTCTTCAAGCGGCCCGGCTTTCCTGCCGCCGCCCATCACCAGGCTGGATGATACCGGTTTATCTTTTCTGTGGCTGCAAGACCTGGCCTTGAAAATCCTGTACTTCCAGGGCTTCCTCTCCGGGTTTAAGCTTGCCGAGGTGATTGCCTTGCCCTTTGCCGGGGTGACCGACCAGATTTTGGAAACGTTGAAACGCGAAAAACTAATTGAAGTCAAATCGTCGCAGGCCGGGCTTGGCGAAGGGTCGTACCAGTATGCCATCACCCAGGCCGGTACCGCTCGCGCCCGTGAAGCATTGGAACGCAGCCAGTATGCCGGACCGGCACCTGTACCGATCGAGGTTTATAACGAAGCCATCCGCAAACAAAGCCGCCATCGTGTCACGGTGACTTCGCGCACCATGCGCCAGTTGCTTTCGCAGCTCATTCTTTCCAACGTTACCTTTGAGCGGCTTGGCCCGGCGCTTAACTCTGGCACGTCCATCTTCCTGTATGGTCCGCCAGGCAATGGTAAGACCAGTGTGGCGCGTGCTTTTGGCAACCTGGTGCTGCAGCAGGATATGTACATCCCCTATGCCCTGTATGTGGATGGGCAGGTGATTAAGTTATATGACACCGTAAACCACCAGCGGGCTCACGATGAAGATGCAACCGCTTCGGGAACCGGCTCGTTGCGCTCCACCACCCGCCGCGACCCGCGCTGGGTACACATCAAGCGCCCGTTTATTGTGGTTGGCGGTGAACTGACCCTAGCGGGTCTTGACCTGGTGTTTGACGACACCAATAAGTTTTACGAAGCACCTTTCCAGGTTAAAGCCAACGGCGGCATCCTGCTGATCGATGACTTTGGCCGCCAGCAGGTGCGCCCGCGCGACCTGCTCAACCGTTGGATTGTCCCGCTCGAAAACCGCCTCGACTTCCTAACTTTGCATACCGGTCGCAAGATGGAAGTGCCATTCGATGTACTGGTAGTGTTCTCTACCAACCTGCCGCCCAAAGACCTGGTGGATGAAGCTTTCCTGCGCCGCCTGCGCCATAAAATTGAAATTGGCGACCCCTCCTACGAAGAATATCGTCAGATCTTCCAGCGCGTGGCCCAGGCCAAAGGGGTGCAATACAATGACCAGGGCCTGGCTTACCTTTTGCAGGAATGGTATATCAAACGCAATCGCAAACTGCGCGCCTCGCATCCGCGCGATCTGTGCGACCAGATACTTGATATCGCCCGTTACTCCTCGGTCGAACCAGCCATGTCACGTGAGTTGCTCGACAAGGCCGCCCAGGCGTACTTTGTAGAGCTGTAACTGTTCCGTTGTAAACCCCAAATGCCGCAATACGCTATAATTTGCGTATTGCGGTTTTCTTAACTATGACATTACCCTTCCCTTTCCCACGTTTCTATGCCCATCGCGGTGCATCTGCCCATGCTCCCGAAAACACCCTGGCTGCCTTTGAACTGGCTGCCCGGCAAAACGCGCCTGCCATCGAGTTGGATGTAAAATTAACTGCCGACCGGCGGGTGATTGTGCTTCATGACCAAACCCTTAACCGCACCACCAATGGCTCCGGCCCCATCCGCGGGCTACCCCTGGCTGCATTCCGTGAACTGGACGCGGGTTCCTGGTTTTCGAACGAGTTTCGTGGCGAAAAAATTCCCACGCTCGATGAAGTGTTCGAAACTGTGGGCAAGAAACTGCACATCAACGTAGAGTTGACCAATTACGCCTCCCCGTGGGATGGGCTTGCCGACGAAGTGGCTGCCCTGGTGAAAAAATTCAATTTGCAGAACCGGGTCTTGTTTTCTTCATTTTTTCCTACCAACCTGCAAATTACCCGCAAATACCTTCCGGGTACTCCGCGCGGGCAATTGGTTTTGCCGGGTGCTTCCGGCTGGTGGCAACGCCTGGCAGGGAATTTTATGGACTTGCAGGCTGAGCATCCATATCATGCAGATGTAACCGAAGAGTCTGTGCGCCGCTCCCATTCCCGGGGCCGGCGTGTACAGGTCTGGACGGTCAATGACCCGCAAGAGATGCAACGCCTTGCGACCCTTGGCGTGGATGCCATTTTTACCGATAATCCATTGCTCGCATTGCAGCAATTCCACCCAACCGGGGTGCTGGAATGATGAACCGCCTGCTGTCCATTGTTCTGGCTTTATTAATCCTGTTTTCTGTTCCCGGGCAGGCTGTGGTTGCCCAGGCGCCAGTGCCAAACATCCAGGCGCAGGTGATGCTCTCACAGATGACCCCGGAAGAAAAGGTCGGCCAGTTGTTCCTGGTGACCTTTCAGGGCAGTGAAATTACACCGGAATCGCAGATCTATGACCTGATCACCAATCATCATGTCGGTGGGGTTGTCCTGGCTTCCCGTAACGATAATTTTGTTGCTGCCCCAAACACACTTTTTTCTGCATTCCAACTGGTATCTGCTTTACAACAGACAGAGTGGGACTCGTCTCAGCCGACAGCCGAACAACCGATTGCCAATAAGCAATATATTCCGCTATTCATTGGTCTCTCTCAAGAGGGCGGGGGGTATCCGAACGACCAGATTTTAAGTGGCTTGACCACCTTGCCAGACCAGATGGCCATCGGCGCTACCTGGCGTCCCCAAAATGCTAACCGGGTTGGCGAAGTGATGGGTGAAGAGTTAAGAGCCTTGGGCATCAATCTCTATATGGGCCTTTCTCTGGATGTGCTTGAAACTCCGAATCCATCCCTGCGTTCTAGTTTAAGCACACGTGTTTTTGGAGGGGACCCCTACTGGGTGGCTGCCATGGGCCAGGCTTATGTGACCGGTCTCCACGAGGGCAGTGAATCTCGTATGCTGGTGGTCGCCAGGCATTTCCCGGGGCGTGGGGCGTCTGACCGATCACCCGAGTTGGAAGTTTCTACCGTGCGCAAATCCCTGGAAGAGCTCAAACAAATCGACCTGGCGCCTTTTTTCGCAGTTACGGGCAATGCTTCCTCAGAGCAAGCCACTGTGGATGGGTTGCTGGTGTCTCATATTCGCTACCAGGGTTTCCAGGGGAATATCCGTGCGTCTACTCGACCGGTCAGTTTTGACCAGGCAGCGCTGGACGCCATGATGAGTTTGCCCGAACTTTCCGGTTGGCGTGAGAATGGTGGCCTGATCGTTAGTGAAAACCTGGGCACTGAAGCGATTCGCAAGTTTTACGATACTGGCACAGGTGATTTTGCCGCCCGCCTGGTGGCGCGGGACGCCTTTCTGGCGGGGAATGACTTGCTTTATGTCGGCGAGATCCAATCCAGCGATGCGCCAGATACTTATACCAGCATCATTCGGGCGCTGGAATTTTTTGTTCAAAAATATCGGGAAGATCCGGTCTTTGCCCAACGAGTGGACGCCTCCGTGCTGCGCATTCTGGTGGCAAAATATCGCCTGTATGGTTCTTTCTCGCTCAATGCTGTTGCCCCGGAATTGACCCGTCTTCAGCGTCTTACGACATCTGACCCGATTGTTTTCGAGATCGCTCGCCAGTCTGCCACGCTGATCAGCCCCTCGCGGGCAGACTTTGCCTCTTTGGTTGCCGAGCCGCCCCTGACTGCCGAGCGCATCGTTTTTATCACGGATACCACACCATCCCGGCAATGCAGTACATGCCCTGATGTACCGATCCTGCCGCTTGAAGGTTTACAAAGTGCTGTCTTGCGGCTTTATGGTCCACAAACCGCCAACCTTGTTCGTACTTCCAACCTGTCATCATATTCACTAAATGATGTACGCCTGTTGTTGGATGACCAGCTACAGACAACAAATTTTGTCGATGCGCTAAACCGTGCCCAGTGGGTGGTCATCTCTACTGTGGATTTAAGCGAGGGGTCTCCACAATTGGTTACCTTGCAGCAATTCTTAACTGAGCGGCAAGATCTGGTGCAAAACAAGCGCGTAATCCTGTTTTCATTTGGGGCGCCGTATTACCTTGATGCCACCGACATTGCCCGGTTGACTGCGTATTATGGTTTGTATTCAGAATCCAATCCGTTCATTGAAGTGGCTGCCCGGCTTCTTTTCCAGGAAATCACACCTGCGGGCGCATCCCCCGTTTCGATTACCGGTATCGGATATGACCTGTTCACTGTCCTGACTCCCAATCCGCAACAGGTAATCGCGCTTTATGTGGAGCAGGCTGCCCCGGGGCAGCCTGCGGCGGCTGTGACTCCCGAGGCTACCCCGGCGGTTCTGTACAAGGTCGGCGATTCGATCACGGTCCGTACGGGTGTTATTGTTGATCGAAATGCCAATCCTGTTCCTGATGGTACGGTGGTTCGTTTTGTCCTTTCGCGTACTGATAGCGGCCTGACCCAGCAAGTGGATGCCCTGACGCGCAACGGGGTGGCTTCGACCGTTTTCAGCCTGGACCAGCCCGGGTTTATTGAGATTCGGGCCGAGAGTGAGCCTGCCCGAGTCTCTGCAACCATCCAACTCTCTGTTTCGAATGAAGGTGCTGTGCCAGTAATTGTGACGCCTACATCCATTCCTACAGAGACAACCGAGACCATCCCTACCCCGACACCTGAAGTCACTGAGGATGTGCCTGTCACCGTGACGGTGAATGGGTACCCAACTTTGCTGGGTTGGCTGGTCGCGTTGATTGCTGTCATGCTGGGCGCAGCGCTCTCGTATTGGTTGGGGTTGCAACTGGCTGATTTGCGCTGGGCATTGCGTTGGGCGCTGGTGACCTTGATGGGTGGATTATTGGCTTACAACTACCTTGTGCTCGGTTTGCCTGGCAGCACAGAATGGTTGAGCAACCGGGATTTCTCGGCATTTTTACAGGCTGTTATGTATGGCCAGCTGGCCGGTTTTGTCTTTGGGTGGGGGTGGCGATTAATGACTCAGCGTAGCGAGAAGACTGAGAACTAGCAGGACGGTGGAAATCCCGAGCAGGATGCTCTCTGGCGGAGCCAGCAAGGCCTGGATGGATGTGCCGCGCCGGGCTTTGCTGAGCGGGCGGGAGGGGAGTTCTTTGGTGCCAAACAGGTATTGGCGCAGGCTTTCAACCGAGTCGGGGCGGTCATCCGGGTGAAGTTCCATTGCCCAGAGGATGGATTTTTCGGTGCGCTGGCTGATGGCCGGGTTGATACGGCGGGGTGGCGTGAGACTTTCCGGGTTGAGGAACCGTTGGCGCGCATCCACCGGCGGGGAATTGGTCAGCAGGTGGTAAATGGTTGCCCCGAGGGCATAGATATCTGAGCGTACATCGGTGTGCATTTCCGAGCCGCCGTATTGTTCGAGTGGGGTGTAAAGAACCGTTCCCTGCCCCTGGATGATGGTGATGGTTTCCTCGTCCGGGGAGAGCACTTTGACCAGGCCGAAATCCACCAATTTAATCACGCCGTCCGGGGTGATTTTCAGGTTGGAGGGTTTGATGTCGCGGTGGACGATGGGAGGCGTCTGGCGGTGCAGGAAGGTCAGCGCTTCACCAAGTTGGGCGGTCCAATCCAGTACATTACGTTCACTGAGAAACCGGTTTTCCTGGCGGGCTTCCAACATCAGGGTGCGCAAGTCTTTGCCCGGAACGTAATCCATCACCAGGTAGTCGCGTTCGTTGATTGAGAAGAAATCGGATACTTTTGGCAGGTTGGGGTGGTCGAGACGCGCAAGTACAGTAGCCTCTCGAAGGAACTGCTCGCGGGCTTCTTCCAGGATTTTGTGTGGGAGATTGCGGTCGTGCTCAACTTCCTTAAGCGCACAATTTCGGCCTTTCAGGCGTTCATCTTCCGCAAGGTAGATGTTGCCCATGCCTCCCTGGCCGATGCGTTCGAGGATGCGGTAGCGACCACGCAGCAATTCTCCTGCTTTGCGCGGTAACGGCATTTTGGTAATTCCCTTTGGCGACTCTGGCTGTGCAGATGGATTTCGGCGTGTTTTGCACAGAAGGACGCTTTTCTGCTATATTATAAACAATTATTCCATTGAACTTGTACACACTTCTTTTTTGCCCTTCCCCGAGGCTTTATGTTGGATCACCCTGATGCCCCTATCTTGATTGCCCAAACTGGTCCCCTGAAGGGGGACCGCTGGTCGGTTGCCGGGCCTTTAGTGATGGGTCGCGAGCCGGGCTGTGAGATTGTCATCCCGGACAGGCAGGTATCCCGTTACCATGCGCGATTGACGCCAAACACCCAGGGAATAGTACTGGAAGACCTTGGCAGTAAGAATGGCACATATTACAACGGGGAATTACTAACCGGGTCCGTGGTGCTTCAGGACGGGGACACCTTCAGGGTGGCGATGGCGCAGGAGTTCATGTTTGTCAGTTCGGATGCAACCATGCCGCTGGAATCGTTGCCAGTACGCAATGGCCGCTTGCTGCTGGATGATCGTTCACGGCAGGTGTGGGTGAACCAGCGCCAGTTGAGCCCTTCGCTTTCCGCACTGCAATTTCACTTGCTTTCCATTTTGTACCACCGCCAGGGCCAGGTGGTTACTCGTGCGGAATTGGTCAACGCGGCCTGGGGGGACGACCAGTCTGCCGGGGTGTCTGACCAGGCGCTGGATGCGCTCATCCGCCGCCTGCGTGACCGCTTGGCGGAGATGGATAATACGCATGAGTTTATTGTTACGGTGCGCGGGCATGGCATCCGTTTGGATAACCCGCCAACGTAGTTCGTGCTAAATGAAAAGGGCATCTCATAAGTAAGAGATGCCCTTTTTTTATTGCATATTCTTCTTCATCTGGAATTTCAGAATGGCTTTGTAGACGCCGTCCAGTTTCTTGAGCATGCCAGCAGCCTCGGGGTTTTGTTCCTGCTGGCCTTCCATTTGCTGCATCAATGAGGCAATCATACCGGTCATTTGTTCGCTGATCTCACCTTCGCGTTCGGTGAGCATCTTATCGATTGCGGCCTCGTCTGGCGCATCCATCAAGTCCTGGATGAAACCGATCTCGGGCGGGGTGCTCGCCTGCTGGAGCACCATGACCATTTGTTGGAGTTTTTGCAGCCGGTCACCATCCTGCTTCTGGCTGGCTTCACGCAGTTTGGTTTCCAGTACCTGGACGACCATTTCGTTGAATTGGTTCATGTTCTGGGCGGTTGCCTGGGTAATGTCTGGCGCGGCCAGGATGCTTTCAATAAAAGCGTCAGCGGCCTTCATTTGTTCTTCCATGGCCTTGTCGATCTGGTTGGTGAAGTCCAACAACCTGGAACGCAGGTCCTCCAGCTTTTGTTTTTCGTCGCCGCTGGCTGCGTCGATGCGCTCGGTCAGGATCTGGAAGAAGGAGTAATCCAGACCGTTGCGGGTCATGGAAACCAGGGCTTTCAGGCGTTCTTCACTGGGTGCTTCGATGAAGATCTCAAGCAGTTTTTCGCGGGTTAAGCCCTGGCCAGCGGCTTGCAGGGTCTTGACAGCTTCTTCCAGTTCAGTGAACTGGGATTTGAGTTTCTGGCCGTATTCGGAGTGGTCAAGTAATTCATTTTGAAGGCCGCTGAGCGCCTGGGCCATTTGTTGTTGTCCCTGTGCCAGGGCGCTTTCGATTAACCGATTGAACAAGGCAAAGAAGGTCTCGTCCAGGAGGGCGGCTTCCTGTTTGATGATCTCGATCCGTACGTCGGGTGTGGTGATCTGGAGCAGGCGCTGGATCAGGCCAATGCGTTTTTGCTGGTCGTTGATGGATTCCTTGCTGACACCGTCTGCTTCAAGGATGCGCTCCAGCAAGGATTGGTGCGTGAGGAAGCTCTGCGGCCGCAACAAGTAGGCTTTGCGCTTTTCTGGCGGCAGGCGGTTGGTGACCTGGCTGATGAGCGGGCCGACCAGTTTCTCCTGTTCGTTGACAGGAAGCCCCAACTCGGAGGGGAAAAATGTCAGCAGGAGTTCTTTTTCGTTATCGTGGTAAACGATCGGGGTAGCCAGCGGGCCTTCATATCCGCAAAATTGGCAGCGCGCATAGTTGGACTGGTTTCCCAGCAGGCGTTGTTTGGCTGCCGGGTCGGCGGTCACATCGAAAAGCTGTTCCACATGGGCGGAAATTACCTGGCGACAGCGCGGGCAAGCGATTTGAGTTTGGGGCATTCAAAAAATCCTGTAATTATTTGGTGAGCTGGTCGAGCCGGTCTACATAGCCTGCCATGACGGCAAAGGCTTCTTCAACAGGCTGCGGGGTGGAAAGGTCGACCCCGGCGCGTTTGAGTACATTCAGCGGGTAATCGGAGGAGCCGGCCTTGAGGAAGCCGAGGTAGTCCTGGACGGAATTGGGTTCGTCGCGCAGGATGCGACCGGCCAGTGCATGCGCCCCGGCGATACCGGTGGCATAGGCATAGACGTAGTAGTCGGTGAACAGGTGCTGGAAGTAAGCCCAGGTGATGCCGACGCGCTCGCGGTCAACATTTACCTTGCTGCCAAAACCTTCGCTGAACAGGTCGGCCATCAGGTTTATCAACGCATCTGCAGTCAGAGGCTGGCCTTGCTCGACGCGGGTATGGGTTTCCAACTCGAAGCGTGCCAGGGTCGGCATAATGAAGAAGTAGCGATAGAAATTGGCCATGGCTTCTTCGATCAGTGAGATCTGGAAGTCTTTGTCTGTGTTGGTTTGCAGCAGGTGGGCGCGTACCATGGCCTGGTTGAAATTGGAGGCCACTTCGGCGGCGAAGAGCGAGTAATCGGAGTAGACCAGCGGCTGGTTTTCCCAGGTCAGGTACGAGTGCATCGAGTGGCCAAGTTCGTGAGCCAGGGTGGACAGGCTGAAGATTTCATCGGTGTAAGACATCATGATGAATGGATGTGTGCCTGGCGCGCCCCAGGAGAAGGCGCCGGTACGTTTGCCCTTGTTCGGGTAAACATCCACCCAGCGTTCTTCGAGACAGCCGTTGCGCAGTGTGCCGACATAGTCTTTACCCAACGGCAGCAGGCCTTCAGCAATCATATCCACGGCTTTATCAAAGGGGATTTTGGCCCGGTTGGAAGTGAGCGGCGCCCACATGTCGTATGGTTGGAGCGGGTTTACGCCCAGGATGCGCTTGCGAATCTCAAAGTATTTGTGCCAGACAGGCAGTTGTTTTTTGAAAGTCTCCAGCAGGTTATGGAAGACCGAGGTCGGGATGTTGTTGTTATACAATGACATTTCAAGCACATTGTTATAGCGGCGTACCCGGCTGCGGAACACGGATTGTTTGATGGAGGTTGCCAGATTGCTCGCCAGGGTGTTCTTGTAAGCCAGGTGCTGGTCCATGTAGTTGGTCCAGGCGGTTTCACGGGCCGTACGGTCACTGGTGGCAAGAATCTTCCAGAGCGTGCCTTCTGAGACTTCCAGCGAGTTGCCGTCCTGGTCTGCGGCAGGGGCAAACTTGAAGTCGGCGTTCGTCAGCAGGCTGGCAGTGGTGGAAGGGCCATCGAACGGATCAGCCAGCATGCCAAGGATTTCTTCCACTTCAGCCGAGCGGGTGTGTTCCTGCTCTCGGAACATGTTGTTGAAGAACTGCTTATACACGGCTAGACCGGGCTCTTGCGAGGACCATTTTTCCAGGGTTTCCTGCCCGATGGCCAACAGCTCGGGGGTAACAAATGAGACGGTGGCCAGGGTCTGGCCATACACACCAGCGGCCTTGCCCTGCATGGCGGCGGCGGCCTGGTTGGTGGTATCCACACTGTAAGAGAACCCGGCGTAGACGTAGGCCCGGTACATGCGAATCATCAGGCCTTCCATGGCTTTCAGGGCTTGCAGCACGGTGGCAGGGCCTTCAGCCAGTTTGTCCTGGTATTTCTTGAATCCGGGCAGGTCTGCCAGGATGCTCTTGATCTCATCTTCCCAGGCTTGCGGGGTGGTAAAAACGCTCTCGGCGTTCCAGGTGTATTTTTGTTCGATCTGGTCTCGATTGGGCAGTTGCGACATGAGTGAATTCTTCCTTTCGGGGTGTCATGGACACAGAAAGTAATTTTACCCCCAAATGTTTAGCGCGGCAGGGAAAAGCAAATGCGTGCGCCTTTACCGTTGTTTTGCGGGTCGACCCACATGCGTCCACCGTGCGCTTCAATGATGGCGCGTGCCAGGTACAGGCCCAGCCCGGCGCCCTTGGTTTTGCGGGCGGCCTTATCGGCGCGGTAGAAACGGTCAAAGATGTGTGGCATGTCGTGCGGGTCTATGCCAGGGCCTTCGTCCTGTACGCAAACAACCAGTTGATCCGGATGAACTTTACCAATCACCTTAATCTCGCCTCCGGGGGCATATTTGATGGCGTTGGAGACCAGGTTTGAGAGCACCTGCTCAATGCGGTCTTCGTCAGCCAGGATGACCGGGAAACCCTCGGGGAAGTCGGCTGTCAGGGTGTGCTTTTTGGTCTGGGTGGCAAAGCGTTCAGCGAGGCGTTGGGCGAGCAGATTAAGGGAGATATCTGTCCGTTTAAGGGAGAGGCCGCCAGCCTGGAGCCGGGAGGCGTCCAACAGGTCTTCGATCATGCTGGTCAGGCGGTCGGCTTCCTCCTCGATGACGGTCAGCGAATCCTGTATGATATGTTTGTCCCACCGGGCATCGTCACGCCGCAGGGTGGAAGCGTAGCCTTTGATCAGGGCGACCGGGGTTTTTAGTTCGTGGCTGACAATGGAGATGAACGTGGCTTTCATCTCGTCTGCTGTGCGGAAGTGGGTGATATCGCGCACGGTCACGATGACGTTTTTCAGGCGACCCTCGTGGTCGAGCAGGGGAGCGTAAGTGATGCCGACAGGAATATACGGCGGGGTTTCGTCGGCGCGTTGCAGGTCGCCTTCTACATAAAGATGCGCCTGCGGGCTGAGTGGCCAGCCGTTGGCTTCGGCTTCTTCCAGCGTGTGGCCTTCTGGTTTGCGCTCCCACCGCACAACATCTTCATGGCGCAGGCCGCGCAGTTCGGTATCTGTCTTCCCGTAGATGCGTTCAAAGGCGTCGTTAACGCGCTCAATGGTGTGATCGGCGTTCAGGATCAGGATGCCGTCTGCGGCTGAGTCAATCAGTGCGTCCAGGCGCTGTTTTTCATAACTGACCTGTGTATAGAGCTGGGCATTGTAAACAGCAATGGCGGCCTGGTCGGCAAAGGATTGCAGCAATTGCCTGTCGTTGGCTGAGAACAGGTCCGGGTAGGAGCGGAAGATGAAAATCACCCCGATTACCTGGCCATGGGTCACCAACTGGATGCCTGTGCCGCTGAGCAGGCCCATGCTGGCCGTATAGGTCAACTCTTTGAGCATGCGGTTGAGTTCTTCCACGTTCAACTCGGCGGCGCTTTCTTCAGCCAGGAGTGGCTCAAGGTACCGGAGGAAGGCAGGGGGGATTCCGTGTGCCGAGGCCACCCGCCAGCCTTCGCTGCCTTGTTCGCGCAAGGCGATCAAGCCTGCCTGCCCGGCCAGCATTTCAATCGAAATACGCAGGATGCGGGCCAGCAATTTTTGTTGGTCCAGTTCCTGGGTCAAGGCGCGGGCAATTTCGAGCAGGTAGTCTCGTTGGCGAACGCGGAAATCGGGCAGCATGGCAGTATTTTATCACCCGCCTCTGTGGCGAATATAAGAGGAATGTTGGTGTTTGGCAGGACGATGCATGTTATGAGATTGATATAAATTACCCATTGGAATTGCCCCCCCGTTCTCTGTAAAATAATTACTGGAGGCAACCATGATGAACCGTTTGGCATGTATTATTTTGGTTTTGTTGAGCGCTTGCAGTCTGCCCGGTGATGATACTGTATCGGAAACATCCCCTTCCAACCAGCCAATGGGTTCCCCAGAAACGCTTGTTACTGTACCCATGCCATCTTCTGCGGCCAGCGATTTGGGGACGTTTGACGTGCCGCCATCGGCTGGTACGACAGTAACCTGGTTTGACCAGAGCACTTTTATTTTTGTGCCAGCCGGGGATTTCATCATGGGGGATGACCTGGGCGATGAGGATAATTCACCGTCGCGGACAGTCTGGTTGGATGGTTTCTGGATTCACCAGACCGAAGTGACCCAGCAGCAATATGCCCTGTGTGTGGCTGCCGGGGCTTGCTCGCCGCCCTTAAAAGTAACAAACCAGCCATACTGGTTTGACGACCCTGAAAAAGCCAACTGGCCGGTGACTGGTGTAAATTGGGAGCAGGCCAACGCGTACTGCGATTGGATTGTTGCCCGC
This sequence comes from Anaerolineales bacterium, assembly GCA_024710905.1. Taxonomy (GTDB): domain Bacteria; phylum Chloroflexota; class Anaerolineae; order Anaerolineales; family Villigracilaceae; genus JANJTV01. Next base: position 8,700 of record JANJTV010000154.1, on the reverse strand, counting down.
CTGCCCAGCGAGGCCGAATGGGAAAAAGCTGGCCGCGGTGTGGATGGCGCGACGTATGCTTGGGGCGAAGCAGAACCGACCTGCGGGCTGGGTAATTTTGCCGGATGTGAAGCGCCGGGCTTCCCCCGGCAGGTGGGCGTGAGCCTGGAAGGGGCCAGCCCCTATGGTCTGGTGGATGTGGCCGGGAATGTGTTTGAGTGGGTCAATGACTGGTATACGGAAGATGCTTCCGGGTTGCCTGCCGAAAACCCGCTTGGGCCGGAGACGGGCCTTCAGAAAGTGGTGCGTTCCAGTAGCTATACAACATCTCCAGATCAATCTGCCATTGCTTTGCGTTCTGCCAGTGAACCCAGCCTGGCCCGCGCCGATCTTGGGTTTCGCTGTGTATTGACGGGTGAACCCACCCCGCCACCGCTTTGCCAGGGAACAGTGGTAGCTGGCGGGCAGCAGCCCGTTCTGGGTGGTCAACCGTTTGATGTGACGGTAACAGCCAGCTATTGCGTTGATGGTCAAAATGGCGGGTTTAACCTGGACCTTGGGGAACTGGCCGGGCAGGATGTGGTGGTCAATAATGGCGGGTTTATGACCCAGGAGGTAACCTGCAAATTAAATGTCAATGACCCATCGCTGGTGTATTGTTCGATTGGCGCAGACCAGTCTTATACAATTTATGTCTGCCCGACGCTGGAAAACCTGGGAAAGGTTACGGAAACCCAGGGCGACCCGGTTGTTTCGGGATATTGCCCGCCTGGTTACTCATTGAACAAGCAAACCGGTGAATGCGAGTTTGGTGGTAATAAATGCCCGCCGGGTTATAAGGTGTCCATTTCACCGAACGGTTCATCGTGTGTCCCTATTGATAATGAATCTGTGAAGATGGCACCGGATGGGACCTGCCCGCCCGGTTACTTTAAGGCGAATTATGGCGATTATTCGGTCTGTACCCTGGCACAGGCAACTTACTGCGAGGATTTTAATAACCAACCTTCTGCCTGCCTGATCTCTGCGACTTGCCCGGAAGGTCTGAATTATGATGATGGGTTAGGTTGCTGTTCCCTGCCGAGCGATGGCCCTTATTGCCCGCCGGGAACGATTATCCAGTCTTATAAGCAGGGGAATGAGATCGTTCGCACCTGTGTTGCTGAAATCTTTGCCTGCCAGATACTGGATGTACAGGTGCCTGCCTGCCCGACACCCACCCCGCCGCCTTCAACAGGAGGTGATCCCTGTAATCAGTTTGCAGGCGATATCCAGGCCTGCTCCGCTGCAGGGTGCAGGTATATTCCAGCCAGCGGGGCGTGTAATTCACCGTGATAAATCAAAATCGGGACTTCCAAAGTCCCGATTTTGATTGTTATTTCAGGTGTTCCTTCTCGGCCAGGGTAATGGCCTCTTCGAAGATTTGCAGGCCTTCGTCCACTTCGCTTTTTGAGATGGAGAGGGGTGGGGCAATGCGGATGACCGATTTGGAGCATCCCAGCAGTAGCAGGCCGCGCTCAAAGCCGTGATGTACGACGGCATCCCGGATTTTGTCCGCTGGTTCCTTGTCGTGTTTATTGTGCACAAATTCAACGCCGATCATCAGGCCCAGGCCGCGCACCTCGCCAATCGAGGTGTGGCGGGCGGCGATTTCATGCAGGGCATCAATCGTATATTGCCCAACTTCGGCAGCGTTTTGCATGTACTCACGTTCGATTAATTCGATGGTTTTCAGGGAGGCGGCGCAGGCCAGAGGATTGCCGCCATAGGTATTGCCGTGAGCGCCGCGTTCCCAGGTCATCACGGAACGGCGGGCAATGCAGGCGCCCAGCGGGACGCCGGAGGCAATCCCCTTGGCGGAGGTGACAATATCGGGTTCAACGCCAAAGTGCTCCATGGCCCACCATTTGCCGGTGCGCCCCATGCCCGACTGAACCTCGTCGGCGATTAACAGGATGCCATATTTGTCACATAGCTGGCGCAAGGCCGGGAAGAATCCGGCGGGCGGGACTATATACCCGCCTTCACCCTGGATGGGCTCGACTAGAATGCCGGCGACTTCTTCACCGGTGACAATCTGTTTGAAGATCTGTTCTTCGATATAGCGGACAACGGTTTCGCCGTAATCTTCTCCGTGTTTGCGTTCGAGGATCGGGCGGTACGGGTTGGGGAAGGGCGCATGCAGCACACCATTCATCAGCGGGTAGAAGCCCTTGTGATAGCTGGATTTGCTGGCGGTGAAGGTGACTGCACCCATGGTACGGCCATGGAAGCCGCCGGTGAACCCGATAAAATTGGATCGGCCGGTCTGGTAGCGGGCCAGTTTGATGGCCGTCTCGATGGCTTCCGTGCCAGAATTGGTCAGGAAGGTCATGGCGGCTTCGCTCATCGGGGCGATTTCATCCAGTTTTTCGGCCAGCTCGATCATGCTAATATGATAGAAATCTGACGAGACGTGAATAAATTTTTCGGCCTGGTCCTGGATGGCTTTAACGACTTCCGGGTGGGCGTGACCGGTGGAATTAACCGCGATCCCGGCCATGAAATCGAGGAACTTGTTGCCGTCTACATCCCACAGCCAGGAACCTTTGCCGTAATCCATGACAAAGGGATAATCCCTGGGGTAAGACTGTGAAATAACCGCCGAGTCGCGTTTGACCAGCGCGTGGGCCTTGGGCCCGGGAAGGTTCATGGTCTTCATAAAATGTTCAAACTCCTTGAATGTTGTAAGGAACGGTTGGCGCAGAATAGAGACGAAAACGCACAAACAATGACGTTGCTGTGATGTTTGCGCGTTGAATGGATGGATTTGGTTGTAACGTCAGTGGTCTGGCGTGGAAACAGTGGCCAGGGCCAGTGCGCCCAATAGCCCGGCATCATCACCAAGCGCGGCGCGGGCAAAGGCCAGGTTTTTCAGGTAGGTGGGGTCAAAAACCGTTTCGTTCAGGCTGGCATGGAAAGCATCGAACAGCACCGGGCCGCTCTGTGAAACGCCGCCGCCAAAGATCACAATAGACGGGTCGAAGATGGCCAGGTAGTTGGCAACCGCAATTCCAAGGTATTTCCCGGCGCGCTGCATGGTTTCAAGCGCCAGGAGGTCACCGTTCCGGGCGGCCTCCACGACATCACGGGTGGTCAGGTTCTTTAAGTTTGCCAGTGAAGATGTGCGACCGGCCTTCACCTGTTCGCGGATGTATTGAACAATGGCCGGGCCGGAAGCCAGTGCCTCGATATGGCCACGTTTGCCGCAGCCACACATTGGGCCGTCTGGCAGTATCGTGACATGCCCCAACTCGGCGGCCAGCCCGTGGAAACCCTGTAGCAATCGGTCGTGTACGATTACCCCTCCGCCAATGCCGGTGCTGATGGTCAGGAACAAAACATTGTGGTGGCCCTGTCCCGCACCGTATTTCCATTCACCCATGCAGGCCAGGTTGGCGTCATTATCCATGAACACCGGCACACCAAATTTTTCCGAGAGGGTTTCGCCCAGTGGAAAGTTGCGCCATTCCTTTATGTTGGGGGTGGCGATGATCGTGCCAGTGTGCGGGTCGAGCGGGCCGGGAGAAGCCAGCCCAATCGCATCCACTTTCTCATCCGATGGCCAGATGGAGGCCACCAGGCCCTCGAGGCGTTGAAAGACGCCCGGCTGTTCTGCCAGGGTCTTGATTTTTTCGACGCGCAAGGCGTTCAGGCTGTCGCGACGATATAATGCGGCGCGGATTTGCGTTCCGCCAATGTCAACGCTAATAATCAGTCCCATCGGGCGCAATTATAGCATGCAGGTTAACCTTGTGTAAAATTTCGCAAATTGCACCCTGCGCCGCGCGGGTTGGCGTTGACGGAAGGTTTCAAGACTGCTATGATGGAAAAAATGATCCTGAACAAACTTACACGTGAATTAATGAGTGTCTTTCGCTGGCTGATGCCTGGCCTGGGTGTCAAACGCTGGTTTGCCCTTGTGCTCGCCGGTTTGACTTTGCTGGCTGTTGGCATTGCCCTGGCCCTGCTGGATATTTACCGTACGACACCCGAAGACAGTACCCTGACCCCATTGCTCAGCACGGCCTCCCTGCGTTTCCTCGACCGCACCTGGCGAGTCGTCATTTTTGGTGGGTTGGGTTTGCTCCTGATGATCTGGGGCATTGCCGGCTTAAACCGCGCCCTGCTTGTGCCTTTCCTGCGTCCGGGCCAAAAATTGGTTGACCAAATTGCCGGGTACCGCCGTCTGGAGCGTGGTCCGCGCATTGTGACGATCGGCGGTGGGCATGGGCTGGCCACATTGCTACGAGGGTTGAAAGAACATACCCACAACCTGACGGCCATTGTTTCGGTGGCGGATGATGGCGGCTCGTCTGGTGAGTTGCGCCGCACGCTGGGCATCCTGCCGCCGGGGGATATCCGCAACTGCCTAGCGGCCCTTTCCAATGATGAAGCCCTGTTGACCCAGCTCTTCCAGTACCGGTTTAGCAGTGAATCTGGACTGAAAGGTCACTCGTTTGGGAACCTGTTTATTTCTGCATTGGTAGACCTGACTGGCAGTTTTGAAGAAGCGGTGGCCGAATCTGGCCGGGTACTTTCTGTCAGCGGGCGGGTCTTGCCTGGCACGTTGCACGATGTACGCCTGGTGGCCGATGTACAATTGCTGGACCAGGCCAGCCAGGTGCGGGTGGAGGGGGAGAGCAGCATCCCCGAAATGCCCGGTCGTGTGCGCAGGGTTTATCTCGAGCCGAATTCCCCCGCAGCTTTTCCGCCGGCTGTGCAGGCCATCCTGTCTGCCGATTTAATCGTCATCGGTCCGGGCAGCCTGTACACCAGTATCCTGCCCAACCTGCTTGTGCCAGACCTGCTGGAGGCCATCCGTGCCAGCCGGGCGCTAAAGATTTATGTGGTTAACATTGCCACCCAGCCAGGGGAAACCACGGCCTATTCGGTCACCGATCACATCCAGGCCCTGGAGGAGTATGTCGGTCACAATTTTTTGGATGTGATTGTTTACAATAACCAGCAGGGTGGGCAACTGCCGCCCGGCTCAGACTGGGTGAAATTGACCCACCAGAACATCCTGCACCCGTTATATGGTGGAGATTTGGTCGATATTGAGCAGCCTTGGCGGCACGATTCTGATAAACTTGCCCGTGTACTGGTCGACCTGCTGTACGAGCGCACCGGCCCGCTTGGGCAATGAAAAGGTCATCATTATTTTGCGGCAATATGGTAAAATTCCCAATTGTGCAAAATTTCACAAATAAAATAAATTAATGGAGGCAAGTATGACAGTAAAAGTTGGTATTAATGGTTTTGGCCGCATTGGCCGACAGGTGTTAAAAGCCATTCGTGACCGTTACCCGAACGAATTGGAAGTGGTTGCGTTCAATGACATTGGCGATGTTGCGACCATGGCCCACCTACTCAAGTACGACTCGAACTATGGCCGTTTTGATGGCACGGTGGAAGTGGCTGAAGATGCCCTGATTATTGATGGCAAGAAGGTGACCGTATTCAAGGAAACCGATCCGGCCAACATTCCCTGGAACAGCCTGGGTGTGGATATTGTGATCGAGTCCACCGGCATCTTCACCGTCAAGAGCGACGGGGTTAATAAGAAGGGGAAGACCGTCAAGGGTGCCGAGAATCACATTACGAAGGGCGGCGCCAAGAAGGTCATCATCTCTGCCCCGGCTGAAGGTGAAGACCTGACCGTGGTGTTGGGTGTTAATGAAGATCAGTATGACCCGAAGAAGCACCACGTCGTCTCCAATGCGTCCTGCACCACCAACTGCCTGGCCCCGGCTGCCAAGGTTGTGCACGACAAGCTGAAGATTAAGCGCGCTTTCATGACCACCATCCATGCCTACACCAATGACCAGAAGATTCTCGACCTGCCGCATAGCGACCTACGACGCGCCCGTGCTGCTGCGATGAGCATCATCCCGACCACCACCGGCGCTGCCAAGGCCATCAAGCTGGTCATCCCTGACCTGGCGGGCAAGTTCGACGGCTATGCCCTGCGTGTGCCAACCAGCACTGTTTCGGTGGTTGATTTCACCGCCGAAGTGGAAGTGGAAACCACAACAGAAGAACTGCGCCAGATGTTCCGTGATGCCGCCAAGCAGGCCCGCTTCAAAGGTGTGCTCCAGGCTGTGGATGAGCCGCTGGTCAGTATTGACTATAAAGGCGACCCGCACAGCTCCTCCATTGACCTGCCGTTTACCAGCGTGCTGGGCAAGGAGAAAAGTAATTTCATCAAAGTGGTCACCTGGTACGATAACGAATGGGGCTACTCCTGCCGCACTGCCGACCTGGCTGCGATGATGGCGAAGAGCCTGTAATTTATGAGATGGAAGTGGTAGATTGGGCAACCGGTCTACCACTTTTTCTGAACCGCCAATTAACTGTTTAGAATCACGAATGAGTAAACGATGAACAAGAAAACAGTCAAAGAGATGGACCTGAAAGGAAAACGCGTATTCATACGCGTGGATTTCAACGTACCGATGGCCGATGGCAAGGTGACGGATGATAAGCGTATTAAAGCGGCCCTGCCAACCATCCAGTATGTGCTGGAACAGGGGGCTTCCGTAATGCTGGCCAGCCACCTGGGACGTCCCAAAGGCGGACCTGACCCTGAATTCAGTCTGAAAGCCGCCGCGGAAGTGCTGTCTGGCCACCTGGGGAAACCGGTGTACATGGCCTCGGATTGTGTTGGCCCGGAAGTGGAAAAAATGGCTGCTGCGCTCAAGCCAGGGGACGTGCTGATGTTGGAAAATACCCGCTTCCATGTCGGGGAAGAGAAAAATGACCTCGACCTGGCGAAACAGATGGCTGCCCTGGCGGATGTATATGTTAACGACGCCTTCGGTTCGGCGCATCGCGCCCATGCCTCCACAGAAGGGATTGCCCGCTTCCTGCCTGCTGTTTCCGGTTTCCTGATGGAGCAGGAACTGGAGTACCTGGGTCGCGCGGTGGCCAACCCGGAACACCCGTATGTGGCCATCCTGGGTGGGGCCAAGATCAGTGACAAGATCCTGGTCGTGGAAACCCTGCTCTCCAAATGCGATAAGTTGATCATTGGCGGCGGGATGGCAAATACCTTCCTGGCTGCCAAAGGCCTGAACATGCAAGACAGCCTGGTTGAAGAGTCTTCGCTTGAAACGGCAAAGGCCATCCTGGCCAAATCTGGGGACAAGCTTGTCCTGCCGGTGGATGCGGTGGTGGCGGACAAGTTTGACGCTGAGGCCAACAGCCAGACCGTCAGCGTGGAGTCCATCCCAGCGGGCTGGAGAATGCTGGATGTGGGCCCGCGTACCATCCAAATGTATAAAGAAACACTCACCGATGCAAAACTGGTCGTCTGGAACGGCCCGGTCGGCGTGTTCGAATTCCCCAAATTTGCCGAAGGGACGTTTGCCCTGGCGAAGCTGCTGGCCGAAAGCAGCGCCATTACAGTGATCGGCGGAGGCGACAGCGCCAGCGCAGTGAAGAAAGCGGGCGTGGCCAAGCAAATGACTCACGTTTCCACAGGCGGCGGCGCCAGCCTGGAGTTCCTGGAAGGCAGGGAACTGCCCGGTGTGGCCGCACTCAATGACAAGTAGTACCAAAAGCCCATCCTTGAAGATGGGCTTTTTTGATTTTCTGTGACTTCTTTCATTACAATAGACAGTAAAGGAGACTTATTATGAATACTGAAAGTAAGCCAAAATCAAACCGTACCTGGATGGTTGTCGCTATCGTGGCGGGTATTTTCCTGTGCTGTTGCTGCCTGGGCGTTGGAGGGGTTCTTGCCTATGGTGCCTACACGGCTTCGACAGCGGTCAGCGACGTACAGGAAGAATTCGCCCCATTTGTGGAGGAATTTGAATCCGGTGAGTCTGATCCTTCTACCGAAGAAACGCCCTTTGATCTTCCTATATTTGGCGGAATTCCGCAGGGAGGCCGGGGTGATGACCTGCTGCGTACTGATACCTGGACTTATGTGCTCTTCACTGCGGCGCTTGCGGGTTGCGAGCCGACCGACCCTGATGCGACAGAAATCGAGGTCACTCAGCAGCCTGATGAGAATGGCAACTGGTCTGAACGCTGGGTGGTGCAATGTCTTAATATGGATCCTGTACCTGTGATTGTCGATTTTGCCCCTACAGCACAGGGGGGCACAGATATTTCCGTTCGGTTGGAGAAATAAACCTTCACCCTCCCGCGTTGGTTGCGGGAGGGTGTTGCGTCTTTTTGGGCCACAGATTCGTAAGTCTTTCCAGTATCCAAAATATCTGGACTATAATCGGCCTACCACTTTGTTCGGAGATCCCTTATGCCTTTTTCGGTTGGTACAACAATTGGCCCGTATCGAATCATGGAACAACTCGGCCAGGGCGGCATGGCCACGGTTTACAAAGCCTACCATGCCTCGCTGGATCGTTATGTTGCCATTAAGGTGTTGCACCCGGCCTTCAAGGAAGACCAGAACTTCCTCTCGCGCTTCGAACGCGAAGCCCGTGTGGTTGCCAAGCTGGAGCATCCCAACATTGTCCCTATTTATGATTATGCCGAACACGAAGGCCAACCTTACCTGGTCATGAAGTACATTGAGGGGGAGACCCTCAAGGCCCGCCTGCAGCGCGGGCCGCTTTCTGGCAGCGAGGTGCAGCATATCGTGGAAAGCATTGGCGCTGGCCTGGCTTATGCGCACAAACGCAACATCCTGCACCGTGATATTAAGCCGTC
>JANJTV010000138.1 GCA_024710905.1 Anaerolineales bacterium | reverse complement strand
GCCAATGATGTCAAACCAAACAGTTTTTTCATTTGTCTTCTCCTTTTCATTTTCAAGCCGTTCGTTTCTGACCAGTTGTTGCCACTTTAAGATAGACGAAATTGCCCAATAATGCAAGTGGGAAAAGGCACACTTTTAGTGATTGACTGCTTCGTCCCCGGGTCAATTGGCAAGCTGTTCTCTGATATCAGCCATGAGGCGTTGGAGTTGTATTTTGTGGCGGTGCTGGGCATCCAGGATGCCAGGGAATGCAATTATCCCCACTTCCGCCGCCATCCTCGCTGGCAGGTTTTGGTGTCCGGGTCCAGTAGGGTGCCAGGGTCCTGGTGGGGGTCGGCGTGGCGGTGCGGAAAACCCCGCCGAGATTCTGCGCATCCGCGAAAGCATACGCCAGCGCGGCCAGCAGGAGAATGAAGACCAGGATCAATATGTTTTTCGGCATTTCGTCACCGTCAATGTGCAAGCTGTTCTCTGGTATCATCCATGAGGCGTTGGTGAGCCAAAGGGATTTTCTTTGGGAATGGGCGTTTCTACAGGCGCTGTGTTTCCACCGCCATCCTCGCTGGCAGGTTTTGGCGTCCGGGTCCAGTAGGGTGCCAGGGTTCTGGTGGCAGTTGGTGTGGCGGTGCTGGTGGGCGTCAACGTGAAAGTGGAAGTTGCGGTGTGGGTCGGGGTTGCCGAGGGCGTAATCGTATTTGTTGGTGTGGCAGTGCTTGTAGGCGTTGCAGTGAGGGTGAGGGGCGGGGTGGCGGTGCGGAACACCCCGCCGAGATTCTGCGCATCCGCGAAAGCATACGCCAGTGCGGCCAGCAGGAGAATGAAGACCAGGATCAATATGTTTTTCGGCATTTCGTCAACCGCCTTTTTGGCGCGCGAAACAATGTTGGGCCGGCATGAACTCGCTTCTTATCCATACTATACGCCCATCCATGACGGTATGCAACCGGGATTCGCCCGCTGCCGGAGCCTTCTTGGGGTGTAAAACTCGGTCCAAATGGTAAAATCACAGTACGGAGACCCCCATGACAGCAAAATTCCCTACCGAAGCCTGGCTCAAAGCCTTTGAAGAAAAACTGAACACAGACGCCCGTTACGCAGAAATTGCCGCAAAGTGGGAAGGCGACTTCTATTTCATCATTGAACCCGAAGGCAACTTGAAAGAACAAACCGTACTGTATCTCGATCTTTGGCACGGCAAATGCCGCGGCACGGAGATGGTCAGCGACCTGGCCTCCCATACCCCGGCCTTCATCCTCAAAGCGGGCTATGTCAACTTTGCCAAAGTACTCAAAGGCGAGCTTGACCCGATGCAGGCCCTGATGACCCGCAAGCTGGACGTCAAAGGCAACATGGCCTACATCATGCGCAACGTCCCGACCGTGCTGGATTTCGTCCGTTGTGCCAGGGAAGTCACCACCGAGATCGTCTAATTCAAAAGCGGGCGCAAGCCCGCTTTTTCTTACGCAACATTAAGGAAGATTTCCCGCGTTGCGGCTGTATACTGTTGATACTCCTTTCCCGTCAAACCGGCTGCTCCTGCGCCGGGCTACCCCCAACCTCCCCCCGTTATGACCGACTCCATCTTTTCATCCCGGCAAACCCTGCAAACCGCCCTGCGCGACCAGCAATATATCGCCGGGGAAGACATCTCCACCATCGTTTTCCTGGCACAAAAACTGGGCAAGCCCCTTTTGGCGGAAGGCCCGGCTGGGGTGGGCAAGACCGAGCTGGCCAAGGCAATCGCCGCCGCCACCGGCCGCCAGTTAATCCGCCTGCAATGCTACGAAGGGTTGGATGAAACCAAGGCGCTCTACGAGTGGGAATATTCCAAGCAGCTGCTCTACACCCAGTTGCTGCGCGACAAGCTCAATGACGAACTGGGCAAGGCCGGCTCGCTGGCCGAAGCCGCCGACAAGCTTGCCCGCGAGGAGGATGTTTTTTTCTCCATGCGCTTCCTGCTCCAGCGGCCCCTGCTCAAGGCCATCCTGAGCGAACAGCCAACCGTGCTGCTGATTGACGAAATTGACCGCGCGGATGCCGAGTTCGAAGCCTTCCTGCTCGAAGTGCTGAGTGACTTCCAGGTTTCGGTGCCGGAACTGGGCACACTGGCTGCCAAACACCGTCCGTTTGTCTTGCTGACCTCCAACAATACCCGCGAGTTGAGCGAAGCGCTCAAGCGTCGCTGCCTGTATCTGTTTGTGGATTACCCGACCCTGGAAGAAGAACTGGCTGTCGTGCGCCTGAAAGTACCGGGCCTGAACGAAAAAATGGCCCGCCAGGCCGTGGAGTTCGTCCAGCGGTTGCGCAAGGCCGATATGCGCAAATCCCCCTCCATCAGCGAGACGCTGGACTGGGCCAATGCATTGGTGGCGCTGAATGCCCAGAACCTCGACCAGGCGACCCTCGAAGAAACCCTTTCCGTCTTGCTCAAGCACGAAGCCGACCTGTCTAAAGCCCGGCGGCAAATGCTGGCCCCGCCTCCTCCTCCGCGCCCGCGCGCCGATGACCCCGGCCGTTTTTCCGGGAACTGAAAGGGTATAATTAAGTAAAGTAAATGGTGACAGATGGTAATTGTTGAATGGGATCCTGCTAAAGCCCGGCAGAATTTAAAGAAAATGGCGTATCTTTTGAGGAGGCTGCCACTGTTTTTGATGACCCGCTTTCATTAACGATTGATGATCCACTTCATTCACGTTCTGAGGACCGATTTATTATTGTTGGAATGTCGAAGCAAGACCGGCTGTTGGTAGTCGTGCATGCTGACTATACTGATCGGATCAGGGTTATCAGTGCCAGGCTGGCAACAAACCATGAGAGAAAAGCATATGAAAACGAAGAACCAAAAACACGAGCCTGAAATGCTTCCGGAGTATGATTTCACTGCGGGAACTCGCGGAAAATATGTTGATCGCTTCGAGAAAGGCAGCAATATTGTTGTCCTTTCACCCGATGTTGCTGAAGTATTTAATGATTCTGAATCGGTAAATGAGGCGCTACGAACTTTAATCAAAATTACCCGACAGGGCGGGAAAATACCTGTATAGTATTCGTGTATTGTCATGGCGGCCTCCGAGATTTTTAACCTCGGAGGCTTTTTAAAAGGATTTCTATTGATGGAAGCCCGCATTCTTCAACTCATCTCTGCCCTGCGCGCCAGCGGCGTACGCATCTCGCTGGCTGAAAGTGCTGAAGCTTTTGCCGCCACCGACCTGATGGGCATCCAGGACCGCGAGTCGTTCCGGCGTTCACTGCGCGCCACCCTGGTTAAGGATGCCCGCGACCTTTCCACGTTTGATAAATTGTTTCCCCTGTTTTTTGGCTCCGGCCAGCCGCCCATGTTGCCCGGCGGGGATATCAATGAACAACTGACCCCGGAAGAAGCCGAACAACTGGCTGAAGCCCTGCGCCAGTTTGCCCAAAACCTGCGCGAGCGCATGCAGCGTTTAATGAGCGGCGCGCCGCTTAGCCGCGAAGAACTGGACCAACTTGGCCAGATGGTTGGCCTGAACCAGATGGAAGACCTGCGCTACCAGCATTGGATGGCCCAGCGTATGATGCGCGCCATGGCCTTCCCGGAAGTGCGCGAAGCCCTGCAGGAATTAATGGAACACCTGGCCGAAATGGGCATGAGCCACGAACGCCTCGATCAGATGCGCGAATTGATCCAGCAGAACATGCAGGCCATGCAATCCCAGCTGGAACAATTTGCTGGCGAACGTCTGGCCGAAAACCTCAGCCAGCGCCCGCCGGGGGACTTTGGTGACGACCTGATGAACCGCCCCTTTCGCGCGCTGGAGGATGCCGACAAAAAAGTCCTGCAGCGTGAAGTGCAACGCCTGGCTGCCGCCCTGCGTACGCGCATCGCCCTGCGCCAGAAAAAGGCCAAATCGGGTCAGTTGGATGCAAAAGCCACCCTGCGCGCCAACCTGAAATATCACGGTGTGCCGGTCGAGATTCGTCACCGTGACCACCTGAAGAAGCCCAAAATCGTGGTCATCTGCGACATCAGCACCTCGATGCGTTTTTGCTCGGAGTTGATGCTGACCTTCCTCTATGCGCTGCAAGGTCAGCTCAAAAAAACGCACGCTTTTGCCTTCATCGATCACCTGGAATACATTTCAGCTGAATTTACCGGTAACAATGGCGATGAGGCCATCGCGCATGTCCTGCGCCGTATGCCGGCCGGTCATTACAACACCGACCTGGGCTGGGCGCTCAAAAATTTCAATGAAGGTTACCTGGACACACTCAATGGCCAGACCACATTATTAATCGTCGGCGACGGGCGCAACAACTTCAACGATCCACGCCTGGAGGTTTTCGACCGGATGACCCGCCGCGCCAGCCGCACCATCTGGCTCAACCCCGAGCCGCCGCACCTGTGGGCCAGCGGCGATAGCGATATGCATAAATATGCCCCGTTGTGTGACCAGGTATTCAAAGTAGCCACCCTGGCCGAACTTTCGTATGCTGTAGACCAATTGATGGGTGGTTAACGGCCTGGCTGGGTATAATCGGGGCGGAGTTGACCATGCAGCCAGTCCTTAAAATTGACCTGACCAACCAGACGTATGAATCGTATTCCATCCCGCTCGAGTGGCAGCGGGATTTTTTGGGCGGCGCATCGCTGGCCGCGCGCATCCTGTACGAGCACCTGACCGCCGAACAGGACCCGCTGGCACCCGAGTCGCCGTTACTCATCCTGAACGGTCCGCTCTCCGGGACGGCTGGCCCGACGGTCGGGCGCTTTGTCGTGTGTGGCAAATCCCCGGCCACCGGCCTGTGGGCGGAATCAAACATTGGCGGGCACTGGGGGCCGGAGCTGCGCATGGCGGGCTGGGATGGGGTGTGGTTAACGGGCAAGGCTGCCAGCCCACAATATATTTTCATCAACGATGGCAAGGTTGAATTCCGGCCCGCCGATTCGGTCTGGGGCCAGGACTGCTACGAATTGCAGGAGGCCATCAAGCAGGAGATCAATCTCCCCGGCCTGCGCGTGCTGGGGATCGGCCCTGCCGGGGAAGCGCTGATTCCTTTTTCGTTGCTGTTGTGTGATCATGGTCGCGTGGCCGGGCGCACCGGGCTGGGGGCAGTGCTGGGCAGCAAGAATATTAAAGCACTGGCAGTCAAAGGCACGGGCCAGGTGCCGGTGCTGAACCCTGACGCCTTTGCCCCGAAGCGTACGGCGGCCAACAAGGCACTGAAAAATGACCCGCTTTCGATTACGGTTTCGGCGCTTGGTACAGCCGGGGCGGGCGATTATTTCGACTACTTGGGCACACAGCCAAAAAATTATTATTCGGCGGGTGTGCTGGAAGGGGCGGACAGGGTCTCCGGGGTTGGGATTGCCGAAACCATCCTGGCGGGCAAGAGCGCCTGCCATGCCTGTGTGATCGCCTGTGGCCGGGTGGTACGGCTGGAAGACGGGCAAAAGCGCAAGGGACCGGAGTATGAAACTGTGGTGGGCTTTGGCCCGAACCTGGGCATCACCGATCCGTCCATTGTCACCCGCCTGGGGGAGTGGTGCGACCGCTATGGGATGGATTCCATCAGCCTGTCCAACACCATTGGCCTGGCCTACAAGTTATATGAAATGGGCATCGTCTCACAGCAGGATACTGATGGCCTGGAATTGACCTGGGGGAATGCCGAGGCGGCCGAAGAATGCATCCATAAAACGCTCAGGCGCGAGGGGTTGGGGCGCTGGCTGGCGCTGGGTGCGCGTGGCTTTGCCGAACACTTTGGCGTACCGCAGGAAGCGGTACAGGTCAATGGCCTGGAGGTGGCTTATCACGATCCGCGTGGGGCGTCTGGCATGGCGCTGGTGTATGCCACCTCGCCACGCGGGGCCTGTCATAACCAGTCCGATTATTTCCTGGTGGACATCGGCCAGGCCGATGACGCGATTGGCCTGGGGTTTTTTGAGCGCCAGGCCGGGGCTGAGAAAACCCGCAATGTGGCTCGCCATCAGGACTTCCGAACGGTGAACAATGCCCTGGTGTTATGTGTCTTTGGCAACGTCCCGCCGGAAGTGATGCTTGATTTGACCAACCTGGCCTGTGGTTACGAGATGACCATGGAAGAATTCCTGCTCAGCGGTGAACGCGCCTGGAACTTAAAGCGGATGATCAACAACCGGCTGGGTCTGACCGCCGCCAACGATACCCTGCCCGAGCCGCTGCTGCGCCCTTACGCGGATGGTGGATCAGCCGGGTACGTCCCGCCGTTTAAGGAGATGCTCTCTCTCTACTACCAGGTTCGCGGCTGGGACCCTGTCACCGGCCGGCCCCTGCCCGAGACCTTGCATCGCCTGGGTCTGGCCTGGTAACTGCCGGGCAGTATTAATTTTTTCTTTGTAATCGTATGCAGGGAGTGTGCTTTCAGGGTGGCGCGGTTAAAATACCTGTAATCAAGGAGAGTCTGGAATGAAACTAGTTTCTGTTGAAGAAATGAAAGCCATTGAAGCGCAGGCCAATGCCAGCGGCCTGGCTTATGAGACCATGATGCAAAATGCCGGTCTTGCACTGGCCGAGGAAATTGAAACCTATGCTTTCGGGGAAGAGAAGGAAGTGCTTGGCCTGGTGGGCCCCGGCAATAACGGCGGTGATGCCCTGGTGGCACTGACCCGATTGCAGCAAAATGGCTGGACGGCACGCGCTTATCTCGTCGGTCGTAAGGCCGAGGAAGCCCTGGCCAAGGTTTTTGCAGCCGCAGGCGGCGAAGTCATCCTTGCCGAACAGGATAAAAATTTCCAATCCCTGGAAACATTTGTCGAGGCCGCGCAGGTGGTTGTGGATGGTGTGCTGGGTACGGGAATCAAATTACCCCTCAAGCCGGACATTGCCCGCGTGCTGAATGCGGTCAACCAGGCCCTCTCCGGCATGGAATGGCCGCCGTATGTCGTCGCTGTGGATTGCCCGTCTGGTGTGAACTGCGACACTGGTGAAGTGGCGGCGGAAGTCATCCCTGCCAGCCTGACGGTCTGCATGGCGGCGGTGAAGCAGGGCTTGTTGAAGTTCCCGGCCAGCGATTATGTTGGCGATTTGCGTGTAGTGGAGATCGGCCTGGACGAAACCCAGCCTGCCTGGCAGGCCCTGCAGACCGAAGTGGCCGACGAAGACCTGGTGTTGGACCTGCTGCCTGACCGCCCGGCGGATTCGCATAAAGGCACCTTCGGCACGGCGCTGGTGGTGGCTGGCTCGGCGCGCTATCCTGGCGCAGCTTTCCTGGCGGGCAAGGCGGCCTATCGCAGCGGGGCGGGGCTGGTACAGATCGCCTCCGCCGGGCAGGTGCAAATGACCATTGCCAGCCAGCTGCCTGAAGCCACCTGGCTGGTGCTGCCCAACGAGGGCGGCGCGATCGCGGCAGCCGCAGTGGATACGTTGAATAAAAACCTGGATCGGGCCACCGCCATATTGCTTGGCCCCGGCCTGGGCGACGAAGAACCCACCGCCAAATTTGTGGAGCATCTGCTGACCGGCAAATCCGCTGTGCGGAAACCAACCGCGCCAATGGGCTTTGTCCGCGCCTCCACTGAAAAGACCGGTGAGACCACCTCTGCCTTGCCGCCGCTGGTGGTGGACGCCGACGGCCTGCGCCTGCTGGCGAAACTGGACAACTGGCCCTCCTTGCTGCCGGATGGCTCGGTGCTGACCCCGCACCCCGGCGAAATGGCCGCCCTGACTGGTCTCGAAACAGACGCGATCCAGCAGGACCGGCTTGGCCTGGCCCGCAAATTTGCCGCTGAATGGAAGCAGGTGCTGGTCTTGAAAGGTGCGTTTACCGTGATCGCCGACCCATCTGGCCGGGCGGTGGTGATTCCCGTGGCCTCCTCGGCGCTGGCGCATGCCGGCAGCGGGGATGTGCTGGCCGGGCTGATCGTCGGCCTGCGCGCACAGGGATTGTCCGCTTTTGATGCTGCCGTGGCAGGGGCCTACCTCCATGCCCAGGCCGGGCTGGCCGCGGCAGACCGCATCGGCTCTGAGGCCGCCGTACTGGCAGGAGACCTGCTCGATTCAGTCGGCGAAGTGCTGGGTGGGTTTTAAGCATATATGCTTTTCGGGTGGTCGGGCTTGTCGAGACCACCGTTGCTAAAGATCACAAAATAAAAACCGGCCTGTCTCATTTTCGAGACAGGCCGGTTTGATTTCCTTGTGATTTAGTTGTACAGACCCCAGTCCAGCGCAGAGGGGTCTTCCATCATCGAGAAGTCCCAGACATCCATGCCCATTTCCACGGTCACCGGCTTATTGAAGGCCTCCTGGGCCTTGTTGCGGGTCATTTCCACCATCGCCGGGCCGTACGGGCAGAACGGGGTGGTCAGGATCATCTTGACCCGCGCCACTTCCTCATCCATCACCACGTCGCGGATCAGACCCAGTTGGATGATGTTCAGCCCAATTTCGGGGTCGATCACTTCAGAGAGTTTTTCACGGGCCACCGGCACCATGTCTGGGTGAGTCTCGTGAATCGTCCAGCGGATTTCGTTAATTTGTTCTTCACTCATAATGTCCTCAATTTTTGGGTAAATTGGCGGGGATGACATAGGTGCAGTGCGCGTCGCCGTGCAGGATGCAGCGCACTTTTTCGGCCGGTACCGCCAGCATGTTGGAGAGCAGGGTCTGGTCCACCGTGCACACTTCCGGGTGATCCTGCCCGACCTGCAGGTAGGGGCAGGTAATCTCGTGAATGTGGTATTCCTGGCCGCTCTTTTCCCATTCCACCACGAAGCCCTCCTGGGCCAGCAGTTCGCTGGCGGCATCCAGGCGTTCTTCCATGGTCATGTTCTTCATCTGTTCACTGTATTCCTGCGCCATGGAGGTCGCCATCTGTGTGAACAGGGCGGTCACCATCGGCTTGGGCAGGTTGTCCTTCATTTGTTGGAGCAGGCGGGAGGTCAGTCGCAGGTAACGGGTGGGGAATTGCTCCAGGCCGTCTTCCGTTAAAAAGTACACCAGCCGTGGGCGACCTACCCCGTGTCTTTCCTCCTCGGCCCCGACCAGCCCCTCCATCTGGAGGTTGGTCAGGTGATGCCGGACGGAAATGGGGTTGATGCCCACCGCTTCAGCCAGTTCGTTAATTGTCGTCCGCGGCCTGCGTAACAGGGTTTGTAAAATGCGGTCCCGGGTCGATTTCATGCCATTGTTCCGTTTATTTTGGCTCATCTGGCGGCATTATAAGGGGTGGGGTCCTTATTTGTCAATATTATAGATAAATATCATAAATATTATTGTTGGTGAAACGTAAGAATATACTAGAAAAATATCATAAATATTGACTTTTTCCTGTCCGTTTGCTATAATGCCGCTTCAACAATTCCGCCTGCTGGCGATAAGAAATTTTAAGGAGCGAACATGTCTGAGCTGGTCATCAAGAACTTGCACGTGGGTATTGAAGGCAAGGAAATTCTTAAAGGTTTCGATCTGACGATTAAAAAGGGCGAAATTCACGCCATTATGGGGCCGAACGGCACGGGGAAATCCACTTTGGCCTACACGTTGATGGGCCACCCAAACTACGAAGTGACCGAGGGTGAGATCTGGTTCAAGGGTGAGAACATCCTCGAGCTCGAACCGGATGAACGCTCCCGGCTGGGCCTGTTCCTGGCCTTCCAGTACCCGGTGTCCATCCCCGGCGTGACCGTCGCCAATTTCCTGCGCTCGGCCATCAATTCCCGCCGCCGCGCTGAAAACCCCGAAGACAAGGGCATCCCGATTCCTGAGTTCCGCAAGATGCTCAAGGAAAAAATGGAAATGCTCAAGGTGGACCACTCTTTTGCGGGCCGCTACCTGAACGAGGGCTTCTCCGGCGGCGAAAAGAAGCGCGCCGAAATCCTGCAAATGGCCACCCTGAAGCCCGAAATCGCCATCCTGGATGAAACCGACTCCGGCCTGGACATTGACGCCCTGCGGGTTGTCTCTGAAGGGGTGAATGCCCTGGCTGGCCCCGAAATGGGTGTGCTGGTCATTACACACTACCAGCGTCTGTTGAATTACATCAAGCCCCACTTTGTGCATGTCATGATGAATGGCCGCATTGTGGAAAGCGGCGGTCCTGATCTGGCCCTGGAGCTTGAGTCGCGCGGCTATGACTGGATTCGCGAAAAAGTTGAAATTGAAGAAGCCGCCTGATGCGGTTTTAATCTGGGAACAATACCGGTACCGGAGGAATACTCATGAGCGATGACGCAAAGATTCTCGAAGATATTGGCGATTACAAGTACGGTTTTCACGACCGGGACGATAATTACACCTTCAAGTCCGAACGCGGTTTGAGCCGCGAAGTGGTCGAGCAGATTTCGGCCATGAAGGGGGAACCGCAGTGGATGCTGGAATTCCGCCTGAAGGCGCTGGAGCACTATCTCAGCCGCCCGATGCCCAACTGGGGTCCAGAACTGAGCTCGCTTGATCTGGATAACATCTTCTATTACGTCAAACCGACCGAAAAGCAGGAAAAGAACTGGGACGATGTCCCGGATGATATCAAGAAGACCTTCGACCGCCTGGGCATCCCCGAAGCGGAACAGAAGTTCCTGGCCGGGGTGGGTGCACAGTACGAATCCGAGATGGTCTATCACTCCATCCAGAAGCATCTTGAAGAGCAGGGCGTGATCTTCCTTTCGATTGAGGACGGCCTGCGCCAGTACCCGGACCTGTTCCGTGAGTATTTTGGCACGGTCATCCCGATCGAAGACAATAAATTTGCCGCGTTGAACAGCGCCGTGTGGTCTGGTGGCTCGTTCGTCTATGTGCCGAAGGGCGTCAAGGTGGACCTGCCGCTGCAGGCGTACTTCCGCCTGAACACGGCCAATGTCGGCCAGTTCGAACGCACCCTGATCATTGTGGACGAAGGCGCTTCGGTGCACTATGTCGAGGGTTGTTTCCTCGATGGTGCACAAGTCCGGACCCGACAGGGTGAAAAACCCATCGAGCAGGTGCAGGTTGGCGATGAAGTCCTGACTCACATGGGGCGCTGGCGCAAGGTCTATCATACCCAAAAACGTCCTTACCACGGCAATATCTACAATATCCGCTATTTTGGGGATAGCCATCGTGAATTGCGTGTGACCGCTGAACATCCGCTGCTGGTGGTCCGACGGGACCGTGATTCCGAACGGAATAAGGAATACCAACTCGTCTGGGCGCGCGCCGACAGTGTCAAGAAGGGTGATTACCTGGTGGTGCCGGTTTGCCAACCCGAAGCGGAGGTTGTTGCTGCAGGGATTGAGGTGGAGGTGGGGCGCGGACGCCATGCCCCGGCTCAGCATTATCTCGAATTTCCCCAGGAACCGGATTTTTACCGCCTGTTGGGCTATTATTTTGCGGAAGGCCATGTCGATAACGAGCACTACCTGAGCCTGTCCTTCAACGTTGCCGAGACGGATTTGTTGACTGATGCCAAATCCCTATTGGGACGCTACTTTGGCAAAGACCCGATTGAAAATGCTCCTCGGCAGAATGGTCAAACGCTGGTGCTGTCGTCCACTCTGGTCGCGCGTGCTTTTGCCCACGAGTTTGGGGAAAGTGTCTATGAAAAGCGGGTTCCTGAATGGATTTTGAACGCTCCTCATGACTTTTTGGCTGAGTTCGTGCGCGGGATGTGGTTGGGGGATGGGAGTTACGATGCCCAAAAGAACATGTTCCGCTTCAACTCCATTTCTGCCAACCTGGCCTACGCTTTTCGGGATGCGCTCCTGCGACTGGGAATTGCCGCTTCGGTCAATCGTCAGCAGCGCGAAGCTCCCCGCCAGGACATGTATACTGTTGTCATCGCTTCCCCGTTTAATCCGCAGTTTGGCGCGCTGGTTGGTGTTTCGGCCCCGGCGGGCAATTTGAGCGGGTCACCCTTTTATCTGGACGAAAATTTCCAGTATATGCCCATCAAGAGCATTACGGTGGAAGAGCAAGAAACCGAAGTTTACAATTTCTCCGTTGAAGAGGACGAATCCTATCTGGCCGAAGGTGTCATATCGCACAACTGTACTGCCCCTCAATACACCACCGATTCCTTCCACAGCGGCGTGATCGAGATCATCGTCAAGAAGGGTGCCCGTTCGCGCTACAGCACCATCCAGAACTGGAGCACCAACGTTTACAACCTGGTGACCCAGCGTGCCAAGGTCTTTGCCGACGCGACCCACGAATGGGTGGATGCCAACATTGGCTCCAAGGTAACCATGAAGTACCCCTCCTGCTACCTGATGGAACCCGGCGCCCATGGCGAGATGCTTTCCATGGCCTTTGCCGGACCCGGCCAGGTGCAGGATGCCGGTTCGAAGATGGTGCATTTTGCCCCGAATACCACCAGCAAGATCACCTCCAAGTCGATTTCCAAGAGCGGCGGGCGGGCTTCCTACCGCGGCCTGCTCAAGGTTTACAAGGGCGCCAAGGGCGTCAAATCCAATGTGGTCTGTGACGCGCTGCTGCTGGACCCGCAAAGCCGTTCGGACACCTATCCTTATATTGAAATTGACGAGGATGATGTCACCATCGGCCATGAAGCTTCGGTTTCTAAGGTCGGCGAGGAGCAGCTCTTTTACTTAATGAGCCGCGGCCTGAGCGAAGAAGAAGCCACCACCATGGTGGTTTCCGGTTTTATCGAACCGTTGGTCAAGGAATTGCCAATGGA
>JANJTV010000126.1 GCA_024710905.1 Anaerolineales bacterium | reverse complement strand
GCCCCCACCGATTATCATCAGTGTCAAGGGGAGCATCTGATAATCAATGAACCCCCGTCATTGGCGGGGGGTTCTGTTTGGAGCGCGCCGGGGAGTTATGACTGCAAAGTCTATTATGTCCAAGTAGTATTCCCCCTTGGGAGCACCTTAGTGTAGAACCAATTGCCCCGGCTGATGAGCCGGGGCAATTGGTTCTATCTAATTTCCGCAGGCAACTTGTTCTTCCACAAACCTGTACAGGTAGGGCAATTCCATGCGGTAGCTTTTGTCCTCCAGCAACGGATAATCCGTCCCGAAATACGAATTAAAAACAACCCTGAATGTATTGACAGGGGAAATATCAGGATACAGAAGCCCATGATCAATCCCGGGAAGGTAGTAGGCGTTCAGGATACTGAGCCGCCAGGAATTGTTGGCCGTCCAAGGCCCGTGATCTCCCTGCAAGACAATGACAGGCGGGTTAGGGGATTCCCGAATCAATTGTTGCAACCGGGGAATTAAGGCTTTACTGATAAAGGCTGATGCATCGGCATAGGCCGTCTCACCTGCTTTATCCGGGGCCAGGGGGTTCCCCAAGGCGTCAAAGACAAATGGGGCGTGGGACGCCATGATGTGAACGAAAACAAATTTTGGCCCTGGCAAGGCCGCCAATTCATCCCAAGTGTCCAACACCAGCAGCGTTCTTTCACGGAATCGTGCGCCTGTAATTTCATCCAGATTATAGATGCCAAGATCATCCACCATCCGGGCAGCCGATAACTTCAGGAACATCACATCGAATTCATTCAAAAATGACGGTTCCGGTTGGTAATATATTGTCGCATCCCGCATTTCAGACCACGGGAAACCGCTGGCAAAGGCCACTGTGGAATACCCGGCATCTTCAAGCATTCTTCGGGCCGTGTTTTCATCTAAAGACTTAAAAACATACATCAACTCCACTTCGTCCGGTGAAAACCTTGGGCTAAGCTCGTCAATATAGTCCATGTTTAATGAAGATGACAAAGACAATGCAGTATTTAAGTAATTACTCCGGCCACACTTGGCAACATAAAATCCCATTTCTTCCAAATCATGAATAAATTGACTGTTATCAAAGCCAAAATTCTGGTAAACGTCCGAGCGTGTATACCCATCCAGGATGATGTAGTAAATGTCGGGGGAGTCAGCCGGGGAGTCGATGTCCATTTTATGATCGACCTCGAGAACGAAAGGCTCCCCCGCCAATACTTGATACTTAATCACTCGAGCCAGCGGGAAAAGCAACAGGACAATGGCCATGACATTTAACGCCGGGGCAATCGTTTTCATGTCGAGCCAGGGCGTCAGGAAAAAAAAGCCCGCCAACGTGAGCAATAACAAAAACAACCAGGCCAGGGGATATTGCCCGGGGAGAAGTAATATCCCGGCCTGGTTCAGCAAACCTAAGATGTTTCCATAGGCATAAAAAAAGACTGCAAAAATTGTCGTCGCCAGGGCCGGGTGATGAGCATCTTTTCGCAGGAAGCCCCAAACCGAACAAAAAAACACACCCACCAGGATTATTATGAATACCAGCGGGCGGAAAAACACCCAGCCATCCACCTGGTAGACATTGTTGGCAAAAAATTCAAAAACAGGATAAACGGCAAACAACACAAAATACATCGGGGAAAGCAATGCGCCTTCCACCTGGGTGTAAAGCCGGGATTCTTTCATATTCTCCTGAGCAGGGCCGGGCATCCGTTACTTCCTGTGCAACAGGTATAGGGTACGCTCCGATTCGCCAACACGAACCTTCTCGGCAATTTCATAACGGGATGCAAAGACTTCCTCAAACTTTTCCTGGGTGTATTCCGGGAAAATATCTGCGCGGCTTTGAAGCAGTTTTTGAACCTGGGAATCTGATTTTGGCACAAACTCAATCACCAGCCAGGGCCCCAGATCAGCAAAGAAACCTGCCAGCAATAAAAATGGCACATTATTGGAGATTGCCAGGTGATGAATCAGGGCCAGCGCGAACACCATGCCAGCCTGTGCACGCTCAAAAACGGAATTCCTCTCCCGGTTGTGCCAGCCAATCGCCGGGCTCGGGTTGGTCAGGTCAAGCCTCAACGGCAGCAGGTCTTTCTCCTTGTTGGCAACCACCTGGCGGTAATTTTTCTCGACAGCGGCGGGATCAATATCAAAAGAAACGGTAAAAATTCCTTTTTCACTGGCCAGGCGGCTAAAACTGCCATCGTTGGCGCCCATATCCCAAACAACAGTTGGCGCCACTTTGTTTACCCATGCCGAGACCAGCTCCCGCTTTTTCAGAGCAGAGTCTTCGGTATAGTTCGTCATCTCATAATAATTCCCCCACTCCGTCCCTTCGGGCTTCCATTGCAATTTCTTAACCGTAGATTCCAGACTCTCAACCAGCCCAATCAAGGATTCTTTGGGCATGCGAGATGTGGATTTTAACGGAGCGGTAGATGAATTGGCAAATTTTTGCTGGGCTTGCGCGTGCAGGTGGATGTGAACCAGCAGGCCGCCATCCAGGCGGGTATGCCAGGGAAGCAGGCGGGAGGCCAGATCCAGGGGAATCCCGTCAAGATGCACCTGCAGCAGTTGCCCCAGGCGGATATCCGTATGCGCCATCAACGCCAACGGGGCAAGGAAATGCTGGCAAAACTGCCTGTATGCCACCCAGGGCTGACCTTCAGGGTATTTCTCAAAAGAAAGGGTATCGATTAGGGTGACCTTGCCGCGCACCAGTTGGATGTTATAAGCGCTGGCATCTTTCAGCCACAGGCCTTGCTTCAAGGCCCGCTTCTGGATGCTCAACGTCGCCAACGCGGCCGCTTTCAGCAGCCCAAATGGCCACTCGTACGGGTAGGAAACAAATGCCACCGACTCAGGCTGGATGACTTTATATGCCGGTCCCGGGTCAGCAGCAGGAACATCCACCTCGGCATGCGGAAGCAACAGCCCGGATTTGACCAGTTTTTCATACAGCCCTGATTCCATCAAGGCTGTATAGTTCTCGCGGTACACCTGGTTTACCTGCCTGTAAAGAACTCCCTGCGCCGAAAAAATAAATCCGCTTGGGTCGCGGAAAGATGCCGGGTGCTGGCTTAAATTATTCTTCTGTTTCATTATCCTGGTCTTCATCGTTGTTTGACCGTTTACCGCCAAACATGGATTTGATTTTTTCCCACTGACTCCTCAACAGTACGCCAAACCCTAGCAACGCAGCAAGGATTAATTGGATCAGCATGGATCCTGAACCAGGGTCCAGGTAAGCAAGTGGTTTGGCATAAAAAATAGGGGGGAGGAAGAGTTCCATAAAATCTCCTTTTAGGTTTTACCAATTGTAGCAGGATTAAACACCATTCTTAATATTGCGATATCCAGAAAGGTGCGCCGAAACCCGAATTGTAGAGAATCAAAAACCGGGCGATACACCGCCACTACACCAATGACAATTTATCGTCTGGTTCACTTTTTTACATCGAAAATACTATCTGGCAGTAAAATACCGTATTTTTTAAGTTTTTCCATGAACTTTGGGCGTAACCCGGTTGCCTGTAATTTCCCAACCACACGTCCATTCTTAATATCGGTCTGGGCAAAAAGAAATAGGTCCTGCATCACGATCGTATCACCTTCCATACCCTGAACTTCACTAACGCTCATTACCTTCCGTGTCCCATCCCGCATACGCTCAAGGTGGACAATTAACTCGATTGAAGATGCTACCTGTTCACGGATAGCGCGCAGCGGTAAATCCATGCCCGCCATCATCACCATCGTTTCAATTCTGCGCAAAGAATCGCGTGGGCTATTGGAATGAATGGTTGTCATCGACCCGTCGTGACCAGTGTTCATGGCTTGCAACATGTCTAATGCCTCTCCGCCACGAGACTCCCCCACAACAATTCGATCTGGTCGCATGCGCAAAGCATTAATCACCAACTGACGGATGGTTATCTCACCTTTTCCTTCAATATTCGGCGGTCGTTTTTCCAGGCGCAGCACATGTACTTGATGCAGCTGTAATTCCGCCACATCTTCAATCGTGACGATACGCTCGTTGGAAGGAATAAACGCTGAAATTACATTCAAAATGGTTGTTTTTCCACTTCCCGTTCCCCCTGAAATCACAATATTAATGCGCGCTTCTACACAAGCCTTAAGGAAAGCAACCAAATTTACGCTCATGGTCCCGTTCGCTATCAGGTCTTGAGCCGTGTAGGGAACAGTAGCGAATTTACGAATGGTTAAAAGGGAGCCATCCAAAGAAAGCGGGGGAATAGTGGCATTGACACGGAAACCATTCGGGAGGCGAGCATCGACCATTGGTGATGCCTCATCCACCCGACGTCCAAGAGGAGCTACGATTCGATCAATAATCCTCCTCAAATGCACTTCATCTTCAA
Source organism: Anaerolineales bacterium (assembly GCA_024710905.1). Classification (GTDB taxonomy): domain Bacteria; phylum Chloroflexota; class Anaerolineae; order Anaerolineales; family Villigracilaceae; genus JANJTV01. The sequence goes on along the minus strand of JANJTV010000126.1, from coordinate 28,885 downwards.
AAACTGCTTTCGACATTTCAATCTTTCCGAATCGTTCAACAAAAACCATCGAGGGGCCATTAACCATAATTTCAGTAATTTCATCATCTTCCAAAAGTGGCTCAAGCGGCCCGTATCCGACAATATCCGCAAAAACCCACTCCAGCAAACGAGCCTTATTGGCTCGCGTAAACAGCAGGTTCTCATCTGCCAAATAGCGATTCAGTGATACTTCCACCTGTTTTCTTAATCGAGGAATATTATCCTTCGTTACTTCCCCATCAAACTCCGCTAGAATTTTTTTCTGTACAGCATCGCGCACCTGAAAGATACGCTCTTTCATCGATTCGAATTCTTCCAACTCAAAAGTGGTAGATGTGCTGGATGATTGCTTAGAGTTCAACGCGGGACGATTGGTAAACATATAGATTGTCCTTTATGGGAGAACTGGAACTAAAATTTCCTGATCGTTCTCGATGACCAGATTATTCCCCAACCGATTAGACTGCAACAAGGCGCCAACCGTACTATTATGAAAATAAGCCACCTGCGCCAGGCTGTCGCCATGCCAAACCCGAACAAGTTCGTAGGTGTATAGCTTTTTTTCTTCTTCCAATGCTTTTTGGTAATAACGTGTAGCTGTGATAGGGTCACCATTATTGAATGCCGTCATGGCATTATCCAGAATATCAAGAAGGTCTTGACTTTCAGTTGTTGTTAACCTTTTTCGGTATTCAATTAGTCCAAACGCATACCGGTAGAACTCGGCAGCTTCGGCATATCTCCACTGGCGACTCAAAACATAGGCTATCCGAACCTGGACTTGAAATAGCCTCATTTTATTATCTTCATTTGCCCAGGCATACTTCTCAGCATCTTGATAATCCAGCAGGGCACCATCAAATTCTGAATAAGCAAGCAAAGAATCACCCCGCGCAAGATAGGCTTCATAAAGCAGGTACTTGAGCATTCCATCTGCATATTCCTCATCTTTCCGCCGGAGCTGTTCCAGCCCATCAATGGCGGCATCCCAGCTCTGACCCAGAAAAAGGTTATACGATTCCAAAAACAATTGCGCCTTTCCAATTTCATCCCTGATTACCGGAGAACCCGAACCAATATTCTCGGCCTTATTCAAAATTCGAATTGCTTCTTGCACACCTTCCACCGAATAGTTGGAACTTTTAAGCAAGCCAACCCCATACAGATAGTATTTATTTGCCAGCAAATCCACTGCAACCCGTTGCAATTCATCCCTTTCAAGGGCGTATTTTTTATCTTGAGGAAATAGCGCCAGGGCTGCCCTGTAGTACCTTTCTGCTGCTTCGATATCGTCAAGGCTTGCATCTACATCACCTGCAATTTCAATAATCAAATTGCGATAACTGATAAATAATATCTGGTCTATTTCATCCACTTGCGTAAAAGGTGCCAACTTTTTGAGCTGTTCATGCGCATCAATCACCCCTTCCCAATTGCCCTCTGCAAATTGGTCTTGCATTTCATTCAGTAATCTATCAATCTTACGCTGGGTTTCAATTTTTCCAACCAGAATATCCACATTCTTATAGCCAGGAGCGATTCTTTGGATGTCTTCCAACAAGCCTGCCGCCAGGTTAATATCGCCGCTCTCAAACGCTTCGTAGGCCTGCTGGTATGCCGTCTCAATTTCTAACAATCGCCTGGCACGAGCAATCCTTTCATCCAGTTGCATAAAATCAGGGTCCAATCGTTGGATTTCATAATACAAACGCAAGGCTTCCTCGGGGCGGCCAGATTCCAAATAGATGTCACCATCATTTAATAAAGTTGTCAGGGTTTGATCAAGCAGGGCAGCTTCCTGATTGACCTTGAGGTTTGCTATATACACCTGATAAGCCTTCTGAAAAACCAAAAACAGAACTGTCACCAATGCCACCCATAGAACAATGGAAAGTACTCGTGCAAGCAAGCGTTGTCTTGCTTCACTTTTATCCCTGTCACTAATTTGCTGTTCTTTCATTTCTACAGCGAGGCGAAACTCCACATCAGATGCCAGGCTTGCCAAATGAACATCCTCGGGATATTGGGCCAGCAAGGTATTAATGTTTTCCAGACACATCTTCCATTCGGCACGTTGGAAATACAGAATCAATTCTTGATAAATTGGCGAATCTTGATAAAGTGAATTAGGACGTCGGAGAGATTCTCCGATACCCGACCTCCCCAGCGGCGATTCATCGATACTGGATTCATCACCCACGCCCAGACCGCCTTCTTCTCCGCCAGTTTCAATCCTAGTTGTAGGGATCATCATAAAGACACACCTGCCCATCCCTATTTTAGAATGTCAATTAGCGCCGGGACCATAGGGCCGAGGATGACTGCCAATAAAGCAGGGAAAATAAATAGCGCAAGCGGTATCATCATTTTTGCAGGTAATTGCTGCGCAATTTCCTTGGCGCGGTACTGTCGATAAACCCGCATTTGCTCTGCCTGGCTATGGAGCACATCCGCAATACTCATCCCTAGCAATTCCGACTGGACTATTACGGCCACAAAGCTTGATAACTCCGAGATATCAACCCTGGCTTGCATGTTCCGGAGTGCTTGCTGCCGAGAGATTCCTACCTCCATTTCTGAAACCATACGGGCAAATTCCATGCCAATCGGCGTTTTAAACATCTGGCCAACCCGCAAGAGTGATTGGTCAAAGCTTAATCCTGCTGATGCACACACTGACAGCATATCCAGCGCATCGGGCAATCCACGCCGAATCATTTCCTGACGGCGCTGCATCATGAAGCGCAACCAGAACACCGGGATGGATGAAATAACGACGAGGGCTAGGTACGCCATCAGCAGTAAGTTCAATGATGTATTGAGCTGGGAAACTAATATGAACACCCCCAGACCCAAACCAAAGAACAAAATTCGCATACCGTAATACTGTTGAGCATGGAAATTGAAAGGGTTACCCGCAATCGTCAAGCGGCGATTAATCTCCTCGACCGAATTTGCAGGGGTAAATCTCCCCATAAACCCAATAAGCCTCTCAAGCCAGTTAAATAAGGTACGTTGCAAAAAAGTCTCCGAAAAGGTTTGGCTCTGGGGATCCGCAACGCTAGAAGAATTCGTAGACACTTGTTCATCTAAAACAAAGGTCTTAATCCGTTTGTCAATATCAGTCGAATCTAGAAGCCGAAATCCGATTAAGATGGTCAAAAAACCCGCCAAGATTATAAGAATGATAATCAGTAAGCCAAAATCCGAAATGTTCATTTCCTCACCCTGGGGTCACACATTAATCTTGGAAATCAAACGCATCAGAGTATTACCGATGACCAAACTGATGGCCGCATAAATAAGAATAAAGCGTGTAATACCCGGCTCGAATAAACGCTCAAAATAGAGTGGGTTCATAAACGAGAAGATTACTATCGTAAAGAAAGGCAATAGTGTAAGCAAGTAACTTGCAAAACGCGCATAGGAAGTCAGTGAACGTATTTCACTAAACAAATAAATCCGGTTACGAATGGTGTCAATAACAACACCAAGGATTTGGGATAAATTTCCACCAACCTGCATATTAATATTTACGGCAGTAACAACCAGGTAAAAATCATCATTATCCATTCGCTGGGCCATATTATTTAATGCGCGGTTAAGCGGAAGGCCTAGCTCTACCTCGCGCCGTACCTGGCGAAGTTCATCAGAAGCCGGGGCTGTCATTTGATTGATAACCACATTAATTGCCTGTAAAAATGAATATCCGGCTTCAACCGAGCCGCGAATCAGGGTCAATAAATCAATAAGCTGATCCTGGAATTGTTTTTGCCTTTTTTGAATCGCCTGAAACAAAAATAAACCCGGCAGGGTATATGCCAAGACTGCAATTCCCACAGCCGGAATTAGGCTGCCAAAAGCAATGGATGACAATAAAAAACCCAAGAACGCAGCCCCCATCCTGATAAAAAGAAATTCACCCGGAGATATTTGCCAGTTGGCAGCTATCAACTTTCGCTGCATTTCTTCGTTGTTCAAAATTGAAAAAGTTACATTAAAACTAGAACGAATTCGATGAAAAAATAATCCATTGCCCAAATCAACTGGTGATCCCTTAACATCAGGTGTATGAACATATTGGTCCAACCGGTCACGGACAATATTTGTCCCTCGAAGCGCAACGTAAGTCCCGCTTACAAGACCCACCAGACCAAGCCCAACCACCAGGATCACAACCGGAAGATTAATGATTGATAACTCCAAGATTCGCCTCTGACCAGTTCAAGATTGTTTTCTGTTTGAGCAACAAAACCCCGTAAATTACCCGAGCCGAGATGATTTAGAAAGAACTTCGGGCAAATGCTTTTTTGGCGCAAGAAACTCAGTTCTATTTGCCGATAGTTTTGCCAACTTTCTTGCCATCTCCAGATATGCCTTACGCAAGGCACTACTCTGTGATTGAAGCATCACCGGAAGACCGCTATTAATACTATGCAAGCTTGATTTTCGGTCCCATGGAAGGGTGGAAAAAACCTTCACTTGCAACGAACGCTCAATGTCTTGCAGGGAAATGCTCTCATGAGAATCATATTGATTGATAATGACCAAGACCTTGTCTTTTGGATAGGACAGGGTCGTCCGGCAAATATCGATAAAGCGGCTGGCGCCTCGCAAACAGGCAATCTCCTGATTAACAATCAGGAGAATTTTATGGCTCGCATCCATAAAAGTTACTATATTGTCGTTCAAGAAATTCCCGCCATCGATCATGATGTTTGGGAAAATCCCCTGAAAACACTCCATAATTGAATGTAGTTCTTCCGGGTGAATTCCCATAGCGGCGGATGGATTTGCTGGACCCGGCAATACCCTGATACCAGAGACATGGTCAGCAACGACATCCCGTACCAAGCTCTCATCCAGGGCACCAATATGTGGGACCAGATCCGCAATAGAATTCTGTGTTTTCAAATTCAACATGATATCCAAATCACCAAATAACAATTTGCCATCGATGAGAAGGAGTTCTTGCTTTAATTCTTCGAAAAGAGCGATAGAGAGATTAACGGCCACGGATGAAGATCCTACTCCACCTTTGGGACTAAAAACAATATAGGTTCCCTGCCGATCCGACATTGATATAGTAGGAACCCCAGGTTGGCTTGTTACTTTAGTCCTCAAATTCAATTCTCGTACCCGCGCCAGCGTGGAGAGTAATTGCTGTTGATTAAAAGGTTGAACAATAAATGCGCTCGCCCCCGCCAGAATAACCTGGTGGGAAATTCCCACATGTTCTTCGGATAGAATTACGATAAGCATCGCTTGCGGAAATTCGATCGAAATCCGATCGATTAAATCAAGCGGGTGATCAACATCTGTTAAGTAATCCAATAGAATACAGTCCGGCATCAACTGGTCTATCTGCTCCAAAATATCCTCCCCGAGGGGACTTTCGATTTCAGCCAATAGAAAATTCTCATCCCTGCCAATCGCCATCTTAATTAATTCCAACATCAGTTCGTTGGTTGTCACAGGAGTAACACGTATTTTTTCATTTCCAGAAGTCATAAATATTTCCTCTCCCAAGAGCTGAACATCAAGGAATAAGCTCCAGACCATATAATTCTTTTATAAATTCAGCCGTGACGGGGGTCAGCTCAAACTCCCCAGTCGATGTCGGAGCCCGCAGAACAAAATCGAATATGCCTCCGTTATCTTTAATAAACTTAAGCACCAATGCGTCTTGAGGATCCAGAGCGATTAGGTAGGCTTGCAACACTACTTGTTCTCGCTCGGGAAAACCATCAATGGGCGCATCAACATCCTCATTTTGAATAATATCAATCACAATTGCTGTGATGTTCAATCTCTGAAAAGCCCCAAAGGTAACCAGCTTCGGAGTTAAATCATCTCCATCTTCAAGATCCTGTTCGCCAATGGATGGTTCGGCGGGAATCGAGAGTGTTGCCAGGACATCAATAATGTCACCTCGCTTAATCAGAGCTTCACGGCTCATCAGGTCTGTCGCGGGAATAGCCATTAAGACATGCGTATCATCCAATACATAGGCAATGTCATAAATTTGCCCGGTCGGATTAGCCAAGTTATGAGAAAGGATCATTTCTCCTTGAAACAGGTCCGTCTTCGTAATCTTGCCAACCGCTAAGTCGAATGCTGATATGGTGTCTCGGGGCACATACTGCAAAGGGATTTCTTCAAGAACTATGTCATCTTGGGATAGGACTCGCCCGGATGGAATATCATGGGAAGCCACAACAACCATCAATCTGGTTTCCGGCTGCGGGGTCGGCTGCGCGCTGGCAGGAACAATAGTGAGATTGAGCAAGCGTACGGCCGCAAATACTCCAGCCAAAATCAGGAAAACCCCAATCAGGGAAATAATTAACCCGGTTTGTAGTCGAGAGTTCAAAGTAACCTCCTATGTAGAAAGCCCTAACTTACCTGACCAAAGAAATGATATACACGCCTAGATCAAAACCACCTGGATCGATATCATCGCCTTCAACAAATCCATTGACAAAATACCCTTCGATCGTGGATGTATTGCTTTTTACATTTGAGAGAGCCTTACCGGGGCAATATTCCGAATTCCCCTTGGAAACGCAGGTAATCACAAATGGCGCAAAAGCAGCAACACGGTAGTATGTCTTATTACCACTGTCCCCCGTAACCAAATCTCCCACCTGATATTCCGTTGGGCAATTACCTGGCAAGTCATTGGCAGTTGTATTATCACAAATCGCGTTATAAACCGGGATCATGGCGACATTAAACCGAATAGAATGGGCATTGATGAAAACGCTATTTGAAACACCACTTTTGCCGGGGAACCAGTGCGGCAGAGTAATTGGGTCTGGATAGCCATTTAACATGATGTCGGTCAGGTCACTTGCCCCGGTACCGTCCAGCAACAACCAACCTCGATTAGCACCTCCGTCAACATTCAGAAGACCATCGTTATCAAAATCACAATTAATAGTGCCTGCCGGGTTCAGCTCTTGACAATCTACCAGCGGGTCAAACTTATCACTATCAATAACAAGATAGATCAGTTTCCCATCACCGGGAGCCGCATCGTAATAACTGGAATAATTAATCTCATCACCCTCATCCAACAAATTTGTATCAAAATTGAACGTGGATTGAATGGTCTTAAAAATTTTCCATGGAATGGTCTGAAGTGTGCATTGTTCGACTGAACTTCCTATCGGCGCACGACAAGACCAAGCAATGGGTAGCAGGTTCACCATTGTTTTTGGGGAAAAACAACCAGCTGCCGCCTCTGCTTGGGCAATATTGGCGTCAAAACCAAGTAATCCGGCAAAAAATGATGGGGACGACAGACTGGCACGCACTAATACAGATCCATCCGGCTCGGCGGTTATGCTATCTATCGTGGTCGCACCGTTTTCTGTAATAGCATATTGCATTACTGCCGCTTCAATTTCAGAGAATGTTCCCTTCTCAACACACTTAACATAAGCCCCGGCCAGGGCGGCCGCATCAACAGCTGTCTGCACTTCGCGGCGATTCAAGTAAAGACTCCCCCCATCAACGATCAATGCCGCCATGGCAAATAAACCAAATAAGACGATTGTTACAAAAACTAGGCTTTGTCCTTTTTCGTATTTAGTTTTCATTGTGCTATCCATCCTGCTTAGACTTGCCAAATGGCGTCATCTGCATCGTGGATTCGGCAATAACCGGAATTGTGTTCCCTACACCAATCAACCGGGCTCCCAAAATAGTTATTGGTTGAATATCCGTATTTGCCGCCACGGTGATGTATTCGTCACATGGCAAACTTAAATCTGATTGGTCCCTGTCACAATATAGGGAAATATCATCAACACTCAAATCTACACCAATGGCATAGTCCATAACGATCTGGTCTACGACTGCTTCTCGCTGAGAAGCAGTCGTAAAACGATTCACAGTTGCATATCGCGCCGCCTCACGAACAGCATTTTGGAGCGCTGAATACTGGTACACCACCCTGCCCAGATCAAAAAATAACAAAACCACAAATAAAATTATCGGGATGGTGAGGGCAAATTCCACGATTGCTTGCGCTGAACAATGGCTGGGCGATTTCATGGGATAAACATCCGGGCCTCGTTGCTTATAGAAAGCGGCCCAAGAAAAAATGAACCGACCACCAAATCAAGATTATGCTGGACAGAAACAACCACCATGCAACCGCTTGGACAATTATTGTCAACAACACCCCCTGTCAAACACTGAATATTGATATCTTCAGGACCTATTAGGATGCCCGAATTAGTCGCCTCAATTTGCACTGCGGTCTTAGCTAAGGAAAAATCATCCACCTTCCCGCCATCCGGATGATAAACCATGTAATATGCGCCACCGCGTGCGGCATTTTCCAAAACAATTTTGATATAAAATGCCCGCCCAATGTCTAGAACCCCAATAACCAATAATAGCAAAACTGGCAATACAAGGGCCAGCTCGACCAATCCCTGACCAGGTATGCGCTTTTGAGTGAGCATTCTTGTCTCACAATCCTTTATTCACCACACATTCTCCGGCGAATAAGGGGATACAAAATCTGGTTTTCCATTCTTCCCCTGTATCGTCCAAGGCCAATGAGTAAACAAATTTAACCAATTTCATTATAGCGAAATATTTCACAAATACAATCAACGAACAAGCCATATGACATTCGTCATGGTGACCACATGATTGTCTATGCAGATTACAACGTGGCGATTTGTGAAATACTGCACTATAAGTTGTATAATAATAGTATCGGAAATTATAAGGTTTTACGGAAAATGAAAATTCCCAACTGGATTATCATCTTTTTGTTCAGTGGATTGGTATATTTTTCATTCAATGCCGCCGAGGGAATAAATTTTGAGTATCCGGTAAAAAATCCGCCTCTACAGACCGGCGTGAATACTACCCCTTCCTGCCTCGACCGTAGCGACATTCCTGATGAGGAATATCACTGGCTTTATATCCCCAGCGATCCCGGGGAGCTTGCCACGTATGAATATTATGGGTTTTTATCGGGTGAGCTAATTCGAGCCGGCATGATTGATGCATCTGATTGTCCTTCTGGTGGGCTCTGGCTCAACGGTTATGCCAATTCGTGTGGACTACAAAAAGCACATGACGCAGTTGTCTATCTTCAAAATGTATACGATGATGAAATTCTGGCTGAAGGCCAACGGGTTGGTGTCCCACCAATCATGATCAAGCAGCTAATCCGCTACGAGAGTCAATTCTGGCCAGTTCAAATGGATATCTATCATTATGGATTAGGCCATATCACCTATCTTGGAATTTTGAACGGGATGATTTGGAATCCGGAATTATATGCAGACGCCTGCCAGGCAATCTATGGCGGACCATGTACTGATCCATATTTTCAAATATCACGAGAATCCGACGCCCTACTCGCAGGGCAATTCCTGGCCTTGATGGATGCCAGTTGCCCTAGTTGTGAATATACGATTGATATTTCAAAAGCCGAACGCAGCATTCGATACATTACTGAAACTTTGCTGGGTTATTGCAAGCAAACTTCTCAAATCATTTACAATATCACCAACAAGCCGGCAAAAAGCACCATGACTTATGCAACACTCTGGAAACTCACCCTGGTCAATTACAATGCCGGCCCAATGTGTGTGTATGATGCAGTAAGACTCAGCTATACATCAGACGATGCAGATATGAGTTGGTTGGTTATATCCAACAAAATGGATGAGAATGTTTGCAAACTTGCGGTAACATACACAAATAATATAACCGCTCGCTATTATGATTTTCAAAAATAACAGATGGGCTGCTTCATAAAAATTCCCGCTTTTTAAGCGGGAATTTTTATGATTAATTGTTTGATGAAAGAATTTTCAATAGCACATCTTGTTTCCTCAAAAATATTAATGTCAAACCCGGGTCAAACAAAGAGCCCGATGAGGTGCGTATCAGGTCTAAAGCTGCGTCGAGGTTCATTTCTTTTTTATAAGGACGCCTGGTTGTCAATGCATCGAAGACATCTGCCATGGCAACGATGCGCCCACTCAGAGGTATGTTGTTCCCCTGTAGACCATTTGGATACCCAGACCCATCCCATCGCTCATGGTGTGTCTTTGCAATAATCTCGGCTGTCTGGAAAATCTGTGAGTCAGAACCGCTTAATAAGCGTGCGCCTTCAACAGTATGTCGCTCGGCAATTTTATATTCGTCAGGCGTCAGGTTCGCAGTCTTTCTCAAAATAGAAGCCGGAATGGTCACTTTGCCAATATCGTGCAAGACCGCGGCGATAGATATTAACTCAGCCTGGGAATGTTCAATGCCAGTTTCAACAGCCAGGGTATATGTATATAGACGAATACGTTCCAAGTGAGCTCGATTATCCCATTCAGCGTACTCAGCCACATGGGCTGCAAGCTTAAGATGCTCAAGGCTATCATGCCGATTCAATCCGATGATATTTTTTAACATGCCACCACCATACGTTACCCTGACATTATTTAACTGATTTCAGTTTCCATCATATGCCTCCTTGAGGCACAAGTCAAGAACTCAAAAACAATCTATTCATTGATCCAACCACTGGCAATAAAGTATTCCAGCAGGAAGGCCTCGCGTTCTTCCTGGGTCATCGGGCGCGGCTTGGAGAAATCCTCCAACATGGCGGTCAACAATTCCACGCCCAGGTAATGCCCATCGTAGAAAACATGCCGGTCAAGGAACTCATGCCTGGTTTTTGTAGTTCGCTGCCCGTTGGTCGGGTTGTCATAACCCATCTGGTCAAAGAACAAATTCCCCAATCCATAATGGATAAATGAGTCGCCATAAAATTCCATGCTCTGGGCAAAATGAGCCTGGGAACCGCTCACAATCGTTGCACCGGCATCGGCTGCCGCCCTGAAATCCCTCAACTGCCCCGGGCGCGGCTCAGGAGAGTAATATTCAAAATGCTGGAAGGTGGCAACCACAACATAGCCTTCCCCTTTCAGCCGGGAGATTTCGTCCAGCATCCATTGCAAGTCACCGCACGGTGCAGCACCAGGCCAGCCGTCCTCCCGCGCCCAGGCAAACTCAGGCCCAACCGGGTTGCAGCCAATAAAGGCAAATTTCATACCATTGGCTTCCAGCAGGGCCGGGCGCCGCGCATCGGCCAGGTCAGCCCCCCCGCCATAATAGGGCCAGCCACGCTCACGGTACATTTCCAATGTATACAGGGTCGCCTCGCGACCCCAATCCTGGAAGTGATTGCCGGTCAACTCCACCACATCCGTGCCAACAAATTCAAGTAATTCAATATATTTCGGGTCAGAGCAAAAAATCAGCCGTTTCTGACTGGGGTTCGGGAAGGGACAGCCCTGGGCAAAGGGCACTTCATTTGAAATATGGGTAATATCCGCCTCCACCAGCCAGTCACGAAGATCAATCCCCGGGTAGGTTACATCGATCAATTCCATTTTGTAAGCCGTGGCACGCACCAGGGCAGTGACGCCCGTCATGATGACAGTTGTCAGTTTCGCCGGGTCACGGTTGGTTGCTGGCAGGTCAAATCCGGCGCCCTGGGCGGCAAAACCTACCTTAAGGGGATACGTGGCAAGTTCGAATGATTTCCTCAATGGTGATTGACCATCCACTTCCAGCACCTTCATTTCGGGTTGGATATTCTCAAACGGGAGGATCGCCAGCCATTCACGGTTTTCCCATAACAGGTCGGTCACTTCACCTGCTTCAGCAATACGGACCACGCCCGGGGCTGGTTCGGCGCCAAAAAGGTCTTTTACCGCCTCCAGTGTGGATTCCGTCATCACAAACCCGGGGCCGTTGCCCTGCCAGGCACCCTTTAGTTCATCGAGGCCGTAGCCATCGCGGACCGTCGGGAAAGCAGCCGACAAGGCATAGATCCACAGGCTCTGTGCCTCACCGGTAGGGACAATGCTCACCGAAACGGCAGCCGCTTCGGGGGAGCCCGCCAGCGGAACATTTTGCAGGGTGGCCGCAAGCTGGAAAGACTCCGGCGCAGCCGGGGTCATCCACACGCCACGCGGCACTTCCGTAGCAGTTGGCTGAATCGGAGCAGCAAGGCCCGTGGGAGAAGCCACCGGTTCCACAATCGGCGCATCCACAGGAGAACAGGCCGCCAGCAACAGGTAGGCAACCAGGCAAAGCATAAACAGTCGTTGCATGAAAATTCCTTGTAACAAAATTGGACGCTATTTAACAACACCCTGCCGCAGGCTGAATTTTTTCACCTGCGCAGGAATCACGGTGACGCCCAGCCCCGGCCCCTCCGGCACGCTGATTGTGCTGTCCGGGTTGAGACTGAAGGTTTGTTCGGTCACATCCTCGGGATAGTAACGCGCCGAAGCGGAGATGTCACCAGGCAGGCGAAAGTTGGGCAGGCTGGCCAGGGCCAGGTTGCTGGCGCGGCCAATGTTGGTCTCGAGCATGCCGCCATGCCAGACAGGCAGGCCATGCTGCTGGCACAGGTCGTGCACCATCACACCCTGGCTGATGCCACCACACCGCGCGGGTTTGATGTTAATGACACGGCAGGCCTGCATCTCGATCGCGTAGCGGGCGTGGCGCGGGCTGACAATGCTTTCATCCAGACAGACGGGCGTATTCAGTTCTTTTTGTAGTTTGTGATGATCCCAGATGTCATCTTCGAACAGGGGCTGTTCGATTAACAACAGGTCAAGGTCGTCCAGCGGGTGCAGGGCCTGGGCGGTTTCAAGCGTGTAGGCCGAGTTGGCGTCCACCTGTAACTTGATTTCCGGGAAAGCCATGCGTACAGCCCTGGCGTCGCCCACATCGCGACCCGGCTTGATCTTTAGTTTAACGCGCTGGTATCCTTCGGCCAGGTAGTTTCCCACGACCTGCACCAGTTTTTCGGGGCTTTCCTGCAGGCCCACAGAGACGCCTACGTCTACGCGGGTTTTCTGACCGCCAAGCATTTCACGCAGCGATTTGCCATCTCGCCTGCCGAGCAGGTCCCACAGGGCCATCTCGAATCCGGCTTTGGCCAGGTGATGCCCGCGAATCCCTTCCACGCGGCGCTGGAAGTCCGGCACATCCACCACATCCTGCCCGACCAGCAGCGGCGCAATAAACTCTTCAAGGATGTGCCAGGCTGTACCTGTCGTTTCGTAGGAATAGCCGGGGTCGTGGTCTGCCACCACCTCCCCCCAGCCGGTCAGCCCCCCGGCGCGCACCTCCAGCAGGATGCACTCACGATGGGTGATGCGCCCAAAAGACGTTTCAAACGCCGAAACCAGCGGCATACGCAGCAGGGAAAGGGTAATCTGTTCTATTTTCATTGAAAGTCTCCAAAAGAAAAAAGGCCTGCAAGCAGGCCCATAGTTGAGCTAATCCAATTCCGGCAGCCGGGCTTCAGCCGGGGCAGCAGGTTCTTCCTTGCGGACGCCGGGGGCGGGTGTGCCACAATACGGGCACAGGTTCCAAGGCAATTCCATCAACTGGCCGCAGGCATGGCAGGCCTTACGTAACCTGGTGTGACAGTTCGGGCAGACCTGCCAGCCTTCCTTCACACGCCTCTCACAGCCGGGGCAAAGCGCTTGTTCTTCAATCGAGGCCAGCAGGGCTTCCTCTTCTAGCGTGCGCTGGTATTCCTCTTCCAGCGTACGGGCCGGGCGCAGGATCATATACACCAGCACACCCGGCAGATTGAGCACGGCCACTACCAGCACGGCCAGCACCTGCGCCAGCGGGTCACGCGCACGATTACGAATGTCCCGCCACGTCCAGACCACCAGCGCCAGCCAGAGTGCCGCAAGGAACGCGCCACCAAAAGCCGTCAGGATCAACAAAACACTGTTTACAAGGGAAGGGTCTAGGGTCATGAATGCTCCTGCCTTATTTTACTTCACCTTCAGCCGCCGGGCATCGCCATCCCGCACCGTCACCCCAATCGCATCCAGGTGCTCCAGCAGGGCCAGGGCATATTTTCGGCTGGTGACAAACAGGTCGCGCACCTCCGCCGCCGTTACCAGCCCGTTTTTGGCAATGGCCTCCTTCACAGCCTGCACCATCGCTTCATATTGCCCGGCCCGGAACACCACCTCCGGCGAGACCTGCACCAGCTCGCCCAATGCCAGCAGGGCATTGTAGATCTCCTCGCTGGTGTCTGCCAGCGCTTCCTTAACAGATGGCGGGCTGGAGGGATTCTCGTCAAAGCGGCGCAGCAGCTGGCTCACCCGTGCCTGGTCTCGTTCCGAGAAGCGGATCTGGTGCCCCGATAGGGCCAGCCAATTGCCACTCTCTTGCAGCTTCCCTTTGGCGATCATCATTCTGACCGCCGCGCCAAACAAACGAGGGGATAATTTCAGGCGGCTTTTCAACTCCTCACGCGGGATTCCGCGCCGAAGCGGGTTGGCAGAATGGTACTGTTGCAGTGTAGTAAGGATATTTCCAGCCAGCGTATTCCAGCTAGCACCGGAGGCCACCAGCACATCAGCAAAGGGCAATAATGCCCCATCTTCAAGGGTAACAAGTTGGTTCGCATCGATTAATTCCTGCACACCAGCCTGCGCTGCGTCAGGATCCAGGCGGGAATGCAATACCACCTCTTTCAGGCTGGCCGGGCCAAGCGCCAACATGGACTGCTGGAGAACTTCTCCGGGCGTCCCCCGCAGTAGAGAGTCCAGCCTGCCAAGAACGCCTTCATCAAACCGTTTGTGTCGCCGTTTCGGGTGGGCATCCACCACCAGCCCGCCGCCCAGTGTTTCCGACGGCGAAGGCCGCCGCAGGATAAATCTGTCCCCACGCACCGCCACCAATGGATCACGCAACTCCAATTGCACCCAGGCTTCCCGCCCACCCGGCAGGGTTTCATCGCCCAATAAACGGAGACGGCCCAAAGACTCTGTGGTACCGTGAAAGACTTTTACTTCCATGCCATGCTTCAACAGCGTAGAAATATCCCCAAGTACTCGCAGGCGGGTATCCAGGCGCTGGGTGGGGTTGTATTGCCCCAGCCTCACCACCACCTGCCCGCGCTGTACTTCTTCCACCGCCAGGCCGGTTAAATTAACCGCCGTCCGGCTGCCCGGCAAGGCAATCTCTTCCTTTTGTTTGTGGGTTTGCAATCCGCGAATACGCGTTTTACGCCCGCCGGGTTGAATCTCAACTTCATCGCCAACCTTAAATTGACCGTCGGCCAACGTGCCGGTTACAACCGTGCCAAACCCGGCCATGCTGAAGACCCGGTCAATTGGCAGGCGTGGGCGTCCCAGGTCTGTGCGCGGCGGGCGGGTTTCAAGCAGATCTTGAAGGGCGGCGACTAGCTCGGGCAGGCCGGAGCCGGTTCGGGCGGAGACTGCCACAAAAGGCGCATCCGCCAGCACAGTCCCGGCCAAGGCGCGGCGGATATCTTCCTTGAGCAGGTCCAGCCACTCGGCATCTTCAATCATATCCACTTTACTGATGACCACCAGCCCAGACGGGATTTGCAGCAAGTCGAGGATTGCCAGGTGTTCGCGAGTCTGGGGCATGACGCCTTCGTCGGCGGCAATGACCAGCATGACCAGGTCGAGGCCGCCCACGCCAGCCAGCATGTTACCGATAAAATCGCGGTGGCCGGGCACATCCACAATGCCCACTTGTTCGCCATTGGGCAGGTCAAGCCAACCGAAGCCGAGTTCGATGGTCATCTCGCGCGCCTGCTCTTCTTTCAAGCGATCGGGATGCACCCCCGTCAGCGCGGCGATCAGGGTGGATTTTCCGTGGTCTACATGACCGGCTGTGCCAATAACTCTCATGGTTTCAAAAAAGGGCGACCATGCGGCCGCCCGGTTGGGTTAGCGAGAGGGCCTCGAACGGCCCATGATGCGTTCGTAATTCGTCAACCACTCGTGTGCCCAGTTCATTAATTCCTGCAACTGGGTTTCGGTGGTTTCAGTGGTTTGTTCGAGCATATCCTGCAGGGTCTGGGTCAAATCATCCAGCGAGGAAATACGCTGGTTGATCTTTTCCAATTCGCTGGTGGTGTCTTTTTGCAGCTCGTCCTGGGTCAGCGAGTAGTTCGTCCAGCGTTTCTGGTCATCCGCCTTAAAGGTCACCCACTCCTGCCTGAAGCGATCTTCCGCCAGGCGCTGAATCTCGGTAATTTCTTTGATACGGCGCTCCAGGCGCTGGTTGATGTCCTCAAAGGTCTCCTGTGAGCGTTTTACGGCGCGCTGGGTTTCCTCCAGTTGCATCAGTTGCGCATCCAGGTTGGACGTCTGGCGGCTGAAAGTTTCAAAGCGATTCTGCCATTCCTTCCAACCCCGGTCACGTTCCACCTGCGCCAGGTTTTGGGATTCGATGAAAGACAATTGCGACTGGCGGCGTTCTGCTTCGCTCGACATTAATTCGTTCATCCGGCCATCCAACAGGCGGATGGCATCACCATTTAATTCGGCTTTGTCACGCGCTTCCTCGGCTCGCTTGCGGATGGCTGCCAGTTCGCCGGAAAGATCGGCTAGGCGTTTGGCATCCTGCTTGCGGGCTTCATCCACGGCGCGGTTGGTGCGCTTCATGTCATCCGCTGCACGCATGTATTCTTCCATGCGCATTTCCAGTTCGCCAATCTCACGCGCCAGGCGGGCATCTTCATCCACACGCGCCTGCAAGTTTTTGCGGAATTCATCCATGCCATCTACAGTCTTGCGCAAATCAAGCATGGCCTTATTAAGGTTATCAATTTCTAGGCGGCGACGGGCGTCTACATCGCGTTCATGTTTTTCGCGGCGCTTCTCAATCGCCTCAATGGTTTTGTTGGCCTCGTTACGATATTGCGTTACAAGGTTGTCAAACTGGTCCAGGCGGGCGGAAGTAGCCGAAAGTTTGGAAAAATCGGCAGAGAGCTCTTTAACTTGTTCACGGACAAAGTTAAAGTTCCCTTCGTAGGAAACCAGCTTGTCCTGCAAATCATTAATCGCCGCGCGATCTTTGCGGTATTCTTTTTCAAGAAATTCAATACGTTTGGCAAGTGCTTCAACGTCCATGTTCACTCCGGTAAAAGGATTGTCCCGTGATTATACACGCGCTTAACGGCCCAGATGATCAAACATAATGGAGATGTTCGCCAGGAGAGGCTGTACCGACTGCGGGAAAATCCCCGCCAGGAAGATTCCCAGCAGGCCCAGCCCAAGCAGAGCTCGCTGCCAGAAGTCTTCCCGCGCCTCCCAGCCGGGAGCCTGGTCTTCACGCTGCATAACCAAAACAGCCAGGGAACGCATCGAGACAACCCAAAACCCCAGGATGCCCAGCCCGAACCAGGCCGCAGTAACCAGGGACTGGGAAGCCAGTTGCGCCCACAACGCCTGCCGGATGGGGAAAAATGCCAGCAATGGCATCCCGCTCACGGCCAGCCCGGCAACAATCACCCCCGCCGCCGCCAACGGATACGATCGTGCCATCCCCTGGATTGTGGAGAAGCGCAAATCATCCGCATTGCGTGCCAGGATACTTAAAGACATGGCCCAAACGCCAAATGCCAAGGTGCGCGGAATAATCATATAGAACACCAGCAGCAACCCTACCGCGCGGTCTGGCAGGCTGAGCGCTAACAAAGCCATGCCTGTCTCCATTACGGTTGCATACCCCATCACCCGGCCCAGATGACGCTGGAAGGCCACCCAGATGCTGGCCGTCACCAGCATAATCAGCCCGGCGGACTGCAACGCCTGGTAAAGCACATCCGAGTCGCGTAACCAGGAATAGCGATCCATGAAATTCAACGCAAACAGGATGCTGAACACGGGGAAAATGGTCAGGATAAAACCCACCGCATATGGCGGGGATTCTTCAGCCACCAACGGCACCCAGGCATAAAACGGGAAGATCGCCAACAGGAAAGCAAACCCCATCGCAAGCACAAACGCCGCCTGACCAATCAGCGCCAGGTCCGAAGGCCCGGCATCCACGCCGGAGAGCAGGAACCCGGCCAATAAAATGAAAGGGGTTGCCAGTGATTGAAAGGTGATAAAACGCAGCGTTCCGCGACCTGGCCTGCGGCCCGGTTGCAATAAAAGTGGAATGGATAGCAAAACGGCCAGCTGGATAAAAAGGGCTGCATACAAAAACGGCCTGACGGCCAGCGAGGCAACCAATAAAGCCACAATGGCCATCCCCAACGGCACGATTGAGCGCTGCCAGCCCCCCCCCGCCAGTGAACCCAGGAACCAGAAAGCCGCCGCACCATAAATCAAAACGATCAGGGTTTGGTCGCTGGCCGGCAGACTGAACTGGCGGCCAAGGATTGTAAACGTTGAATCAATCCGAAAAGATACTGCTCCCATCTGCACGGCCGTATCAACCGGCAGCCAGTAAGCCAGCCCACACAAAACGGCGGCCGAAATACCTCCCAGCCAGGCCAGCCAGCGTTCACTGCGGAATAAAAGGAAAATAGCTGCCAAGCCCAGCGGGATGGCCACCCAAATCAGCGGCGCGCTCAAAGGAGTACCTCCGGCTCAACATCCTGGTTGATTAAATATGCCCCCACCATGGCCAACGCCATGGTGACAACAGAGAGCAAGGCAGTCACCACAATTGAATTTTCAAGCGTGGAGAAAATAATCTCAAAACCGGCCAGGGTGGTCAGTAACCCCAACGTCATACGGAACGGGTTGGCCGTGATACCCAGGTGCAGCAGGCCCATCCCCAGGAGGCTGAGCGCCCCATAGATCACCGGCGGGCTTACTTCTATAAACCAGGACTGAACCAGTAACGATGCCTGTGAAATGGATAGCAATACCAGCAAGGATGCAAACAACCGGAATAGCCGCCCGCCCGGCAGGTTGGATGCTTCCATCGCGGGTAGGTCATCCCGCTTGCCAACCAGTGTGAACCCGAGTACCGCCGTAGCCATCACCCCCGTCACCGTGCGCGTGGCAGCCATAACTACAGGCCATTGCGCTTCAACCAGAAAGTACATCCCCACATATTGCAGGCCGAGATAAGCCAGACTCCAGCGCCAGTCGCGGCTGAGCACCAATCCCAACGCAGCCACAATCAGCAATATCGCAGAAAACCATAATAAAAATTCACTCATTGATCACGCTGCCTGCAAAATTGAAATGAATAAGACCAACAGCACCAGCGTCCATAACAGGCTGCCATCCCCTTCGAAGAGATCACTTGAAAACCCCGCGATCCTGCTGAGAAACCGATACATCCCCCAGAATCCACTCCCCGCCATCAACTGAATTTGGGTAAAACGGGATGGGCGCGCAGGTGCGTCAGCCGCCGGGGCAAGATCGCGCAGGATTGGCAATCGCAGGAAGGTAAAGACCAATCCGGCCGCCAGCACAAAAACAGCCAGAGCAGCCGGCCAAACCCCTATTTGCAACGCCCCCGGCCAACCAAACAAACCCAAAACAAACAGGGTAAATACCATGACAATCAGTCCAACAGGGAAAGACGCCTGCGCCCAGCGAGGCAAGCTTGAAAACTCATCCCCCTCCAGGCGGAGCATGTGCATCACAAAGCCAACCGTCAACAAAGCCTGGCCCGGCAGGAAAAGCACCCACAACAGGAAACCAAGCGGGTTGTCTTGCCCCTGCCAGGCAGTGGCCGTAACTGTTGCGGGCAGGGACAGGATAAAAAGCCCACCTAGGGCCAGCAATCGCGACAGCCAGCGATGTGTGATGGAATTTAAAAAGGCCACTCCGCCCAGCAAAATCATCACAGCCGCCCAGGCGGTTGCCCCGCCTGGGTTATCGGTAAGCACCGCCCCCAAAGACAAGCCGCCAATCCCAATGATCCAATACGGACGGGCGGCGAGGGCATCCCGTCCTGTCAGCCACTTCCAGCCACCATACAGCGTTGCCAGTGCGGATAACACAAGTAAAACAACATCCACCGTGCTATTGATCCCGGTCGAAGGGAAACGAGCCAGCAATGCCAGGCTCGAAGCTGCCGCAGTCAATCGCAAAGTTGTGCCAAAACCACGCCGTAATCCCGGCTCGGTCACATAAGCGATATGCAGTGGAAGCACACCCAGGCGCAACCCGGCAGCGATGATGTAAAACATGCCAGCCTCGTTGGCGCTCACGACCCCGGCAATACTCCCTACACCAATACCGAGCACCATTGCCCACATGGCAAAACCCGTCCCCAGGGCGCGCAGGGCAAAGGCCACCACAGCCCGTTCACTCAAGGCAGCCGTAGGAGTCAGCCGGATCGCATTCACAAATTCCAACAAATCAATTGCCGCCCAGATCATCACCAATGCAAACGGGCTGTCAGCCAGTACGGCCAAAATTCCCGTGGCAATAATCGCCAGGGTTGCCAGCCAAACTTCTGGACCAACGCCTTGCCGCGCCGGGGCAGTCAGGATCACCCCCGCCGCCAGCCCGCACAAAGACATCCCAAACACCCAGGCCGTTGTATCTACATATAACCCCGGGGATGCCGTGAATACCAGGCTGGCCAGCCAGGAAGGGGTCTCGACCCGTTCGGGCAATGTCCATTGCCAGGCAAATACACTGGCCCAGGCCAACAACGAACCAATCGCCGCCACAGGCCAGGTATATGACCGGCCCACCCGCCAGGCGCGCAACCCGGCCAGGGTCAGTGCAGAAAGTACCAACAAACCAAAACTCAACAACGCCAACATATCGGCTGTATTTTATCACCGCGCGGTGCGCTCCCCAAAGAAGGTATAATCCGCCCGGATGAAGAACACCCTGTTAAAACGGCTCCTGGTTGGGATATGGGGAATGGTTTTCCTGATTGGGAGCCTGGCCATCACCTGGGCACTCACCAGCAACGAGGCAGACGCCCTGCTGGCAGCCTTCCCGCAGCGGTTTCCCGTTGAACAGGGTTCCCCCACACTAACACCCCTGCCGCCAACCTCTACACGGATTCCCAGCCCAACACCCACAGAGACCTCCACCCCGCGGCCGACCTTGTTTTTCCCCACCTATACCAGTGTGCCGCCCATCGGCCTTCCTGGCCCGATTTCTTCAGATTTCCGCCTTCCTTCAAATATCAGTCCGCTGACCGGTCTGCCCGTCCCAGATGAAACCATCCTTAATCGCCGTCCGGTGGCTGTAAAAGTCGTCAATTACCCGCGTACAGTACGCGCCTATCAGTACGGCCTGATGCGGGCCGATGTTGTATATGAATATTATATTGAAGACGGAATCAGCCGCTTTATTGCTATCTTTTACGGGCAGGATGCTGAAAAAGCCGGGCCGGTTCGCTCCGGGCGGTATTTTGATGAACACATCATGCGTATGTATCATTCCTCCCTGGTTTTTGCGAATGCAGATGAGCGGGTGGAAAAATACCTTCTCGAAAGTGATTTAAAGCCCCTGCTCTTTGTTCAACGTGGTAACAACTGCCCGCCGCTTTGCCGGGACACCTCCATCAGCGGGTTTAACAACCTTTTTGTGGATACGGCCGGGGTAGGCCCACTGCTCTCATCCAATGAACGGCAGGACCTGCGAGCCACTTTTTTCTACAATTTGCAGGTTGCCCCCTCCACAGCCCAGGCCAATCGGATTGATGTGGTTTACTCGGAATATGCTTATCACTACTGGGAATACAATTACCAGAGCCAGAGTTATTTCCGTTATTCTGATACGGTGGATGCCCGCGAGGGAAAAGCGCGTGAGTATGCCCCGCACATGGATGTCCTGACCGGCAAGCAACTTGAAACACAAAACCTGGTCGTTCTGGTCGTTCCGCATCTGTTCAACAACTACTTTGACCGCGAAGACCAGGTCTTTAACATCACCCTGACGGGCGAAGGCCCGGCGTATGTCTTCCGGGAGGGCATGCTCTTCCCCGGCAAATGGGTGCGCGACAAAATAGACCAGCCCATCCGCCTGGTAGACCCGGCCGGGAACGGACTGCCACTTTCCTTTGGGAATACCTTTTACACGGTGATTAACCCTGAGAGTTCCGTTACCCAGGATGGCGTAAACATGCAATTTTCCTTCTGGATTCCGCCGCGATTCTTTACCCCTACCCCCACGCCGGGGCGCTAAAAAAAAAGGAGTTCCTATGTGCGGGCGTTTTACCCTGACCATTGACCCGGCCGAATTGGCCGAATTCCTGCCGGGTGTCACTTTCCCGGCTCAGTTCATGCCGCGCTTCAACATTGCCCCCAGCCAGCCCGTGCTGGCCTTGCCCAACGATGGCAGCAACAAGGCCGATTTCTTTGCCTGGGGATTAATTCCCTCCTGGAGTAAAGACCCGGCCATTGGCAACCGCCTGATTAATGCCCGCGCTGAAACATTGGGCGAAAAACCCTCCTTTCGGGGGAATTACAAATACAAACGCTGCCTGATCTTTGCCAATGGCTTTTACGAATGGCAGGTCATTGAAGGCCAAAAAACAAAAGTGCCCCACTTTATCCACCTCGTCTCGGGCATGCCATTTGCTTTCGCTGGCCTATGGGACGAATGGCACAGCCCGGATGGTTCTTCCATCCGTTCCTGCACGATCATTACCACCGAACCCAACAGCCTGATGTCGCGCCTGCACAACCGTATGCCGGTCATCCTACCGTCAAATGTTTACACGCAATGGCTGGATCCGTCCCCGCGCCAGCCCCAGGAACTTAATGCCCTGCTCACCCGGTACCCGGCTGAAGAGATGACCGCACACCCTGTTTCCACCCTCGTCAATAGCCCCGCCAATGACCGACCGGAGTGCATCCTTCCCCATGCTGGCTAACTTCCAACAACGACTGGCCCAACGTTTCCCGGCCCTGGCTTCGCGTGATTTTTTCATCTTTTGGGTCGGGCAATTCCTTTCCCTGATTGGCAGCTGGATGCAAAGCACCACCCTGCCCTACCTGGCTTACAAACTCTCCGGCCGACCATTTGACTTGGGGTTGATTGGTTTTGCCGCCACCCTGCCAACCCTGTTCCTCGCCCTGCCCGGCGGCGTCCTGGTCGAACGAATGGATAAACGCAAGACCGTGATTGCCATGCAGGCCGTGATGATGCTGCAGGCCGCCAGCCTGGGAATTCTTGCCATCACCGGGCTGATTAATATCTGGCAAATCTTCATCCTGACCCTCATCCTCGGCACAGCCAACGCCATCGAAATCACCGCCCGTCAAGCCATGCTAATCGAATTGGTCGGCAAGCCTGCCCTGCCAAACGCAATCGCCCTGCAGGCGACCATCTTTAATGCCGCCCGCCTGATAGGGCCAATGGCCGTCACCCCTTTCCTTGTGCTCATCGAAAACCAGGGGGAAGGACTCGCCTTCCTGGTCAATGCTTTCAGTTACCTGATTGTCATTGTTGGCCTGTTCATGGTCCAGACGCCATTCAAAAGCACTGAACCGTCTGCCAAACGCAACCTGATGCTCGAACTACGTGAAGGCCAAAAATATATTATCGACACCCCCGCCATCAGCACGCTTATCCTCATGTCTGCCCTGATTGGCCTGGTCGGCTTCCCTTTCATCCAGCAGATTCCAGCCGTTGCAAGGGATGTGCTGGCCCAGGCAGGCGACACCTCCGCCAGTGTTGCCGCGCGCAACAGCGCCCTGTATATTGCCCAGGGCATCGGCGCGCTGATTGCCTCCGTCATCCTTGCAGCGTTTAACCCGCGCCGCAAAGGCCTGCTGCTGCTGCTCGGCCAGCTGGCCTTTATCACCAGCATGCTCTTCGTCGGCTTTACCACCAGCACCCCCATTGCCTTTATCCTGCTCATCCTGATCGGCTGGGGAACCGTAACCCAGCTTGCCACCATGAACACCCTCATCCAATTGGAGGTTCCCAACCAATTGCGCGGGCGCGTCTTCAGCACCTACCTGTGGGCCTTGCAGGGCATCGCCCCCTTTGGCAGCCTGCTGGTCGGCTGGATGGCTCAAAACTGGGGCGTACCGGTTGCCATTCGCATCTGCGCCATCACCTGCCTGGTTGGTATTGGCAGCATTCATCTGGCCGCGCCCTGGCTGCGCAAAAAAGAAGATGCACAGATTAATCCCAATTAAGCCTTTGCTTGACGCCTGCCAAAATGGCATGTTATGATGATTTTTAATAAAGGTAACCAGAATGAGTGAACAATTTGATGAAATGTCGTCGCAGCAACTGGAGGGGGAACCCGCTGCGCTCGAAGCTGGCTCCCCCGAGCCTGCCTCCCACAAAACAAGCCGCCCCTTGCTGGAAGTAATTGCCCAGTTGGGCCTCGGCGAAACCGTTGCCCGCGTTGGGGCAACCCTGCTGACGTTCATTGGCCTGGGCCTGGTCGTCTGGTTCATGCAAAGTTTCATGATCAGCGCGAATGCCAGCCCTGCCGACAACCCGCTGCAAAATACAGAACCGGTTGCCACCCCGGCCGTACAGGCCAGTTTCATCCCACAGACTGCCGGGGCTTATAAGGGTATCCCGCGCATGGCCCTGATCCACACCACCATCCCCAACCGTCCACGCGAGGAATTGACCTTTTACACCGTACAGGAAGGCGATACCGTCTTTGGTATTTCAGAGAAATATGGCCTGAAACCGCAGACCATCCTGTGGGGCAATTACTACATCCTGCGCGATGATCCGCATAACCTGAAGCCCGGCCAGGAGTTAAACATCCTGCCGGTGGATGGCACATATTACGAATGGCAAGCTGGCGACGGGCTGAACGGTGTTGCCACCTTCTTCGGCGTGACACCTGAAACCATCATCAACTATGCAGGAAATAATCTCGACCCGGCTACCATCGGCGATTTCACCAACCCGAATATTAAGCCTGGCACCTGGCTGATTGTGCCAGGTGGGTCGCGCCAGTTTATTTCGTGGAGCGCACCGATCGGTGTGACCCGCGAAAACCCGGCCATCGCCCGTCAGATGGGCCCCGGCGCCTGCGGTGTCGTGACGGACGGCGCAGTAGGGTTCGGCAGCTTTGTCTGGCCCTCCGACCGGCATTACCTGTCCGGCTTTGATTATTCCCCGGAGACCAACCACCGCGGCCTGGATATCGCCGCCAAACTTGGCGAACCGATCTATGCTGTTGATGCGGGCGTTGTCGTCTACGCGGGATGGAACGACTGGGGCTATGGCAATATGATTGTGATTGACCACGGCAACGGCTGGCAATCGCTTTACGCCCACCTGAGCGTGTTGAACCTGACTTGCGGAATGAGTGCCGGCCAGGGAACGGTCATCGGCGCTTCGGGCAGTACCGGGCGCTCGAGCGGTCCGCACTTGCACTTCGAGTTGATGCATACTTCCTATGGCAAGGTTAACCCCTGGGACTTCCTCCCCGCCCCTTAAGCGGCCATTTCCCCAATTGCCTTGCCAAAAATTGGATTGTTGGCATATAATCAGCCGCGCAAGTCAGGGCGCGTAGCTCAGCTGGTTAGAGCGCACGGTTCACATCCGTGAGGTCGTGGGTTCGAGTCCCTCCGCGCCCACCAAACCCTGAAGACCGTGGTGTACGCCGCACCCGGTCTTTTTATTTCCCTAACTGGTAACAAATAAAACCCCCTTGCCTTTTGGGTTGGATTATGCTATTTTTATCGCACTGGAGCCTGTCAATGAATGAGATTCAGAAAACTGTCCTGGTTGTTGAAGACGAACCCGATGCCGCAGAATTGTTCGCCGAAATGATGCGTGTAAACGGTTTTCGCGTGGTAAAAAGCAATGCGGGCGGCCCGGCCATCAACTTGCTGGCCAGCGAAAAACCAGACCTGGTCATCCTGGATGTGATGATGCCTGATGTTTCTGGAATCGATGTACTGAAACACATGCGGCGTGAACCGACCCTGACCAACATCCCTGTCATCGTTGTCTCGGCGAAAAGCATGCCTGCAGATATCAAGACCGGGATGGATGCTGGCGCTTCGATTTACCTGACCAAGCCAGTGGGCTTCCTGGACTTGAAGCAGGCGATTGAGAAAGCCCTGACTGTACATTAGGAATTATGGGTTTAATTCGCGCCTTTATTGCGTTAGATATTCCGGATGATATCAAACAACGTATCGCAATAGAAACTGCACCGTTGGTCAGGGCGGCCGAGGATACAGTGCGCTGGGTGACGCCGGAAAATATTCACCTGACAATTAAATTCCTGGGCGACGTTTCCCCCAACCAATTGGAATTGCTCAACCATACCCTGTCAACCGAGGCTGCCGCCCTGCCACCCTTCAATATGGAAATCGGCGGGCTGGGCTGCTTCCCCAACCCGCGCCGCCCGCGCGTGATCTGGATTGGCATCCAGGCCCCGGCCAGCCTGCAGCACCTGGTACATACCATCGAGAATGCCACTGGAAAAATTGGCTACCCTCCAGAGGAAAAAACCTTCTCGCCGCACCTGACCATTGGCCGGGTCAAACCGCACGCAGAGAATACACCTGCATTGCGTACCCTGCTTGAAAATATGAATGTCCCGTCCTTTGGCACAGCCAGTGTGAATGCCATACACCTGTTCCGCAGTGAACTAAAACCGGGCGGAGCTGTTTATTCCCTTTTATTTAGTGCGCCGCTTGGCGACGACACAACCACGAGGTGATCCCCTGAACACACTTGAACTTGCCCACACGATTGTTAACGCCCTGGAAGAGAAAAAAGGCGAAAACATCCTGCTCATGGACCTGCAAAATGTGGTCTCATTTACCGATTATTTCGTCCTGTGCAATGGCACCACGGACCGAATGTTGGACGCCCTGGCATCGGCAGCCATTGAAAAAGTTAAGGAAGTACATGGCCGGAAGGGTCGCAAGGAAGGCCTGCCCGAGGCGGGCTGGCTGGTGGTGGATTTTGGCGATGTGATTGTCCACCTGTTTGCCCCGGAACAGCGTGAGTATTACAAACTGGAAGAACTCTGGCATGAAGGCAAAGTGTTATTGCGCCTGCAATAAGCAGGTTTCAGAATAAAAAACTCCCGGAGGATCCTCCGGGAGTTTTTTATTCTGCTTTACTTGCCCTCGAACACCCAGCGGTCAATTTCACGTGACCAGCTGACCAGTTCTTCGGGCTTGAACCAGAGCTTGGCCTCCAGTTCACCGTTCTCCACCGAGTCGGAAGCATGGGTGATGTTACGGCCTACTTCCACGGCAAAATCATGTCGGATGGTGCCGGGGGCCGCTTCCCACGGCCGCGTGGCGCCCATGGTCTGACGGATGAGCTCAATGGCACGCGGGCCTTCCCAGACCATCGCCATCACCGGCGCAGAGGTGATGTATTCGATCAGCCCGGCATAAAAACCTTTGCCCTGATGGGCAGCATAGTGCTTTTCGGCCAGTTCGCGGGGAACCAGCATAAATTTGGCCGCCACCAGGCGCAGGCCGCGCCGTTCCAGGCGGGAAATTACTTCGCCCACCAGGCCGCGCTGTACGCCATCGGGCTTAACCAGTACTAAAGACTTTTCCACATATCCTCCAAAAAAATGACTTGGGAGATTGTTGCGGGCTCCCAAGTCAGAAATTCTACCATAAGCAGGACTTTGCTCTTGCCTTACTTAGCGCAGCAATTCTTCGGCTTTTGTGTAGGCGTCCAATGCTTCTTGCAGGCGGTTCATGCGCATATAGGCATCGCCCAGGGTCTGCCAGACAACCACATCCACAGGGTGATTATAGGTTGCCTCCTGCAAGTCGTAGATGGTTTCTTCCAGCAGGCGGCCCTTTTTGATCAGGCGGCCGTATTCAGCCATCGAATTGGCCAGGTCGCCACTCGCCAACAGGTCACGCGCTTGTTGCAACATCGGCCCGTCCTTGTCATTCAGGATGGAGGCCTGTCGCATGCGCTCCTGGGATTCATCGAGACGCTCGGATGGCAAAATAGCCACCGGCTCTGATTTTTCCTCTGCCACGACAGAGTCTGTCTGCTCCGCAGGCACCCATTCCAACGGCTGGGCGGCAATCGGTTCCGGTTCAACAGCTTCCACCGGTTCATCCGATTCTTCTTTTAACCAGGCGGGTAGTTCCCCTTCCGGGCCACCAGGTGGTTCAGGGGTCAGGCCCTCCACCCAGCCAGGCACATCTGCTGTTTCAGAAGCCAGCGTTTCGGGTGGGAAGGTGGCAGGCGTATCGTCATCGGAAATGGCATCGCCAGCAGGCGCATCCAATTGGTTCAGCCAGTCGCCAACTTCCCCGACAGCCCCAGTCACCGGTGTTTCAGCTGTTTCATCCGTTGCCTCCCCACGCATCCAGGCCGGCAGGTCGCCCTCCGTGTCAGGAGCAGGGTCTGCCGGTTGGTCAGGAACCCAGCCAGGTTTACTGGTTTCGGCGGCGGGTAAAACCACTTCGTCTGTGGTTTCCGTTTCGCCCCGCATCCAGGCCGGCAGTTCATCGGCAACAGAAGAAGGTTCAGCATCGGGAGCGGGTTCTGTCGCCCAATCCCCTGGCGTTCCAACAACGGGGAATTCTTCATCATCGGGCTCACCGGCGGGTGTATCCCCACCTTCAAGCGTTTCACCAACTGGCATCAGGTTGGCGAGCCAGGCATTATCATCTTCATCTTCCGCAGCGGGCATAACTGCCTGGGGTTGTTCGGCAGGCAGGTCGGTTGCGGGGAACGGGGAAGCATCATCCCCCAATGAACCAAGCCAATCTGGCGCTTCGCTGGTACGCTCATCGGGAGTGGTTAACAATTCTTCCGGTTTGGCGCCCTGGTTGGCGGCCAGGCTTTCCAGCCACTTCATGGCGTCATCCTGGTCATCTTGCGAAACGCCAGGACCGCTGGCCAACGGGGATAGCTCTTCTCCCTCGGGTGCAGCGGGAGTTTCGGCAGAATCCAAAGTCATAGATTCTGAACCAGCCGGGGTTTCCGTTTCACCAAGGTTTCCAAGCCAGTCAGGCGCTTCACTGGTGCGTTCTTCAGGGTTGGTTAAGAGTTCTTCCGGTTTGGAGCCCTGATTGGCAGCCATGTTTTCCAGCCATTTCATGGCGACATCCTGGTCATCTTCCGAAACTCCAGGACCGCTAGCCAACGTGTAA
>JANJTV010000111.1 GCA_024710905.1 Anaerolineales bacterium | reverse complement strand
TAAACAATTGGGGAGGGCTCAGGGGTGGGCTGTACCTCCGGAGTGGAGGTCGGCGCTATGCTGCTTGCCGATTCTTCCGTCGCAGTGGGGGTTGCTGCACCGGTACAGGCCGACAGGGCAAAAACCAGCAAGAAGAACAAGGATGTGATTTGTTTCGCTTTCATTTGGGCTCCTTTGGGTTGAAAAAAACGAAAATTACAACTGCCACATTCTTGTTCACCAGTACGAATTCAAAATCGGATAATTTATATCACATTACCTGCAAATTCCCGTGACAAACTTAACCCAAACAAGACACTCGTCGCTCAATTGCCCCATCGCCATAAATGAATTTCACCAACCAGCCCAATATACTCCACCAGGCGACCGGCATGGAGAAAATCTTCCGGCGGGAGACCATTGTTCGCAGGCCGTGCGTTCCGGCTGAGGGCAATCCAACCACGAGGGTTTTCCTCCACAACCTTTAGCGGGCTTTGATCATTCCTAAAAACATAGTTGTAAAAAGAAATCACACCCCTGAACTGGAGTTCGTCCCCGGCAAGCAAATCATAACTATGGACAAATTCAGTCAGCAGAACATCTTTACTCGTCATATTTTCAGCCAGGAACTGGTGGGCAGGCTCAACAATATAATGTTTCTCTCCCGTTACCACCAGTGTATCCCCGCCCTGATAGGTAATAACCTGTTGGATGGAATTAAGATTGCTAAACAAGAAACCGACCAGCAGCGCCCAGACCACAGCCGGAAGTTGATGGAGGGCCGTTCGTAATGCACGGTAAAGCATCCAGATAAAAATAGCAACAACAGGCAAATACCAGTATTCCATCAAAACCCCATAGCGTGTCCGTTCAGGCACATGTGGGCTAACCAGGAAGAAACTCAGGTAAAACAGTAATGAAAGAAAAGCCAGCACAAAAAACAAGGCGCTAAAGCGGGTCTTGTGGTACGGTTTTAGGAAAGCATGCCCCGCCATAAAGACGGCCGTTCCCAAGACCAAATACCCTATTGCCCCAATAAAATACCATTGATTGATTGGGCTGGAGACAAGCGTATCCCAAAACCTTGATGTCTGGTCATAACTCAGGGTGCCGCTTGCCAAAAATCGATTTAAGAACCTTGAATAAACAAAAAGCGCGGCCAGAACGACCCCTAAAAGCCCCAGTAAGACCACCTGGAAACGGCGGGGCATACCCTGCTTTAACAACTTCAAGAATGCCAGGAACGCGAAAATCCCGTACAGCGCCACGATCACTTTAAGGATTGATGTCTTATCATAAACAGCATATACAAGGATAAGCACTGTAACCAATATCTTGTAAATATTTTTCTTAAGATATTCAACGGGGCGTAAACCATCCCAGTCCATGAGTTCCAACAAGAAAAGGGCAGCTGTATAAAAAAAGACCGGGACAACAGCATAGTCGCGGACGGTTCGCGAGGAAGCAATAATCCAGGGGCTGAACACAAATAATGCCGCACAAATAAGGCCCACGGCAGGGTTTATCCGGCGGCCCAGCCAATAAAGCGGAAAGATGGCGAGCATATTGATGAAGATCATGGGCAGCCTGGCCGCCCATAAATTAACCCCAAAACCCAGGAAGCTAAAATAAACCGGCCAGGTAACCGTCAGGTAAGCGCGATCCCATTCCCAGCCATTCCCACCGTAAAGGGAAAAAGCCTGGTTGGTATGGATGTATTCATCCACATAAGGCGGGAAGCCGCCCAAGTTATACAAACGAAGCCCCACCCCGACCAGGAAAAACAAGCCCAGCAGGATGGGAATCCATTTTTCGGGAATTTGGCCGCCTTCATAGGTAAACTTTTGCCAGATCAATGCAAAGATCCCGCGAAATCCAAAATAAAATGACACTACTAAAGCAATACTTAGGGCAATAAAACCATAAGGTGCGCCTTGCAACACAAGTGAAACTGATGCTGCATCAGGAACAGCCTGTGTAGTATAGAAATGATAAAAATAGCCTGCCAACCCCAGGTTGGCCAATGAAAACAGGAAAAGGAATGCCCAGAGATTCAAATGGACATTCCCTTTATTGCGCTTATAGGTGTCAACAAGGATTAAGATGAAAAGCAGTTCGGCAAAGGGTGTAACGATCAGGTGTATCCTGGACAGGGAAACATAAGGCAAAATCCCGTTTACCGCCAGGAGGGAATACGCAAGTGGCAGGAAGACACCAAGCCCCAACAAAAATTGGGAACTTCTGTTATGTTTTTCCAACCAGCCAAGAGCAGCAGTGAACAATTGAGTTTGTCTCCCGGGTACTGGACAGCATTATAATGACTTTTTTCATTCACCCATCAGTCAAACTTATCAAGGCAACCAACTTGTCAGAACAAACATCCAAAACACGCTTCTCCCCAACCATCATCGAGCCGTCGCGCGGATGGTTTTCCCTGAACCTGCGAGAGTTGTGGGCCTACCGGGAGCTTTTCTTCATGCTTGCCATGCGCGAGGTGCAATTGCGTTATCGCCAAACGCTGCTGGGGGTTACATGGGTCATCCTCCAACCCCTGCTGACGACTGTCCTTTTCACGATTATTTTCGGGCGACTCATGGGGATTGATTCTGAAAATGTTTCTTATGAATTGTTCGCCTTCGCCGGGCTGCTGCCGTGGAATATCTTCTCGCAATCCTTACAGCGCGCCGGGGTAAGCATGACCCGGGACATTCGCCTGATCACCCGTATTTTTTTCCCGCGCATCATCATCCCCATGGCAAATGCCGCCTCCACCCTGATCGACTTCCTGGTTTCATTTATCATCCTGCTCATCCTGCTGGCAGTTTACCAGGTTCCATTCTCCATCAATATCCTGTTCATCCCCATCTTGCTCATACTCAACCTGCTGATCTCCATGGGGGTTGGCATTGCCTTTGCCGCGTTGAACGTATATTACCGAGATTTCACCTATGTGCTGCCTTTTGTAATCCAGATGTGGATGTTTGCCTCGCCACTGGCCTATTCTTCAAATGTCATTCCGCCGGCGTGGAGCTGGGTGTATGAATTAAACCCGCTGGTGGGGATTATCGACGGTTTTCGCTGGGCCATTTTTGGAACGACACCCTTCCCGGCAAATTCCTTGCTCTACTCGGCACTGATTGGAACCATCGTTTTCAGCCTGGGGTTGGTCGTCTTTCGACGCCTTGAACGTAGTTTTGCGGATGTGATCTAATGAGCGATGTCATCCTGCGCGCTGAGAATTTGTCCAAACGGTATCGCATCAAGCCAAGCAAAGGGCAGGGCTGGCGGCGAAACCAACGCGTCCTGGCGGATGAATTGGCCAGCCTGGTGAGCCGTTTTCGCCGCTCACAAAACCTGGATGACCGGGTAGCCTTCTGGGCCTTGCAAGACGTCTCGTTTGAAGCCCGCCAGGGGGAGATTATCGGTATTATCGGGCGCAACGGGGCAGGGAAAAGTACCCTGCTAAAGCTGCTCGGGCGCATCACCGAGCCAACCCGGGGCCGGGCGGTTGTCTATGGCCGGATGGGAACCTTGCTTGAGGTTGGCACCGGTTTCCATTCTGAACTTACCGGCAGGGAAAACATCTTCCTGAGCGGGGCCATCATTGGCATGTCGCGAGCCGAGATCAAGCAAAAATTTGACGAGATCGTGGAGTTTTCAGGGGTTGAAGAGTTCCTCGATACGCCGGTAAAACGTTTCTCATCCGGCATGGAGGTCAGGTTGGCTTTTTCAGTCGCCGCCCACCTGCACCCGCAGGTGCTCCTGGTGGATGAAGTCCTGTCCGTTGGCGATGCAAACTTCCAGCAAAAAAGCATCAAAAAAATTCGTGAGGTGGCAGAGTATGGCGGAACGATCTTGTTTGTCAGCCACAACATGAACACAGTCACTTCCTTATGCAACAAAGCCATCGTCCTTGAGAACGGCAAGGTTGCCTACCCGCTTGGCCCAACCAATGGGGCGGTTGACCATTACCTGGTCGAGAGCCTGCAAACCCAAAAAACTCGCATTACAGAGGGGCGGCAAGGCATCCAGCCGGGCAAAATCCGTATTACTGAATTCAGCATGGTGGACCCCAACGGAACACACCTTGAGATCCTGACGACCGGCCAGCCGGTTCAATTCCGGGTTCGGTACAGCTCGGATGAGGGCGTCTCCCTGAAAGGGGTTGGCCTCTCCATTTTGATTCGCTCCATAAAAGGTGACCTGATTGCCAACCTGAACAGCCAGATGAGTGCGGGCGAACTGGCCCTAATCGCAAAAGAAGGGCAGCTGGCCTGCAAGCTGGATAAATTCCCCATTGCGCCCGGCAGCATCAGCATCTCGCTTGTCTTGGAGCAAAATGGGACCATCCTTGACCGCATCCAGGATGCCTACATTGGGCAGGTGGATAGCGGCGGCCAACTGCAAAAAAGCCGCCTGGGCGAAACCGGCGGCTGGTTATTTGTAGAGCAAGACTGGTCGGCAGAATAATCGGCAAAAATGCAAACTAAAGACCATGCTGGATTGCGATCACCGCAGCCTGGGTGCGGTCCAGGACGTTTAATTTCTCCAAAATCGCACTGACATGGTTACGCACCGTCCCCTCTGAAAGGTGCAACTGGGCTGCAATATCACTGTTGTTCAGCCCCCTGGCAACCAGGCGCAAAACATCCAGTTCCCTGTCTGTCAGTTTTTCAGCCAACACGGAAGTGGGCTGCTTTTGATTGCTGGCAAGCTGGTTAAGGATTTTCCCGGCCACTGCGGGGTCTACGAACGTTTTCCCCTCCATCGTACCGCGGATGGCTTCAACGATCTTCTGGCGCGGCGTATCTTTTAATAAATACCCCGCTGCCCCGGCCCGGATGGCATCAAAGACCCATTCATCGTCGTCATAGGTGGTTAATACCAGTATTTTCACACCGGGGAAGCGCGTCCGAATGGCCCGCGTGGCTTCTATCCCGTTCATACCTGGCATCTTCAAGTCCATCAGCACCAGGTCTGGCTGCTTTTCAGCCACCAACTCCAGGGCTTGTGCGCCATCCTGGGCGGTACCCACCACGTTAAAATCCTTCTCCAGGCCCAGGAGCATTTCCAACCCGTCACGGATAACCGCTTGATCGTCGCAGAGCAATATCTTCATAAGAGAGAAGGATTCCCAACACGTCTGTTTTGACCCATTTCTGGGAGCACTGGTAGCAGGTTTGATACGGCGGATACTGATTGGCTATATATAACAGCCTTACCGGGTCAGGATTCACCGGCCTGCTTCAGGAGAGCGAAAGTCATTTGGGCCATGTCGTTTTCTTTGGAAGCGAATAGCCACTTCATATAATAGCACTTTGAAACATTAATGTACATAATAAGGTGTTTTTACACCTGCCTGTTTGTCGCAACCCGATCAAAAACAAAAGCAGCCACCTTATACGGGTATAACCAGCCTTGCCAGCAGGGGAGAGAAAGTCCGGCATGCGTTGGGTGGGATTGTGGCCTATTGTGATACGTTCACCAAGGCAACAATCACCGCCTTCAGGTGCCGCTCACCGCTCGGAAGGCGCACAGCGCCACCTGCGCCGCCCCGAACCCCACCAGCAGGGAACCGGCCAGGCTGGCCAGCCCGGCAAACAGGGTCAGGGTTAAGAGTAGGCCAGTTTAGGCCAGTGGCGTTCGAGGAGTTTCGTCAATTCAACCCCTTTTTACAAGTTTGTAACAATAATTTCCTGCTAAATATCCTACCAGGAGACCAGGAACAATGCCAATTAATAACGCACTTAATTGAGCATCCCACAGCATTCTATGCCCAATCATAAAAGACCCTGCAAACCAACTTATCAAAACAAAGGCTAATCCTAGTGCCATACCGACAAAGCCAGAATGTTTCATTTTGATTTTCTCTTTTCTATCTTTTTCCAAAATAAATATAAAAAGATAGAAAAGAAAAATCACCGGTATTATCGCATTAATGAACAAGAAAAAGAATATCAAAAAAAAACCAAACGCATCGACTCCTGGTGATAGTCCGATTTCTACTAAAATAGAAATAAACCATAAATTGGTATGAATTGCTACACCCCACGATTATCGTACAACGAAAAAGATGCCCCGCAGAAGCGGGGCATCTTTACTTTCATATCAATAAACTACGCTCGGTCAAAACGGTCGAGGTTCATAACCTTGTTCCAGGCCGCCACAAAATCTCGCACGAATTTCTCCTGGTTGTCATCCTGGGCATAGACTTCGGCCAGGGCACGCAGTTGCGAGTTGGAGCCAAAGACCAGGTCCACGCGGGTGCCCGTCCAGCGCACTTCGCCGGTCTTGCGGTCATGGGCTTTGAAGACCTGGGCATCTTCGTTTTCAGGATGCCATTCCACGCCCATGTCGGTCAGGTGGACGAAGAAGTCGTTGGTCAGTTTGCCCGGGCGTTTGGTGAACACACCATGCTGGGAACCACCATGGTTCGCACCGAGCACGCGCAGGCCACCGACCAGCACGGCCATTTCGGGCGCGCTCAGGGTGAGCAGTTGGGCTTTATCCACCAGCAGTTCTTCGGCGTTGACGGTAAAAACGGCTTTCTGATAGTTGCGGAAACCATCCGCCTGCGGTTCGAGCACGGCGAAAGAGGTCGCGTCGGTCTGTTCTTGCGTAGCATCGACTCGGCCAGGGGTGAAGGGCACGGTCACTTCGTAGCCAGCCGCTTTGGCCGCCGATTCAACCGCCGCACAGCCGCCGAGCACGATCAAATCAGCCAGTGAGATTTTTTTACCGCCGGGAGCAGAAGCGTTAAAAGCCTGCTGGATGCCCTCAAGCGTGGAAAGCACCCTGGCGAGTTGGGCGGGCTGGTTCACCTCCCAATCTTTTTGCGGGGCCAGGCGGATGCGCGCGCCATTCGCGCCGCCGCGTTTGTCGGAGCCGCGGAAGGTGGAGGCGGCCGACCAGGCGGTGTAAACCAGTTCGGAGATGGTCAGGCCGCTGGCAAGGATTTTGGCCTTCAGGCTGGCAATGTCATTGGCGTCAACCATTTTGTGGTTGACCGCCGGGAGCGGATCCTGCCAGATCAGGTCTTCGGCAGGCACTTCGGGGCCGAGGTAACGGGCTTTGGGGCCCATGTCGCGGTGGGTCAGTTTGAACCAGGCGCGGGCAAAGGCATCGGCAAAGACCTCCGGGTTTTCGTGGAAACGGCGCGAGATGGGTTCATAAATCGGGTCAAAACGCAGCGCCAGGTCGGCAGTGGTCATCATCGGCGGGTATTTCTTGCCCGGGTCGTGCGCGTCGGGAATCATGTGTTCGGGCTTGCAGTTCCTGGCCTGCCACTGGTGTGCGCCTGCAGGGCTTTTCACCAGTTCCCATTCGTAGCCAAAAAGCATGTCGAAGTAACCCATATCCCATTTTGTCGGGTTGGGTTTCCAGGCACCTTCGATGCCGCTGGTGGTGGTGTGGACGCCTTTGCCGGTGCCGAGCTTGTTCTTCCAACCCAGGCCCATTTCTTCCAGCGGGGCGGCTTCGGGTTCGCGGCCCACCAGTTTGGGGTCGCCTGCGCCGTGCGCCTTGCCAAAAGTATGCCCACCAGCCACGAGGGCGACAGTTTCTTCATCGTTCATGCCCATGCGGGCAAAGGTCTCACGTACATCGCGGCCCGAAGCGACCGGGTCGGGGTTGCCGTTGGGGCCTTCGGGATTAACATAGATCAGGCCCATCTGCACTGCCGCCAGGGGATTTTCGAGGTTGCGGTCACCGCTATAGCGTTTGTCGCCCAGCCATTCGGTTTCTTTACCCCAATAAATATCTTCTTCGGGCTGCCAGATGTCCGGGCGTCCGCCGCCAAAACCGAAGGTTTTGAATCCCATCGATTCGAGGGCCACGTTCCCGGCCAGGATCATCAAATCGGCCCAAGAGAGTTTATTGCCATATTTCTTTTTGATGGGCCACAGCAGGCGGCGGGCTTTGTCGAGGTTGCCGTTGTCGGGCCAGCTATTGACAGGGGCAAAGCGCTGGTTGCCGGTGCCGCCACCACCACGACCATCGCCGGTGCGATAGGTTCCGGCGCTGTGCCAGGCCATGCGAATCATCAGGCCGCCGTAGTGACCCCAGTCGGCGGGCCACCATTCTTGCGAGTTGGTCATCAGGTCAGACAGGTCTTTTTTGACGGCGGCCAGGTCGAGTTTTTTGAATTCTTCGGCATAGTTAAAATCAGCGCCGAGCGGGTTGGAGGCCGGGGCGTGCTGGTGCAGGATGTTGAGATTGAGTTGGTTGGGCCACCACTCACGGTTGGATGTACCGCGGCTGGCGGTGCTGTGAACGGGGCATTTGCTTTCGTCTGTCATCTTGTTGTCTCCTGTTGTGATGGGTAGAAAAACATCGGGACACTGATTTTACGGATGGCGCGGATGAACAAGGATTATTAATGCTTTTGGGGTATCCTTGCACATCCGTGAAATCTGCGTAATCCGTGTACATTTCTTTCTTTTTACTTGTCTTCCCTGGCTTTGCAATCAGGGCACAGCCCATAGAGCGAGATTTGCGGGCGCAAGATGGTGTAACCAGAGATTTGCTCAAGTTGGCGCAAGCTCTCCGGCGCAAGGTCAAGTTCACCATCCACAATCCTGCCGCATTGCGTACAAATCAGGTGTGGGTGAGGTTCGGGGCGGTTCCCGTCGTAATGGCTATCGCCGCGCAGGTCAATTTCAAAGACCTGGTTAATCTCTTTGAGCAGGGCCAGGGTTTTGTAAACCGTTGCATGGCTCATGGTAGGGAATTTTTGTTTGATGACCTCGTAAAACTGATTAGCGCTTGGGTGTCCCTCACTGGCGGCAATCAGGCGCACCAATTCCACCCGCTGGGGGGTCAGGCGATAATCGCGTTCTTTGAGCGCGTTTATTAACTGGGTAAAGCGCAGGTCAGGGTCAGTCATGGATAAAATCACCTTATAAATAACTATTATTTATAAGTATATTATATCTTTATTCTTGTGGCAATGGAAAACGGCGGTGGGAAGTTCCCACCGCCGTTTGATCTTTCTTACTCTAGGCTCCCGAACCAGCCTCTGCGTTCCATCCACTTGGCCAATTCCAGTGCCGGTACGATTGTGACCGAAAGCACCCCGACAATGAGCCAGTCTTCGAGTGTCAGGGCGTAGGTGCTAAACGCCTCGTGCAGGAAGGGCACATACACAATGGCAATCAGCAGCAGGAATTCCCAGAAGACCGACAGGTTAAGCCACTTGTTCTCGAAGGGCTTGTCCAGCACCGAATGCCGGTCTGAGCGGAAGTTGTACGCCTTGAAGAATTGAATCAGGACCAGTGAGACGAAGGTCATTGTCATGGATTCTTCCAGACTACGGCCTGAGTTAAGCGCCCAGGTGAACAACCCCAGGTTGACCAATGCCGACCATATACCGCCCAATACCATCAGGATAATAACTGGCCGGGTAAAAATGCCCGTGCGCGGGTCCCGCGGTTTTCGTTTCATCAGGTCTTTCTCAGCCGGGTCCACCGAGAGCGCCAGGGCGGGCAGGCCGTCGGTGGCCAGGTTGACGTACAGGATTTGTACGGCCGTGAGCGGCAGGGGCAGGCCCATCAGCGCGGAACCGGCCATCAGGCCGATCTCACCAATGTTTGAGGAAAGCAGGTACATCAGGTATTTTTTGATATTGCCGAACACCCCGCGCCCTTCTTCCACGGCAGCCACAATCGAGGCAAAGTTGTCATCGGTCAGGGTCATGGCCGCGGCTTCTTTGGTCACATCCGTGCCGGTGATGCCCATGGCAATGCCAATATCAGCTTTTTTGAGTGCAGGGGCGTCGTTCACGCCATCGCCGGTCATGGCGGCAATGTGCCCGAGCGACTGCCAGGCGGTGACTACGCGTAATTTATGCGAAGGGGAAACACGCGCGTACACACTGATGTTTTCCACTTCCTGTTTTAACTGCTCGTCGGTCATGTCTTCCAACTCGGCGCCGGTCACGACGCGCCCGCCTTCTTGCAGCAAGCCCAGTTCGCGGGCCACAGCGGCGGCAGTAACCGGGTGGTCGCCGGTGATCATCACCGGGCGAATGCCCGCATCAGCGCACAGGGCAATGGCGGCTTTGGCTTCGGGGCGCGGCGGGTCAATCATCCCGGCCAGGCCCAAGAAGGTCATGCCGCGTTCGGCCGTTTCCAGGGTTACATTATCTTTCGAGGCAATCCCCAGCACCCGTAGGGCTTCCCCGGCCAATACCTGGGCCTGATGCAGGATCTCCTTGCGTCCGGCGGCGTCCAATGGCTTGGGGCCATTGGACGTCAGCACAAAATCGCAACCTTCCAGGATCACTTCCGGTGCGCCTTTAGCATAGGCAGTGCGTTTCTTCCCGGCTTCATGAATGGTGGTCATGCGCTTGGTTTCGGAGGTGAAGGGGATTTCAGCCACCCGGGGGTTTTCCTCGTCCAGTTGATGTTTATCCAGCCCGGCTTTTGCGGCTGCAACCACGAACGCCCCCTCAGTGGGGTCCCCTTTAATATCCCACCCGCCCTCTGGCAGCCTGACCAGGTGCGTATCCGACGCCAGGGTGGCAGCCAGTAACATTTGACGGATGGCAGGCGAGGGGGGGGCTGTCTTGCCGTCCAGAGAAAATTCCCCTGTGGGTTCGTATCCTGCGCCTGAGACGTGAATCATTTCCCCGGCGCTATACAGGCGGCGTATGGTCATTTCATCTTTGGTGAGCGTGCCAGTCTTATCGGAGCAGATGACCGAGGTACTGCCGAGCGTTTCGACGGCGGGCAGGCGGCGGATGAGCGCGTTGCGTTTGACCATTTTTTGCACGCCAATGGCCAAAGAGATGGTCACAACGGCGGGCAGGGCTTCGGGCACAACGGCTACAGCCAGCGCGATGCCGAAGATTAACATTTCAATGAAGGGCTGGCCACGGAAAAGGCCCAGCGCCACGATGATGGCGACCACCACAAAGGCGGCTCGCGCCAGTACCGTGCCAACCTTGTCCAGGTTTTGCTGGAGCGGTGTGCGAGTGCTCTCCACGTTTTGCAGCATCTGGGCAATTTTGCCGAATTCGGTCTGCATGGCGGTGGCGGTTACCAGGGCGCGTCCGCGGCCATAGGTGACGGCGGTGCCTGCGTAGGCCATGTTTTTGCGGTCGCCAATGGGAAGTTCCTCGTTCTTTATAGGGTCGGTGTGTTTTTCCACCGGGACCGATTCGCCGGTCAGGGCGGCTTCTTCAATTTGCAGGTTGACGGCTTCAAGGACACGCGCATCCGACGGGACGCGGTCGCCAGTATGCAAGATGATCACATCCCCCGGAACCAGCTCGCGGGCAGGGATTTTGATTTCCATGCCATCGCGCAGGACAGATGCGGTGGGGGCGGCCATTTGCTTGAGCGCTTCGATGGCGCGTTCAGCGCGATATTCCTGCACAAAGCCAAGTACGACGGCAAACAGCACAATGACGGCAATGACAATTGATTCGACGCCGTGCCCGAGGAAGAGTGAGATGGCTGTTGCGCCAAGCAGGATCAGGATTAACACATTCTTGAACTGCTCCAGCAGGATCTCCCAGGGTGAAACACGATGGGCGGCCTGTAATTCGTTGGGGCCGTATTTTGCCAGGCGGTCGGCGGCTTCTGCGCCGGTCAGGCCTGCTGGCTGGCTGTTCAATTCCTTGAATGTTGCTTCGGTATCCAGGATGTGCCAGTGATTTTGCATCATGGTTTGGTTTAACTCCTATTCTTGGTGATGTGGCGCGTTGGCTTCAACGGGTGCAGGTTGAAACAAAAAAGACCAACGCAAAAATTTGCGATGGTCTTGCGTTTGATTTCAAACAGCCGGGAAAGATTTCCGTCATGACGACTGTTCATCCCGCAGAGCCGGGTTGCTACTCCCCATCGGAGTAAGACTAGTCTACAGTATTTGCATGGGGAAGTCAATGTTGAGATTGAGGAGTTTTCGGGTCTGGAACATTGTAATTTCGTAAGGCTCCGCGCGGTTGAACATCACTTTCAATAAAAGGCCCTGTGAGTATCCCTCACAGGGCCCTGCAAGTGGTTAGTCGCACTGGTATAAAGTTGCCGCCGAATTTTCAGGCCCGTTGCCCGGTGTGGTTAAGCCGGGCACGATTGAACAGGATGCATCCAGCCAGCGGGCGATCTCCTGTTTATTGCCGTTGCTAAAGAGCACATATCGCAACTCGCCGTTCGCGACCATTGTCGCCAGGTCGTCAACAGAGACGACATCGTCCTGACCGGCGAAGCCGCCCATGTATAACACCGGGCGCCCGGTTGCCAGCACAAAGCTCGCGCCTTGCTGGGAGGAGGGCACTGCCACCAGGTATTCAACATCCTGCGTGTTTTCCTGCAGGTAAGTTAGCAGGTCTTCATTAATATTGGCCTGCCGCGCTGTGCGATCATCCGGCTGACGGGCAAAGCCCGGGCCTGCCTGCCCGTTGCTGCCAACATAGGCTGTTGGCAGGTTCTGGTTGGGGTTTGCGGTAATGGTCATCCCGGTCCAGTAGGTGGGAATGACCATCATGGCAGCCAGCATCAGCAGGGCGGCCAGCCTGCGCTGGAAGGCCAGCAGCACCCCGCCTGCGACGAGGGCTGCCATGGCAACCATCATCCAGATGGTTTCTTCGCCATATTGCTGGCTGGCATAGACCTGGAATGAAATTGTCAGCGCGGCGAATACGCCGAGTACAACACCTGGCCAATCCATGTTGGTATTCCAGCGCCACAGCTGGGCAAACCCGGTGCCGACAACTGCTCCCAAGGCCGGGGCGAGCATAATGGCGTAGTAGGCATGGAAAATCCCGGAAATGGCGCTGAAGAAGACCAGGCAGGTTGCCAGCCAGCCGCCCCAGAGCAACAGGGATTTGTGCACCCCGGCTTCAAGGGGCAGGTTCAGGCGGGCACCGAACAGGGCCAGCAGTCCGGCCAACAGCGCAAAGGGCAGCAGCCAGGACATTTGCCGGGAGAGCGGCTGGGTGAAGAAGCGCAGGACGCCCGGCGAACCTGTTTCCTGGCTGAAAGGCGTACCGCCTGCCTGGCCGTTTGGTGCGCCGCTTACTGGGGCATTCATGCCAGCCTGGGGAGGCAGGCCTTGTGGTGCGCAGGCCAGTTCACTTGTGTTGGGAGGTAGGATGCAAGCGCCAGAAATGGTGTTCCCGTTGGGTAGATCAAAAGTGCATGCATTGCCAGCCTGCAAACTGTTGCAGGCTTCAATGGCCTGGGGAGGCGCCTGGCGCGCGCCGGGCGGGTTGCTGCCGGGAGCCGGGTTCCCGGCGCCGGGGTTATCATCCCCGGCCTGTGGGCGGTTGCCGCCCATCCCGCCGCCAAACAGGCGGGAGCTACCATTGTGCCCAAA
Source organism: Anaerolineales bacterium (assembly GCA_024710905.1). Classification (GTDB taxonomy): domain Bacteria; phylum Chloroflexota; class Anaerolineae; order Anaerolineales; family Villigracilaceae; genus JANJTV01. The sequence goes on along the minus strand of JANJTV010000111.1, from coordinate 5,318 downwards.
AATCAGCCCCATGACCGTGTTATCACCGCTTGAACCAACATACGGACGCTGATCTGCCGGGGTGAGATCAACGGCAACTGCCCAGGAAAGGGAAACCACTACCAGCAATATTGTTGCCAGGGCCAGCGAAACAAGTTTGCGCAGCCAGCCTACTTTTGCCCCAAAGAAATACAGGGCATAAAAAGCCGGCAATGGTAGGAAAGCTTGCATCATCTTGATGTTAAAACCAAGCCCGACAATGAATGCTCCCGCCAGCAGCCAGCGTAACTTCCCCGTTTCGGTTGCCTGGATGAACGCCCAGGCGGCCAGCATCAGGAAGAAAACAAGCAGGCCATCCATGGTGTTGTTGCGGTTTGTGGCCACAAAAACAGGGGTCAGCGCCATCACCAGCCCGGCGACCAGCCCGGCCATGGTGCCCATATATTTGCGCACCATGGCATACAGCACAGGGATCCCCAGCACCCCGGCCAGGATATTGGGCAGCGAAACGGTGAAACCGTTGACCCCCAGGAAGTAAGCGAAAACGGCCTGGATCCATAGCCCGAGAGGCGGTTTGTCCACGCTGACCGACCCGCCAGGCTCGGCCGCCACAAAGAAAAAGTTCTGCCAGGATTGCAGCATCGCTTCCACGGCGGCGGTGTAATACGCATTGGCATCGCCGATCGAGTCGATGTTATACAGGTGCAGGCCGAGCGAAAACCCCATGATGGTGAGAAGGGCGATTGTCGCAAAGGGAACAGCTTTGAAAAGGTTGGTTTTAAGCGTTTCTGGTTGTGAAGGAACGGTTGTCATGGCAATTTACTCCTTAAAGGTCCACATACGGTTGGCAAAATAGTTCCAAAAGACCACCATGCCTGTGGCGCAAACTTTTGCAGGCAGGTAGGCCCAGCTGTCCTGGCCGGTGAGTGTGCTGATCACCTGTTCCAGGCCAAGGACGATCAGGTTGTTGAATGCCAGGCCTGCCAGGCTGACCAGCACAAACCGTGGAAACTGCCGTTGCCAGGAGGCGCAGGCGACATCCCCGAAGGTCCACAGTCGGTTCCAGGTAAAGTTGTTCAGCAGGCCAGCCGTAAAAGAGAGACTGTTGGCTGGCAGGGTGGCCCACCCATTGAGCTTTAACAGGGTCAGCAGGCCGAAATCCAGTATCGTTCCCAGCGCCCCTACGCTCATAAACCGCGCCATCCGGGCCAGCTCATTGGTTTGGCTTGTCTTGGTGGTTGTATTGATCATGGGTACTCCTTTTGAGCCTAGTATAGAGAGAATGAATTAGGCTCAACAGTGAAGCAGGTCATGATTTGCCCGGTTGATGGGTGCAGTTTCAACATCCACCCATGACTCCTGTCATGGATGGGCAACCAGAGTAGTGATTGGATGCATATTGATGAAACCCTGCCCCGTGATATGATGAAAACATGAAATCGATGGAAGATTCAAACCGACTGCTGCGCATTGCCGCCTGGATCTGGTTGGGGTTCCTGTTTGGTATGGGTCTGCTGGACTTCACCCTGTACACGCCACAGGTGCAAATGCTCTTCCTGCAATCCCGGCCGCCGGGCGGGCTGCCCGCCCCGTTGGCGCCTTTGCCGCTTTTGCCTGTGTATACCTACTATTTAATCAATGGTGCGCTGGCATTGTTGTTCCATTTTTTTGCCAATTGGGCCTGGGTACAGAAAAAACTGGGGAAAATTTTCTACCCGTTGATGGTGCTGGCCATCTCGGCCGGGCCAATTATGCTCAATGTGCTTTTTGCGCCGCGTTTCCCGCAAGGGCCGCTATCTAATGCCGAGGGGATGGCCTTGCGCCAGATCCCGATCTTGTTGGTAGCCCTGGTGCTGGTGGCCTGGGAGTACCGCCTCTGGCATGTCATCGTCTTCAGCGCGGCCATCACCCTGCTGGAGTTGTGGCTGATTGGCTATGCCAGCGTTTTTGAATATCGCAACCTGGTGGTGTTTGTCTTCATCGGCCTGATCCGGATGATCAGTTTCATTGCTGTGGGTATCTTCTTAAACATCCTCGTTGTGCAATTGCGCCAGCAGCAAAAAGACCTCCAGCAGGCCAATACTGACCTGACGCATTATGCCTCCACGCTCGAACACCTGGCTGTCAGTCGTGAGCGCAACCGCCTGGCGCGCGAACTTCACGATACCCTGGCGCACTCGCTGACCGCCATCTCTGTTTCGCTGGAGACAGCCCGGGCATATTTTGATGTCGATGTAGATAAGTCGAGAGACCTGCTGGATAAATCCCTGCTGGCTACCCGTACAGGGGTTGATGAGACCCGTCGTGCCCTGCGTGCCTTGCGTTCCTCCAGCCTGGAAGACCTGGGTCTGGGGCTGGCCATTCGCAAACTGGCCGAGTCAGCTGCCCAGCGCGCGGGTCTGCAATTGGACATCCTGCTTGACCAGGACGCACCCTCCCTGAGCCCGGATGTGGAACAAGCCATCTACCGTATTGCCCAGGAAGCGCTCCAGAATGTTGCCAACCATGCCGGGGCCAAATCGGTCATACTGCGTTTGACCTACCAGCCGAAGGTGATGTTGGCCATCCAGGATGATGGGGTTGGTTTTGAGCCTGGCTCCCTGGAGAAAACGGGGCATTATGGCTTGCTGGGCATGCACGAACGGGCCCGGCTGGTAGGGGGCAGTTTGTTGGTCGAAAGTACAAAAGGACATGGAACCCGGCTGGTGCTAACGATATAATCTGGGCTTGTCCGCAAAATACCTGCCACTTTTCTTTCCATCCATCCACAACAGGCTTCGTGATAAACTTCCCGCGAAGGAAGGATTCCATGACCTCTCACACCGCCACCGCCCTGGCAGCGCCTAACATCGCATTGGCGAGGTAATCACAATCGACCACAATATTTGGTAGCGGTAAGGCTAGTTATTCCCATATATGGCATTTCTGTGCCTGTAATAGATTGTCAAAACGCTTATGCCTCCATTGTTGCTGGGGCGTAAGCGTTTTATTTGGCTGGGTTTTAGCAAAAAGATAAGTGTAAATAAAAACTCATCATATTTACATTTGACACTCAATATGTTATCATAGCGCGTAGCATTTACTTCCTGAACAAACAATATGAACCCAAATGACTTTCACTCTCCTGAAGCAGGCCAGGTGATCCTGACCCAGCAAGGCTATTATGCCTTTTTGCCTGCTCCCCTGCCGCCACAACTAAACTGGACATTACCGCTGGTTTCGGCACTCTCTGAAGCGGAGCGCGATTTGAGCCGCCTGGCGACGCTGGCGGGAGCATTCCCCTTTCCTCGTTTACTGATCCAAGCTTTTATCCGGCGCGAGGCGGTACTCTCCTCCCGCATCGAAGGCACCCGCGCCACACTGGCAGAACTATATACGTATGAGTCGGCTCAGTTATCCTTCCTGGAAACGCACGATGATGTGCGCGAAGTTCACAACTATGTTGCGGCACTGGATTATGGACTCGAACGCTTGCAACAATTCCCCATCAGCCTGCGCTTTATCCGTGAGATTCACGAAAAACTGATGCAGGGTGTGCGCGGCGGGAATTTAACGCCCGGCGAATTCCGACGCACCCAAAACTGGATTGGCGCAGCGGGCAGTACACTGGCAACTGCAACTTACGTTCCGCCCCCCGTGGATGATATGCATGTAGGGTTGGGTGATTTGGAAAAATTCATCCACGCAGGCACCGAACTCCCTTTCCTGGTACGTGCCGCAATGATCCATTATCAGTTCGAAGCCATCCACCCCTTCCTTGATGGCAACGGGCGCGTGGGACGTTTACTGATGGCGCTCCTGTTTGCAGAGTGGCAAGTGCTTCCACAGCCTTTACTGAACCTGAGCGTTTACTTCGAGCGCTACCGCCAGGAATATTACGATCACTTGCTGGCCGTTTCTCAGCGTGGGGAATGGGAAGCCTGGCTGCGCTTTTTCTTACGTGGGGTGAGCGCTCAGGCTAAAGATAGTGTTGTGCGTATGGAACGGCTTGAAACAATTCGGGCAAGGTATCAGCCTATCGTAGATGCTGAGAAAAACGCCGACCGCATGGGAGCGGTGGTGGATTTCTTGTTCGGGCGTCCAATATTCAACGCCAGGCAACTGGCAAAGGGCGTCGATATGCCTTTCAAAACTGCGCGTCAGTATATTGACAAACTCGTCCAGGCTGGAATAGTGCGCGAAGTGACCGGATACGCGCGCAACCAGATTTACCGCGCCGATGAAGTGTTCAGGGCATTGGATAATGTCGAAGGCTGATGCTGTAAAAATTAGTACTCTGTTGCCCCCAAACATCGCCTAAGGTATCATGTAGTCACAAGTGACCACACCAAACGAAAGGAAAATCACACAAAATAGTGGTGTTTTTGCAGTAAAAATCATAGTTTTGTGTACAAATTACCATGAAAACCATGTCTGCCACCGCCCAAAGCTCGCCAAATATAGCATTCGCTATGTTGTCATAATGGAACACCGTATATGGTTACCGCAAGGCTGGTTTTGCCCAATTATGGACGTAGAACTGGACAAAAAAAGAAAAAAGAACAGCGCCCCGACATGGGGCGCTGTTCTTTTCAATCAGGGATAGTCAAATCCGCCCAATTCAGGTCAATAACTTGCCACTGGTAATTTCTTCAACCACTTCAGTTCGGTCAGTTCCTTCAAGACAAAGTCTGCGCCATCGGCACGGGAAAGTTGCGTACCCGAACTCTTGCTTACATACCCGACCTGATACTTACCTTTGTGTTCGCCATCCATCAGGCGCGGATACCTCACTACCGTCCAATCCAAATCAGACTCCCGAATCACCTTCACATTTGCAGCAGAATCCAGCACTACATCTTTTGCCAATAGATTGAGCAGAAATCCGATGAAGTGATCAATAAATTTAGGTTGATCTTCGGGTTGCCGTACTCCTGCGCCAGTCGTGGAGACCAGCCGGCGCACACCATGTTTCCTCATCCCGGCTACTATGTTTTTTGCTGAAGTTTCCATCATGTGGGGAACAGGCGGACGAGTCGGACCCAGGGCGCTGATGACTGCATCCTGCCCGGCAATCGCCTTCTCGACAGTTTCTGCGTCCATCGAGTCGCCCTTGAATACCGTTAGGTTGAGACCTATTTGAAGGCAATCAACATGCAAACGACCTTTCTGCGCTGCAGTTTCTTCATGCAGAATCTGAACACCACCCATTGCAGGGAGATCAAGGAAAGAAATGAGATTTTTGTTCCGGTGGGAAAGGCAAAGACCGCCTTCATCGATGCGCGTGACATTGGCGCTGTTGCGGCGGTGACTTTACTGGAGGATGGACATGTCGGCAGGAACTACGACCTGACTGGCAG
>JANJTV010000027.1 GCA_024710905.1 Anaerolineales bacterium | reverse complement strand
TCGGGCGGATAGCTCAGTTGGTTAGAGCATTGCGTTGACATCGCAAAGGTCGTAGGTTCGAGTCCTATTCCGCCCACTGAAATTAATACATACACACCGTGACCGGGACGAGTAAGCCCACGGAAGCCAACAGGGATTGCAGGCCAGAGACTGAGAGCCTGCTGTGGCAGAAGGCGCTGAAAACCACCCGCGAGTGTGAAGCTGAAAGCGAAACCGCAAGTAAGTGGAACGGCTGGCCCCGTTAGCAGCCCCAAGAGATGTCATTCTTTTCTGTGGCAATTCGGGTGGAACCGCGTGAGCAAAACTCTCGCCCCGTTTTCGGGCGAGGGTTTTTTATTTCCCATTGGCTGCACTGCGCAGCCTGTGGGGTAAAGGAGGCAGGAATGTCTGAACAAAAGTATGAAGAAACACAACTGTATCGCATCCGCCATTCGGCTGCGCATGTCATGGCGCAGGCCGTGGTGGAATTCTTCCCCGAGGCCAAATACACCATCGGCCCGCCAGTGGAAAATGGCTTTTATTACGATTTCGACCTGCCCCGGCCGCTTACCCCGGAAGACCTGGAGAAAATCGAAAAACGCATGCGCCAGATTGTCTCTGGCAATCATCTCTTTGTGAAAAAGGTGATTTCTGCCAGCGAGGCAAAGGAAATCTTCAAGGACCAGTCTTATAAGCTGGAATTGATCGAAGGCCTGGAGAAAGGCGGCTTCGACGAATACGGCAACCCGCTCAAGGAGAAGCCCGAGATTTCCATCTACCAGCACGACACCTTCACAGACCTGTGCCGCGGCCCGCATGTGGAGAGCACCAAACAAATTAATCCGCAGGCCTTTAAGTTAATGTCTGTGGCTGGCGCGTATTGGCGCGGCGATGAAAAGAACCCCATGCTGCAACGCATCTACGGGACGGCCTGGGAGAAGCCCGCCGAACTGGAGCATTACCTGTGGCAGCTCGAGGAAGCCAAAAAGCGCGATCACCGCAAACTGGGCAAGGAACTTGGCCTGTTTTATTTCAGCGAAGACATTGGCCCCGGCCTTCCGATCTTCACTCCCAGGGGTGAGATGATGCGCTACCTGATGGAAAACTATGTGCGCGATGTGCAAACGCGCTATGGTTTCCAGCACGTCTGGACGGGCAACCTGGTCAAGGAAGACCTGTATAAACGCTCCGGCCACTACGACAACTACAAAGATTCCATGTTCCCGCCCATGGTGGATGAGAATGTCAGCTTCCGGCTCAAGCCGATGAACTGCCCCAGCCACATGACGCTCTACAACGAAATGGGACGCCACTCCTACCGCGAGTTGCCGCTCCGTTTTGCCGAGTTTGCCACGCTCTATCGCTACGAGAAGACAGGCGAACTCAATGGCCTGACGCGTGTGCGCGCCCTGACACAGGATGACTGCCATACGTTTTGTACGGAGGAGCAGATTGAGCAAGAATTTTCGCTTGATTTGCAGGTCATCCAGGAAGTACTTAACCGTTACAAGTTCACCGATTACAAAGTGCGTCTCTCCCTGCGCGGCGAGGGCGGCAAATATGTTCAGGATGACGAAAAATGGACCAAGGCTGAAAATGCCCTGCGAGCCGCCCTGATTGCGAACAAGATTGACTACTACGAAGCCGAAGGCGAAGCTGCCTTCTATGGCCCCAAGGCAGATTTTATCGCCCGCGATGTGCTGGGTCGTGAATGGCAACTCTCCACCATCCAGGTGGATTTCATCCAACCGGCGCGCATTGGCTGCACCTACGTCGGGGAAGATAATGCTGAACATACGCCGGTTGTCTTGCACCGCGCGGTTACAGGGACGACGGAACGCTTCCTCGGTGTGATTATTGAGCACTTTGCAGGCGCGTTCCCGGTCTGGCTTGCGCCCGTGCAGGCAGTGCTCGTGCCGATCGCAGATCGTCATATTGAGTATTCCCAGCAGGTGGCAGCTGACTTGCGTAAAAAGGGTATTCGCGTGGATGTTGATTCGCGTTCCGATCGCATGAACGCCAAAATCCGTGATGCACAGAAGATGAAAATTCCCTATATGCTGGTGGTTGGTGATGCCGAAGCGGAAAACAATCAGGTGGCCCTGCGCCTGCGGAACGGGGAAAACCCCGGCGCGATGGCTGTTGCAGATTTTATTGCCAGGGTTCGTCAGGATGTCGAAGACGGCAACTAACCTGACAAAAGTTTACTGGCCGGGAGAGCATCTCCCGGCCAGTTTTTTATTCCAATTGGTCACCAAATGTTACGCCCAGATCCCGGGCAGTCAGCACGGTATCGCCATCAATGGGCACGGCTTTCATTTTCCCAATCGCTTCTTCAATGGGAACATATTTCACATGTGGCGGATCTAACGCGACCATAATGCCGCTCTGGCCGTCTTCCAGTGCGCGCACCGCAGCCGCCCCGAAACGTAAGGCAATCAGGCGGTCAAAGGCTATCGGCGTCCCGCCACGCAGCAGGTGGCCAAGCACGACCACGCGGGTTTCTTTGCCGGTCAGGTGTTCCAGTTCAGCAGCTACCTTTTCTCCTACACCGCCTAGCCGTTCGACGTGCCCGCTTTTTTCGCGCTCGAGGGTTGTCACGCTGCCGCCAATCGGCTTTGCGCCTTCCGCAACCATCACCAGTGTAAAGCGACTGCCGCGCGCTTCGCGCTGGCGTACTTTTTCAGCAACAATATTGATGTCGTAAGGAATTTCTGGAATCAGGATGACATCCGCAGAGCCAGCCACGCCACCGTGCAGGGCAATCCAGCCAGCATAACGGCCCATGACTTCCACAACCAGGATGCGTCCATGGGATGCTGCCGTTGTGTGCAACCTGTCCAGCGCCTCAGTGGCAAAGGCTACAGCCGATTCAAAGCCGAATGTAACGTCTGTTTTATCCAGGTCATTATCGATCGTTTTTGGCACGGCCACAACCCGCAGCCCCTTTTTTACCAGTGCGCTGGCAATTGTCAGTGAGCCATCACCACCGACGGTAATCAGGGCATCCAGCTGGTGCAGGGAAAATTTCTCAACAATTTCATCCGTGCGGTCAACTTCGCGGGTGGTTCCGTCTGGCATGGTGACCGGGTAACGCAGGGGGTTGTTGCGGTTGGCTGTGCCAAGGATGGTGCCTCCCAGATGGGTGATGCCTCGCACATTTTCCCTTGTCAGGCGAATAATTCCACCGTCAGGATAACGTTCAGGCAGGAGTAGCCCGTTGAAACCATCCCTGATCCCGTACATTTCCCAGTCTCGTTTTATACCGGAGAGCACGGCTGCCCGAATAACTGCATTCAGGCCAGGGGCATCTCCCCCGCCCGTGCTGATGGCAACCCGCTTGATTCCGTTATGCTTTTTGTGAGACATGATACACTCCCTAATAATGGATTCTATAATTCCATTATATGCCCAAAACGACAGTTTCCTTTGGTTGACGACTCTGCCGGCTGTGTGGTATTATCAGCCCGCTAAAAAGCCAGCCAAAGGCTAATTGCCTGCCCTTGGTTTAAGGAGACGATTATAACTGACCAGGAATTTCGAGTAAACGAGACCATTCGCGTTACAGAAGTACGCGTGATTGGCGCTGATGGTGGAAACTTGGGTGTACTGCCCATTCGCCAGGCGCTTCAAGCTGCCCGTGATGCCGATTTGGACCTTGTGGAAGTATCCCCCAATGCTGCACCGCCTGTGTGCCGCATCATGGATTTTGGCAAGTTCCTTTATGAGCGTGAGAAAAAGGAACGCGAAGCCCGTAAGGCGCAGACCAAGATTGAGATTAAAGAAATCCGTCTGCGTCCCAAGACCAACGAACATCATCGCGGGTTCAAGGTGGATGATGCTCGCCGCTGGCTGCTCCAGGGACACAAAGTCCGGGTGACGATCCGCTTCCGCGGTCGTGAGATGGATTACCCTGAAATTGCCCTTGAGGACCTGAAAGAAATTGCCCAATCGCTCTCTGATGTTGGCGTGGTGGAACAGGCTCCCATGATGGAAGGCCGAACCATGCTGGTTGTGATGGGCCCGGCCAAGGCGAAAGTCAAAAAGGCTGACAAAGCAGAAATAACCACTGAAGAAAAGCCGGAAGAAGAATAGTTTTCCCTGCACGTTCCAACCCTGTGATTTTCTGCGGGAGCAAGACTGCCCCGCAGTTATTTTTCGAGAAAGGAGAAAGTCGCTGTGCCTCGCAAACCGAAAGACACCAAGTATAAACTCAAGACCCACAAAGCCACTTCCAAGCGGTTCCGCTTGACCGGGTCCGGAGAACTTGTGCGCACCAAGGGCGGCAAGAGCCATCTTCGCCGTCGCACGTCCAAGCGCACCAAAGCCCAGTTCGTTGAGATGATCCCCGTCAGTGGACGTGGTATCCTCAAACGTGTTCGCCGCCTTGTGCCCAATCTCAAGGCCTAACCGATTCTGATTTTTTTTGCGACCGCCGGGTGTATGCAACTGACATGAACTGTCGACGCCCGGGGGATTGCAGGAGGTATAAAGTATGGCTCGTGTAAAAGGTGGCCCTTACGGGCATCGCCGCCACAAGAAGATATTAAAGCTGACCAAGGGTCAGCGTATGTCCCGTCACTTGCTTTTCCGCCGCGCCAACGAGGCGATGCTGAAGAGCCTGTGGTACGCCACTCGTGACCGTCGCACGCGCAAGCGCGAATTGCGCCGCCTGTGGATTGCCCGCATCAACGCGGCTGCCCGGCTGAACGGTACCACTTACAGCCGCCTGGTTTCTGCCATGAAGAAGGCCAGCATCACCCTGAACCGCAAGATGCTCTCTGATCTGGCCATCCGCGACCCACAGGCATTTGCCGCCGTCGTGGCCCAGGCAACCAGGTAAGATCCGTTTTATGGAATGTAAAAGTCCCGCATTGGCGGGACTTTTTATTTATTCGATAATCCCCATCAGTGCCTCGCCCACTATTTTCGTGAAAACGACTGCACCTTGCTCAGACATATGGTGAGAGTCGACATAAAGATTCTCTGTCAGGCGCGGATCGGATGAAAAATCCAGTAAAGGGATATTATTTTGCTCTAAATAAACAGCCAGTTTTTTGCTGTATTCTTGTAATGCCAGCGGTTGGGAGGCCAGGGTGGGGTAGGTAAAGTGCTTTGTGCGCACAAAAATCAGTTGGATGTCGTTTTCTTCCGCCAGTGTAATGATATCCGGGAGAAAGGAGCGCGAGACCTGGTTATCAAAATCCAACCGTTGAGGGGTGTAAAGATAAGACTCGGCAGTTGCAATGGCTTCGACAAGCAATACGTTGTCAATATTATTGTCATTGAAGACGATATAGTTGGCATTTTCATTGCAGCCGGGGTCACACCCTGCCAGGCTGGTCAGGCCATAGCGGATGTAATAATCAAGGGTTTCACGCACCTGTAACCGCCCGGAATAAACCGGGAAGTACTTTTCAATAAACTGTTCCAAGGGGCCGGATTGTTGGACAAACGCTTTTTCAATCACCAGGGTGTCATCGCGATAGGCCAGTTCGTCTATCAGGGTAAAATACTTACCGTTAACGCGATAGCCTGGTGCAGTGAGGATGCTGTCCCTGAAAAAAATGACAACATACCTGGGACGCGGCGAAGCATAACCAATCATATTTTTGAAAGATAAGTACCAGGATGCAGAGGCTGAGCCAGGACGGGCCAGTGAGTATACAACCCTCCCCAGGTGATTTTCCAATTGTGCCGGGTTCATTCCCAATGCCAGAATCGAATCTCCCAACAGGACAATCTCGGCCTGTTTTTCAGAGATTCGATTCCGGTCCTCCATGCGGACAAAGTTATCGAACTGCGGGCCGAGTTGGGCCGGGTAGGGCAGGTCGTAGGCCTGCCTGACGACAATCGATAAAGTAATGAAGAGAAAACCGAGCAGTAGAACGTATTTTCGGAAACCGGCCATTGAAATCCTAAAATTGGAAGTAGATAAAGTCTGTTGTGGATGAATTGACATAAAGAATGGTCATCACAGTTACGATCGCATAATACCCCGCCATCCACCAGGAATCCGGTTTTACCCACTGATCCAGGCCAATTTTTATGAATAACGGTATTGCATAGAAAAGCAGCATTGAGATGACCACCACGCCCATAATCCATTCTTCCGGAGAGTTCATCCAGGGCGCCAAAAAGACAACTCTCGCAACCCAATCGATGGATGGCGCACGGAAAATCATCCAGCCGAAGACAACAAAGGAAAACATCATCAGCCAGGCGGCAAACCGTTTGAACAGGTTGGCGGGCTTCCAATCCCCTTGAATACCTGCCAGTTGGTACCCCAGGCTCAGGAAGCCATGATAAATCCCCCAGACGAGGTAGGTAAGGCCTGCTCCGTGCCAGATACCGCTGATGAGCATGGTCAGCAGGGGTGGGGTCGCCTGTACCAACCAGGCCGGGTAGGTTTTTGCCTTCAACAAGGCGCGTCGCAATGGGAAGAAAATATAATCCCTCAGGAAGGTTGAGAGAGTGATGTGCCAGCGATTCCAAAATTCGGATGGGGTTGTAGCGAGGTAAGGCCGTTTGAAGTTTTCAGAGGTCTGGTAACCAAACAGGTGGGCTGTACCTCGTGAAATATCGGTATAGGCCGAAAAATCGGCCAGCAATTGCAGGGTAAAGCCCAGCGCGCCCAGCAGGGCCATAAACCGGGACGGTTCGTCAAGGCTGGTGATGCGGTTGACAATGGATTGGATGGTATCGGCAATCACAATCTTTTTGAAGAATCCCATTACGAATAAAGGCCAGGCCTGGGCCAGGAAATCCCATGACCAGGTGCGGTTGGATTGAATCTGTGGCAGCAGGGTTTGCGGACGGTCTATCGGCCCGGCCACCACCTGTGGAAGAAACGAAACATACAGGGCAAAATCAACCAGGCTGTGGGTGGGTTGGAAGGTACCCCGGGAGACATCCAGGAGGTAAATGATTTTCTTGAGTGTATAAAACGACAACCCTGCTGGCAGCAGGATATTAACCAGCAGGGCATCGGCTGGCAGCCCAACCTGCGCCATCCGGGCTGCCAGCGCCTCGTTGAAAAAGTCGTAATACTTGAAGAAAGCCAGCACACCCAGGTTATGCGCCAGGCTCAGGGTGAGCCAGGAACGGGAGCGCATTTTATCAGCTGCAACGGCTCGGGCGAGAAAATAATCCGCCAGGGTGGATGCGCCAATCAGTGCAACATACCAGGGGTGAATCCAGCCGTAAAAGACCAGGCTGGCGGCCAGCAGAATCAGGTTTTGCCATTCGCGCCGTCGGGCCAGCCAGTAGGTGGACAGCACGATGATTGTAAAAACAATAAAGGCCAAACTTGTGAAGCTCATAGGCAGGGTATTATACTTTCACCCTGCTATAATGTGCCCCGATACGGAGGACTATGACGGACGATATGATCACAAAACTGGCTGGCTACATTGCCAGCGAAATGCTCAAGCAGCCAGGCCGGGCCATTGCCCCGGATGAAGCGCTGATTTCCAGCGGCCTAGTGGATTCGTTCAGCCTGGTGGATCTGGCCTTGTTTATCGAAGATAACTATGGCGTGGTGATTGCGGATACGGAACTGAATGCATCCGTATTTGACACCCTCACCCAGCTCGCAGATTTAATCCGCTCGAGGATGTGAATCGGGCATGCACACCCTGGCCGCTCTCCTGAAAAAGCAGTTTGATTCCCGCCCCGTACAGGTGGCGGTGGTCTTACAGTTTGCCGGGCAGGAGGATGTGCCGATTACATACCTCCAGCTGGTTGAACAGGCTGCGGGGTATGCGCGGCTCTACCGGCTACACGGATTGAAGCCGGGCGATGTGGTCATCCTGATCCTGGAGCACGGCATGGATTTGCTATACGCTTTCTACGGGGCCATCCTGTATGGGGCTGTGCCATCCATCATGCCGTTCCTGACCGAAAAACTGTCACCGGAAAAATATCGTGAAGACCTGGCCAGCCTGCTGAAAATTACCTACCCGCAGGCCATCCTGACCTATGCGGATTTCCGACCGGATGTGCAGGCTGTGGTGAAACAGGCCAGGCAACCCTGCACCATCCTGGAAACGGGACAATTCCCTGGGGCGGTGAGTCCTGTCGAAACGGTGGACCTGCCCGGGCTGGGCCAGGCGCCGCAGGCGATCACCCTCTTGCAGCATTCGTCAGGCTCGACGGGATTGCAAAAAGGTGTGGCCTTATCGCACCAGGCGGTGATTAATCAGCTCGAAGCTTACGGCAAGGCGATTGGCCTGCGTGAGGCGGATGTGTTCGTCTCCTGGCTGCCGCTGTACCACGACATGGGGCTGATTGCCGGGTTCATCCTGCCGATTCTCTCGGGCAATACCCTGGTGCTGATGTCGCCATTCGACTGGGTGCGCGCACCGCAACGGCTGATGCAGGCGGTGTCGCAATACAAAGGCACGTTAACCTGGCTGCCAAATTTTGCCTATAACTTTTGCGCCCAGAAGATTCGCGACCGGCATATGGAGGGAGTGGATCTTTCCAGCTGGCGGGCGGTGATCAATTGTTCTGAGCCGGTGAAGTGGGAAAGCCATCAGTTATTTTATGAGAAATTTGCGCCGTATGGCTTAAAGCCGGGCGTGTTGCATACCTGTTATGCGATGGCAGAAAATGTCTTCGGGGTAAGCCAGAGTGACTTGCTGACCGGTCCGGTGATGGAAGAGATCGGCCGGCAGGCTTTTGCGCATGAGCATGTGGCCCGCCCGGCAACAAATGGCCAGCCTGCCATGCGGATGTTTTCATCGGGGCGGGTGATTGGGAATACGCAATTGCGCATTGTAGATGAGCATGGCCGTGAATTGGCGGAACGGCAGGTTGGTGAAATTGCCCTGCAAAGCGATTCGATGCTGACGGAGTACTACCACCGGCCAGACGCTACCGAAAAAGCCTTTAAGGATGGCTGGTACCTGACCGGCGATTATGGCTACCTGGCAGGTGGGGAATTATTCGTCACTGGCCGCAAGAAGGATATGATGATCATCGGCGGGAAGAATGTGTATCCGCAGGACATTGAAAACCTGGTGAACCAGGTGGCAGGGATTCACCCTGGCCGGGTGGTAGCCTTTGGTGTGTATGACGAGAACGCAGGGACTGAGGAAGTGGTTGTGCTGGCTGAAACGGAAGAGACGGATGATGTACGCCTGCAGCAGATTGCGCAGGAAATCCGCCAGCATGTGACCAAAAATTCGGCGGTGGCCTTGCGGCTGGTGCAACTGGTGCCGCCCAAGTGGCTGCACAAAACCTCCAGTGGTAAGATTGCCCGTACGGCCAACAGGGAAAAATACCTAAGCCAGCAGACTGCCTAACCAGTTTTCGCCAGAACTCAATTTACAGCCTGTTACTGGTGGTGATGATCAATGCTGTCATACGTCTTGCCATAAAGATACCGGTTGCCCGGCGTGAAATCGTGCGGGAAGCCCATCTCAATCGCGCTGGCGTCATCCAGCCGTTTGAGTTGTTCCGGTGTCAATTCCCATCCCAGGACGCCCATATTGTCTTTTAACTGGCTGGCTGAGCGCACCCCGAGGATGGGGATGATCTGGGCTTTGTGCTGTTGCTGGCGCACCCAGTTGATGGCCACCTGTGCCATGCTGCGCCCGGTTTCACCGGCAATGGCCTGTACCTCGTTAATCACAGCCTTTTGTTTATCATTAAGTTGGATGGCGTTCGGGTCGCGGCGGGTGGGTTCCTTGAGTTCACCCTGGAACTTCCCGCTTAACAGCCCGGCAGAGATCAGCCCCCAGGGCAGCAGGGCCATTTCCCAGTGCTTGGCGGTGGGCATAATGGCGCGTTCGATATCGCGGCGCAGCAGGTTATAAGGCACCTGGTAGCCAATGAAACGGCTCCAGCCCATCAGTTCGGCGCGAGTGTTGGCCTCGGCCACAATATGGTCTGGCGTATCTGAGAAGGCCACATACAGCACCTTGCCCTGCTTCACCAGGTCATCCAGGCCGCGCACAACTTCCTCCACGGGCGTCATATAATCCCAGATATGCAGGTAATACAGATCAATATGGTCGGTTTGCAGGCGTTTCAGGCTGCGTTCGACGGATTTCATCATGTTCTTGCGGCTGTTGCCGCCGCTGTTGGGGTCTGTGCTGTCCGGGTGGGTCAGGCTGTATTTGGTGGCAATCACAAAATGGTCGCGATCGCTTTTGCTGAACTCGCCCACGAATTCTTCGCTGGTGCCGTCTGTGTAATTGACCGAGGTATCAATAAAATTCCCGCCTGCTTTGGCGAACAGGTCGAACATCTTTTTGCTCTCGGCTTTTGAAGCGCCCCAGCCCCAGGTTTCGCCAAAGGTCATCGTCCCCAGGCAGAGGTCCGACACACGCAGGCCGCTGCGGCCCAGTAATTTATAGCGCATCTTAATTCTCCGGTTTTTCTTCTTCCTGCTGCTGCAGAATCATCACTTTGTAGGCTTCCGCAAAAGCAAAGCCTTTTTCCTTGCCGTCCTCGGCAGCCCAGTCACGAATCACTTTTTCCATATCTTTCCAGTCACCCACCTGCGAGACGTGTTTTTTCAGGGCGTCAATTTTTTGGTCAATCTGGCCTGAAATATCCACCCAAGTGTCCGGTTTTTCCGAACCATGAATATACACCCGGCTGACGTTGTGCGGCTCGTAGCCATCCTCCAACAGGTCAGCAAACAACAGGCGGCTACCCGCCGAAGGGAAGGTGGCATACAGAGCCAGTTGGGCCGCGGCGCGATGGTCCGGGTGATTGATATACCCGTTGCCATAGAACAGGCCCTGGGGGTCGCCTGTCAGCACTACTTCCGGCTTGTACTGGCGGATGAGTTTGGTGATCTCCTTCCTGAGCGGGATGGTTGGTTCCAGTTCCCCGTCCGGCTGGCGCAAGAACAGCGTGGTACCGATGCCAAGCGTTTCATTAGCTGCCAGCTGTTCCGCTTCGCGGATGTTGGCCAGAACCGGCTTATAACGGGAGTCATGCTCCGGGTGGTTTGAACCGGCGTCGCCGCTGGTGATGACTACCGAAATAATCTCACAGCCATTGGCGGCCCATTTGGCGAGTGTCCCGCCAATGGAGAATTCCTGGTCGTCCGGGTGGGCATGGATGGACATGACCGATTTGGGGAGGTACTCTTTTTCTTCGTTCATCATGAAACCCTTTTGATTGCTTCGAGAATGGCCCGGGCTCCGAAATCTAATGTCGCTACCGGGATGCGTTCATTGGCGGCATGGATGGTGGCGCTGAAGTTGAAATCTTCTGGCAGCTGCATGGGCAGGAACCCGTAGGTCTGGATGCCTATCTGTGAAAAATAACGCCCATCGGTGACGCCGCTCAACATCAGGGGCACGGGGTTGCCCGCGGGGTCGGCTTCGCGCAGCACGCCTGCCAGCATGTTAAACAGGCCCATATCCGGCATTGCCGGGCCGGGATCGTGGCGTACGATTTCAAGTTCAACCTCATTACCAAGAATCTGGCGCAGTTCGCCCAGCATGTCCTGCGGGGTGAAACCCGGCAGCAGGCGGCCATCCAACTCTACAGAGACCTCGCCGGGGATGACATTAATCTTGCTGCTGGCATGCAGGATGGTCGGGCTGACAGTATTGCGCACCAGCGGGTAAAAAATCCTGCCGCGTGCGCCCAGCAGCCCAAGGACTGAATCAGCTAACAACGGGTTGGTCAGCTGGCCCAGGAGCAAACCGCTGGCCCCACCCAGCGCAGCGGCCATGGCGGTGAACATTTCCTTTGCTGCCGGTGTGATGTGTACCGGCAGGTCGTTCGTATCCAGTTTGATTAGCGCGGCGGCCAATTTTGCCATTGCCCCATTTTTCACGGGGATGGAACCGTGCCCGCCCTGGCCGCGGACGGTCAACTTCGTCCAGCAGACCTGTTTTTCGGCCACCTGGATCGGGTAAAAGCGCTTGCCGCCCAAGCTCAGTGAAAAGCCGCCAAATTCGCCCAGTGCATAGCGTACACCTTTGAACAGGTCGGCATGTTCATCCACCAGGAATTTTGCGCCGAAATCGCCGCTATCTTCCTCGTCGCTCAGGATGAGCAACAGCAGGTCGCCGGGCAGTTCCAGTTGTTCAGTTTTGGCCTGCAGGAAGGCAGCGATTAACATCGCCACCCCTCCTTTCATATCCAGCGCGCCGCGCCCCCAGACGAAACCATCCACGATGTCGGCGCTGAACGGCGGGTGCTCCCAGGCCTGGTTTTCGGTGGTGACCACATCCACGTGGCCGTAGAGCAACAAGGGCACGGCGTTGCCTTTGCCGGGTAGGCGCGCCAGCAGGTTGGGCCGGTTAGGCGCTTTGGCAAATACCTGGCTTTCGATGCCCGCTTTTTTGAGCAGGTCGTTTATATAGGCAATGCAGGCGGCCTCGTTGCCGGGTGGGTTGGTGGTGTCGAAGCGAATCAGGGTTTGCAGGATGGTTAATGGCTGGTGTTCGACGGGTTGGCCGGGCATATTTGCCTCCAAAAATTGCGGTTGTCAGGGTGATTGTGTAGATTATAGTCCCTCCGCATGTCAGGTGAAAACATAAATATGCCAGGTTGGGTGGGAGGGAGTAGAATAGGCCTATCAGCCCCATTCCAAGGAGATACACATGCCCATCCTTCTCGACGGTTCTTCCCTGACCATCGAAAAACTCGTCCAGATTGCCCGGTTTGGCGAGCAAGTGGACCTCGCGCCCGCGGCACTGGAACGCATCAAGACCTGCCGCACCATGCTCGAAGACAAACTGGCCAGAAAAGAGATCATGTACGGTACCAATACCGGCATTGGCGAATTTTCTGAAAAAGTGCTCAATGATGAGCAAGTGAAAGAATTCCAGAAATACCTGATCTACAACCACGCCGCAGGGATTGGCGACCCGGCACCCATTGAGCACGTCCGCGCGGCGCTGGCCAGTCGCATCAATGTGCATGCGCATGGCAATTCAGGCTGCCGCCCTGAGATCACCCTGACGATGGTGGAGATGCTCAATAAAGGGGTGACACCGGTGGTCTGCACCAAGGGTTCAGTGGGCGCTTCCGGCGACCTGGCCCCGATGGCCCAGGCGGCCCTGCTCTTGATGGGCGAAGGGGAGGCCTTTTACAACGGTGAGCGCATGCAAGGCAAGGTGGCCATGGACAAAGCGGGAATTGCCATCCCCGGCCTGCATGCCCGTGATGGGCTGGCTGCCATTAATGGCTCCAACCTGCTGACCTCCATTTCGGCGCTCAATATTTACGACATGGAACGCTTTATCAAGCAGGCTGAGATTGCCGCCGCGATGAGCATTGAAGCCCTGCTGGGCAACATGAAGCCCTA
>JANJTV010000118.1 GCA_024710905.1 Anaerolineales bacterium | reverse complement strand
TGTTCCTGCATGGCTCCTTGCTACACATTGGTTTTAACATGTATGCCTTGCTCTCGTTTGGCTCCAGCCTGGAACGGGAGTTTGGCCATGCCCGCTTCCTGGGGCTTTACCTGGCAGGCGCGTTCGCCGGGAACGTAATCTCCTTCCTGCTCTCCCCGAACCCATCGCTGGGCGCTTCAACGGCCATTTTTGGCCTGCTGGGCGCGGAGGCGGTTTTCCTGTACCGGAACCGCGAGTTGTTCGGCGGGCGGGCGCGGGCAGCCTTGCAAAGTGTGCTGACCATTGCAGGCATCAACTTTTTAATCGGTCTTTCTCCCGGCATTGATAACTGGGGACACATGGGCGGCCTGCTTGGCGGGCTGATGTTTAGCTGGTTTGCCGGGCCACGCCTGGAGGTCTTCCAGGCTTACCCGTATTACCGGATTAAAGATGTCACTTCAACCAATAACATTGCCATTGGCGGCGTGCTGGTCGTACTGGTCTTTGGAATGTTGGCAATTCTACGGATGGGGATGTAGGCACTGATTTGTGATATTTATCACAAATAAAAGTGAGAATCGCTCCCCTGTTCTTTGGTATATTTCAACAAATCCTTTTTCAGCCCATAGTGAGGAAGCACATGAAACAAATTTGTGTCATCGGCGTCGGGTATGTCGGCATTGTCACGGGCGCGTGTTTTGCCGACCTGGGCAACAAAGTCATTGCCCTCGATGTCAACGAAAAACGCGTTGAAAATCTCAAAAAGGGCATCATGCCCATCTACGAACCCGGTCTCGAAGAGCTTGTTCGCCGCAATGTAAATGCAGGCCGCCTGAGCTTCACGACCAACTATGCCGAAGCGCTCAAGGGCACGGAATTTGCCTTTATTGCGGTGGGCACACCTTCGGGCGTCAATGGCGAAGCAGATTTGCAGTACGTCGCCTCGGCGGCAAAATCCATTGCTGAGCACATGGCTGCCCCCCTGGTGATCATCAACAAATCAACGGTGCCGATTGGCACCGGTGACTGGGTGGCCGACATTGTCAAGCGTGAACAGAAGAAACAGGTTGATTTTGCTGTGGTCTCCTGCCCGGAGTTCCTGCGCGAAGGCTCGGCTATTGGTGATTTTATGCAACCGCACCGCACGGTAATCGGCTCATTTGACCGCGAAGCCGCCAACAAGGTGGCCCAATTGCACCTGCCGCTGCGTGCGCCAATCGTCATCACCGACCTGCGCACAGCTGAAATGATCAAATACGCTTCGAATGCCTTCCTGGCGACAAAAATCTCATTCATCAATGAAATCGCCGAAATCTGCGAAGCCTATGGCGCGGATGTAAAGGAAGTGGCCGCTGGCATGGGCTACGATGCCCGCATTGGCCGCCATTTCCTGGATGCCGGCCTGGGTTGGGGTGGGTCATGCTTCCCCAAAGATGTATTGGCCCTGGCCTACATGGCTGAGGATAAAGATCTCAACCCGCGCATCCTGAACACCGTCATGGAAGTGAATTACGACCGTCGCAAATCCGCCGTGCGCTGGACGGAAGAACTACTGGGCGGCTCGCTCAAGGGTAAAACCATTGGCCTGCTGGGCCTGGCTTTCAAGCCCAATACCGACGATATGCGAGATGCCCCATCAATTGACATTGCCCAGGAATTGCTGGAAGATGGCGCGTCTGTGCGCGGGTATGACCCGGTTGCCATGGAAGTCGCTGCCCCGTTGCTGCCCGCTGTCAAAATGTATACCGATCCCTACGACATGGCCAAAGGCTGCGATGCCCTGATCGTTGTCACCGAGTGGAACGAATTCAAACAACTCGACCTGGAAAAAGTAAAAAGCCTGCTCAAAACCCCGGTTATTTTTGACGGCCGTAACATTTACGATCCTGCTATTATGAAGAACTACGGTTTCAACTATCGTGGCATTGGTCGTGGGTTTAACGGCAAGTAATCAGTAAACAGTCGTCAGTAATCAGGTGTCAGTGTTCAGAATGTGGTACATTTGGGCGCTGGCGCCTGATTTTCAGGCTGTACCAGTATCTCAAAAACAGATACCCTGCATTCATTACTCTACTGAAAACTGACCGCTAAAAGCTTATTGCTGCTCCTATGACAACCCCTCCCGTTTGCGATTACGAAGGCTCCGATTACCAGACCTCCTTTTGGGATCAGGGTGGTCGGGCCTATGAAGACGCCGCCGAGGCCATAGCCCTCAAAGCCATGCTACCTTCGGGTGGGCGTCTGATGCTCGAGTTAGGCGCGGGGGCAGGCCGCAACACTCCGCGCTACGCCGGTTATCGGCAGGTTGTCCTGCTCGACTACTCGCGTACCCAACTCCAGCAGGCCCGCCAGCGCCTTGGTGACGATGCCTCCCGCTACATTTACATTGCCGCCGACATCTACAAACTGCCGTTTATGGACGGCCTGTTTGATGGCGCAACCATGATTCGCACCCTGCACCACATGGCCGATGCCCCCAAGGCCCTCTCCCAGGTACGGCGTGTGCTCCAGCCCGGCGCAACCTTCATCCTGGAATTTGCCAACAAACTCAACCTGAAAGCCATCCTGCGTTACCTGCTCAAGAAGCAGGATTGGAACCCGTTCACGCTTGAACCGGTCGAATTCGTGGCCCTGAATTTTGACTTCCACCCCCGGGCGATTTTTGGCTGGCTCAGGGAACGCGATTTCGCCGTTAAACAGGTTCGCACGGTTTCCCACTTCCGGCTCGGCCTGCTTAAGCGGCTGTTCCCGGCAAAGTTGCTGGCCGCGTTGGATGGATTCTTCCAGCCCAGCGGGGCGCTATTCCAGCTCACGCCAAGCGTCTTTACCAAAAATGTACTGTCGGACGGCCCGGCCAACCCGCTCCCGGAAAATATCTCTGATTGGTTCCGATGCCCGGAATGTGCCAGCCACCCGCTTAAGAATCAAAAAAGCCACCTGGCCTGCCCGGGTTGTGACAGCAAGTGGGCCTATATAGATGGTATTTACGACTTCAGGGAAGCGATGAAATGAACAAAAGGGGCTCGCATTACGCGAGCTCCTTTTGTTATACCGGGTTCTTTTCCACCACCCAGAAATGCGACAGACCAAACCAGCGCAGGGGTGTTTTTTCCATCAATTGCAGCACGCCCCGCAAGGCTTTTCCCAACATCCCAAAACGGGCAATCAGGTTGTCATACGCACCAAAGATGATGGTTGATTCAACAATGGTGACCGGTAAACCCGCAAATAATTCCTTCATGTCATTACCGGAATACACCCGCACATGCGGGGCCAGCTTGTTGCGCCAGGCACGCGGCAGGTAGTTGATGAACAGCTTGTTGCCAAAGGAATACTCTCCTCGCCAGTAAATGCCGTGTGTTTCAAACGGGTAGCCGATGTTGGGCACAAAAATTACTGCCCGGCCACAAGGCTTGAGCACGCGGACGATTTCGGCGGCAGACAGTCGGTCATCCGCCACATGTTCCAGCACCTCGTGACTCAGGATCAGGTCGAAGGCGTTGTCCGGGTAGGGCAGGGCTTCCCCGGCGGCGTTGAGGATGCGCGGGTGGGCCTGCCCGGCCTCACGGGCGCGCTCGAAATCATATTCCAGGCCGTGAATCTCGCCGCCAAAGGGTTTCATGTGCTCGATATACATCCCCACGCCGCAGCCGTTTTCAAGGATGCGACCTGAGATGCGTTCCCCGGCGGCACGCTGAATCATTTCCAGGCGGCGTTGCTGCCCGGCCCGCCACACATAGGATGGTTCGCCGCGCAGGGCGGCTTTGTGCATATCGCGTTCTTTGCTCATGGAAAGGTTATTTCTCCGCCCAGTGCAGGGCCATGGTATCGAACATAAACCGCTCGAAGCCAATGCGCTTGAAGCCAACGGCTGCCATGCGGGCGGCCAGTTGTTCGGCCGTGTAGTAGGCTTCGGTCGAGCGTACCAGGTAGGTATAGGCCTCGCCTTGCCGGGCAATCATTCTACCCAGCACAGGGATGATTACATGCAGGTATAGCCAGATCAGTGGTGAAAGCAGATGACGGCGCGGACGGGTGGTGTCGAGGATGACAATCCGGCCACGTGGTTTGAGCACCCGGTATTGCTCACGCAGGGCCTGCATGTGGTCGGTGACGTTACGCATCAGGAAGCCGGAAACAATGGCATGGAAACTGTTTTCGGCAAACGGTAGGTGCAGGGCGTTGGCTCCCATCCATTGGAATCGATCGCCCTGCTGGCGGCCCGCCTGCATCATTGGCAGGGTCAGGTCGGCGGCGGTGACGCGCGCCCTGGGCTGCTGCGCCAGGGCTTCCCTTGCCAGGCGCCCGGTTCCGGTACCGAGATCCAACAGTGAGGCGTTGGGGTGGAGTGCGGCCCGGCGCACGGTCTGTGTGCGCCAATCCACATCCTGGCCCAGTGACATCAGGCTGTTCATCAGGTCATATTTTGGGGCAATGCGCCTGAAGAGTTCCTCGACGTAGACGGTTTTGGGGTCTGGCTGGCTCATGGCTCAAGATTATACCTGCCCGGTACGCCAAATCTTGCGGGTTTATGGCGTGTGTGCTAAAATTCAAGTCGTCAGTTCAATATCGCAGGCACCGAAAAGTGGGCGACCCCCACTTTTCTGCTTGTATAAGACCCCATGGAGTTTTTGTACGATGAAAAACGAGTTTAGCCTGGCTTTTAATGAAGTGCTGGAAGAAAAGCAATTACCGAAGGAAGTCATCCTGCAGGCGATTGAGACGGCTATGGTTTCGGCCTACCGCCGTTCGGTGAACGCATCCAGCGCCCAGCACGTGGAAGCCAAAATTGACCCTGAGACCGGCAAGGTAACCGTGTACGCCGAAAAGGAAGTGGTGGAAGATGTGCAGGACCACCGCACCGAAGTACTGCTGGAGGTTGCCCGCGAGGTCGTACCGACAACAGAATTAGGCGATATGGTTGTGGTTGAGTCGACCCCCAAAGATTTTGGTCGCGTGGCCGCCCAAACCGCCCGGCAGGTCATCCAGCAACGTATTCGCGAGGCGGAGCGCAGCGCGCAGCTTTCGCATTATGAACACCAGGTCGGTGAGATCATCAGCGGCGTGGTGCAGGCGGTTAATAACCAGATGGTGACGATCGGTCTTGATATGAAGGCCGAGGGCGTGATGCCCGCCAATCAGAAAATCCCCGGTGAGCGATTCCGGGTGCATGACCGTGTCCGTGCGATTGTGCTGGAAGCAAAGGATGGCACGCGCGGCCCACAGATTGTGCTTTCCCGCGCGCATCGCAACTTCCTGCGCCGCCTGCTTGAGAACGAAGTTCCCGAAATCTATCATGGCATTGTCGAGATTCGCGCTATTTCCCGTGAGCCGGGCCAGCGCGCCAAGGTGGCTGTTTCGGCCACCCAGCCGGGCGTGGACCCGGTGGGCGCCTGTGTGGGTGTCAAGGGTGTGCGCATCCAGGCCATTGTGAAAGAATTGCATGACGAAAAAATTGACATCATCGAGTGGAATCCGGACCCGGTGGTGTACATCCAGAAGGCCATCAGCCCGGCTCGCGTGACTGGCGTTTACCTGACTGAGGAAAAAACCGCCACTGTAGTGGTCATGGAAGACCAGCTCAGCCTGGCGATTGGCCGCGATGGGCAGAATGCCCGCCTGGCCGCCAAGCTGACCAACTGGCGCATTGACATCAAGAGTGTGGTCGAAGCGACTGGCGATTCGCTCTTGAAACTGCAAAACAATGCCGAACTGGCTTACATTGCCGAGGCCGAGGCCGAAACCATCCCGAACATCGAGGCCATCCTGGGCAAGAAGGCTGAAGGCCGCCCGGTGACGCCGGAAGAATACCAGCAACTGGCCCAGTTCATTGATCGTGTGGAACGCCGCCAGATTGAGAAGGCTCGCGCCGAAGAACAGGCCGCCGCCGACCGTCTGGCCGAAGCCAAGGTTGGCATCCCGGACTTGGCGTTTGAGCAGCCGCTGGAGGTTCTCAACCTGTCTGAGCAAGTGTATGCCATCCTGACCGAAGCGGAATATCGCACAGCGGGCGACCTGCTGTTGGCCATGAAGCTCAACCCCGAAAAGGTGCTTGGCCTGAATGGTATTGGCCCCAAGGCCATGAAATCGATTGAAAAAGCCATTGCCGGGGCGACTTTTGAAATCCCGGTGGTGGAAGAAGTAGTGGTTGAAGAAACTCCTGTTGCCGAAGAAGAAGCCCCGGCCGCCGAGGCCGTGCTCGAAGAGCAGCCCGCTGTTGTGGCTGAATCGGCAGTGGAAGAGACCGAGGCGACGGAAGAAGAAGCAGCCGAGGTCATGAAGTCCTTCGAAGAAATGTTTACGCTGAAAACCGAAGTCATCAGTACAGAAGCAACAACGGAAGAAGATGACAAAGATAAGAAGGGCAAAAAAGGCAAGAAATCAGTTGCCTACGAATTTGATGAAGCCCGTGGTGAGGTCGTGGCGCGCAAGAAACACAAACGCGGCGATGCTGGCTGGGGCGATGAAGACTGGTAGTTGAGCGGCAAAGTTGGCTGCGAAACCTTCCAAACCCAGGCATATTCCCCAACGCACCTGCGTTGGTTGTCGGATAGTACTGGCCAAGCGGACGTTAATCCGCGTTGTCCGCCAGCCTGAGGGTGTCAAGGTGGATCCCACCGGGAAACTCCCAGGACGGGGCGCCTACCTGCATGACCGTTTGTCATGCTGGGAGCGCGGCCTGAAAGGTGCGCTGGCTGCAGCCTTGAAAACAAATCTTACCAATGAAGACCGGCAGGGCCTCGTAGAATACATGCGGGGCCTGCCGGAAGAAAAAGACGATGAAGCGGCTGCTCCCGCTGGTGTAATGTAATAATGTAGCCGAAAGCCAACCGGCATTATTGCTCACAACACACAGCAGGAATTGCCTTCATCGACGGAGGTGTGATATGAGCGATAAACGTATTGAGATCCCATCAGGGATTGTTGTTCGTGACCTGGCCCAGAAAATGGGCGTCAGCCCGATTGACACAATCAAGAAGATGATGACCAATGGTGTGATGGTAGGCATCAACCAGGCAGTCGATTTTGATACCGCCGCCATTGTTGCGGCGGAATTTGGCTTTGAAGCTGTGCCAGAATCGGTAGCTGAAACCCAGGCGGAGGAGACGGGCGAGATTCCGCTCTGGAGGCAGAAAATTGCATCCGAAAAGGAAGGCGATCTGGTCGTGCGTCCGCCGGTGGTGACCATCCTCGGGCATGTTGACCACGGCAAAACCTCCCTGTTGGATGCCATCCGCCAGGCTGATGTGGCTGCCGGTGAAGCGGGCGGCATTACCCAGCATATTGGCGCTTATCAGGTTGAAAAACAGGGCCGCCTGGTCACTTTCCTCGATACCCCCGGCCATGCGGCGTTTACGGCCATGCGAGCACGCGGCGCCCAGGGCGCGGATATTGTGGTGCTGGTGGTGGCCGCGGACGATGGTGTTATGCCCCAAACCCGTGAAGCCATTGCACATGCCCGCGCGGCCCGTGTGCCGATCATTGTGGCGCTCAATAAAGTGGATAAATCCAACGCCAACCCGGATTTTGTGAAACAGCAGCTGGCCGAACTGGAACTTGTCCCTGATGACTGGGGTGGCAATACGACGGTTGTGCCGGTTTCTGCCAAGCAAAAAATGGGCATTGACGACCTGCTGACGGCCATCCTGCTGGTGGCGGATAGCATTGACATTCGCGCCAACCCGAAAGGCAAGGTGATTGGCTCGGTGATTGAAGGCGAGCTGGACAAAGCCAAGGGTGTGATGGCGACCTTGTTGGTGCAAAACGGTACGTTGAAAAATGGTGATATCGTGGTGGCCGGCACTTCTGTTGGCCGCCTGAAAGCGTTGTTTGACTTCCGAGGCAAGCCGCTGGCCAAGGCTGGCCCGGCGACCCCGGTGCGTGTGATGGGCCTGAATGATGTGCCCGCCGCAGGCCAGATATTTGAAGTGTACGCCAGTGACCGCGACGCCCGCCAGGTGGTTGCCGAACGGCTGGAAGCCGCCAAGCAGCAATCCGTGGCCCAGAAGACCTCCCTTGAAGATATGTTCGCCCGCTTCCAGGCTGGCGAGGCCCAGGAACTGCGCCTGATCATCAAGGCTGACGTACAAGGCTCGTTGGAACCGATTGTGAAGGAAGTTGGCGAACTGTCCTCCGGCGATATTGCGGTTAAAGTAATTTATTCCGAAACCGGTAACATTGGCGAAAACGATGTCATGCTGGCTTCGGCTTCCAAGGCCATCCTGATTGGTTTCAATGTGCAGGCTGAAGTGGCGGCCCGCCGCCTGGCGGAAGGCGAGGGCGTGGATATCCGCCTGTACGACATCATCTACCGCCTGACCGAAGACCTGCAGAAAGCCCTTAAGGGCATGCTCAAGCCGGAATTTATTGAGAAACCGCTTGGCAAGGCCAGTGTGCTTGAGGTCTTTGCCATTTCCAAACTTGGCAAGATTGCCGGTTGCCGAGTAACCGAAGGCGAAATCCGTCGTAATGGCAAGGCGCGCCTGTATCGTGGCAGTGACCTGGTCTACGAAGGCGAAATTGGTTCGCTCAAGCACGAGAAGGAAGATGTCAAGGAAATGCGCCAGGGTTTTGAGTGCGGTATTGGCCTGAAAAACTTCCACGACATCCAAAAGGGGGATGTCGTTCAGTGCTATATTATGGAAAAATCGGAGTAAGTCATGCCTTCCGGTTTACGTCTGGAGCGCATCGCCGACCGCATCCGCCAAGAGATGTCGGAGATGCTGATTAAGGAAATTAGCGACCCGCGCCTGCACCAGGTGTTCATCACCGACGTGCGGGTGGATCGGGAACTGGCCTATGCCGAGGTGTACGTCTCGGCAGTGGAAGGTGCCTCCCGCTCGAAGGAGGTCCTGGCCGGGCTGAACAGTGCCAGCGGTTTTATGCGCCGCACCCTGGCTACGCGGGTAGAGCTTCGCGCCTTCCCGCGCCTGCGTTTTCACTGGGACCCAACCCCAGAAAACGCTGACCACATTGAAAGACTGTTATCACAGATTCGTGACGAACCAAAAGACAAGTAACTTGCAATAGGGAGTATAGTTAATAGAACGTATGGATTCCACGTTAGATGCCGTGATAAAGAAAAAGCTGGGGAAAGCCAGCAACATCCTGCTTGTGTCGCATGTCCGCCCGGATGGTGATGCGATTGGTTCTGTGCTTGCGCTGGGAACGGCCCTGCAACAGGCTGGGAAAACCGTCCAGATGGTGCTTGCAGACGGGGTGCCCGCTTCCTTTCGTCACCTGCCGAACAGCAACCTGATCAAGAAACAGCCCGAAGACGGCTTCGACCTGTTCATCACACTGGATTGCGCCGATTACAAGCGCACCGGCAAGCCTTTTGAATCCTTGCGCATGCCGGATATTAATATTGATCATCACATTACCAACGAAAAATACGCTGAGATCAACTTGGTTGAAGCCGACTCAGTGGCAACCTGCGCTATGCTGACCGATCACCTGCCGTACTGGGGGTTGACCATCTCGCCGGAAGCAGCAGCTTCGTTATTAACCGGCATTGTGACCGATACGCTCGGTTTTCGTACCAGCAATATGAACCCTGATGCCCTGCGGCAGGCGGCTGTGTTGATGGAAACCGGCATTGACCTGCCCGATTTGTACGCCCGCGCCCTGACTCGCCGCTCCTACCCATCTGCGCGCTACTGGGGAGCCGGGCTTTCCAACTTAAAGACCGAGAATAATATTGTCTGGGGCACGCTAACCCTGGCAGACCGCAAGCAGGCCGGGTACGGAGGCAACGACGACGCCGACCTGATTAACATCATCTCTTCCATAGATAATCACGCCGTAGGCATGATCTTCGTTGAACAGCAAGACCAGCATGTCAAGATTTCGTGGCGCGCCCTGCAGCCGGGTGTGGATGTCTCAAAAGTTGCCAAACACTTTGGCGGCGGGGGGCACCAGGCCGCTGCCGGGGCCGATATTCCCGGGTCGTTGGCCGAAATCCAGCCATTGGTGCTGCGCACCACCCGTGAGATGTTGGAACTATAACCAGAAAATAGGGGGGTTTCTTCCAGAGGAGGAATTATCCCATGCAACCAAAAAACCAGGACTTTCTTAATACAATATCAGGCGCGCTGGTCGTGGACAAACCCACCGGCATGACCTCACATGACGTGGTGCAGGCCATCCGGATGGGCACCGGCCTGAAACGCGTCGGCCATACTGGCACCCTCGACCCGCGCGCTTCGGGTGTGTTGGTCATCCTGCTCGGCCCGGCAGTGCGCCTGAGTGAATACGTCTCGGCCTCAGACAAGCGTTACCAGGCCATCATCCGCCTCGGCGCAACGACCGACACCTACGATGCCGATGGCCGCTTCACCCGTGAAACATCCTCGCCCATCAATGTGACCGAAGAACAGTTCAACACGGCCCTTCAAAAATATGTCGGTGAAATTGAACAGACCCCTCCGCCCTATTCGGCTGTTAAAGTGCAGGGTCGGCGCGCCTACGACATGGCTCGTAAAGGCGAGGAAGTGGACCTGGCGCCGCGCAAGATTAACGTTTATCACCTCGAGGTGCTGGAGTGGGCCCCGCCCGAAGTGGTTGTGGATGTGCATTGCTCATCCGGCACCTACGTTCGTTCGCTGGCACATGATGTTGGCAATGACCTCGGCTATGGTGCTTATTTAACAGGCCTGCGCCGCACCAAAAGTGGCCGCTTCAGCCTGCGTGACGCCGTGCCTTTGAAAAAATTGCGCGAAGCCTTTGTCACCGGCAACTGGTATCAGCATGTCATCCCGGCAGCCGAAGCGCTCGACATGCCGATGGTGGAGTTAACTTCCGAACAGGTGGATGCTGTCAAACATGGCCATCGCATCCCTGCCCCGGAAGGCACCGAAGCCACCCGTGAAGGCCTGATTCGGGCTGTCTCCATGGAAGGTGAACTGGTGGCGTTAATGTTCCTGGACGAAGCCACCAACGAACTGCAACCTAAAAAGGTTTTCCTCCAGTAACCATGCAGCATTACCCGTCCCTGCAAGCGGCCAATTTCTCCGATAGCTGGCTGACCATTGGTGTGTTCGACGGCCTGCACACCGGCCACCAAAGCCTGATTAAAACCCTTACGGCAGATGCGCGCCAACACGGCGCCCCTGCCGTTTTGCTTACCTTTGACCCGCATCCATCCCAGGTGCTCGGCAGGCCCGCCCCCCGGTTGTTGACACTGCCCGCCGAACGCGCTGAACTGGCTTTTGGCCTTGGTCTGGATGCCGTTATTACCCAGCCTTTCACCCCCGAACTGGCCGCCACCAGCGCCGAAGACTATGTTGCCCTGCTGGTAAAGCACCTGGGCCTGAAAAAACTGTTTGTGGGATATGACTTTGCCCTGGGCCGCAACCGCGCCGGGGATGTTCCCCGCCTGGCAGAACTGGGGCAAAAAATGGGATTCGACGTACTCCCCCAAGCCGCTATTTCGTTTAATGAAACGGTCGTTTCATCCACACGGATTCGGCAACTGCTGGCCGAAGGCGAGGTGGCCGAAGCTGGGCAGTTCCTGGGATACCCTTATTTCCTCTCCGGGAACGTGATTCGTGGGGATGGGCGGGGCAGGACGATTGGCATCCCGACCGCCAACGTGGAAGTGGATGTTCGTAAAGTCGTCCCGGCCAACGGCGTGTATGCCTGCTGGGCCTGGGCGGGCGGTAAAAAATTGCAGGCCATGGTCAACATAGGCGTACGCCCAACCTTTACCGAAGGTGAAACCGCTGCCCGGGTGGAAGCCCACCTGCTGGACTTCGACGCCGATATTTATGACCAGACGTTGAAACTGGCCTTTGTAGCCCGCCTGCGCGGCGAACAGAAATTCCCCGGCATCGAGGCGCTGGTGGCCCAGATACATGCGGATATTGAGGCTGGCCGCCGCATCCTATCTGCTTCGCTATGACACACGCCACCCAAACCCTTCCCAAAACCCATTCCCTGGCCTGGCGGCTGGATATGAAAAAAGACCCGCGCCTGAATATCCTGCTGCAGGTGGGTGCTACAATCTGGTATTTTGCCGTGGCCTGGTTGTTGGTGCAGGCTTTTAATACCTGGCGACCTGGCTTTACGCTTTCCATTTTAGGAACACAACAAATGCTGTTAAGCCTGGCGGTTTCGCTGGCCGCGATTGCCGGGGCAATCTTGCTGCATGAACTGGTCCATGGCCTGTTCTTCTGGTGGTTCAGCCGGGCACGGCCTTCTTTTGGGCTGGGGGCGGGTTATGCCTATGCCGCCGTGCCGGGCTGGTATTTTGCAAAATGGCCTTACCTGGTGATCGGGCTTTCCCCGCTGGTGCTACTGACCGCGCTCGGGTTGCTGGCCCTGCTGGTTGTGCCCGCGGAATGGCTTTCTTTATTATTTTTGGCGATTGCTTTCAATGCAGGCGGCGCGGCGGGGGATATTTTTGTGTGCATCCGTGTGGCGCTTTCGCCCGATTCTGTGCTGGTGCAAGACCTGGGGGATGTGTTTGAACTGTACCGGGAAACCCCTCAAGCCTGAGAACACCTGCTGAAACGGTACACGGATGGGAGAAGCCAGCCGAGTTGCGACCTTTTAACGGTTTGCCGCGTAAGATTAAGCGAGGTTCAAATTTGAGGGATTCGTCCCGGAGGTTGAAATGTCTAAAAAACAATTTGTTGTATTTGCCGCACTATCCCTGGTCGTGAGCGCCTGCGGTTTTCGTGTCGATGTTCCCCAGGCTAAAACTGTCGGGCCGGAAGTGACTGAGGCCATTTCGGCGACTTATCCTAAAGGGGAGGCCCGCCTGGTGTTGAAGTTTGGGGCCGGTGAACTGGAAATAATGAGTGGGGCTGGCAGCCAGTTGGTGGAAGGGACGGCGACGTTTAACGTGGCCGATTTTGCTCCAACCGTTGTGACCGAAGGCAGCGAAGTGCGCGTGGAACAGGGTGAATATGTGGTGAACGCAGTACCCGACCTGAGCGGCCTGAAAAATGAATGGGTTCTCAATCTGGGCGAGAAGCCATTGGCGCTGGCAATTGAGGCCGGTGCTTACGAAGGCCGATTCGATTTTGGCGGCCTGGCGCTGACTGATTTGAGTATCCGTGACGGCGCGGCAGATGTGGAATTGGATTTCTCTCAGCCAAATGAAGAGGAAATGGGCGTTTTTGAGTACACGACCGGCGCTTCGAACGTGACAGTTCTCAACCTGGCGAATGCCAATGCTTCCACGATTTC
Organism: Anaerolineales bacterium; assembly: GCA_024710905.1. GTDB lineage: Bacteria > Chloroflexota > Anaerolineae > Anaerolineales > Villigracilaceae > JANJTV01. The sequence continues at coordinate 3,297 of JANJTV010000118.1, read as the reverse complement.
ATTTGAAGGCGGGGCCGGCAATTACACGCTGGATTTTGGTGGTGAGTTACAGCGGGATGCTTCGGTGACCATCCGCGCCGGGGTGAGCAATATTACGTTGGTGATCCCTGAAGGTATTGCTGCCCAGATTCGTGTGAATGGTGGCCTTTCGAATATTACCGCCAGTGGCTGGGAACAGAATGGGGATACCTATATCCGGGCAGGCGAAGGGCCGAAACTGGTCATCCTGGTGGATATTGGGGCTGGCAACCTGTTGATTCGCTAGCCGGGTGCAAAGAATATGGAGCGCGGGCGAAACATTCACCCGCGCTCCATATTTTATTTGGAGTTTTATTGGCGAAAAAGGTCATATTGCATGGGTGACACCCATCACTTGCCTGATTTGCATTTGCGCCCTAGAATTGCTAATACAGGTACAATTCGTACGAATAGAGGCCCATTATGCAAATTACCCGTCAAGCTGATTATGCCATTCGCGCCGTGCTATATATTGCAAAACTGAACCCCAACCAGCGCGCTGCCACCAGCCAGATTGCGGAGGAGCAGAAGATTCCGCCGTCATTCCTGGCCAAGATTATCTCCCAGCTGTCCATTGCCGGGCTGCTGCACACTTCACGCGGCGCACGCGGCGGGGTGATGATGGCCAAACCGGCAGAGGAGGTTACCCTGCTGGATGTGGTCGAGGCGATTGATGGGCCGATCACACTGAATGAGTGTGTGACCGATGACGATGCCTGCAGCTTTGGCAACGAATGTCCGTTGCGCGCTGTGTGGTGCGATGCGCAGGATGACCTGGTGAAGCGATTAAAGGGGACGAACTTCGCACAGTTCGCCGCTGCAAGTTAACAAATAGCCCAGAGGGAAGCACCACTGTCAAAACGCCCCGGAGAAGTCTTCTCCGGGGCGTTACGATTGACTTTTACTTGATGATGATCTCCGTAGGTGTTGGGAAGACAAGGACAAACATTTTCCACGAACAGGAGGTCGGATCCCAGTAATGCAAAAAGGTTGGGCGCGGGGTGGTTGGCACACAGGCTTGCTGTTCGGGGATGGGGGTGGGTTGGGTCAGATCACACTGGGTACGCAGGCCGCGCAGCGGGCCACCAAAGACCCAACTGCAGGTGTTATCGAATTCATATTCAATGGTGGCGTCAATGCTATCCTGAAAGTCGAATTGTGCAGGGGTCAGGTCGCTGCGAAAGGCCCAGGCCATCCATGAGAAGGTAGCTGCATTGTTTACCGCGGTGGGCTTGAAGGCAAACTCGATCTGGTTGGCTGCGGTTGGCGAGCGGCGAGCCCAGGCCAGGTCTGGGTCGTCACCTTTGCCACCGTCAAAGATCAGGGTTTCGTAGCCGTCGCCCGGCTGGCCGTCAGGTTCGGCTGGTGTGCTACCGCCAACGTCTTTGTTGGTGTCTGCCCAAACCTGCACGCCGTCGGTGGTCCAGTCTGAGCTATTGATGGGCAGCCCTGCCACCAGGATCAGGATGTCACCACGGGCGTCAAAGTCGAGGTCGAACTCAAAGGCGTAGGTGGTTGCATAAGGATCATAGACCACGGCAGTTTCGTAGAGTTTAATCCAGGCGTAGTACCATTCGCTGTCCTGGCCCATTTGGGCGCGCAGGATGTCCAGGTTTGGGTAGTACTGGTTTAACTCGCGGTTGGCCGGACGTTCAAGGTAATTCCTGGCCCAAACATCACAGGGTTGGCGGATATCCGGTCGTTCGGGCTGGGAGCGGATGCCGGTATCGCAATCTGGGATTAACTGGTTATTGGCCAGGGTGGAATTAATGGGCTGTACCAGGTGGGTAATCACCTCCGGTGCGGGTGTCTCAGTGGGAGACGGGGTAGAGGTCGCCGCGATTGGTGCTGCCTCTGCGGTGGGTTCTTCAATTGCCCCGGTGGGCAGGTTGCAGGAGCTTAAGAGCAGGGCCAGGAGGGTAAACAAGAGCAGCAGGGGATGTGGGTAATGTTTCATAATTGTCTTCTCCTTTGTTGACACCTCCAGCATAGCCCTTTTTCATACGGAATACAATAATTTTTTAGTATCAATCCAAGATTTAATTTCAGCCGTATAATTTCATTCAAGGTGATGATATGGCAACTGTCTTGAGAACAAGTGGGGCATCCAAGCAAATAATAGATGAATTGGGCAAGAAAAACGTCAAGATTGAGAGTATTACAGAATTATCCACTCTATTAAAAGAAAAAAAGGCTTTATTAGTTGTTGAGCAAGGACAAAGCGAAAAAGATAAATTAGATTTAGAACAGCAGTTTTCTATAGCTCTTAATAATAGGAAGATTAAATATGATCATACAGTAAAAAGATATGAGGCTTTTGTTACTCAGCGAAAAAGGATGTATTCTGAGCAAATTGCCGCATTGGACATGCAAGAAAGAAAACTGCATAAAGGAAAATTACTACAACGTCTATTCCAAGCGTTTAAGATTGTTCAAATTAAGTTGCAGAGCCAAAAGATTCATAATAAACAACAGAATTTTTTCCGACAATCTAAAAACAAATTCAAAGCCCTTGAAAAAGCCCACACTGAAAAAAACAAACGATTAAATGAGAAAAAAGATGCTTTTCATGCAGGTATTGAAAAGAAAATTGCCGATTTGAAGGAACAGATATTGGCTATTGAGACCACATTAAAATCAGGAACCTATTTTGGTGCGGTAGCTGAATTGAAAATGATCGACTGTTTAGCACGGTTGCCAGACCAATATTATGTTATCAATGATGTGAATTTGAGATTAGATACAAGTATGCGATTTGACGATGAGTGGCTTAAGTCGGCACAAATTGACCATTTAGTAGTTGGTCCTGCGGGTATTTTTGTTATTGAGGTCAAGAATTGGAGTCATAAATTTTCCAAAGATGGCGATTACTTTAATCCTTATCAGCAAATCAAGAGACATAACTACGTTTGTTATATTCTTATCAGTCGATTTATAGACATAACTGTTAGGAGCATCATTGCATATACAGGCCATATTCCACAAAAACCAGATAACAGTTATACAAAGGTTTTACCAATTGAGAAAGTAAATGGATATATTACTTGGTTTAAAGAAACAAAACTTTCAAGTGACGATGTTCGAAAAATAGTTGAATACATCAAAGACGAAATTGAAAATACCAGTTTGTTTGAATAAAGGAGAAACCATGCCCAATCCTCGTATCGTTCACGCCCCACGCGGTATCGAACTGACCTGCAAGAACTGGCTCAGCGAAGCTGCCTACCGTATGATCCAGAACAATCTGGACCCTGAAGTGGCCGAAAAGCCTGAAGACCT